>JANRJN010000012.1:0-426310 GCA_033763945.1 Bacteroidota bacterium | reverse complement strand
TGGTCCATCATGAGGATATGTCTGACACATTACCTCCGCCATTTCAATTGGTAAGTGAATACGCCCCCGCAGGTGATCAACCTCAAGCAATTGAAGCCTTGGTTTCAGGTTTAAATCAAGGTGTTAAAACACAAACACTCTTGGGCGTGACGGGATCGGGAAAAACCTTTACCGTGGCCAATGTCATTGCACAGGTGAATCGGCCCACGTTGGTGATTGCCCATAACAAAACGTTGGCTGCCCAGCTTTATAACGAATTGCGGGAATTCTTTCCATACAATGCGGTGGAATATTTTATCAGTTATTACGATTATTATCAGCCCGAAGCTTATTTGCCAACTACAGGAACATACATTGAAAAAGATTTAGCCATTAACGACGAAATTGAAAAATTGAGATTAAGCGCCACCTCTTCATTGCTATCTGGACGAAGAGATGTGATTGTGGTGAGTTCTGTGAGTTGTATTTATGGTATGGGAAATCCGAGCGATTTTAAGGCAAATATTATTGAAATTAAAGTCGGGCAATTAATATCACGCAATAAATTATTACATCAATTCGTCCAATCTTTATACTCACGTACCACAGGCGATTTTACACGGGGTACCTTTCGCGTAAAGGGAGATACGGTTGATATTCACCTATCTTATACAGATTATTGCGTGCGCATTTCTTTTTTTGGTGATGAAATTGAAAGTATTGAAACTTTTGATAGTGCTAACAATTACGTTTTAAATAAATTTGAAAGTTTTACCATTTATCCGGCAAACATATTTGTCACTGCTCCTGATACCATGCAAAAAGCCATGGTGTTTATTGAAGCGGACATGAAGAAACAAGTTGAATTTTTTAGGTCGCAAGATAAAGTATTGGAAGCAAAACGTTTGGAAGAACGTGTGAACTTTGATTTGGAAATGATGCGAGAATTGGGCTATTGCAGCGGCATTGAAAATTACTCACGTTATTTTGATGGCAGAGAACCGGGTACTCGTCCTTTTTGTTTATTAGATTATTTTGCGAAAGATTATGTGATGTTTATTGACGAAAGTCATGTAACCTTACCGCAAGTGCGTGCCATGTTTGGTGGCGATTTAAGCCGTAAACAAAATTTAGTAGAATATGGTTTTCGCCTTCCTTCTGCATTAGATAATCGCCCCTTAAAATTTGAAGAATTTCAATCTCTACAAAATCAAGTAGTATATATCAGTGCAACACCTTCTCAGTTTGAATTACAAGAAGCAGAAGGAATAGTGGTAGAACAATTAATTCGACCAACAGGTATTATTGACCCGATTATTGAAGTACGACCTTGTAATACCCAAGTAGATGATTTGCTGGATGAGATTCATAAAATTGCTGCAAAAGATGAACGAATTTTAGTAACAACGCTTACTAAGCGCATGGCTGAGGAGTTAACGAAATATCTTATTAAATTAAATGTACGTTGCCGCTACATACACAGCGAAGTGGATACTTTGGAGCGTATTGAAATTTTAAGACAATTACGTATTGGTATGTTTGATGTGTTGGTAGGTATTAACTTATTACGCGAAGGTTTGGATTTACCAGAAGTAAGTTTAGTAGCTATTTTAGATGCCGATAAAGAAGGCTTTTTACGAAATGTCACCAGTCTGGTACAAACAGTGGGTAGGGCAGCACGTAATGTAAACGGACGTGTTATTATGTACGCTGATAAAATAACGGATAGCATGAAACAAACGATGGAAGAAACCGAACGCCGCCGTAAAAAACAAATTGAATACAATTACAGACATAACATTACACCGGTGCAGGCTGGGAAAAAGGCATCTTCACAACCAATGAGCGGCACGACTGTTACTATTGGCGGTAAATTGGTAAAGGTATACGATGACCCATTATTAGTGAGTATGGCCGCAGAACCCGAAGTAGAATACAAAAACACCGAGGATCTAAAAAAACAAATTGGTAAAATAAAATCAGCGATGATGCGTGCCGCAAAAGAAATGAATTTTATGGAAGCCGCCAAACTGCGTGATGAAATGTATGCCTTGGAAAAGAAGTTGATTGAGATGGGGTAAATGTTCTAAGGTGATGCGTCATTGCGAGGAGGAACGACGAAGCAATCTTTCACTAAAAGAGATTGCTTCGCTATCGCTCACAATGACGGAAAAACTCACTTTGAGGGGGGTAGAAAAGAATTAATCCAATTTACATGGTGATAATAATTTAAAATGGTTATATGACAAAGGAAAAAAATTACTTTGAAGAATTAAAGGAAATAATAAGTTCACAGAATTTTGATAATGATGTTAAAGATTTTGAACAAGTCCTTAATTATCTGAAAACAAATGATATTAGATCTTTAGTAATTATTGGGGTATCTTATATAGAAGGGTTACTAAAAGATATTATGATTGAAAGTTTTTCTAAAAATAAACGTGTTGACTTTTTTGAAAAAATAAAATTCAGTTATTCATTTAGTTTTGGCATAGAATATTTATATGCAAAATCTGCGATAACTGAAGAAATTTATATCGTGCTCAATAATTTAAGAAAACTTAGGAATATATATGCTCATCACGCAATTTTAAAAGAAAACGAAACAAAAGAAGTAAGTGGAAGGATTAATAATATTGAAAAAATAATTAGTAAAGGTTGGGGTTCAAGTGCAACCAAGGAATTTGATAAAATAGGCAGTGATGAACTTGTTTGGGTATTTGTCGCAATAGAAAATTTAGGTCTAGGGCTTATTGCATTAAAGTATCATACTATTCCAGAAGCAAATATGGTAACGTTGGCATATAAGCCTGGTGTTCCTCATTTATCTGTTGCTTGGCACTCAAATATTACAAGTGAAGGAATTATGGATTGTTATCGAAATAAATTTAGAAATTGATAGAAGGATTATTTATTGTAATTCGTAATATTGACAATTCAAATGTCCACAAAAAAACTCCTCCTATTTATTTTAAACATCATTTTTGTTTTTTCCTTTGGAGAGAGAACGAGTAGTCGACAATTTTCATTTAATGCAGTTGAGCCGCTTATAATAAATATGCAGCCTTTTGATGATATACCACAAAAACAAATTACTTATATTTATAATGAGTTGCTTAAAGTCTATCCGAATGTGGTAATTAATAAATCTATCCCATTGCCAAAAAAAGCCTATTACAGCAAGAGAAATCGTTATCGTGCCGATACCTTAATCCGTTATTTATTAACGCTTAATCAAAAAGGTCATGTTACCATTGGCCTTACAAGCAAAGACATCAGCGATACAAAAGACCACCTCCCTGATTACGGAATTATGGGGTTGGGTTATCAACCCGGTGGTTCCTGTGTTGTATCTACATTCAGGCTATCAAAGAAAAACTTGCTACCTCAGTTTTTTAAATTAGCCGTTCACGAATTGGGACATACACAAGGCTTACCGCATTGCCCTTTAAAAACCTGTTTTATGCGCGATGCCGAAGGTAAAAATCATGCTGACGAAGAAAAGGAATTTTGCTCTAAATGCAAGGCACATTTGGTTTCAAAAGGTTGGAAGTTTTGAGGTTCTATGTTCCCTCTGCAACTTCGTCCGAAACCTTCTTAAAACTAAGTCATTACGTCATTTATTCTTTAAAATCCCTGCCTAATTTTCCGTTATTTTTAATCGGTATGTTTTGTGCTGTGGTTATCCTGTAAAATTCAACATAGAGAAAAAGAGAAAAGGGAGTACACTGAGGTATTTATAAAACTCTGCGCCCTCCTTAACTCATCGCCTCCGTGTTAAAAAAATAACAGCTATGAATTTAAATAACTATACCATCAAATCGCAAGAAGCCATTCAACAAGCATTACAAATTGCTACCGTTAATGGGCAACAAGCTATTGAACCCGCTCATATATTAAAAGCCATTTTAGAGGTGGATGAAAATGTGACACCTTTTATTTTGAAAAAATTAAACGTTAATCCTATCACTTTTTCTAAATTGGTAGATAGCGTTGTGCAATCTTATCCAAAAGTTTCAGGTGGACAACCGTATTTGTCGTCTTCCGCCAATCAGGCCTTAGCAAAAGCAAGTTCCTTTTTAAAAGAGTATAAAGACGAGTATGTTTCTATTGAACATTTGTTATTAGGCTTAATTAATTCAGGTGATAGCACTGCCAACCTAATGAAAGATGCTGGTTTAAAAGAAAAGGAAATTAAAGCCGCCATTACCGAATTGCGTAAGGGTGAACGCGTGACATCCCAATCACAAGAAGAAACCTATAACTCCCTAAATAAATACGCCATTAATTTAAATGCGCAAGCAAAAAATGGTAAGCTCGATCCTGTGATCGGTCGCGACGAAGAAATTCGCCGTGTGTTACAAATATTATCACGCCGTACTAAAAACAATCCTATTTTAGTGGGAGAGCCAGGTGTTGGTAAAACGGCCATTGCAGAAGGTTTAGCACATCGTATTAATAATGGAGATGTGCCTGAGAATTTAAAAAGCAAACAAGTATTTAGTTTAGACTTAAGTGCATTAATTGCAGGTGCTAAATTTAAAGGGGAGTTTGAAGAGCGCTTAAAGTCTGTTGTTAAAGAAGTGATAAGCGCTAACGGAGAAATTATTTTATTCATTGATGAGATTCATACCCTTGTGGGAGCGGGTGGAGGAGGCGAAGGAGCCATGGACGCCGCCAATATTTTAAAACCGGCTTTGGCACGTGGTGAATTAAGGGCTATTGGTGCTACAACATTAAGTGAATTTCAACGTTACTTTGAAAAAGACAAAGCTCTTGAACGTCGCTTTCAGAAGGTAATGGTAGATGAACCAACTGCCGAAGATGCCATTTCAATTTTACGTGGCATTAAAGAAAAATACGAAACGCATCATAAAGTGCGTATTAAAGACGAAGCCATTATTGCAGCAGTAGAATTAAGTCAGCGTTATATTAACGACCGTTTCTTGCCCGATAAAGCAATTGATTTAATGGATGAGGCTGCAAGTAAATTGCGTATGCAAATTAATAGCATGCCAATTGAATTGGATGAAATAGAACGAAAAATTATGTCTTTGGAAATTGAGCGTGAAGCCATGAAGCGTGAGAACGAAGATGCAAAAGTATCGGCTCTAAATAAAGATTTGGCTAATCTTCAAGAAGCGCGTGATGGTTTAAAAGCCAAATGGCAAGCTGAGAAAGAAGTGATTGAAGGTGTTCAGAAAATTAAAGTGCAAATTGAAGAATTAAAAGTTCATGCCAACAATTTTGAAAAAGCAGGTGATTATGGCAAAGTAGCTGAAATACGCTATGGTAAAGTAAAAGAGGCCGAAGCGAAATTAGCAGAGTTAGAAGTAAAATTATCAGCCACCAAAGCAAGTGGTTCGCAATTGGTAAAAGAAGAAGTGGATAGTGAAGACATTGCCGCTGTAATTAGTGCTTGGACAGGTATTCCTTTAAAAAGTATGCTTCAAAGCGAAAAAGAAAAATTATTGAATTTAGAAACCGAGTTGCATAAACGTGTGGTTGGGCAGCATGAAGCCATTGAAAGTATTGCCGATGCTGTGCGCAGAAGTAGGGCAGGATTACAAGACACAAAACGTCCTATTGGTTCGTTCATCTTTTTAGGTACTACAGGTGTTGGGAAAACAGAATTGGCAAAAGCCTTGGCAGACTTTTTGTTTAATAATGAGAATGCCATGACACGCATTGATATGAGTGAATATCAGGAACGTCACGCCGTAAGTCGTTTAATTGGTGCGCCTCCAGGCTATGTTGGTTTTGAAGATGGAGGACAGTTAACCGAAGCTGTGCGAAGAAAGCCATACAGCGTAGTGTTGTTAGATGAGATTGAAAAAGCGCATCCGGATGTATTTAATATTTTGTTACAAGTATTGGACGATGGGCGTTTAACGGACAACAAGGGTCGTGTGGTGAATTTTAAAAACACCATTATTATTATGACTAGTAATATTGGTTCTCACATTATACAAGATAATTTTGAAAAACTAACCGTTGCTAACAAAGACGAGGTATTGGCAAAAACTAAAGCCGAAGTGTATGAGATGTTAAAGAAATCCATCCGTCCTGAATTTTTAAACAGGATAGATGAAGTAATTATGTTTGAACCATTAAGCAGAGAAGATGTAACGTCGATTGTAAGAATTCAGTTTAATCAAATCAAACAACGTTTGGCAGAACAAAACATTGCCATCTCAATTACAGATGATGCAGTAGAATGGTTGGCACAATTGGGTTACGACCCTCAGTTTGGTGCGCGTCCGGTAAAACGTGTCATGCAAAAACAAATATTAAATGAGTTAAGCAAACAAATTTTAGCAGGCACCGTAAACAAAGACAAAGAAATTGTGGTGGATATGTTTGATAATAAGTTTGTGTTTAGGAATTAATTTGTGTCAGTTCGAGTGCCGACGAAGGAGGTGTATCGAGAACTGAATTGCACATCACTTCTCGATACGCCCTTTTAAAACTAATGGTGGCTACTCGAAGTGACAATGTTCTGTCATGCTGAGCGAAGTCGAGGCATGAATCAAAATTTACTCTTTAATAATTTTTTGCATACCAATTACCTTATCCCCCTCCAAAACTTTTACAAAATAAATTCCATTGTTTAATTGTTGAATGTTGATGGATGATTGTTGATTTGTAATAGCTGACTGGTAAACAATTTGCCCTAATGTATTTAAAATTTGAACATTGATGGCTAAGCTGTACCCTGAGCCTATCGAAGGGTTTATTTTAATATTCAATTTTTCATAAGTTGGGTTTGGGTAAAGAATTAAATGTTGCATAAAATTATCATTTACAACCTCTGGAATTTCTGAAAGAGAGGGTAAATAGTTCCATAATTCAGTGCCATGTGTGCCATCATCCATTTGAAAATAAAGTAATGAGTTAAAAGTAAAAAATCCTGAAGGTCCAAAAAAATTATTTCCCGGGTAAAGATCCACAACATAACCAGTTCCATTATAAGTCCCATCTGTTTGCCATAATTCTCTTCCATGAATTCCATCATCAGAACTAAAATATACAAGCGAATTTATTACAAATAAATATAATGGGTAAGAGTTTGCATTACCTTGACTTATATCTTTAATAAGTTGGGTTCCCATAGTTGTACCATCGCTTTTCCAAATTTCATTTCCGTTTAGTCCATCATCTGCAGAAAAATAAATATTACTTCCTAATGCTTTTACAAAACGAATATTTGACCCCGAAGATCCAGGATTAATATCTTTAACAAACTGAGTCCCAGAACTTGTGCCATCACTTTTCCAAAGTTCGTCACCATAGCCACTTGAGGTTGCTGAAAAAAATATCGTATTACCTAGTACTGTTAATTGTGAGGGATTCGCACAAACGGTAGTAACTAAAACGGTTCCAATAGTTGTCCCATCTGTCTTCCATAATCCTGCAATAGTTCCATCAGATGCTTTAAAAAAAATATTGCTATTCATAATACAAAATCCATCAGGAAAGGAAGTATTTGTACCAGTATTTATATCTATTAATAAATTAGTGCCAGTAGTTGTTCCATCACTTACCCATGGTTCCACTCCATTTATCCCATCATTGGCATAAAATATAACATTGCTACCTGTAGAAGTAAATCCACCTGGTAAAGAATGATTTATAGAGCCATAATTAATATCCTTTAAAAGTAAAGTACCAGAGACTGTTCCATCGCTTATCCATGGTTCACGACCATAAAGGCTAGTATAAGCAGAAAAGTAAATTTTATTATTATTTGATAAAAGACTGCTAGGGTAGGAACTTATAGTACCTGTATTAATATCGACTAATAATGTTGTGCCTGCATTTGTACCATCGCTTATCCACAACTCATTTCCATTTGAGCCATCATCCGCCCCAAAGTATAATTTGCCATTTAAAACAACCAAGTTACTCGGGCTTGAGCTTGCCGAACCTATGTTAATGTCTTTAAGTAAAAAAGTGCCAGAGGAAGTTCCATCACTTTTCCATAGTTCAGTTCCATGAATTCCGTCATTAGCCGAAAAATAAAAATAATTTCCTAATACAACACCAGAAGATGGGTTCGAACCTTGAGTTGAGGATGAATTTATATCTTTAATTAGAGATGTTCCTACAACTGTACCATCTGAAAGCCAAGGTTCATTGCCAACCATTCCATCAGAGGCAGTGAAAAATAAGTTGGATCCAAATGAAATGAAGGAGGCGCTAATCGCAAAATTTTTAAGTAATGTGGTACCTGAATTTGTCCCATCGCTTACCCAAAGACTGGTATTAGCGGGTGGGTTTAAAGCGGAAAAATAAATATGGCTACCTGCAACAATAATGTTTGATAAGCTGCTAGTTGCCGTTCCGGTGCTAACATATTTAATTTGTGTTGTACCAACTAGTGTTCCATCACTTTTCCATAGTTCTGCCCCATTTAAAATCGAATTAGCTGAAAAATAAAGAGTATTGGATAAAGTAATAACGGAAGTAATATTGGAACTTGCCGAACCCACATTTATATCTTTCACTAAAGAAGTTCCAGCAGCTGTTCCATCGCTTTTCCATAATTCGTTGCCATTTAAACCGTCATCAGCTGAGAAATATAAATCACTACCAATCACTTGTAAATTATTTGGACTTGAGTTTTGTGAGCCAGAATAAATGTCTTTTACTAATATAGTTCCAGCAGTTGTCCCATCACTTTTCCATAATTCAATACCGTTTATTCCATTATTTGCGGAAAAATATAAGTTAGATCCAATTGTTTTTATATTGCTGGGATTTGAGCTTTGAGTACCAGAATAAATATCCTTTACTAATAAAGTTCCAGCTGTTGTTCCATCACTTTTCCAAAGTTCAAATCCATTTATTGCATCCTTCGAAACAAAATAAACATTACCTCCTAGGAGGTTGAAATAATTAATATTCTGTCCTGCCGCACCAGAATAAATATTTTTTATAAATGTTGTTCCCGCAATAGTCCCGTCTGTCTTCCATAATTGTTCAACCCCAACTGTTTGACTACCTGCAACAAACAATAAACTTGTCCCTAGTTGAAAAAAATTAGAGGGGGTAGAATTACCACCTATATTTATGTCTTGTAGCATTGTTGTGCCTACAGTTGTTCCATCACTTACCCATAGTTCAAAACCATTTATTCCATCATTAGCTGTAAAATAAATAGTACCACCCATTGAACCAAAATTACGTGGGTTGCTACTATTTGTTCCTACATTAATATCATTTATAAGCTGTGTACCTGCATTTGTTCCGTCAGTTTTCCATAACTCTGTTCCATTAATTCCATCATCCGCCGTGAAATATAAATGGACTCCAGATACAAAAAAAAAATACGGATTTGAACTATATGCTCCAGGATAAATATCTTTAACTAAAGTAGTACCTAATAATGTTCCATCACTTCTCCAAAGTTCATTTCCATTTATACCATCGGTCGCAGAAAAATAGACATATCCTCCGAATAGAACACTATTACTTGGATTCGAGCCAAAAAAATTTAATGTATTAATGTCTTTTACAATGTTAGGTAATTGTGCACTTGCTTTTAAATTATAAATCAAGAAAAGTAATAATGTAATCTTTTTCATTTTATAACTATTAAACCTTCTATAAATATAACAAATAAATCCACTCAAAAACCTTCCATTTTGTGTAATGCACGTTTGAGTTTGTGGAATGTGTGTTTGGCTTTGCACAAATACTTCGACTCCGCTAAGGATGACTTTAATAATTAAACCCCATGCTTCTTCAATAAATGATTAAAACGTAAAAACAAAAAGAAAGCAACAAATACCAAACTACTCAATAAGGCAATCCAAATGCCAACGGTTTCCATTTTTACAATAAAGGCTAAATAATAGGCCAGGGGCAAGGCAATTACCCAATAACCAATTAAGGTAATAATGGTGGGCATTTTCACGTCTTCCAATCCCCTTAAAATACCAATCAGTGTAACTTGCGTGCCATCAAACAACTGAAAAAAGGCAGCAATAATTAAAAGTTTTGATGCCAACTCTAAAATTTCTTTCTCGTTACTAAATGCTTGAGGTAAAACAGTGTTCAATGCGAAAAATACTAAAGTGAAAAAGCCCATTACTAGCAGTACCAATTTTATAGAGGTAAATCCGGCGGCCTTTATCATTTTCCAGTTTTCCTGACTTTTGTAAATACCAATTCTAATAGTGGTTGCACTGCTTATACCGCTACCAAACATATACGTAAACGCGGCTAAGTTTAAGGCAATACCATGGGCATCAATTTGTTCTTTACCAAATGTACCCGCCATTAAGCCTGCCACCACAAAAGCGGCTACTTCAAAGGTAAATTGTAAACCGGCGTTTAAACCAATTTTTGCCAATTGTTTTAATTCGTCAAAATTTAATTTGGTTTGCTTGTAAACTTTATTAATCTCTTTGGTTATGGGCGATTTAAATATTAAGATTAAAAAACCAATGCCCATTGCTAAGCGTGCAATAAATGAAGCCCAAGCAGAACCCATATAACCCATTTTAGGTAATCCAAAATGCCCATAAATTAATAGGTAATTTAATACAATGTTAATGAGGTTGCCGGCCACACTTATAAGTAAGGCCATTTTTGTATTGCTTAATCCCTCACAATATTGCTTGCAGGTAAAAAAGATAGATACCGGTATCATTGAAAAAATTAACACATCGTAAAAAGGAATCGCCAAATTCACAACTTGTTCAGGTTGTTGCATATAGCGCAATGTGCCTGAAAGAAAAAATAACACAACAAAACTTAAACACGCAATTGTAAAGTTTAAAAACAACGAGTTTTTAAACAATGAGGCTTTTTTTAATAAATTACCTTTTTCATGCGCTTGGGTTACCAGAGGTGTGGTTGCATAACTAACCCCAATGCTAAAAACAAGTATTAAAACATATAGATTATTGCTAATAATGCAAGCAGCTTGCTCAGTCGGACCAATTTTTCCTAAAAATACTGTATCTACAATACCCACCACAATATGCCCAACTTGAGTGATAATAAGAGGCCATGCCAAATTTAACGTTTGCTTAACATGGTTGTCTTTATGCGTGATATTGGTCATAAGCGGCGCAAAGATAATTCTATTTAGTACATAATAGATTTAACTATCAGTAAAAAAATGTTACCTTCGTTTTTAGCTTTTAAATTAAAATTATGGCAAAATTCAGAAGAGAAGATGCTTTAGATTATCACTCACAAGGTCGTCCCGGTAAAATTGAAGTAGTTCCTACTAAACCCTACAGTACTCAACGCGATTTAACTCTGGCTTACAGTCCAGGTGTTGCAGAACCATGTTTAGAAATAGAGAAAAACCCCGAAGACGCTTATAAATATACCGCTAAGGGAAATCTGGTAGCAGTAATTTCAAACGGAACGGCCGTTTTGGGTTTAGGCGATATAGGTGCTTTAGCTTCAAAACCGGTAATGGAAGGTAAAGGGTTATTATTTAAAATCTTTGCTGATATAGATGTGTTTGATATTGAAATTGATACAAAAAACATTGATGAGTTTGTAAACACGGTGAAAAATATAGCCCCCACTTTTGGAGGTATAAATTTAGAAGATATTAAAGCCCCTGAATGTTTTGAAATTGAGCGTCGTTTAAAGGAAGTGTTAAACATACCTTTAATGCACGATGATCAACATGGTACTGCTATTATTTCGTCAGCTGCATTAGTAAACGCCGTTGAGATTTCAGGTAAAAAAATAGAACACGTTAAGTTAGTAATTAACGGCGCAGGAGCTTCGGCCAACTCCTGTGCTAAAATGTATATTGCAGTTGGTGTTAAAAAAGAAAATATTATAATGCTGGATAGTAAAGGCGTTATTAATAAAAACAGAAAAGATTTAGATGAATATAAAACCTTTTTTGCATCCGATAATGTAAAAGTAAATACCTTAGAAGAAGCCATTAAAGGAGCCGACGTGTTTGTGGGTTTAAGTAAAGGAAATATTTTAACACAGGATATGGTACGCTCTATGGCGCCAAATTGTATTGTGTTTGCCTTAGCCAATCCAACGCCCGAAATTTCGTACGAAGAAGCAATTGCGTCCCGCCCCGATATTATTATGGCAACTGGTCGTAGCGATCATCCTAATCAAGTAAATAACGTATTAGGCTTTCCGTTTATTTTTAGAGGTGCTTTAGATGTTCGTGCCACCACTATTAATGAAGAAATGAAGCTGGCTGCCTCTTTAGCCATTGCAGCTTTAGCGAAAGAAAGCGTTCCTGATTATGTAAACTTAGCTTACGGCTCTAAAAATTTAAGTTTTGGTTCAGATTATATTATACCTAAACCAATCGATAACCGTTTAATTGCTGAAGTTTCTGCAGCCGTGGCGAAAGCAGCTATTGATAGTGGTGTGGCTAAACACAAAATTACCGATTGGGATGCCTATAAGTTAGAGTTAGAGAACCGTTTAGGTAAAGACAATAAATTAATGCGCAGCCTTGCCAACAAAGCAAAAAGTAATCCTAAGCGTGTGGTGTTTAGTGAAGCGGATACGTATAAAATTTTAAAAGCAGCGCAGTTAGTGCGCGATGAAAGCATTGCAACGCCTATTTTATTAGGTAACAGAGTTAAAATCAATAAAATTGCTGAAGATAATTTTATTGATTTAACCGACATGACCATTATAGACCCTATTTTGGAAGACGAAAATAGACGTGAGGAGTTTGGTGATTTGTTATGGAAAAAGCGTCAACGTCGGGGCTTATCGCAATACGATTCGCAACGTTTAATGCGTGATAGGAACTATTATGGATCGATGTTAGTTGAAACAGGTATGGCGGATGCTATGATTAGTGGTTTAACACGTAAGTATGGTCAGCCTATAAAACCTGCTTTAGAGGTAATAGGAGTACAAAGTGGGGTTAGTCGTGTAGCAGGGTTATATATTATGGTTACTAAAAAAGGACCTTACTTTTTTGCCGACACAACAATGAATGCAGACCCCTCGGCTCAAGAATTGGCAGATATAGCCGTATTAACTGCAAATACCGTAAAGCAATTTAATATTACCCCGCGAATAGCCATGTTAAGCTACACCAATTTTGGAAGTGCAGAGGGTGCTGTGCCAAATAAAGTGCGTGATGCAGTTAGTCTGTTGCATAAAAATTATCCGGGTTTAATTGTAGATGGGGATTTGCAAGCTAATTTTGCGGTAAATAATAGTTTGTTAAAGGAACAATTTCCCTTTAGTCCTTTAGTAAATAAAAATGTAAATACTTTTATTTTCCCTAATCTGGCTTCAGGGAATATTGCTTATAAGTTAATGCAAGAGTTAGGTGGAGCAGAAGCAATTGGTCCTGTATTAATGGGGTTAAACAAACCGGTTCACGTTTTACAATTGGGTAGTAGTGTACGTGAAATTGTAAACATGGTTATTATTGCTGTGGTAGACGCACAGAATAGGAAGTAAATTTTTGAGGGAGAGCTTTACTCTAAAAATTGGATAGGAACTTTTAAATTTCTATTACTTATTTAGGGTTATAATTCACGTATGTAAGGCAATAATTTTTTGCTTATATTTATGTGCAATGGCAACAAATGCAAATGAAAAAAAGAGCAACTTTAAACTAATCGTAGTTGGACTTAGCTTTATAGCTTTGGTGATTTTATTAATTCACCTTTCACAAATTTGGTTTGCCGATGAACATATTATAACTTACTCCAAAATTAGTATAGATGGCAATAACTTAACGGTTATATTTACAGAAAAAACGAATACCATAAATGATAATTCACAACACCAAAAGAATATTGAAACAAATAACAATCACCTTGGTTACTGTTTAGAATTATACGATAGTACCGCTAATAAATCTTACGACAAAGTCAAATTTGATTCACCAGTAAGAGCAATTCAAAATAAACCTCAACTATTTGTTTTTTCAAGTGGCATTGTTTGGATAATATCTACTAGCAATGATATTGTTTCTGATAAGCCGGGTTTTATCTTAAAATTTGAAATAAAAAATAAAAAAATCATAAAATCAAATTTTACGTTGGATGAAGAATACAAAATAAGAAACATTTCAGGCTATAAAGTAATACTTACAAAGGGCAATACACCAACAGGGATGAATTTTGATACCATGTTTGGTTGCACGTATTTTGATTTAGAACAAGAAAAAATTATAGAACTTTCTCCGGCTAAATTGTTTAATTCGAATGGAAAGTAATTTTTAGAAGCGTTATGAATATCCCGAAATAACTCTTGAAAAATTATTCATATTTACTTTCCTTTCCTTATATATTAAGAATGTTGCTTAGAATTAACTAATTTTTTTACAAAAAGTAATCCTATAAAACCTATCACAAAAAACAAAATAAGTGATAATACTGCTGGGCGCATACCCCCTACAATCTCGCTAATAATACCAAAGGAGACTGTGCCAATAATCATACCCATTTTTTCCATTACATCGTAAAAGCTAAAAAAGCTAGTATTATCATCTGTTTCAGGTAGAAGTTTACTATATGTGCTTCTTGATAAAGCTTGAATGCCTCCCATTACAAAACCTACTAAAAAGGCTACGATGTAAAAATGCACTGGAGTTCTTACAATTGCATAAGTAAACGTGCAGATAAAAATCCAGATAAAAATGGCTACCATTAGCGATTTAACGTTACCTATTTTTGATGACATGCCCGAAAAAACATAAGATCCAGCAATTCCCACAAATTGAATAATTAAAATACTAATGATTAATGAAGTTGTTTTAGCTTTCTCGGCAGCTTCACCAACACCCCAATCAATTTCGTTTCGGGCAAATAAAACGGCAACTACCATTACGGTTTGTACACCCATGTTGTAAAAAAAGTAACTAAACAAAAATCGTTTTAACTGTTGTAATTTACCCACTTGTTTAGAAACACTTAGTAGCTCCTTAAAGCCTTTAGATACTAATCCCTTTCTATCAGTGGTATCATTTTTGTGCAATAGTTTTGGTAATCTGCTAAAGGTGTACTGGGCAAAACCTATCCACCAAATGCCAACCAAAAGGAAACTAAATTTAGCAGGTACTTTAAACACCATAATTAAAACCAAACACACAATTAAAAGCAATGAACTTCCAAAATAACCTAACGCAAAACCTTTGGCACTTACTTTGTCCTGATTTTCTTCACTCGCTATTTCCGGTAAATAAGAATTATAATACACCAAACTGCCCCAAAAACCAATGGTTGCAGTAATAAATGGAATGAAACTTAGTTCAAGATTTATGCGATTAAAAAAGAACAAACACATACATGATAAAGCTCCCAAATAGCAGAAAAACTGAAGAAAGCGTTTTTTATTTCCTAAATAATCGGCCACACCACTTAAAATAGGTGTGATAAGAACCACAATAGCTAAAGCAAAGGCATAAACAAAGGAATAAATATTTTGATTTTCGAATTGCATCCCTAAAAAGGTCACTGTTTTTCCTATAAAGGTCGTTCCATCGTGAGAAGTTACATAATCATAAAAATTTGGAAAAATGGCTGAGGTAATGACTAAAGGAAATACAGAATTGGCCCAATCATAAAAAGCCCAGGCTTTTATTGTTTTTTTATCATCTTTAATCAATTCCATGTTATCGTTTTATAATTTCTAATTCTACTCTTCGGTTTAACGCTTTTCCTTCATCTGTATCGTTTGTGGCTATTGGTTGTGTACTTCCAAAACCTTTAAAATACAATTTATTTTGAACTCCTTTTTTAATTAAATATTCAAATACTTCTCTGGCTCTGAGCTCACTAATTTTTTGATTTTTATATTTTAAGCCGCTATTATCACTATGTCCATTAATTTGAATTTGAATGTTGGGATTTTTCATTAAGTATTGAGCTAATTTATTCAATTCAATGTATGATTCTGGTAATAGGTACGATTTTCCATTTTCAAAAAAAATGTTTTTTAAAGCGAGTTTTTCTCCTACTTTAATATTTTGATTAACCTGCAAAACGCTGTCTTCTTGATTATCTCTAATATTCGGCCCAACAATTTCTACATCCACTTTTTCCTCTCCTATTTTTGTCTTAAACAGTTTTACGTCATCAATAAAATAATACGATTCTTTAAAGCCCAATTTAAATAAATTCATCCTTACCATGTCTTTTTTAACAATGGCTGTAAAATTACCAATGGTAATGTACTTTTCCCCGCCATCCGCCTTATAGAGTCCTCTTATAGTAAACCATTCAAATTTTTTATATAAACCATCACTTTTTTTACAAATGGTATCAATCATATTACTTTTAACAGCATCGGCTTGTTTGGTATAACCAGCTTTACTAAATAATACACCCATCGATTTTAAGATAGCATTACTCCAAAAGGCTAATTTTACTTTCATACTAAACTCATAAATGGTGCCCCGGTGAAGTGGTTCCACTAATTTAACCTGCAAAAATTCTTTGTACTTTTTTTGGAAACGGAAGCCAGCATAGCAGTAACCGTCATATGCACCTTTTTGGGCAGTGGTATCATTCGTTAAAGTGTTTTGATAAAAATCCACAGAAGCAATACCTTGCCAAGGGATGGCGTTTTTGATATTTTCCGATTTTTTGCGGTAATTTTCAAAACTTCCATTAGGAACAAGGTTTTTTTCAGGCTTATTTTCGGAGGTTATTTGAGAAAAAATCTCGGAATAACTCAAAAAAAACAGAAAACTTATTAAAATTAGCCGCATTATTGCAAAAATAAACTTTAAAGTTTTATATTTATTTTATTAAACAAATTGTTTTAAACACTTGTATATTTAAAATTTTGTGTATATTTGCAGTCCCAAATTTAGGGGAATTAAACGAATTTAATAAAATGGCAAATCATAAATCCTCAATCAAACGCATTCGCTCAAATGATGCAAAACGTGTAGAAAACCGTTACTACGCTAAAACTACTCGTAATGCAGTTAAAGCTTTACGCACATTAACTACCAAGAAAGAAGCTGAAACTTTGTTACCAAAAGTATCTAGTATGTTAGATAAATTAGCTAAAAAAAGTGTTATTCACAAAAATAAGGCAGGTAATTTAAAAAGTAAATTAGCTAAAAAAGTAGCTACTTTAAAATAAGTGTTGTATAATTTTGCATAAAATTAAAGCCCAAGTAATTGGGCTTTTTTTATTATTTTTAGTTTCTTATTTGCCTAATGAAAAAATTTGAAACAGATATTTTTTACATGACTGTAAACGATAATGCTTTGGTGGAGTTTAAAGTGAAAAAAAATTGTGTTTTAATGGCTAAAGACGTGATGCAAGCCCAAGAAATGTCTAAAAGTTGTTTACCCAAGGCAAAATTTTTAGTTTTAATGGAGGCAGAGGGCGATTTTCATTTAAGTTCTGATACCAGGCAATTTGGAGCCTCAAAAGAGTATGCTGATCATGCCATGGCTTTAGCACTTTGCAGCGATTCGATGGCTCATAAAGTACTTGGAAATGTATTTATTAAATTTTCTCGTCCCCACACCCCAACAAAATTTTTTGATGATAGGCAAAAAGCCATTGAGTGGTTAAATACATTCAGAAAGTAATTGATTAAATTTGTATCCAAACTGTTTTAGAATGAAAGTATACTTAGATAATGCTGCAACTACCAAATTAGATGAAGAAGTTTTAAAAGCGATGATGCCTGTAATGTTAGAAGATTTTGGAAATCCCTCTTCTATTCACGCATTTGGTCGTAAATCGCGTGCAGCAATCGAAAATTCTCGAAAAACAGTAGCCAAATTATTAAATGTAACTCCAGCCGAAATATTTTTTACATCAGGAGGAACTGAGGCAGATAACATGGCTATATGCCAATCTATAAGCACTTTTGGTATAACACATGTTATTTCGAGCGAAATAGAACATCATGCTGTTGAACACACTATTAAAGTGCTAGAGAAAGAAGGAAAGGTAAAAGCAAGTTGGGTTAAAATAGATAATAAAGGCAACGTTGATTTACAACATTTAGAAGAACTTTTAAAAAATAACCCACGTTCGTTGGTATCGTTAATGCATGCCAATAACGAAATTGGTACTTTATTGCCTTTGCAAGAGGTAGGCGAATTATGTAAAAAATACAATGCGGTGTTTCATAGCGATACCGTTCAAACTATGGGGCATTATGCTATGGATTTACAAAAAATTAATGTTCACTTTATTACTTGTGCCGCTCACAAATTCCATGGGCCAAAAGGGGTTGGCTTTTTATATATAAATCATCAAAACAAAATCACCCCATTTATTCATGGTGGAGCGCAAGAACGTAATATGCGAGGTGGCACAGAGAACGTATATGGTATTGTTGGTTTAGCTAAGGCACTTCAAATGTGTTACGACGAAATGGAACAACACCAAAAGCACATTATGGAGTTAAAAGACTACATGAAAAGTGAGTTGGAGAAAAAAATACCAGGAACTGAATTTAATGGAGAAACAAGTAGAGAAAAATCGCTTTATACAGTTTTAAATTGCCGTTTTCCGCTTCATCCCGATGCAGAGATGTTATTGTTTAATTTAGATATTTCTGGTATAGCGGCAAGTGGTGGCAGTGCCTGTAGCAGTGGCAGTAATCAGGGAAGCCACGTTTTAAGGGCTTTGGGTATAGAAATGGAACGTCCTTCGGTACGTTTTAGTTTTTGTAAAAATACAACCAAGGAAGAAATTGATTTTACGATAAATAAATTAGTTGAATTATTACTTTAAAATCACTTTATTTATTTGAATATTGTAAACAATGAAAAAAATAATTCTATTCGTTTTTTTAAGTCTTTCATCTAAATTTATAGCACAATTTCCAAACGTATTAATTAGTACATCCAATAGCCCCGAAGAGGTTTGTATTGCTATTAATCCTAAAAATACCAATCAAATTGTTGCTGGAGCAAATTTAAATAATTCGTATCGAAGCAACGATGCAGGTGTTACTTGGTCAGTTCAAACACTTGCGTGCAGTGCTTATGGTGTTTGGGGCGATCCTGTTTTAATTTGGGATACAGCAAACACCTGTTATTACATGCATCTATCTAACCCGCCAAGTGGTGGAAGTTGGATTGATAGAATTGTTGTTCAAAAGTCAACTAATTTTGGGCAAAATTATACAACCTGTACTTATACTGGTAAAAATGGTACTAAGGCGCAGGATAAAGAATGGGCGGTTGTTAATCCTTTAAATAACGAAATACATGTTACTTGGACACAATTCGATAATTACGGAAGTACATCACCAAGTGATAGCAGTATTATTCTGTATTCTAAAACAAGTGATGGTGGCACAACTTGGAGTGCTCCAAAAAGAATATCACATTATGCAGGCGATTGTATCGATAGCGATAATACAGTGGAAGGTGCTGTTCCTGCCGTAGGACCGCTTGGGGAATTGTATGTTGCATGGGCTGGACCTAAAGGATTGGTGTTTCAAAAATCATTAGATGGTGGAGCTACCTGGTTAGCTACAGAAACCATTATTAACTCTTTTCCAGGTGGATGGGATTATGCCATTAATGGTTTACAGCGATGCAATGGTTTGCCTTTTACGTATTGTGATTTAAGTAATGGACCAAACAAAGGTACCATTTACATCAATTGGAGCGATCAAAGCAGCGGGGCAAATGATGGCGATATTTGGCTAATAAAATCAACCGATGGGGGAAATACTTGGAGTAGCCCAAAACGAGTAAATGATGACGCACCCGGTAAGCAACAATTTATGAGTGCAATGGCAATAGACCAAGTTACAGGTTATGTATATATATTGTTTTACGATAGACGAAATTTTTCGAGTGGTACCAATACTGATGTGTATATGGCGGTGTCTCAAGATGCCGGCACCACATTTGTAAATTATAAAGTAAATGCAAATACATTTACCCCAAGTGCCAGTTATTTTTTTGGAGATTATATTGGTATTTCTGCACATAATAATGTTGTACGACCGATATGGATGCAACTCACAAGCACTGGTGGTTTAAGCGTTTATACAGCTTTAGTAAACCCAAGCACCGTGGGTATTTATAATGCTATACCTGAAAATATTTCTTTAATTACACCAATGCCCAATCCTTTTAAAACTGAAACGAGTATTAATTTTAATATTGCAAAAAAATCTAAATTAACCGTTCAATTGGTTGATAATGTGGGTAAAATTATTAGTGTTATTCAAAATAAAAAAATGTTTCCCGAAGGAAAAAATACACTCGTAATTAATGCTAATCAATTAAATTTAGTACCGGGAATTTATTATGTTGTTTTTTACGATGAAGAAAAAAGTAAATATGTAAAACTAATAGTAGAATAAAAAATGAGTGAACTAATAATAAAAAGCAGCGTTACAATAAATGCGCCTGTAGTAAAAGTATGGGATGCATTGGTAAATCCTCAAGAAACTAAAAAATACATGTTTGGTTGCGAAACTGTAAGTGATTGGAAGGAAGGCAGTGAATTAATTTGGCGTGGTGAATACGAAGGCAAACCAATGGACTTTGTTCAAGGGTATATTAAAACGCTTCAACCTGAGAAATTTTTAGCTTATACGGTAATAGATCCAAATAATAAAAGCATTCCCAATATTCCTGAAAATTATTTAACGGTAACGTATGAATTAATTTCAGAGGGAAACACAACCGTTTTAAATGTCACGCAAGGCGACTATTCGAAAGTAGCAGAAGGTGAACGCAGATATAAAGAAGCGGATAACAATGGTTTAGGCTGGAGCCCGATATTAGAGCTTATAAAAAAACAGGTTGAAGGAAATTAATACCCCTTGCAGGGTTTTTAAAACTATACAGATAACTCTGTCAGGGGTTGGATAATTAAAATTAGGAATTAATTGCGTAATATCTTTTTTATATTTTTATTTTTTTCAATCGCATTAAAATCGCAGAATAATTCTGATGAGGTGTTCACACTTAGACCTTCATTAGGCTTTAATGGTTGTCAAATACATGGAGACAACTACAGTGGTTATGATAAATTTGGGGTATTTGGAGGAATTTCTGTAAATGCAAAATTAAATACCAAAGCAAGTTTAGAACTAGGGTTTTATTTTTCGCAAAAAGGTTCTCGCCATAACCAAAATCCTGTTAAAGGCGATTACTCTTTTTACCGTGTCAACTTAAATTATATCGATTTGCCTCTCATGTTTAAATACCAGGTAAATTCCATTTATTTTCTATCAGCAGGGCCAAGTGTGGCATATTTAGTCAATTATCAAGAAGATAATGAAGTAGGTAATTGGAACGGGGTGTATCCTTTCGAAAAATTTGAATATGGCATAAATGTAGGTTTGGGAAGAAAAATAAAAGATAATTTTTTTGTTGAGGTAAGAAGTTCTAATTCTATTTCTGCTATTAGACCTTATGGTGTATTAGCTACTCAAGTATTTTATCCTAATGCGGTGGCCCGTTTTTTTAATGCCGGACTTTACAACAATATCTTAACTTTAGTTGTTAGTTATAAAATAAATACTAAAAAGAAAAGTGAATCCCAACAACCATAAAATTGCTATAGCCGTTACAGGTGCAAGTGGAAGTGTCTACGCCAAAGTATTGTTAGATAAATTAAACGCCCTTAAAAATCAATTAGCTGAGGTGAGTTTGGTATTAAGTGACAATGCCAAAACCGTTTGGAAATTTGAATTGGGAAACGAAGATTATAAAAATTACGATTTTAAAACTTACGATAAAAACGACTTTTTTGCGCCATTTGCAAGTGGTTCAGCCAAATACAACACGTTAATTATTTGTCCTTGTAGCATGGGTACTTTGGCAAGAATAGCATCTGGTATTAGTAATGACCTTGTAACGCGTGCCGCAGATGTCGTTTTAAAAGAAAGAAGAAAATTAATTTTAGTAACACGCGATACGCCACTGAGCTTAATTCATATTAACAATATGAAAACCATTACCGAAGCAGGAGGTATTATTTGCCCGGCATCGCCCTCTTTTTATTCTCAACCAAAAACTTTTGAAGAATTAGCTGCTACTGTTATAGACAGGGTAATTGATTTGGCAGGAATTGAGCAGAGTACCTATAGGTGGGGGGAATAATTAGTACAATTGAACATTATAATTTTGTAGTTCCCAAATTTCTGTTTGACTTGTGGTCTGATTTAAGAATTCAAATTTAATTAGACCAATATTTGGGCACCACCAAATTCTTCTAAATCCAGCAGATGATGGATATTTATAATACATCTGATATACATTATTAAATGTTGAACTATTTGCAGATAAAGTAGAATAAATATTTTCCAATTTTATATAAAAGTTATTGTTGTATATTATACTATCTCCGCTGTTTTTTTGAATAATTCCCAAAGTTTGATTAGATCCATCAACAAATAAAAATTGTTGATCGTCTGAATGAAAAACTATTTTACTTTCTCCATTTGGAAAAATCTTGTGAGTTAATTGGGTCGTATAACTTTCATAATTTGTGCTGCTTCCACAAACATCATGTGAAGTAGATATTCCATTTTTTATTTCATAACCCTTACTCTGAGTCACTTTTAAAGTATCTATAACATTTGAAATAGTATTTTTAAAAACCCAAAAACTTGAAGGTTTAAAATTAAACTGCCTGTAAAAGGCAGGAACAGTCAAAGTGCTTAAAGGAGGACATTTTGATCCATTATCTTTGTGACAAGAAAAAAAAACAAAAATAAAAGTTGCAAATAAGAATTTTTGATATTTGGTAATAGAATCAATTTTTTTAGATATCATTATTGTCAAATTTAATGAATTTTTCTTAAAAAAATCTCTTAAATTTAAGCAGTAAATTCTTTTAAAATGATAGAAACTGTTCCATACCAAACCAAACATAAAATACGAATTGTTACTGCAGCTGCCTTATTCGATGGTCACGATGCTGCTATAAATATTATGCGCCGCGTGATGCAAAGCACAGGTGCTGAAATTATTCACCTAGGTCACGACCGAAGCGTACAAGAAATTGTAGATTGTGCCATTCAAGAAGATGCAAATGCCATTGCCATTACCAGCTACCAAGGCGGACACAACGAGTATTTTAAATACATGTACGATTTATTGAAAGAACGTGGCTGTGGACACATAAAAATATTTGGTGGCGGTGGAGGAACCATTCTTCCGAGTGAGATTGACGATTTACATAATTACGGTATTGCCCGTATTTATCATCCCGATGACGGTCGCTCGCTAGGTTTGCAAGGCATGATTAACGATGTGTTAAAGCAAAGTGATTATGCAACCGGTGCAAACTTAAATGGCGAAGTCACCCATTTAGCAACAAAAGATCATAAATCAATTGCGAAATTAATTTCGGCAGCTGAAAATTTTAATGACCAAAATAAAGTTGTATTTACAAAAATTGCCGAAGAAGCAAAAAAATCTAAAACACCTGTAATTGGTATTACCGGTACTGGTGGAGCAGGTAAGTCTTCGTTGGTAGATGAATTAGTGCGTCGATTTTTATTGGATTTTCCTGATAAACAAATTGGTATTGTTTCGGTTGATCCAAGTAAACGTAAAACAGGTGGTGCCTTGTTAGGGGATAGAATCCGAATGAACTCAATAAAAAATCCACGTGTGTATATGCGTTCTTTAGCTACGCGTCAAAGTAATTTAGCTTTGAGCAAGTATGTACAAGATGCTATTAATATTTTAAAAGTAGCTGGGTTTGATTTAGTGATTATAGAAACCGCTGGTATTGGGCAAAGCGATACCGAAATTATTGAACATAGCAATATGAGTTTGTATATTATGACACCTGAGTTTGGTGCCGCAACACAACTCGAAAAAATTGATATGTTAGAGTTTGCCGATATTGTTGCGATTAACAAATTTGATAAACGTGGTGCATTAGATGCGCTACGCGATGTAAAAAAACAATACAAACGCAATCATAATTTGTGGGAGGCTAAGGATGAAGAGCTTCCTGTATATGGTACCATTGCCTCACAATTTAACGATCCTGGAACTAATCGTCTTTACAAAGCGTTGATGGATAAATTGGTAGAGAAAACAAAGTGTGATTTAAAATCTAATTTTAAAATAACAGATGAAATGAGCGAGAAGATTTACATCATTCCGCCAAACCGTACTCGTTATTTAAGTGAGATTTCTGAAGCTTCGCGCAATTACGATAAGTGGACGAATGATCAAGCAATTATTGCTATTAAACTGCAAAGTATTCGTAATACCATTGCCACTTTGGCCGATTCTAAAATGGCAGATAAAGACCGTGTGATTAAAAGTTTAGAAGAACAAGCAGAGCTAATTCGTTTGGACATTGACCCACGCAATTTAAAAACATTAGAAACGTTTGACGATAAGAAAAAACAATATCAAAACGAGTACTACATTTTTAAAGTGCGTGATAAGGAAATAAAAATAAAAACGCATTACGAAAGTTTGTCTCATTCTCAAATTCCAAAAGTTTCGGTTCCAAAATACACAGGTTGGGGCGACATTTTAAAATGGAGCTTGCGCGAAAATTTTCCGGGAGAGTTTCCTTACACATCGGGTATTTATCCTTTTAAACGTGAGGGGGAAGATCCAACACGTATGTTTGCCGGTGAGGGAGGACCTGAAAGAACCAACAAACGTTTTCATTACGTAAGCAAGGGATTGCCGGCAGCTCGCTTAAGTACTGCATTTGACAGCGTAACACTTTATGGAAATGATCCCGATCACCGTCCAGATATTTATGGTAAAGTGGGTAATAGTGGTGTAAGTGTGTGTTGTTTAGATGATGCAAAAAAACTATACAGTGGGTTTAATTTAGCTGACCCAAAAACATCGGTATCTATGACCATTAACGGTCCTGCGGCTACCATTGCTGCGTTCTTTATGAATGCAGCTATTGATCAACAATGCGAACTATACATCAAAGAAAATAAATTAGAAAAAGAAGTTGATGCTAAAATAGAAGCTATTTACAAAGCAAAAGGTACCAAACGCCCACGTTACAATGCTGCTGAATTACCAGAAGGCAACAATGGCTTGGGTTTAATGCTATTGGGAGTGACGGGTGATATGGTATTGCCACATGACGTGTATCAAAAAATTAAAGTTCATACCTTATCGCAAGTACGTGGAACGGTGCAAGCAGATATTTTAAAAGAAGACCAAGCACAAAACACCTGTATTTTTAGTACAGAATTTAGTTTACGTGTAATGGGCGATGTACAACAGTATTTTATTGATAACAACGTGCGTAATTTTTACTCAGTGTCAATAAGTGGTTATCACATTGCCGAAGCGGGTGCTAATCCAATATCGCAATTGGCGTTTACCTTAAGTAATGGATTTACGTTTGTAGAGTATTACTTAAGCAGAGGCATGGATATTAATGATTTTGCGCCGAACTTATCCTTCTTCTTTAGTAATGGTATAGATCCTGAGTATTCAGTGATTGGTCGTGTATCTCGTCGTATTTGGGCTAAAGCGATGAAACAAAAATATGGTGCCAACGAACGTAGTCAAATGTTGAAGTATCATATTCAAACAAGTGGCCGTTCGTTGCATGCCCAAGAAATTGATTTTAATGATATTCGTACAACATTACAAGCGTTGTATGCTATATACGACAACTGTAATTCATTGCATACTAATGCGTATGATGAAGCAATAACGACGCCTACAGAAGAATCTGTGCGTAGAGCAATGGCTATTCAATTAATTATTAATCGTGAATTAGGTTTAGCGAAAAATGAAAACCCATTACAAGGCGCTTTCATTATTGAAGAGTTAACTGATTTGGTAGAAGAAGCTGTATTAACAGAATTCGACCGCATTACAGAACGTGGTGGTGTATTAGGCGCCATGGAAACCATGTACCAACGCAGTAAAATTCAGGAAGAAAGTTTGTATTACGAAACCTTAAAACACAATGGTGAATATCCGTTGATAGGTGTAAATACGTTTTTAAGCAGCAAAGGTAGCCCAACTGTTTTACCGCGCGAAATTATTCGCAGTACCACCGAAGAAAAAGAAGATCAAATAAACACACGTAATAGCTTGTGGGAAACTCATAAAGATAAATCTCCTGCCATTTTAAGAGAATTACAACGTGCCGCCATCCAAAACGAAAATTTATTTAATGGTTTAATGGAAGCGGTAAAATATTGTTCCTTAGGACAAATTACCAATGCCTTGTTTGAGGTGGGGGGGCAGTATAGAAGGAATATGTAGATATTGAAAATTCTGCAAACACAGATTTTTTTATAGAAAATAAAGTATGATTAAAATTATTAATCTAGGTGTTCCAGAATTTAATGATTATTCTTTTGAGAATGATTTAAAAATCATTTCTGGGTTATCAAGAGTTAATATTTTCATTGGTCCAAATAATTCAGGTAAAAGTAGATTTTTGAGACATCTATTTGGAATTATTGAATTTCAAGTTATACAAACTGGTGATAACATTCACGAACTTGACAATTTAACAAATGAATTCGAAAACTGGTTTTCTCAAAATTATGCAGAAAAGGATTACAAACCAATTGAGCCGCTTCGATCTATTTTTAATGGTTTAAAAATAAATCGGTTTTCGGATTATTTTAGCGAAGCAAAAGTTGAAAAGATAAAAACAACATTAGAAACAATTATTTCTTATTCATCAAATCCAATGCAAATTTTTTTGCGTCAGGATAATTTATTTAAACTTTTACATCCAGAAGTACTAAAAAGGGCATTAGAAATAATTAAATGGATTGACAAGGAATATGTAAGAACTAAAATAGAAGATTATACTAAAAATTACATACCTATTTTGAGAGGATTAAGACCTTTTTCATCAAACAATGATTTTTATGCAGAAAGAACTGCATCTGACTATTTTAAAGAAAATAAAAAGGGAGAGGGAAATATAAGAGTAAATATACACACAGGCTTAAATTACTATACAAATATAAAAAGCAAACTACTTAGCACTAAGGATAAACGAAATAATATTCGCCATTTTGAAGAATTTATTAGAAAAAAATTCTTTCCTGACAAAAAAGAATTTACGTTGATTCCTAAAGAAAATAGTGATGTATTATTAATTGGCTTTGGAGATGATGAAGAAGAAAGACATATTTATGATTTAGGGGATGGCATTCAAGCAATAATTCAATTATTATACCCTATTTTTAGTTGTGTTGGTGAGAAAACGTTATTTTTCATTGAAGAACCTGAAATCAATCTTCATCCGGGAATGCAGCGAGTGTTTTTAGAAACATTATTAAGTGAAGAGTTTAAAGACATGCAATTTTTTATAACAACTCATTCCAATCACTTTTTGGATTTAACTTTTGATGATGAAAATATTTCCGTTTATGGTTTTTCGAAAATTACAATAGAAAATAAATTTAAAATAAAAAATTTGGTTAAAGAAGACAAAAATATACTCAAAGATTTGGGAATAAGAAATTCGTCTGTTTTTTTGTCAAATTGTACAATTTGGGTGGAAGGTATTACGGATAGAAAGTACATTAGAAAATACCTAGAGCTTTATTGGGAAAAGCATAAAAAAGACGACAAAAAACCATATTTTGAAGATTTACATTATTCTTTTGTAGAATACGCAGGTAGTAACATTGTACATTGGAATTTTGATCAAAATAATGAAGATGAAAATATTAACGCATTAAAGGTTAGTAATAATATATTTTTGGTTTTAGATAGCGATGTAAATAAAGAAGGTATTGTTTCAAAAGAAGAAAGGCATCAAAAATTAAAAGTAGCTCTTGGCGATAATTTATATATAACAGAAGGCAAAGAAATTGAAAATAGTTTAAGTTTGAATATTATCAAAAAAGTTGTTGCAGAATACGAAAAGGTTGATTTAAATGATTTAAAATTTAAGAAAACTTTGATTGAAACAGAAAAAATAAAAAGCCACAATTCAAATTCTATAATAGAAAAACCATATTACTGGAAAGATAATATTGGAAAATTAATAGATAATAGCCTTAAAGAAAGAACAAGAAAGAGTACTTACGCAAAAGATAATTCTGTAAACGATAAAGATGCCTTTTGCGATAAAGCCATAAAACATTTAGAAAAATATGAAGATTTATCAGATGAAGCCAAAGGAATTGCGGAAAGAATAGTTAGCTTTATTGAAAGTTGCAATAAATAGGGCAACTTCTTTAAATTCCGAAAACCCAAAATAGTTATTATCTTCGTTAGGTTGTAGCCACAAAATGCATTTAGCTTCATACATACCTAAAATGTTTAAAACTAAGGCAATAGCATTTATGTTATTGTTAGTTGTTTTTAATAGTTATGCTGGTAATACAAAAAAAATCGATTCACTTTATACTGTATTAAAGGCATCTCAAAACGATACAACAAAAATAAATTTACGTCTAAAAATAGCTGGGTTATTAATAAAGGATGACTCGGTGAAAGGTGAACATGAAGTTAAAATTGTTTTCGCTTCACTAAATTCATTAGCTGATAAAGTGTTTGCTTACAAGTCTATTGAAAAAATAGGCAAACTATTTTACAATAACGGCATGAATAAAAAAGCGCGCTATTATTGGGATTTTGGCTTGGAGAAAACAAAACTGGAGAAAAATAGCGAATGGCAGTCTCGGTTTTATTTCCGTATAGCCGATTATTACCAACGTGAAGAATTATCGAGACAAAGTACCGCCTATTTTGATAGCGCCTTAGCTCTTGCCAAAGGTGTAAATGAAAAACTATTGTGTGAGATTTTAATGAAAAAAGGACGTGCGCATTATGATAACGGAGATTATAAATTGGCAATGACTGATTATATTGAGGCACAACGGTTGTTTGAAAAAAACAATTGGAAAAATTCGGAATATGGACAATTGATGCATTTTATTGGCTCAGTATTTAAACGACAGGGCTTTTACGATAAAGCTTTAAACTACTATGAAAAAGAGTTGAATTTAGCGAGAAGTTTAAAAGACAGGGCTGTGGAGGCTGAGGCTCTATATCTGTGTGCTGCTATGTACGGTTCACAAGGGAAATTGGATAAGGAATTTGAGTTCGAAAAAAAGGCATTGGACATCTATATTGAATTGAAAAATGTAAAATCTCAAGCTTTAATGTACGGCAACATTGCCTATAATTATTTGGATAGGAAAGATTATCAAGGTGCCATTAAAAGCGCCGAAACGGCAATTGAAAAATACAAAGAAGCAGGGGCAGAAGAACGTTCATCGGATATTTATGAGTTGTTGGGCAATATTTATTTGCAAATGGATCAACCCAAAAAAGCCATTGTTTATTTAAATAAGGCAATGGAATATGCCATGAAAATTGAAACCAAACAACTTTTAAATCGATCTGGCATAACGAAATCTTTGGCGTTTGCATATTCAGATATTGGTGATTATAAAAAGGCCTTTGATTATATTTTAGAATATCAAAAACTTAACGATAGTCTAAGTAATCAAAGCAATGTGGAGTATTTAAGTAATTTAGAAAAACAATATGATACTGAAAAAAAAGAGAAGGAAATTGCTTTATTAAGTAAAGATAAAAAAATTCAAGAAGAGGAAATTTTACGTCAGACCAATCAACGTAGGAGTTTAATAGTGGTTATTATTTTAGTTCTAATTGCCGCAGGTGTTTCGTTATTTGCCTTTATTAATAAACGAAAAACCAGTAAACTATTGAGTAAGCAGGTTGATGAAATTAATTACCAAAATGCCGTAATTAAAGAAAAAAACAAAGACATTACTGATAGCATACAATACGCTAAACGATTACAAGAAGCCGTTTTTCCCGAGACAGATAGATTAAATCATTTTTTTGCAGAATCATTTGTGTTGTTTCGCCCAAAAGATATTGTGAGTGGTGACTTTTATTGGTTTGAAGAGGTAGAGAATAAAGCTTTTTTAGTTGTAGGAGATTGCACTGGACATGGTGTTCCCGGAGCATTTATGTCAATTTTAGGACATAATTTATTAAACCAAATTATTTTAGAAGAGAAAATTGTTGCACCATCACAAATACTTAGGATGTTAGACATAAGGGTTTCTAATGCTTTAAATAAAAAAGGAAATCGGGAAGAAAATAACGATGGGATGGACATAATTGTTTGCGTAATAGATAAACGAAGTGGAAAATTACAATACTCTGGTGCCAACCGTCCGTTGTTAATAAAAAGAGGAGATAAATTGATTGATTTAAAACCAAACAAACATTCCATTGGAGGCATACAAAGCGATACGGTTAAGATTTTTATGCAACAAGAAATTGAATTGAAGTTAGAAGATGCTTTGTATTTATTTTCAGATGGTTATGCTGATCAATTTGGAGGCCCAAAAGGGAAGAAATTTAAATATAAACAATTAACCGAGTTTATTTTAAATATTGGATCAAAACCATTTAAAGATCAGAAAACAATTTTATTAGATACATTAGAAACTTGGAAAGGAAATTTAGAACAAGTGGATGATGTTTGTATAATTGGTGTTAAGATATAAATTAACTTACTAACCTAATTTTCACTCCAATACTTTACTAATAGTAAATTTTTAATGGATTGTTTTAAATCTGTTAACATTTCAGCAACAAATTCACAATAATTTTGTCTTAAAAATTATTTATGATTAAATCCTCAAAAAAACTTATCTGCTTTTTAACCACCCTATTTTCTTTAACAAGTTATTACTCTCAAAATGTTAATGTAATAGTTAGGGTTCCAGGGTTACGGCATAATTACGATTGTGGTAATGATGGTGCATCCGGTAATCAACCAGACCCGAGATGGCGTTTGTGGGGTGGTCACTCAGGTGCTAATTATATTCAATACACAGGTGTGGTAGCCAATTGCGGCGACGGGCAAACAATAGCGCGTGATGAAGTATCCTGTGGTTTAATAAACAATTTTACCGCATTTAATGTGGTTAGTATATCTAACTCTACAGCTACCGTTGTTAATGTAGATATGGAATGTTGGGAAGAAGATGGTTGTGGCAATGATTGTAATCCTGATAATTGTGGCTTTCCTACCTTTAATAGTGATGATGTTCAAAATGGAAGAGCAGTAATTGCCAATATTAATTTTAAAACATACCCTCCTTGTACTTTTACAAATATTGGGACCTATTTTCGTGATGCTACAAATGGTTACGGTGCCGATTTAGAAGTGTATTGGGAGTATGTTAGCATTTTACCGGGTTCTGTTGCAGGTAGTCAAACTATTTGTACAGGCGCAACCCCTTCAACATTTACTAATGCCACTTCAGCAACAACTTTCGCAGTTTATCAATGGCAATCTTCACCTGATAATGTTATTTGGACAGATGTTCCAGGCGCAACCCTTTCAACATACAACCCGCCTGCATTAACAGTCACTACTTATTACCGAAGAAAAGCTTCTACCTGTACAGCTCCAGTTGTCTTCACAAATACTTTATCCGTATTAGTAAATCCCGTTTCTACAACTCCAACTTTAGTAACAGCATCTAGTACATCTATATGTAATACTTCTACTGTAAATTTATCAGTTGCGGGAGGCACTTTGCAATCGGGGGGTAACTGGACTTGGTATGCAGGAGGTTGTGCAACGGGTGCTGCAATTGGAACGGGTACAGCTATCACAGTTAATACTTCTTCTACTACAACTTATTATGTGCGTGGCGAAGGTTCATGCGGAAATTCATCGTGTAATAATGTAATAGTTAATTTATTAAGCCCTTCAACAGATCCTGTAGCAGCTATTGCTACCAGCACAATTATTTGCCCATCAGGTAATACAAATTTAAGTGTGAGTGGCGGTTCTCTTGGCACAGGGGCTCAATGGGTATGGTACTCGGGCTCTTGCGGAAGTGTTAATACAGGTTCAGGAACAACCATACTAGTAAGCCCATCTGTAACAACTACTTATTTTGTGCGAGCAGAAGGGGCTTGCGGAAATGGTTTATGTAAAAGTGTTACTGTTAATTTAGGCGCAGTTTCAATAGCAGCTTCATCAGCTAGTGTAATGAATAATTTTGTTTGTCCTGGCGATTCTGCTAAGCTTTATTTAACCGGAGGAACTTTGGCCTTAGGGAATACATGGGTTTGGTACACAGGTGGCTGCGGCGCTGTTCCTGTTGGAGTGGGGGATACACTTAAAGTAACGCCAAGTGGCACCACTATATATTATGTAAGAGCTGTAGGCGATTGCGGAAACACAACTTGTAAGTCGGTGCAAGTAAATGTTAATCAGGCTTCGGTAAAGCCAACAGCAATTGTTTCAACAGCAAATAATTTTTGTTCGGGTGTAACCGCAACGCTTTCTATAGTTGGCGGTTCTTTAACAAGCGGTGCCAACTGGGCATGGTATGAAGGTCAATGCGGTACTGGCACTCCTGTTGCTACAGGAAATACCTTGGTTGTAACACCAACAGTTAATACAACGTATTTTGTAAAAAGTCAGGGAGGTACTTGTCCAAATTCTGATTGTGTAAACTTGCCTTTAAATGTATTGACCACTTATGCCTATATGATTCCTATGGATACTATTTGTGGAATTGGTCAGCCTTTCCCTTTAAACATTGGTATTCCTCCAGGTGGTAATTATTCAGGGCTGGGTGTTGTAAATAATGTGTTCTACCCTTCCATAGCGGGTGTTGGTTCGCATAATATTACTTATTCTTATACTTCAAATGGATGTTCAGCGGTTACGTCTTCTTCAATTAGTTTAAAAAATAGTAATATAAATGCTGCTTATACTATAAATGAAAGATCCTGTGCCGAAGGGGGAATAATTATTGATGTTAAAGTTTCGGGTGGAACAGGTTTATACAACTACTTTTGGTCGAATGGGGAATCTACTCCAAAAATTAATTACGCAAAGCCAGGAACATACTCTGTTACTATTATAGATGGTAAAAGTTGTGCGGCTACTATAAACGATATTAATGTTTCTAACGATTTAGGTTGTTTAAATATTCCGAATGCCTTTACACCAAATGGGGATGGTGTAAACGATGTATGGAATGTGAACTTAAGTTCGTTCTCAAATCCAAGCTTACAAATTTATTCTAAATGGGGACAATTAATTTATGATAAAGATTCGCCTACGCACGCTTGGGATGGGAAATGGAATGGCAGTGATCTTCCTCCCGGCACCTACTATTACGTTATAAAATATAATAGCGATAAAACTCAAACAGGTCCGGTAACATTAGTAAGATAAACTTAAAAAAGAAAACATTATGAAAAAGATATTTAAAACAGTTTTTTTATTTTTAATTGTAATTAGTGCCAAAGCGCAGCAAATGCAATTAAACAGTCAATATATGTTTAACGACTTTATTATTAATCCTTCCGTTGCCGGCACTAAAGACGCGTCGAACATCAGCATGAGTTTTAGAAGACAATGGGCTGGAATGAATGACGGACCAATAAGTCAATCGCTATCAGGGCATACTTATTTAGGTAAAGGCGTTGGGATAGGTGGAATGTTTTATAACGATTCATATGGACCATCAAGAATTACAGGCTTAGGAGTTGCAATAAGTTACATGTTTTCAACTAGCGAAAAAACAAAATTATCGTTTGGTATAAATCCTAATTTTTCGCAGTTTATTATAAATCGTAACCGTTTAATTACAGAAATATCAGGAGACAATACAATTGCCAATGCTACAAACAGTGGACTTATTCCCGATGTTAATTTTGGTGCATTATGGTTTTCAGACAAATTTAATTTTGGAGTTACAGGTTTAAATTTATTAGAAACAAATAAAGATTTGTTTAATGTTGGTAATCCGGTTACCAGTAAAATAAATCGTGCAGTGTATGTAAATGGTGGTTACAAAATTGCTGTTGGCGAAAAATTTGCCATTAAGCCTTCGGTATTGGTTAAATATATGATGAACGCACCTTGGCAGCTAGATGGAAATTTGCAATTTATATATAATGATAGTTATTGGTTAGGTGTTTCATACAGAACAAATGATGCTATTGTAGCCATGTTTGGTATTAAATTTAATCGCATTAGTGTTGGGTACTCTTATGATTATACGTTGAGCGGACTTTCAAAATATAATTCAGGATCTCACGAACTATTCCTATCGTTAAAATTATACGATAACAAAAATAAATCGCCTTGGCAAAAACGTAACAGAATTTATTCATCACAAATTGAAAATTAATTTTAGTTCGCCTATATCGATGAAAAAAATTCTGTTTTTAGTGTTGATCGGTTTATCATTGCCTATTCTTTCTCAAAGGCAGTTAGCCTATGAAATGATGGATCAATTTGAGTATTATCAAGCGATTAATTGTTTCTCTAAAGTTTCTGAAGCCGATTTAAACGATGAAGATTTAACACGTTTGGCATTCTGCTATATGCAAATACACGATAACATTAATGCTGAAAAAATATACTCGAAAGTTGTTGCAATAAAATATGTAAATCCTGTTAATTATAAATTTTACGGCGTTGCACTTAAAAATAACGGTAAGTATGATTTAGCAATAAAATATTTAAAAGCTTATCATAAAATTGATACGGCAGATTACAATACAACTTTAGCTTTGCTATCTGCGAATTTGTTACAGAATTTTAAAACTAAACAAAACAAAAATGTAAAAGCCGTTAATGTTGTTGGCATTAATACAAAACAAGCGCAGTTAACACCTAAATTATTTAAAGACGGAATTTTGTTTGTAAACGAAATTAAAGAAGGTAAAAACAAAAAACGTCCTAATCTTAAATTTTCTCCAGATTTTAAAGAAAAAGAAAATCTTCAATACGGTTTATCTGAACGACCGATTTCTGAATTGTTTTATGCCAGCCTTGATAACGAAGAAGTAAACAATCAAACACTTTTTGCAAAGGATACAACCTATCACATTGGCGCTTTAGATATTGATAAAACAACAAACGAAATTTATTTTACAAAAACAGATTTAATTAATGAGTGGGACGCAAAAAATACCTCCGTAAGTAAATTGTATAAAGCAAAAATTGATGAGTCTACCAAAAAATTTACAAACCTTGAACAAGTTGTATTTGAAGGCAAAGAAATAAAATACAGCATTGGACATCCCGCTATTAGTTCCGATGGAAAATACATGGTGTTTGTTTCAAACATAACGGGAGGCTTTGGTGGTTCGGATCTATACGTATCCGAAAAGAAAGGGGCAGTTTGGTCAACACCGGTAAATTTAGGGGCAGAAGTAAATTCAAAAAACGATGAAGATTTTCCTACTTTTTACAATAATCATGTTTATTTTTCTTCAAATGGTAAAACAGGTTTTGGCGGTTTGGATATTTTTAAAGCTGATTTTTTATCAGGAAAAATTAATGAAGTTGAAATAATGCCTGAGCCTTATAATTCTTCTGCCGATGATTTTGGTTTTTGTCCAATGAGTGATAATGAAAGCTGGGGCTATTTTACGTCTAACAGATTCGGCGGGGTAGGGGATGACGATATTTATTTGATTAAAGATGTTTCTACGGAGCAAGTTGCTAAAGGAAAAGTGTTGAACAAAGACAGCAGCGTTGCTTCAAAGGCTGTTATTCGTTTATTGGATGAAAACGGTAAAGAAATTATGATTGCAAAAGCCAATGAATTTGGAAAATTTAAATTCAAATTAGATAATAAGAAAAATTATAAAGTAGTAGCTTCAACTCCGGGTTTTGTAGCATCTGATGACGTTTCTACCATAACAGGAAAAAATGTAAACAAGGATTTGAACATGTACTTAAAACCTGGAACCACTGCTCAAGGTGTTGTGAAGAACGAAGATGGTAGCCCGGCAGCAAACATTTCGGTAAAAGTATATGACGAAAACGGCAATTTAATTTACGAAACTAAAACAGATGAAAACGGTTATTATCAATTGGTTTTAGAAAAGGATAAAGTATATAATTTGGTTGCCGGAAAAGGAAATTACATGGGTAATGTTGTTATCAGGACCGATAAAGATTACGATACCATGTCGAATACGGATATTCAATTGAAACCTAAATCGCAAGTATTTGGCGTAATTAAAGATCAAAATGGAAAACCGGCTTCGGATGTTTTGGTAAAATTATTTGACGAAAACGGAAATTTATTAGCAACCACAACTACCGATAAAAATGGTAATTATAAATTTGTGTTGGTAAAAGATAAAAACTATCAGATACTTGCATCTAAAGGCGATTACGAGGGCGATGAAAACATTTATACCGGTCAGAATTGGGATGCGAACAAAGCCTTGGATATTATTTTGAGACAAAAAGGAAAACCTACTGAAGGTGTTGTAACCGAGCGAGCTACCCAAAAAGGAATTGACGATGTAAAAATTGTTATTACGGACAAATCTACTAACAAAAAAACAATTTTATTTACAGATAAAGACGGCAAATTCAACGCGCGTTTACGTCCAAATTCTGAATACATTATGGTTTTTTCAAAAGACGGTTATTTTCCAAAAACAATTGTAATACCTACCGGAACCAAATTACCTGAAAAAATTGATTTGAATTTGGATTACGATTTAGCAATGGATAAATCGGGTTACACAGTTAAAGCTATTTATTTCGACTTTGGAAAAGCAACAATAACAACCGATTCAAAAGCCCAGTTGGATTTGTTGGCAGATGTCATGAAAAACAATCCTGTCTCTACTCTCGAAATAAAAGCCTATGCCGACTGTAGGGGTAGTGAACAAATAAATTTAAAACTATCTATTGCCCGTTCAAAATCTGTAAAAGATTATTTAATCGCAAAAGGTATTATAGCAACTCGAATTTCCACACAATCGATGGGTGCGACTAATTTTGTAAATAACTGTTATAAGCCCGAAATGTGTACTGAAGATGAACACGCCTTAAACCGAAGAGCAGAGTTTAATATTAATTTCGAGAAAACTACTTCTAAAAAGGCTATGTAGTTTTATAAAACACAGTTAAAATCGTAAATATTTTTTTAAATTTAAAAGAATTATTTTTACGCTTTTAGTGCAAAATTATTACGAAATATTAGGCCTTAGCAATCAAGCTAATTTAAGCGAAATAAAAATTGCGTTTCGAAAATTAGCTAAATTATATCATCCCGATAAAAACCCTAATGGCATTGAACATTTCGCAAAAGTACTCAAGGCTTATGAAGTTCTCTCCGACCCCAATTTAAAGGCCAGTTACGATTATAAGATTACCTATCATCACTATCAAAGCCATACGTATACAAAAACCACAGCAAAAAAACACAACTTTACAGAGCAAGAATTAAAACGTAGAAAGTATTATGATGAGCATATAAAAAAATATGCTAAAAAGTATGCCGAACAAACAAGTCAACAACCTGTAAAAAGTAATTACAACGAGTATAAGTACATTTTATTTGCCACGCCTGTTGCTGTTTTGCTTTTTTTATTGCTTGTAACCATGGCTACACCAAATAATAGATTGGAAGGAACCATGAAAAATAAAGAGATTAATTTAACTGATAGCACAAAAACACAACATGATAAAAAAAATTGAACACATTGGTATTGCAGTTAAAAACATTAAAGACAGCAACGAGTTATTTAAGAAATTGTTTGGTAAAGAAAACTATAAAATTGAATCTGTTGAAAGCGAGGGGGTGAGTACATCGTTTTTTATGCTTGGTGAAACAAAGATTGAACTATTAGAAGCAACAACTGAAAATAGTGCGATTGCCAAATTTATAGAAAAAAAAGGGGATGGTGTGCACCATATTGCTTTTGAAGTAGATGATATTTATGCTGAAATGGAGCGTTTAAAAGCAGAAGGTTTTGAATTAATAAACCAACAGCCAAAAGACGGTGCAGATAACAAAAGAATCTGTTTTTTGCATCCAAAATTCACAAATTCGGTTTTGGTGGAGTTGTGCGAGGAAAAAAAATAATTTAATTTTTTTTTGAAGTTTTAATTTATTTGTTACATTTGCACTCCCATTTAGGGAAAAAGCGAAAGTAGCTCAGTTGGTAGAGCGTAACCTTGCCAAGGTTAAGGTCGCGGGTTCGAGACCCGTCTTTCGCTCTAAAAAGGGCTGTATAAGCAGCTCTTTTTAATTTGAAATAACCATTCAAATGCCTGGGTGGTGGAATTGGTAGACACGCAGGACTTAAAATCCTGTGTCTTCACGGACGTACGGGTTCAAGTCCCGTCCCGGGTACAACGTGTGAGTCTTATGAAAATAAGGCTCACACATTTTTAAATCCACTTTTAAATTAGCATTAAAATTAGTTTTGTCTTTTTTTATTAAAAAGCCATAAGTATTCATAGTTTTACAAAATCTTCTGCCATTAGTATTTAAAATAGTAAGAAGGTAAACGTAATGGTGTCGTATAAAAATATTCTTGTTATTCAAACCGCTTTTATTGGCGATGCTATTTTAGCAGCCAGCTTATTAGAAAAACTGCATCATTGTTTTCCTCAAGTACAATTAAGTATTTTGGTAAGAAAAGGCAATGAAAGTATTTTTAGTAATCACCCCTTTTTAAAAGAAGTTTTGGTTTGGAACAAAACGACTTCAAAATACGTTAATCTCTACAAACTTCTTTTTAAAATTCGGAAAAGCAAATTCGATTGTGTGGTAAATTGTCATCGTTTTGCAAGTTCGGGACTTTTAACAGCTTTTTCAGGAGCAAGACATAAAACAGGCTATATTCAAACACCATTTTCTTTTTTGTTTGATACTACGGTTAAGCACATTATTGGCAATGGAAGCCATGAGGTGGAGCGCTATAATCAACTAATTGAGGATTTTACCAATAAAGAAGTGTTTAAACCCAAGCTCTATCCTTCTGTACAGGATTTTGAAAAGGTTAAATCCTTTAAACAAACTCATTATTTTTGTTTTGCTCCGGCATCTGTATGGTTTACAAAACAATTAGGAAAAAATAAGTGGATTGAACTTAGCAATAAACTTTCCGGCTCTGGTACTATTTATTTATTGGGTTCTTCGGCCGATGAAGAACTTTGTGAAAGCATTAAATCAGAAAGTAATAATAAAAACATTGTTAATCTTGCAGGGAAAATAAATCTCTTACAGTCTTGTGCGCTTATGAAAGATGCTGAAATGAATTATGTAAACGATAGCGCACCGTTGCATTTGGCTTCGGCAATGAATGCACCTGTAAAAGCTTTTTTCTGTTCAACAGTACCTGCTTTTGGATTCACACCATTATCTGACAACAGGGAAATAATTGAAGTCTTAAATCTTGATTGCAGACCCTGCGGATTGCACGGCCATAAGGCCTGCCCAAAAGGACATTTTAAATGTAGCAATGATATGGTTATTTAACTTAGTAATTTTTTAATTGAATGTGTTAAAAGGTAATTGAAAGAATTACTTTACAATAATCATTTTTTGTGTTGGTAAATCCAGCCCTTCAGCAAATATTTTAACGTAATAAATTCCGTTTGAATAATCATCCAATGGTTGGATTACAAAAAAGTTCTTACCTTCTTTAAACGATTTTTTATACGATTTTATAACTCTTCCCAAACCATCTGTAATATCAATTTTACAATTATTGTAATTACTATTTAAATTTAACTCTAATACAAAATTTTGACTTGCGGGATTAGGATAACTCAGTAAAGTGTTGTTGCCTTTAAATTTGCAGCTAATTAGGGTAGATACAAATATCTTTTCGTTGCCTGATTTATCTATTTGTCTAATTCTGTAATAAGCGTTTTCGCTTAACGGATACTCGTCAGTATATTCATAATTTTTATAGTTTTTGCTATTTCCTGCTCCCTCCACTCTGGTTAATTCCTTCCATACTTCTCCAGTTTCGCTGCGCTCAACAATAAAATAGGCATTGTTTGTTTCTGTTGCTGTTACCCAATTTACATTTACAACGCCATTACTGCATCCAGCATTAAAAGAGTATAATTCAATGGGTAAAACATTTGTATAATCAGATGCTAATGTAAACCAAGAGAATCCAGAACAGCCCGTTCTTGAAACAATAGGATCGGTTAAAGTGCCAATATTAGGAGGGTTATGCGACCCATCCAGAGTCCAAACTACGTGAGGAGGAGGAGATTTTATAATTCGTAAATTAGGTAAATTAGATACCGTGGTAAATCCATTACCTCGCACAGTTAAATCGTAATTGCCTAAAGTTGTTCCACCAATTCCTGCGGCTGCCGTGGCCTCCCAATATCCATTATTATATAAATTATTCAGTAACAAGCCTGCATCGTTTAATGGCATGTTAGCATAAAATATTGGATTGGCCGATACAAAACGCATGGTTAAACTTCCTCCAGGATTTGGAGCGGATGTATAATCAACTCTTACCCAACGATTAAATACAATTCCACTTACGTTTACACCAACCGGAAACAATCCCGTTAATCCACTATTTGTAGATGAAGAGAACCATCTTTTAAGTCGTCCTAAAATAGTTCCTGAAGTTCCGTAAATATAACTTAAAGATCCTATACTGGCTGGACTGGAACCTAATTCTAGCACCGTAGTTCCTGTTAAATTTATATCACCGGTAATCATATTTAAATTATTAAATACAGTTGCATTTTGATTGAGGGTAATATCCGTTCCACCTGTCTTGTCAATTATTAAATCATAAAAGTTAGTTGCATTTGTTCCAAACGTACCTCCGTTAAAAGTTGCACCTGTAAAACGTGTTTTTCCTAAATTTAAATTAATTGTAGCTCCATTGTTATTAAAGTCTCGATATACATCCAGTTGATTATTATTAAAATAAGTTAGCGTAGTGGCATTTTGTAAGGTTAAATCCTGAACAACCCCACCTAATGCACCAATGGTTGGCCAAAAAGGACCTATGGGAACGGTTGGTATTACTGCATTTGTTGTTGAAGTAGGAACACCTCCACACCAATTTATAGTATTATTCCAGTTATCATTTGCCGGTAAATTTGAAAGCCCAAGCCAAGTGCCATTTTTTATTATTGTTAAAACAATTTGGCTTGTAGTGCTAGTGCAACCCAATAATGCAGAGCCATTTAATGTTAATGTTACACTTCCAAAGCTTATATCTCCACTTCCTGGTGTGTAAATTGGATTTACGAGGCTTGCACTGTTAAAGGATCCATCACCGCTGGTGGTCCAGGTTGAGGAGGAAATATTGGAAGCGGTTGCACCTGAAACACTATAGGTAGATGATTCGCAAATCCAAGTATTTGTTCCTGCTGAAACAATTGGTGGAGGGTTTACTATTACACTTGTATAATATGGTTTACTCCAACCACAACAGTTTTCTCTTACTCTATACCTGATATTGAATGTTGTGGTTGTAACTACCACGGGAGCAGTAAAAGAAGCCGTTTGAGAAGTAGAGCTTAACAATGGTGTATTGGCATTTGTAGTAAAGAATGACCAATCCCATGCTAGTTCTGAACCATAAACGGGCGCACTTATATTAAACGATTGTCCTGAGCATAAAGTTGTACTTGAAATTGAAAATGCTACTGAAGCAGGCCGACCACCATCAATTATTCTTATCCAATCCTGATAAGTAGCTCCATTAGTAGTAATATCATATATACCTGTTGCAGTATAAAATATTTTTGTGGGACTTATTGCGCTATTATAAGACGAAGATGAGCTATTTATATCGTTAATATAAGAAGAGGCGCCTGAAAAAACCCAAGTACTGGCAACAGAACGGGTTAATTGTATTTCGGAATTTACACAGCCTTTCCCATTAACAATATGATCCATTGTTAAAGTAACTGGATTAGGAATTGATGAAGATGGATTTGTAAACCCAGTACCCACGGTATATAGTCCACCTGAAACACCAGTTGCACCGGTTTGCCCTGTTCCGCCTCTTGCACCATTTCCACCTGATCCGCCATCGCCGGCATCGTTTCTGTCACCAGAACAATAGTTTGAACCATTACCGCCACCGCCACCATTTCCGCCATTTCCCCCTTGTCCACCTGTGCCTCCGGTGCCTGCGGTACCATTATTTAAAACCACATCAACAAAAGGAGTTGCTGTAATTCCTGAAGCGTTTCTATAAATTGCAAATGTACTCCCTCCTCCCATTCCGCCAAATCCTCCTTGGCCGCCGCCACCGCCTTGACCGCCACCGCCACCACCGTTTCCGGTATTTCCGGTGCAAAAACAACATCCTCCATTTTCTCCACGACTGGCTCCACCACCGCCACCACCGCCACCTGCACGACCGTGACCACCTTGACCTCCAGCGCCACTCGGGGTATAAAAAAATGCATACACATCAGAAGCACCTGCAAGTCCTCCATTTATGCCGGTAGTATTAACTGCGGTTGTTACGTAACTTCCTCCGGCTCCAGCATTGCCTCCCGGACCATTTGAGCAGTTAGACCCTGAAGATGTTCCGCTTCCACCGGCACCGCCAGAAGCACCAGCCCCTCCGCCATTATTACCAGCCCCTCCTGCATTTCCACAAGAATTTCCACAGGTACTTCCTCCATTTCCCCCATTTCCTCCATTATTTCCCCATGCGTTAGCGCCCCCACTTCCCCCGGCTCCACCTGATTTAAACGCATTATCGTTACAGCTAGATCCACTTGCACCTGCTACTCCTGAATTACCAATGTGCCCTGTAGCCCCATTTCCACCGCTATTACCATTGCTTGCATTTCCAGAAGTAATATTACAACGTACAATATTATATCCGCTGCAATTATCAATTAAAACTCCAAAGTTGGAACATCCTCTGCCATCAGTTGCAGTTCCGGTAACGTTAGAGGTTGTAATATTTAAATCTTGAAGCGCCCAATTATTTACGCTTGTTGCTTTAATGCCAACTAATTGTGTTACACTACCATTTATAGTTTCAACACCCGAAAGGGTTAAATTTGTATTTACAGAGCTTGATTTAGTCCAAATACCTGCAGTATTTACCCATCTGCCATCTATAACAACGTTTGCCAGCAAATTTATAATATTTACTTCGGTATAATTTCCTCCAGTCATTCTGATATTTGTTCGTGCACCTCCAACCAATTGCATGGCACGCCATAGATTTTGCACGGGGGTTGAAGGATAACCCAAATTAACATTGTTCCCGTTAACCGCATCTACATAAATCATATCACAGGTTGGAGCATTAACATTGGTGTTGCAAGTAGCAACGGCATTTGCTGCTGCACAGGCGTCTCCGTATGTCAAATTTACAGCATAAGCGCCTGGATTAGAAAAAGTAATATTTGTACAACTACTTGTTGAAGCGGAAATGGTTACTCCGGAAGAAGGAACTACAGCCCAAGAAAAAGAGGTATTATTTATACTAGCGTTTGGATTAGGAGATGCGGTAGTACAAAATGCATATGGGATTCCTGGAACAACAGTAATGCCGCAAGCCGGACTAACAATAGGAGAAGCGAATGGATGGTAGGTAACCCTTACACAACTGGAAACAACAGTTTGAGATGTAAAGTTTGCGGTACAATTTGAAGTAACTAAACACCTGTACAAAAGAGTTCCCGGTGTTTGAGGAGGTGTATAATTAAATGCCGTAGCTCCTGCTATGTTTGTCCAACCGGAAGCAAAAGAACAGTCGGTATTAGTACTAACTTGCCATTGGTAAAATTGACCTAAAGACCAGCCATTAAAAGAGTTTACGATAACCGAAAGTGTGGTAGAAGATCCTAAGCATAAAGTTCTATCTAAAGGAAGGGGTTGATTAAGAATAGTTGGAGCAGATGCGAAAGACCAGTTGATAATTAATTGATCAATACCATAACCAGCTCCATTGTTATCAGTGCAGCGGTTGGTCATAGATAAAAAATCGTTGGCAGTAAAACCTCCAGTGTATGTATTATTTGTACAAGGTGGTAAGCCCCAAAAATTTATATCGCCAATACGTAAACGTCCACAACGTATATCATCGTCGTTAAAAGAGGGAAAACCACATGTGTTTTTGCTACATCCACTTCCACAGGCATCATCTTCCCAACTTTCCATGTCAACATTTATTTGGGTCATGGGTTGTGCAACGAAATTTGCTGCGTTAATTATTCCTGGATTCCAAGTAGAACATGGGTCAGAATCCTGACCATACGTATCGGTACATCCACCCACAATGCCCGGCCCTGCAGTAACTCCAGTAAAGTTGCCATTATTCCAGCCAATCCAAACTCTGTAACGTGGGTCAGGTTGATTACCAAAAACCCCATCATTTCCACAATCCCAATTGTGTCTAAAGCCGTTAATTTGAATTACAGCATTAATGTTTACCTGGGCTTTAAAGTAAGTAGAGATAAATAAGGAAATAAATAAATAAATAAATTTAAATTTCATTTAACTCTACAATTTTAGTTCTGTAAAGTTAGTTCAAGCAAAAAATATTTCCCTACGACAAATATTAAGTTATATGATACTTATATTAATTTTTTGTATCAAAACTATATTTTTTTGCTGAGTAAAGTTTGAATTTAAATATTAACTTAATGTTTAGAAAATAAAAAATTTACAATGAAGATTTTAATCGTTTTTATTATCGATTTTAATTTATTTTCTATTAAAATTATTAAATAAAATACAAGCGAGTCTTATGCCCGCTTTTGAGAGTTGTTGTTTAATTAATGGAACCGAGTTTTTTTCGTAGTCTTTAGTTATCTTATTATTTTGAAATGCGTATACATTGGGTAAAAGACTTCTACTTTCTTCCATCCATTTTTGCACATTTACGGTTTGTATGTCGAATTTTTCTTTTTCAGATAAAGTGTTTATGTATTTTAAACATTTTTTTGTGGTCACTCCTTGATTCTCTATTATTCCTGTATCCCAAACTTTATGAAGATTAGATTCTCCACCATTAAATGAAACACTTATTGTGTTTCCGCCTTTATCATTGCTATAGCCATCATGGAGAGGTTGATGCAAATCGCCAACCAAATGAAATATTATTTTTAAAGCGAATGAAATTTTATCTTTGGTACGGTCATTACCTTTTAATTTTAATGTGGCAATAGCCAACTCCAATTGGTTTACAACATTAGGTTCGTTAACAGCAACATAGGTCTTATCTTTATCAATGTTGATGTAATGCCATGGTTTTAGGTAATCGTAAGAAGCTTCTTTTCTTACCTCATCCATCCAAACAGAGGCTTCTTTAAAGCTCATACCATTTAAATAATAATTTACCGAATCGAGAACTTGTTTTGTTAAACATTTTTTGGCAATGGTTGCAACTATTTTATGTCCTTCGGCTCCCCACGAAAATACATTAAGGCTTAATAATAAACCCATCCAACAAAAAAGTATATTTTTTTTCATGAGAAACAATTTTTATCCAAAGCTATATAATATAAGATTAGAAATTAAGTTAAAGTAAATCGTTAGTGTTAAAATAACATTAAGATTTTTCTAAAACGTATTTGCCTGGCGCAGACTCAAGTATCTTATGAGTTTTGTTTCCTAATTGCTCTTTTGCCGGAATTTTTTTACCCGAAATTTTAATAAGTTTTTCGCTCCAAGGAGTCCACCAGCTACCCTCATTAAATTTTGCAGTTTTTTTCCATTCTTTAAAACCTTTCCCTAATTGTCCATCAATATAATAACCGTATTTGTTTTTTGATGGCGGATTAATGGCTCCCATTACATGACCAGACCCACCTAAAATAAATTCTACAGGTCCACTTACTAATTCTGTAGTAATAAAGGCTGTTTTTGCAGGAGAAATATAATCCTCGGTCATTCCAATAACAAATACAGGGAAATTTATTTTACCAATATCAATTGGAGTGTTGCAAAGTTTTAATGCGTTTTTACGACTTAATTTATTTTCAAAAATCATTTGACGCATGTAATATTTATACATATTTGCAGGGAGATTGGTGTTATCGTTTGTCCAATAAATCACGTCAAAAGCTGTAGGTTTTAACCCTTTTAAGTAATTATTTACAGCATAGCTCCATATTAAATCGTTTGCACGAATTAGGTTAAAAGCACGCTCCATATCGTGACCATGTAATAATCCTCCTTTTAATAGTTCTCCACGTTCTAGTTTTTTTATCAATGCTTCATCTATTACATCGCCCATTGGACCAATGTTTGAAAAATCAATCATTGTTGCTAAAAAAGTTGCAGATAGAATGGGATTATTTATTGTATCATCAGCAAGAATGGCAGAAGCTATACTTAACAATGTGCCACCTAAACAATAACCTAAGGTGTTTATTTTTTTTGATGATGAAATTTCTTTAGTTACATCTATTGCTTTTAACGCCCCTTCGCATACATAATCGTCGAATGTTAAATGACCTAAAGTTGAATTTGGATTTTTCCATGAAACTATAAATACAGTAACTCCTAAATCAACGAAAAATTTAACAAACGAATTTTTTGGTTGTAAATCAAGAATATAATATTTATTTATCCACGGGGGGATAATTAATAATGGAATCTCATAAACTTGTGATTTACTAGGAGAATACTGTATAAGTTGAATAAGTTCATTTTCGAACACCACAGCACCCGGAGTTGTGGCTAAATTTTCTCCTACTTTAAAAGCAAGTTCGTCCACTTGAGCAATTCTTCCTTTCTCAATGTCGGCAATTAAATTTGTAAAACCATCCCACAAGCTTTTTCCATTTGTTTCATTCGCTAATTTTAAAACTTCAGGATTGGTAAATAAGAAGTTTGAAGGAGATAACAAATCCATGTATTGACTGTTGTAAAACTCTAGTTTTTTCTTTGCTTTTGTATCAAAATCTACATCCTCAATAATTTTTTTTGAAAATTTTTCGAGCAGCAAATAGTTTTGTTTTATAAAATTGAAGTAAGGATACTGGCTCCATTCCTTTGCTATAAAACGTTTGTCTTCTTTAGAATTTGATTTTTGAATGTCGCTAGTATTTTCCAGAGAAATAGTTAACGCGTTCTTCCATGCTTTTTGTTGTTCCGTTAAAAAATCCAAATATGAATTTTGGATTTTATATATTTCACCAGGGTTTATGTAAATTTTAGAAAAGAAATTAAAGTAGGCATTGGCAATATCACGATTATCATGATGATACCCCGAAGCGTTTTCAAAATAATTTGAAACTACTTTATTTGTGGCTTTTGTTAATCCATTTATAAAATTTGTATACGAAAATTCAATTGTTTCAAACATATAATTAGATTTAATAACGAAAAAAAATACTTAAGACTAAGAGCCGCTCAAGTAAGGACTGTATGTCAATAAATCTGGGTCAGAATAAACAGGAACGCTTAAAACAGGTATCGTAGAGTGATTAACAAATTGTTTAGCGTAGGGTCCTCTGATTAATTGATCAAGATTAAAATCATTTTCATTCATTACAGCAATTAAATCGGCTTTATTTTTCTTTGCATGTAAAAGAATTTCTTTTATAAAGTTTTCTCCTGTAATAATTGTGGTGTCGTGGCTAATATTTAATCCTGTTAAATATTTTTCTACTTGTTTTACATATTGTTTTACGATGGTAAGGTCTTTCTTATTGGTTTCTTTAGCGTAACCAGTAATATGAACAGAAGCGGAGTATAGCTTAGCTAATTCAACCACATAATCCACTTTTTGACGAGAGTTGGCTTCTGCTCTTATAGGAAGAATAATGTTTCTAAAACCTTTAGCAGATAATTTTTTTTGAATGGTAATTACTGGACAGTTTGATTTCATAACCACTTTACTGGCATTACTACCTGCTAAAAGTTCTGAAATACCTGAACTACCATGAGTCCCCATAATTATCAAATCAAAATTTTCATCATCAGCAACGTCGCAAATTTGAGTAGAAATGCCATCGTACCTTGTTTCGTAAGTAACATCAATAGCTGTTTCATTATGAATGTCGGCTGCAATTTTTTTAAGTTTACTTAAAAGATTTTTCTTTAGTCTATCGTAATAGGCTTCACTTTGGGGAATAGGAATGGTTCCGGAAAAATTCATTTCAGGCTCTATTACATATAGTAATTTTAATTCGGCTTTTGCCAATCGCGCCATAAATATTGCTTGACGCAATGCAATGTTTGCTGTTTCAGAAAAATCTGTTGGAAAAAGTATTTTTTTGATTTCAAATTTTTTCATGTTTTTTAGTTAAAAATTATTTTCAAATTTAAATAGTTTGAGTGGTTTTTATAGGTTTTTTGTTTTCGTTAGCAACGCTGTCTTTTGAATATTTATCAACCATTACATCTTGTTTAGGGTTGTCAAATAATTCTGACCAAAATTGTTGGTTAATTTCAAATAGCAGTTTTAGTTGGTTATTCATTTCATCTTGTATTTTTATGCTTTCTGCTATTGAAAATTCTAAGCGCTTGTTATAAGCATTTGTTAACGATGAAATTAAGTGTTTGGAAGCTTCTATTTCTTTTTCAACAGTTTTTTTATACTTATCCAAAATAGATTGCGAATCCATACCTCCATTCTCAAATTGTTTGGTAAAAGAGCCTAATAAGTTCTGATTGTATTCTTTCATTTGATTGAACATATTATTAAATGGATTTGAAAAACCATAATTCACCCCTAAACTGCTAAAAGGTGTGTAAAGCAACTTTAATGAGCCATTATTAAAGAATAAATCTGTAAAATTTTTTATGGGGGTTAAACTGTTTTTGGTTTCACTGCTATATGAATTAAATAGATTTCCATAAAAGCCAGACATGATGTCAAATTGCTTTTTACAGACATCCATCATTGTTGCTACTGCATCACTCATCCATTTGTTAGCATTTTTAGCATTTTCTAAAAGCTGTTCGTTGTTTTGTGTTGATTTTGTTGTTTCCATTTTTTGGTTTTTACATAATTAATATTAGCTTTTAGGAACTAATCCAAAGTTACATTAACTTTATTTTATGTAGATGATAATTGTCACGATTCAAAATGATTCCTATCAAAATGTTACGTTTAATTTTTTAATTCTTTATTGCATTGCAAAGATGGATAGATTTGTTTTTTTAACTTTACAAGAAATATGAAAAATGTTGCATAAATCACACATAAATGTTAATGATAGTCTTAATTTCTTTTAAATTTGTAGAATGTTAAGTAATCTAAAGAAATACCTTTCCTTAATAAAATTTAGCCACACTATTTTTGCTTTACCCTTTGCATTAATAGGTTTTTCCTTAGCCATTCATAGCGGAAAAGCTTCCTTTAGTTTAGAAAAATTTGTTTTGGTTATTTTATGTATGCTTTTTGCTAGAAGTGCTGCCATGGCATTTAACCGTTATATTGATCGTAAATTTGATGCAAAGAATCCCCGTACTGCTGTACGCGAAATTCCAGCTGGGCAGATTTCCCCCAATGCAGCTTTGTTTTTCACTATTGTTTGTTGTGTTTTGTTTGTTGTATGTTCTTATTTAATTAATAGATTATGTTTTTATTTGTCGCCAGTGGCTTTGTTGGTTATTTTGGGATATAGTTTAACGAAGCGATTTACCCCGTTATGCCATTTAATTTTGGGTGTTGGGTTGGCTCTGGCTCCTGTTGGTGCTTATATGGCTTTAACCGAACATTTTGCCTTACTGCCTATTTTATTTGGTTGTATTGTGTTTTTTTGGGTAAGTGGTTTTGATATTATTTATGCCTTGCAAGACGAAGATTTTGACAGAAGCCAGGGATTAAAATCTATTCCGGTTTATTTTGGCACAAAAAAATCTTTGAGATTGTCGGAAGTTATACATTTGTTTTCGGCAATAATTGTAACATTTGGGTTCTTTTTGGGTGGTTTTAGTTGGTTGTATGCTATTGGTGCAATTTTGTTTATTGGCCTCTTAGTTTACCAACACACTTTGGTAAAACCTAACGATTTAAGCAAAGTAAATTTAGCTTTTGGAACCACCAACGGAATTGCCAGTGTTGTATTCTGTATTTTTGTGTGTGCCGATATATTTTTATTGTAAATGGTGTTAACGAATAAACAAATAGCAACCCATTGGTTTAAGGCTTTTAACGAGCATGACTTGGAATCGTTATTATTAATGTATAGTAATGATGCTCAACATTACAGTCCTAAATTAAAAATCCGTCAACCTGAAACAAATGGATTGATTGTGGGTAAAGAACAATTAAGGAAATGGTGGCAAGATGCTTTTGACAGATTGCCAAGTTTAAACTACCAATTAGTAAAATTAACTGCCGACGATGAGCAAGTGTTTATGGAATATATTCGCCATGTGGAGGGGGAAGAAGATTTAAAAGTAGGGGAGGTATTGGAAATTAAAAATGGACTGATTGTTTTTTCAAGGGTATATCACGGGTAAAGCTAACCACAGAGGAACGGAGTGCACAAAGATTTCACTGAGTCTTTTATTAAATTTCAAAGAAAGGGTATTTGCTTTTTATTTCTTCCTTTAATCTTAAAATATAGTTTTGGTGCTTAATTAACTCTTCCTTTTCTGGCTGAAGCACGCGGTGATTTAAAGCCTGATTCAATTTTGTAATCTGTTTATTTAATTCAAGTGTTTCTATATTAAAATACGTTTCACCAAATTTTTCCCAAACATAATTTATGGCTTGCTCGTTAGGATGCGCCAAATCTTCTTTATAGAAGCGGTAATCGCGTAAATCATCACTTACTAACTCGTAAGCAGAAAAATAATACGTGTTTTTTGTTTGAGAAATAATTTGATGAATTGCCAAACGCAAAGTAGATTTTGAAATGAAATTTTCCTCCAATCCGTCTTTTAAATATTTTACCGGTGATACAGTAAAAATGAGTTTTAGTTTAGGATTTATCTGTAGCAATTGATTAATAAGTTGAACATAATTACTTACTATGCTATTTAAATCAATTAATTGTTTTTGAAAATGGTTAGAAGGTTGTTTATGACAATTGGCAACAGGTAAGCTCAATTCATTATGAAAGTAAGCAAAGGCAGACCCGAATGTCAAAATCAAAAAATCTGCCTCGGCTAAATATTTATTAAGAAAGTGATTGATGATATTTATCTTTTTTATTAATCCGGTTTCCGAAATTTCGTTAATGGACGAATGGTGTAAATAACTAAAAAATAAGTGATGATGTTTTAAAACAATACGTGTATCATAATCTATTTCGTTGATACTTCTTTTTATGATGTCATATATTGTTTGCGGATTAAAAATAATTCCGTTTGGATTTAGAAATGAATTAAATTTATTTTCATGTAATAAAGCACCAATATTTTCGACAAAGCAGGAACCCATTAACACAATCTTATCGCTATGCTTGATAGTAAACTCTGTTTTTATTGGTTTATGGTTTAAGTGGAATTGCATTATACACTTTTTACTTCTTTAAACTTCTCATCCAAAAACAATTTGGCACTCTCGTAATTGTTTTCCACAAGTCCATCTAAAATAGCATCTTTTAAAGCATTTTTTAAAATACCCACTTCTCGACTGGGTGGTAAATCATATAAAACCATTATTTCTTCTCCGCTAATTGGAGGTTGCCAATTACGAAGTTTGTCTTTTTCTTCTAGCTCAACTAATTTGGTTCTTACAATTTCAAAATTTTGCAAATAACGTTTTACCTTGTTAGGATTTTTTGTAGTGATGTCGCTTTCGCATAAAAGCATTAAATCATCAATATCATCACCAGCTTCAAAAAGTAAACGACGAACTGCGCTGTCACTTACTTCCGTTTTTGCTAATACAATAGGACGCAAATGAAGCTGCACCAGTTTTTGCACATACTTCATTTTTTCATTTAAAGGAAGCTTTAAATTGGTGAAAATTTTCGGGACCATTCTGGCGCCTTTGTCTTCGTGTCCATGAAAGGTAAATCCATGACCTTCCTCAAAACGTTTGGTAGCGGGCTTTGCAATATCATGCAAAATAGCGGCCCAGCGTAACCATAAATTGTCTGTTTTTTTTGAAGCATTGTCCAATACTTCTAAGGTGTGATAAAAATTATCTTTATGCGATAAGCCTTTAATGGTTTCTGTACCTTGTAATTTTACCATTTCCGGAAAAATTAAGTGTAATAAACCGGTATCGAATAATAATTTAAAGCCTACGGATGGAATAGGAGCAAGGATGATTTTATTTAACTCATCGGTAATACGTTCTTGAGAAACAATTTTTATTCTTTCTTTATTTTCAGAAATTGCTTTTAAAGATTTTTCTTCAATGGTAAAATTTAATTGTGTCGCAAATCTTATGGCGCGCATCATTCGCAAGGGATCGTCACTGTATGTAATATCTGGACTTAACGGAGTGCGAATAATTTTATTTTCTATATCCTGTATGCCATTAAATGGGTCTAATAATTTACCAAAGTTGTTTTTGCTTAAGCCAATTGCTAAAGCATTTATAGTAAAATCTCTTCGGTTTTGATCATCCTCTAAGGTGCCGTCTTCAACAATTGGTTTTCGCGAATTACGATTATAGCTTTCTTTTCGAGCACCTACAAATTCAATCTCAAAGTCTTTAAATTTAACTTGAGCGGTACCAAAGTTTTTAAAAGTGGAGAGATAAGAATCATCACCTAGTTCCTTGTGCAGAGATTCAGCTAAATCTATTCCTTTACCAATGGTAACGATGTCAATGTCTTTACTGTTGCGATTTAAAAATAAATCACGCACATAGCCGCCAATAGCATAAACATCCACATTTAAATCGTTGGCACATTGACTTATTAATTTAAAAATATCTTGTTGTAAAAATGGGTACATTTTATGTAACCCGTAAAGTTACACTATTTTTTTAGCCTCGGTAATAGTGCTTTTTGAATTGCCAACAAATATCTTTTTATCGGCAATAATTACCGGACGTTTTAAGAAAGTATATTCTTCTAAAATGTAATTTTTCATGTCATCTTCCGATAATTGCTTGGTATTTAGGCCTAATTCTCTATATTTTCTTGCAATTTTACTAAATATGGCTTCGTAACTACCTGCCATCTTTTTCATTTCTTCTAATTGTTTTTCGGTAATTTTTTCTGTTTTTATGTCTTGAAAAACATAACCTTTTTTCTTAAGGTTTAATTCATCAATAATTTTTTCACACGTACCGCAGGTTGATAAATAATATATTTTTTTCATAGTAATTTGATTTTTAGGTTTAACAACTCAGCCAAAACATTGTTTTAAATTACTTATAATTTATTAACCAATTTATAGCCGCTTGCTCATCCGTAAAAAGTTGAGTAGGTGTTTTGGGCCGGGTCATTTTAATGAAAAAATTGGCAACGATTCTTAAGGGTAATGATTTTACAAGAAATGCGTCAGCAATGCGATAGGTTTGTATATAATTCGATTCGGCATATCTGTTTCTTCCTTCTGTGGTTGACATAACGTTAGATCCAAAATCTATTACGGCGTAATGTTTTACGTAGCCCATAAATTCCTCCACATACTTTAGCATTTCGGTAATTTCATATACATCTACCTCAATATCTTGTTTTACACGGTAAATAAGAATATTCGTTTTAGGATTATATTCAAGAGTAGCAAGAGGGTATGATTTCGTTCGAATGTTACTCATAATTTCGAACTAAAAATATACTAATTATGCTAATTATCCAAAATGTCCACTGATGTAATTTTTTGTCAATTCGTTTTTTGGGTGGTTAAAAATGTTATTGCAGGTATCCAGCTCTATTAATTCTCCTAAATACATAAAAGCTACTTTGTCTGAAATGCGTTGCGCCTGTTGCATATTATGGGTTACGATTACAATGGTATAATCCTGTTTTAGTTTTAGTATTAATTCTTCGATTTTTCTGGTGCTAATTGGGTCTAAGGCCGAACAAGGCTCGTCCATTAAAATAACTTCAGGTCTTAATACCACTGTTCTTGCAATGCACAAACGTTGTTGTTGTCCTCCTGATAATTTTACGGCCGGTTTTTTTAGTTCTTCTTTTACTTCCTCCCACAAAAAACTTTCTCGTAAAGCGTTTTCAATGAGTATTGGAATTTCTTTTTTTGGAAAATTATGAATGTTTAAGGCATATGATAGATTCTCATAAATACTTTTTGGTAAGGGATTTGGTTTTTGAAAAACCATACCAATCCGTTTACGAATTTCGGTTACTGATTTTGTTTTATCGTATAAATTCAAATCATCTATTTTTAAAACACCTTCAATTTTAGCCTCGGAAGATAAATCGTGCATCCTGTTAAACGAACGTAATAAGGTTGATTTCCCGCATCCGGAGGGACCTATTAATGATGTTACCTGATTTTTCGGAATATCTATATTTATATTTTTAAGAATTTGTTTAGTTCCAAAATACAAATTTAAATTGTGAGCCGAGAGTTTAATTTCTTCCATACTAATCTTGAGTTCTGTGTTTAAATCGAATAATAAAGGCAATAATGTTTAACAAGAAAACTAATAGAATTAGAATAACAGCCGTTCCGTAGGCCAATGGTCGCACCTGTTCTATGGCACTGTGTTGCGTCGATAGCATGTATAAATGATAGGGTAACGCCATAAACTCTTGATTAATGGAAGAAGTTACACCATTAATATAAAAAGCAACCCCGGTAAATAATATGGGCGCAGTTTCTCCGGCAGCTCTTGATAGCGTTAGAATTACTCCTGTTAAAATACCGGGTAATGCTTTTGGCAAAACAATATCTTTAATGGTTTCAAATTGCGTAGCACCAAGAGCAAGGGTTGCTTCGCGCATGCTATTAGGAATTCGTTTCAAGGCTTCTTCTGTTGTGGTAATAATATAGGGTAAAGAAAGTAAGCCTAAAGTAAGTCCTGCTGATAAAACGGAAGTACCCAATTTTAGTGATTGCACAAATAATGCTAAACCAAATAAACCGTAGATGATGGATGGGATACCCGCTAAATTTCGAATAGAGGCTCTAATAATATTTGTAAGGGTTGAGGGTTTTGCATATTCATTTAAATAAACAGCACAAGCAACGCCAAAGGGTACAGCAAAAAGTGTGGTAATAAATGTTAGTAACACTGTTCCAACTATTGCGGGAAGAATACCGCCTTTGGTCATCCCTTTAGTTGGATATTCACTGATGAAATCCCAAGATAAAGCTGAAAATCCTTTTGAGAAAATGTCCCACAAAATTACGCCTAAAAATACGCACACCATTAATGTACTTCCTGAAAGAATTATCCAATTAAAAATATGTAGACTTTTCTTTTTTATCATGCCTGAAATTTGCGTAAGCGGTTAGCAAAAAATTCTCCTAAAAAATTTATTAATAATGATATTAAAAATAAAATAGCTGCTATGGCAAACAAAGCAAAGTAGTGAGTGGTTTGATAAGGTACTTCACCCATTTCAATCGCAATGGTTGCAGTAATGGTTCTTACCGAATCAAAAAATCCTTTGGGTATGGCTGAAGCATTCCCTGTAGCCATTAACACCGTCATTGTTTCGCCTAATGCCCTACCTAATCCTAAAAGTACTGCGGCTATTAATCCTGGCATTGCAGCCGGAATAGTAACTTTAAAAAGTGTTTGCCATTTGTTGGCGCCTAATGCCAATGATGCTTCTCTGTGGCTTTTGGGTACTGCATTAATCGCATCTTCGCTAATGGTAATAATTGTGGGAAGTGCCATAATAGATAACAGGATTGAACCGTTTATGGCATTTAGTCCGTTTTGCATACCAAATAAATTAGCAAGGGCGGGGCCCAGTAAAACTATACCTAAAAAACCAATAGCTACCGAAGGAATTGCTGCAAGCATTTCAATAACAGGTTTTAAAATCATTTGTATTTTCCGAGGCGCCAGTTCTGATAAAAAAGCAGCAGTTAAAATGCCTAATGGAACTGCTATTAACATTGATCCAAGAGAAACCAGTAAAGTACTTATCAATAACGGAATGATACTGTAATGCGTATCGGGATCCCACTGAGATCCTGTAAAAAAATCTAAAGGGCTTTTATGAAAAAAAAATGAAACACTATTGTACAACAACATAAAAAAAATACCACCCAATAATGCAATGGTTAAAAAACCTGTTCCTTTAAACACCTGTTTAAAAACCACATCAATTAGTTCTCGTTTTTTGGTAGTCATTTTAAAATTGGGTAATAGCCCGATGTTAATATTATTTTTTTTCCGGCATCAGATTTTTCGAAATCTAAAAATGGTTTTATTTTTTGATAATTATTTGTCCTGTAATATTGGTATAATGGTCGTTGAAAAAAATAACTATTTGCAGCTATTTTTTCTGCATCTAACGGTGACGTAGCTTGACTATAATCTGTGTAAATGGTTAAAATTTTAATTCCGTTTTCGTAACCTTTCATAATATAACCAGCGCCAACATATCCTATTCCTGAATTATCAACTTTTATGGCTTCTAAAATCTGTGCGTTACCATTCATTTGTTTGGCGTATGGTGAAAATTGTATTTTTAGTTTTTTCTTTACAAAATCGTATGTGCCTGAATTGCTTTGTCTTCCATAAATGTTTATAGGTAATTTTTTTGTGGTTAATACTGACCAATTTTTGTATTCACCGCTTAATACTTTTTTTAGTTCGTTTACATGAATAGAGTCTATAGGTAATTTGTCAGACACTACAAAGGCTATAGCATCTTGTGCAAAAATAAAAGAGTCAAGTGGAATAGATTTTTTTTGAAAAAGACTTAATTCCTCTGAGTTTATTGCGCGAGACGAGTTTGCAATATCTGCATTTCCGTTTAGTAATGATGCTATACCTAAACCTGAACCGCCTCCGGAAACTGAAACTAAAATACTTTTGTTTTCTGTTCGATATGTTTCGGCCATTGTAACGGCAAGATTAACTTCTGTATCGGAGCCTTTTAACTTAATTGTGCCATCGTCGCTTACGCAAGAATACATAATAACAATTAGGCTTAAAAGATAAAATCGCATTCCGAAAGGTCTAGCATTTAGATTGATTTAAAATATGTTTTAAGTTATCTTTTTATTATTTTTTTGAGTCTCTTATTTTTTTTAAAAGCTCTTTTTGTTCTTCATTTAAATCTATAGGAATAGCAATTTCGGTTTTCACCAACATGTCTCCAAAACCTCCAGCCTTACCATAAATGGGCAAACCCTTTCCTTTTATTCTTAATGTTTTTCCGTTTTGAGTGCCAGGCGAAATGGTTATTAATAAATCACCTGTAAATGTGTTTATTTTTAGTTTACCTCCTAATATGGCAGTAAATAGATCTAGTTTAACGGTTTGTTCAAGATTGTTCCCATCTCGCTTATACAAATAATGCGGTGCTACATGAATTTGTAAATATAAATCTCCTGCTTCACCATTATTATAACCTTTTGCGCCTTTGCCTTTAATACGCAAGGTTTGACCATCCGTTGCTCCGGGTTTAATAGTTAAGCGTAGTTTTTCATTTTCTACATTTATTAATCGCACAGTGCCGTGATACACTTCATCTAATGTGATTGTAGTTTCGGTTTGTAGATCTTGTCCTTTGAAGGAGGTTTTTCTGTTTCGTTTAGAGCCTCCTCCGCCACCAAAAATATTATTAAAAAAATCTGAGAAGCCGTCTTCATCAAACGAACTACCTTGTGAACTTTGATATTGTCCCCAATCAAATCCTCCGCCACCATGGTTGTTTCCACCTTGTTGCTGATAATTCTGCCAGTTTTCGCCTAACTCATCATATCTTTTGCGCTTTTCGGGGTCACCCAAAACTTCGTTGGCTTCATTAATTTCTTTAAATTTATTTTCGGCAACTTTATTATCCGGATTTTTATCAGGATGAAATTGTACAGCCAGTTTACGATATGCTTTTTTAATTTCGTCTTGAGAGGCTGTTTTGCTGATGCCCAGTATTTTATAATAATCTTTATAATCCATAGGGCTAAATTAAATAACTACGCGTTAAGTAAGTGTTTTAGTTTTTGATTTTCAATAACGTACTCAGTTATCATGAAGATTTCCTTTTTAATATTTCTAAAATTGTCGGTAAACAGTGTTAACCTTTCCTCCAAATCAACATGGTCGTTTCTAAACCATTGTTCAGAGGTATTAAAGGCATTTTCCATCAATAAACTTAAATCTTTTAAATGTTTATTAATTTTTTCAGTAAGCACTTGTTGTTCTTTTATTAAACCACTTATTTTAGAAGTAATATTATGTATTTTATCAACGCTTTCATTTTTCAGCATCATAAGAAAATACTTTCCTATTAATATATCTAAAAAATTAAGTTCGTCTTTAAAAAATTCTAAATCAGTTAACCAATGTTCTGATAAAGCATAAATATCTTCCCACGTTGCAGTATGAAGATAATCTTTTTTTGGTCTTAATCTGAATTCTTTCATGGCAAATGTTTTTATATAAAAAATAAAAAAGTGATAATTACTATCACTTTTTTAAACTGTTAAATGGAAATATTTAGTTAATAGAAATTTCTTTCTTCTTTGGAGCTTCTAATACCGATTTTTTTAATGTTAGTTTTAAAACGCCATGGTCGTATTTCGCATTAACGTCTTCGTCTTTAATGTTTTCAGGTATTGTAAATGAACGTGTAAAGGATTTTGAACTAAACTCTTTACGAGTGTAATTTTTCTTTTTCTCTTCTGTTTCGCTCTCGGTTTGACCTGAAATTGTTAAAAGACCTTTTTCAACTGTTACTTTAAAGTCTTCTTTTTTAATACCCGGTGCAGCTACTTCAATTTCATAATTGTTTTCATTATCAATTACATTTACTGCCGGAGTCCATTCACCGTTTGGGAATCTAGTTTTTAACCATTTGTCATCAAAAAAATCTGACAAATCAGTCCATGGGAAATTTGCTTTAATTAATGCCATTGTTTTTAATTTTTAGGTTAATAATTTGTTTTTTTGTGTTACAAATATTCACCTGAAAACTTCAAATTACCATGACCTCAATCAAATTAACAACTGATTTTAATCAATTGAATAAACGTGAACGTTGGGTATCTTGGTTAGTTTACAATTTTTATATTAAAAGCACCATTTTTTGTAGCGCCATAAATGCTTAACCATAATGGTAAATACATTTCAAGTCCTCTGGCTTTTGTAATATCACCTAAATCTAAAATATTTTTTTCCATCCATCCAAACGATTTTAAAATGTCTTTGGTTTTTGTTTTGGCGCCTTCATCATTTCCTGCAATAAAAATGTTATGATCGCCACCGTTTACCAAACTCGGATTTACCATTAAACCACACCACATGGTATTAAATGTTTTTACAACTTTTACGTCTGGAAATGTTTTTTGAATTTCTTCACCCAAAGAATTGGTGTTAACAATTGATAAAGAAGGTGGCATCCCTTTTGAAAAATCTAAAGGATTCGATAAATCAATTAATACTTTCTCGTTTAGGTTTTTTTCGCCTGCTAATGTAAGTGCTTCGATAGAGCCAACACCGGAAGTGCAATTAAAAATAATTTCGCCGAATGTTGCTGCGTCACTGAAAGTTCCTGCGCTTGCTTTACCATTATGTTTGGCAACAAACGCTTTTGCTTTTTCGTTGTCGGCTGTTCTTGAGCCCATCATTACCTCGTGTCCTAATTCAATTAATTTTGAACCAATGGTATCGCCAACGTTACCTGTTCCTAATACTGCTATTTTACTCATGATTTTTAATATTTTAATACATGAATAAAATTGCAAAAATTAAGTGAAAAGAAAGAAGGAGTTAATAAGTTTTACAAAACTACTTAGCCTTCATTTTATTTCCTTTCGCATCGTGGGTTACTTCAGCTAGTTTTAAAGCTTCCATTAATGGTGGAATGTACATTCCCACGCGGCCGCGTAAACCTTTTTTTAAACCATACCATCCTTTTACGGGGTTTTTCTCCGAACGACCCCAGGCCTCAACGGTTCCTTCTTTAGCTGGTTTTTGTTCATCAGCACTTCCTAGTTCCATCCAATCGCCGTGTTTTTTAAGCATGGCATGCAAGTCGTTTAAAATGCGCATGTCGTAATGCAACACGGTTTTACCTACGGTGCATACTAAAATTTCTTTACCGTCTTTTTCATCAGCATGCATGGTGTATTCACTTGTTAATGGCGGTGTTTTTAAAGCCATTGGTTTTTCTTTTGTTCCGATTTTGTTTTTCATAGTAGTTTTATTTTGAGTTATTAATTAATTCAGCTTCTTTTTTTAAGTCATGAGCAAATTTTTCAAACGATTCGTCAAATGGCGGTATCATTTTTGCGAACAAAGGAAACATTGGTCCGCCAATTTTTTCGTGCATGGTAAAAGTAGTTCCGCCATTTGTGTTTTTGGTTAAAGTGTACACTCTTTTGCCCATTGCGTCGCCCCAAACCAATTTGTTAGACGCATTAAATTCTTTAACTTTTAATTTAAAAGTACGTTTAGCATCTAAGTACGATTTTAGTTTAATGGTTTCGCCGGCTTTAATATTGCCTTCAATAGACGTTACAGTAGAATTCCAACGTGGGTAATCTGATGCGTTGGTTAATAATGCCCAAATAATATTTGGGTCGGCATTAATGTTAATACTTACCGATGTAGCACGGCTAAAAGTTGATTTTACGGTTGAAGCTTTTCCGTTTTGAGCTTGTGTTGTTGTTGTCATAATTGTAATGGTTGTTAAAATTGTTAGTAATCGTTTCATGTTTTTTTGTTTTGTTTATATTTTGACGATTAAGCAAAACAAAACGATAGGCTAATTTTGATTTTTTTCCAAATATTTTTCCATTACTTGTCTATTGTGCTCTAAATGATGTAGTTGCAATTCAGAAGCTTTTGATTTAAAAGGGTCAATTTCGCGTAAAACTTGCATGCGTAAATCAAATAAATGCTCTTTATCTCCTTTTTCGGCTTCTTTTACCAACTCTACTTTCATTAATTCTTCCTGTGTATTTTGTTTTGGGTTAAAAATGCCGTTTAGTTCAGAACATTGATGGCAAATTCCTTCCTTATTTATTAAGGCACAACGCCCATCAAAAATGTTTATCATTTTACTACGCCCGGTGTGCAAATAGTATTTTACCATGGCTTCTGTGGTGTTAAGTATGGTTGAAATTTCCTGTACTTTAAATTCGTACACTTCTTTTAAAAAAATGCAGAGTTGTTGTTCTAAGGGTAATGATTTTGAAATACAAGTAAAACAAAAAGCAATGTGTTCTTTGGCTTCGTATTGGCCGTTGGGCGAGGTCATGCGTATTTGCATGGCTTCTTTAAAAAACTGCTGGTTGTTTAGGGCTGCCGCTTTCGTAATGTCAGTTACATTTTCAGTCCAACGTTTTTGCGCACGCAAATTATCTTTTGCCAAATTGGAAGCAATGGTAAACACCCATGTTTTTAAAGAAGACTCGCCCCTAAACGTATTAATTTTTTCTGCGGCTTTAATGTAGGTATCTTGTGTAATGTCTTCAGCATCAACCACACTAGCAGTTATGCGTAGGAGATACGATTTTAATTGACCTACAATGCCTTCAAATTCTTGGTTTAATAATTCTACTGTCATAAATTAATTGTTTAATGTTTTTGAATAAAGTAGGTTGTCAGTTCGAGTAGCATTTGTCTGCTCTTTGCAAATGCGTATCGAGAAATGATTCTATAAAGTTCTCGATACAGCGCAAAAGAGGCGGCGCTTACTCGAACTGACATACTATTTTAAAATTGTAAAGTAATGTCTAATGTCATTTCGAGTAGCATTTGTCTGCTCTTTGCAAATGCGTATCGAGAAATGATTCTATAAAGTTCTTGATACGGCGCACAAAGAGGCAACTCTTAATAAAACTGACCTTTAATTTATTCTGCAATGATTCATTTACGTTTATTTTGTTACTAAAAATAAACATTTACAATTAAGCAACAAAATAATCAATTTTAAACCATAATAATCACATTTCCAATCTTTTGGCGTGACTCTACATATTTATAAGCCTCAACAATTTGGTCGAGTTTATAATGGCGGTCAATAACAGGTTTGTATTTACCTGCTTCTACCAGTTCTTTTAAGTAAATAACATCGGCTTTGCTAATTGTTGGAATAGGGAACAGCACTTTTTTAGCACTAAACCACGGCGTAAAAAGTGCCAAGAAAACATTTTGAGATCCTTTGCCCAACTCGGTAGAAATGTAAATGCCATTTTTGCTTAACACAGGCTTGCAAACTCCAAAGGAAGTTTTACCCACCGAATCAAATACAAAATCAAAGGTTTGTCCGGCTTTGCTATAATCGGTTTTGGTATAATCAATCACTATATTGGCACCTAATGATTTTACTAAGTCTATATTTTTTGTATCGCACACAGCGGTTACTGTTGCACCTAAATGTTTTATTAATTGTACTGCGGCTGAACCAATGGCACCTGTTGCGCCATACACCAACACATTTTGCCCCGCTTTTACTTTTGCAGCTCTTATGTCGCATAGGGCATAATGCCCGCCTTCGGTAATGGCAGCGGCTTCTTCAAAGCTAAGGTTGTTGGGCAGTGTGGTTACAGACGCCTCTTGTGCTATTACCATATACTCGGCATGTGCGCCAAAATTTACATCGTTGTAACCAAATACTCTATCGCCAATTTTAAATTCGGTTACGCCTTTGCCAATGGCTTCTACCACGCCGGCAAACTCGTTACCAAGTGTTTTGTTTTTAGGTTTAAACAAACCGCTAAAAAAACGCGAAATAAAATATTCTGCGCTTCTAAAACCGCAATCGGTGCGGTTTACGGTAGTGGCCATTACTTTAATAAGTAATTCGTTGTCTTTAGGGCTAGGTTTAGCTACCTCTAAAACTTGTACCACTTCGGGTGGACCATATTTTGTGTTGATTGCTGCTTTCAATTTGTTTTTTATAAAACAAATTAAACAATAATATTTGGTAAATATGGTTTTATTTGTGAAGATGTACCACAACAAAACCAAAATTTCTGCGTTAGGCTTTGGTAATGAAATTAGGTATCACGTTCGTTTTTTGCATAATGATGATGTATTGTTGGTCTCAACAATTAAGCGATTATATAATTACCATAAAAGGCGATACCGTGTTTACAAAAGTAATTAAACTGGATAGAAAGCAGAAGTATGTAATTTGTGAAGATAGTGGGAGGCAGATTAAATATAAATCGGAAAATATTTTAGCATTACAAATGGACACATTTTTTTACGAGTCAGGATTAGTTAAATTAAAGAAACGCAAGTGTAAACATTTTGTGTTTTTGAAAAAAACAGTAAAAGGAAAATTGAATGTATATGAAATGACAGTAAAGCAATCTAAATTTTTATGGAAAACGTTTGGTGAAGATGTGTTGCATTTGCGATGGGTATACCGTGCGCATAACTGGACCAAAGCTGTTTACGAAACGCTTTACTTTTATAAAAAAGAACAAGAAGGCAGAAACTGCTTTACAAAAGATTGGAAAGAAAAAACTAAAGACTGTAAAGTTTTAAATGATAAACTTAATTCTAAAGCTACTGTGCGGACACCTACTGCTAAAGAAGCAGTTGTGTTTTATAACACCATGTGTAACTGATGTTATAGGTCTTGTATAAACTTCATGTGAACGTCCTGCTTAAAAACGAGAATGAGTTGGGGGTTCGTTTTTTGCTTTGTTCAATTGACGCATTTAAGTGTTAAGTCGCAAAAAATTACAAGTTTTGCTGTTAGTATCTTGGTGCAAACGGTTTAGCCTATGTTTAAATATTTGCAAATAGAACTGTGGTTACTAGCACAATTTTTACATGACAATTCCGTTAGTTAGAAATGAAAAGGCTTTTCATTTTCTTTGTCATGTCAATTATTTGCCATAATGTTAGGTCTCAAGGTAAATTTAAAACTCAATGTAAATTTGGGTTTAAATTTGGTTCAGGTATGCAAACTATTACAGGCTCTCCCGTAAAAACTAAACCAAGAATTACTTTCATGGGTGGAATATGGGTTCAGATAAAAATTAGTAAAAGTTGGACGATGCAGGCTGAACTAACTCAAATTGGCAAAGGAACTGGGCTAGGCCTTCAAGCTCAATCCAGGTATGGCGATTATTGGCTAAATCTAAATTACTTTGAAGTGCCAATCCTCTTCCAATATAATAAGAAACAGGCTTACTTTGAATTTGGCCCAAGTTTAGCAGCATTAATCAATACCGGAGAATATATACATGGAGGATCACCTCCGTACCAAACAGATCTTTATCCCTTTAATAATAAAGACTTTTCTTTCAATCTAGGTACCGGTTACGTATTTAATGAAAAGTGGCGTTTAGGATTGCGATTAACCCACTCACTTCTTCCTGTTCGAAAAGAATTACCTCAAATTTCTCACCAAGGTTATAATAGAGGTATTATCCTTGCTGTTAGCCGGCAAATAAACTTTAAAGCTTCAAGAAGCAAGCAATCGGAAGTCAACTAGTAAAATGGTTAGGATGTATTTTGTATAGCAAAGCGTTTTTCATTTTACGGAATTCCGGGCAGCTGAGTATTAAAGTTTTGCGGCTTTTGGTGCTAATCACTGTCGTCCGTAATGTTAAATGTAAGAATGTCTTGCGAGATATTAAGATGCTAAATGAATAGGAATTGGTTCAAGGTGCTGTTATGTGTAGTTACGGACGAACAGTTACTGATTACCTATAAATTTTTCAATCTCGTCTAATATGAAATAGCTTACAGGAGGTAACCCATACTCAACATGGCAGTCTATCCATTCAAATAAATTAACGTTATCTTTTAAAAACTTGAATTCATTTATTAAATAATTTCTAATTTCTCCTTTTGTGTTATTAAGGTCTTCCCATATTATTTGCCGATTTTCTAAAACGTAAACAATATCTTCAAAATCTTGACTAGTTCTTCCGTCTCCGCCACCTCTACCTTTAAACGCTTCCAATTTAGTAGCAATGAAATAAGGTGAGCTGAGAATTTTAACTATGTTGTTATCGTCAATCTTATATTCTATTGCATTTTTAAAACCTTCAGGATACCATTTATTGCTAAAGCCAATTGAATCAGGTGTTGTAGGCATAATGTCTACGATTATACCTTGAATTTTAAATCTACAAACTACAGTCGATTCCATGTCATGTTGGAAACCGATTGATCTTAATTTTTCTTCAAGCTTCGCCCTTTCATTATAGTTTATAAGTTCAATGATGACATCTACATCATCTGTTGGCCTTACTTCTAGAGTTTGTCTATCTGCGTAGAGAGATACAGTTGCGCCACCAACAAAAACAACTTTATCTTTTAGGTCGGCCAAATTATTGTGTACTGTTTTTATTCTAACTATGTTTTTATGATGGCTCATTTAATAGTTGTTTTTTTAATTCTTCTACCGCAAATTTAATTTCTCTTACTTTCCCTACACGCACAACATCAATTAAAGACATTAATTTATAAAAAATAGGGCTGTCTTTTACTGCGTAAATTTGCTTGGGATAAAGCGGTTCAATTGATAAACCAACTGTTTCGCCTTTTGAGTCTGGCCAAACGTAATTCATTTCACTTATAAAGTTGTCTTTTAGAAATGGATGGGAATGAGCTGTTGGAATTCCTCTTACCATCGAACCAGGCTGTTGAGGAAAAACGTATTTAATGCCATGTTCTAGAAATTCCAACAAATTTTGTCGGTTGATTTTCTTTTTTTCATAATCAATAAATTTTGCTAGTCTGCTTCTATTAAGTGATTCAGAAATTTCGGAAATACTAATTACTAATGAGTTAGAAAGCAGGGATAGTTGCCATGGTTGATTACCCATTGAAACTATTTTCATTAGGACAGCAATATCTTGTGGCCTCATGCCATTATGTTTTCTCATAGTACAAATATAAGTAATTTTTTCGCATTTCGCAAATCGCGAAACGAGAAATAGTGTAAGTGAATTTCTTAAATTTTGACAGAAATGTTAAATATAACACACCTATTAAAGCCAAGGCCTTCGTAAATGTGACGGGCAGCATCCATAAATTCGGAGGTGTGTAAGGCAATAGTTTTTTCGTTGTTTTGTTTGGCATGGGCAATGCACATGATAAAAGTCCTTTTAAAACATCCTAGTTACAAACGAGGACGAGAGGGGGGGGACAAAAGAGGACGAGTTGTTTGTGTTTGGGCATAATGGTAGTATTAGATTTTAAAACCTATGATTTATGTTAGCTAATATAACCAGGAAGGTAGTTGCATTTTTTTATATAACTTATGATTTTTGGATCAATCGTTATTATAGGACAATTAAGCTGAATTGCTGCGGATAAAATTAATTTATCATTGTGTTCTAATGCCTCTACATTATCATCAATTTTAATAAATTCCTCAATAACCTCTTTTTCTAATGGTTTAATTTCAATATCAGGGCATTCTCTTAGTTTAAAATATATCTCATAATAAATTTTTCGCCCAATTTCCTCGTCAGTAATAAATTTGGTATGAAGCTCAATAAGAACAGTGCTAGGGATAATTAATTTAGTCTTAGAAAATTCGTTAAATCCAGAAGTAATTATTCTTCTTGCAGCATCACTAATCATTTCTCTTTCATCAAAGATACTTCGAAAGTAATTGATTAACGCTACAGAGTCAATAACGTATCTGTGATGTGTAGTCATAAGATTCGTGTTTTTCTTTTAAATATAGAATATTAAGATTCATGTCCATTGAGAATCGAGTATGATTAAACATAAATTCAATAAATTCAGCATTAATTTCATCTAATACTATGTTGCCTAAAATAGGTAAATCATAGACCTCCTTTAGAAATTCTTTATCTAAACTACCCTTTTTAATTTCACGTTGAATAATTTGGGTCATCAAATAGTTAATGATAATTATTTTTTCTTCATAATATTTGCTAGCTTCATATATAGATAAAGTTTCTTCATATTCTTTATCAGATACTTTTCCAATTACACACTTGAAAAATTTGTCAAGATCTTCTTTGTTTAAGCAGTGAATCATTTTTTCTTAGCCTTCTTTTTTAAATCTACAGTTTTAGTTGTAATAATATCCGAAGATCCAATCTCTATTGAAAAATCTTTACTATCATTTTTAAATGTTTTGACAAAGTTTTCATCTATTAGCTTGCGTTTTTCGCTAGCAGCTTTATCAATTAACTGATGCGCCATTTTCAAAATTTTTGAAGCGTTATATTCTGAATACTCACTGATTAGTTTAACGCTTTTTTCGTTAAATGGAAACAATTCATCTCCTTTTGCAACAGATTTAATTCTGTAATGTTCTAGATATTTTTTTAACATTAAAACAGAATGCCTTTCATTTAGTTTCTCGAATGCAATAACATTATTTGACTCGGTTTGTGGATTTAGAGGCACCCTGTTTTCCATTCCTGATTCACTCCAGGCAGTTTCTAGTAGCCTTGGAACTCCAGCATGCAAAGCAAGTAGGAAATTGAAGAATCCTATTTTAGAATTAAGATACATCCCATCAAATAGAATAGTTCTTAATTGAGTAGCGAAATCTTTTTTTTGAGTGGCACTTTGAAATTCAGGTATCCTTTCAAAGTCATCAACCAAAATATAAGCTCCATTGAAACCAGCTGCTAAAAACAACATTACAAGGCCAGTAAATACAAAATCATTTTTTTCTTGATCTTTTTTTAATTTTTTGTAATGCTCCACAAATGTTTTTTGATTCGAAATACTGTGAAAAAATCCAGGACTATTTGAAATTGGTAATTCATTATTTAATTCTTTGAAATATGGATTTTTTTTTATTTCATCATTTAAATCGTATATGTCTATTCCTTTTTCGGTTAGCCATTCTAAACTGTTTAGATTTTCAACTAATTCAATAAAACTAGTATCATCAAAAGAAAGTTTTGGATATTTTCTAATCAAAATGTCTAATCTCAACATCGCAAAGGCAATGTTAATAATATTGCTCTCAATTATTGAATCAAAAATTAAGTCAACGAATTTATCAAAACTTTTAATGTTTCCACCGCCCTCAGGTACTGTGAAAATTGCAAAGCACTTATTTTTATTATCTGAAAGATCTAAACAATAATTATCATTTATTCTTTTTAATAAATTAATTAAAAAAGCAGATTTGCCATTTCCTCTGCCAATGTATGAAGTATCGTTAATAAAGCCAAGTCTTTGGTGATCAACATTAGCTTGAGGTACTTTGAGAAAACAATTTTTGATTTTTTCAAATTCTTTTTCCCTCACTGCAATTTCAAATATATTCCCGTTTAACTTATCTTCAGTAGAAGATTTGTTAACAAACGGGCTTCTAGGAAAAGGATTTTCTTTAAGATTATAAATCTCGAATCTTCCAACTTCTGTAATATTAACAGATTCTGTCGGCTTTTGTGTTAACTTATTTAAAGGATTATTCATGATTATTTTTTTAATTCAATTGCAATAATATTTTTAGGTTTTCCGGAAATTAGAACAGGTTCTCTCATTAGATATATTGCTTTATTTTCCTCAGGTAATTTATCAGTTTCAAGTGAAATTTTGATTTTCAGCTGATTTTTCAAATTCAATTGGTATGCCTTTCTCAAAAATTCATCAAAAGCCTTTTCTGCTATTTTCATTTTAAAACAAACCATGTCACGCAAATCATGTAAACTAATAAAATAACTTTTTGTCCTTGCTTTAATATCATGGTATGATCTAAATAAGATATCAACGAACTCATTTTGATTGCTACTCCATTTAGGTGCATGAAAATATAATTTTGCTCCATCTTCATATGAATAAAGTTCCTTAAAGTCTGTATTTGCTTTTTCATCCATGAGGACTGAAATAGGATATACAATTTTACCGTTGAAACCTGGATAAAATTCATGAGTATTTATTATACCAAGTTGTTTAGATCGATAAACCCAAAGTTCGAAATAACTTAAACTTAAATCGAACTTATAAATCTCCTTTAAAAAGTAATTTATCCAATAATCTCTTGTTCTTTTTATAATTTTATTATAGTTAGCAAATATACTAGTGCTATAGTTGTAGTTATCTATCAAGCCCGAAGTATTTATTCGTTTTGCCAGAGATTTATTTGCATTTTCAATATTTAAATCTATACCAAGATAAATCTTAATATCAGATTCAAGTTTTTCCTGAAGTACTTTGAAATAATTATTTAAACCGTTTTTATTATATACAATTTCATCTTTGGAAATTCCTAGTTTAAGAGGGGAATAAACAGGAAAAGCAAGCAACCCATTTTTAGTTGGATTACCATTATAACAAGATTCAATTAAATATCTAAAACCGTTAGTCTTTTGCTCCATTAACTTAAATATCTCTAAGTTAAATTTATCCAGACCTTTAGTTTTACTAATTCCTAAGAGTTTATTACCTAATGGAGAAATATTAATTTCTTTACCTTTTTTTTCAACTAATTTTAGATCCAAAGATTCAGACAATACTTCATCGAATGTATAAGTTAAGTGCTTAATTGTATGTATACTTGAATAATCAGTAGTATTATGATTTTTTTTATATTTTGATTCGCCAAGTTGTTTTTTATCTTTTAAAACGATAAACATATCGATTGCAGTTTCTGGTATAGTCGAATACTCGAAGCTTTTCAAAAGAATATCAAAATACTCTAAGAAGTAAAATTTGCGGATTGCAACTATTTTTTTATTTCTCATATAAAGTCTTTGAGAAAAATTATAAAAATCTATTTAAATACTTATTTGTAATCTATATATAAGAAAAATACTTCATTTTTTACTATAGTAAATTAACCAAAAATAAATGGCAAACACAACATGTAGTTTTACTTGGTTTTAAGCAGGTAAATCTACTTGGTTTTTGTTGGTTATGGCCAGGTAGTTTTAAAAGGTAATTTTTTGAGATGGCTTTGTTTCATTTTGTTTGAGATTGCTTCTCACGCTTTGGTTTGATCGCAATGACGGGCTGTTCGTCATTACCAGGAGCTTTTTCAGCGACGACGTAATCTCAAAGCAGTTTGTATGAGATTGCTACATTTCATTTTGTATGAGATTGCTTCTCACGCTTTGGCGTGCTCGCAATGACAGGGGTGTTCGTCATTACGAGGAGCTTTTTCAGCGACGACGTAATCTCAAGTGTAGTTTTGTTTGAGATTGCTTGGCTCTGCTCGCAATGACGGTTGTATGTTGTGTCAATTTTCCCTCTTCACAATGACGGTATTATTATTCCCTCCAGTCTTCCGCTCCAACTTCTTTTGAAAGATCGAACCAATTAGGGTTAATTGAAAGTATTAAATTTTCTTTTTTTAATCTGCTACCACCCTTTATTTGTTTTTCTCTTGCAATAGCGTCCTCTATTCTTAAAAACACTTCGTAGTAAACCAATTTATGAAGTGAATATTTATTTGTGAAGCTATTTTTGTAAATGCCGTTTCTATGTTCAAAAAGTCTTTTTACAATATTAGAAGTTACACCAGTATATAAAGTGGTATGATTTTTATTTGTTAAAATGTAAACTACCCCACCTGTTTTCATTAAATAAAATTAATAAATAATTGTAATGTTACCATAGGATTTGCGAGGTATTCGTAGAATAAATCTATTATATAATTGTATGAGATTGCTTCTCACGCTTTGGCGTGATCGCAATGACGGGGTGTTCGTCATTACGAGGAGCTTTTTCAGCGACGAAGTAATCTTAAATGCGGTTTGTATGAGATTACTACATTTCATTTTGTATGAGATTGCTTCAGTCGTACCTCCTTCGCAATGACGAGGTGTTCGTCATTACGAGGCGTTAGCCGAAGTAATCTCATATAAAGCATGGTTTGAGATTGCTTCAGTTGTACCTCCTTCGCAATGACGGGGTTGTTCGTCATTACGAGGCGTTAGCCGAAGTAATCTCATATGTAGTTTTGTATGGGATTGCTTCATTTCATTTTGTATGAGATTGCTTCAGTTGTACCTCCTTCGCAATGACGGGGGTGTTCGTCATTACGAGGAGCTTTTTTTGCGACGAAGTAATCTCTTAAATGGTTGTTTGAGATTGCTTCTCACGCTTGTATGTATGGCAATGAAGTTGCATGTTGTATGCGGTTAGAACATAAATAAAAAAGCGCCTCATTTTGTGAGACGCTTTTTGAATTACTATATCATAAAATTATTTTTTTACTAATTTTTTTGCCGGAGCCTTTTTAGCGGCAACTTTCTTAACCGCTTTTTTTGCTGCTACTTTTTTTGTTGCTGCTTTCTTAGCAGGTTTGGCTTTCCCTTCAACTCCGCTCCCCGTCACACTTGCTTTTTTAGCCGATGCTTTTTTAGCACCTTTTTTATCAAAGGCATTTGGCACTTGCGCCACAATCATTTTCTTTACATCTTCTAAATTTACTTGGGCTAATTCTTCAGGTGTAAATTTACCACCACCGTCTTTAATTAACTTCAACATGTTTTTACCAAACTTTATAAATGGTCCCCAACGGCCATTTTCAACACTAATTTTATCTTCCGGCCAATTGTGTATATAACGGTTTGCTTCTTTGTCTAATTTCTTTTCAATTAATTCTTCAATATCTTTTTGCGATAAATTATCAAAATTATAAGCACGCGGAACGTTAATAAACATGCCTTCGTACTTTATAAATGGTCCAAAACGGCCTTTGCCTTTTGTAACGCCTTTGCCTTTGTAGTGCGCCACAGGTGCTTCGGCCAATTCTTTTTCTTTAATAATTTCAATGGCTTTTTCCATATCCACTGTTAATGGATCAATAGTACGAGGTATAGAAATAAAGGCATCGTCTAATTTAATGTATGGCCCAAAACGTCCTACAGCTACCACCACTTCTTTACCTTCATAAGTACCTAAATTCATTGGTAACTTAAATAAGTCTAAGGCTTCTTCCAACGTAATCATTTCCATGCGCTGCTCCTTGCGTAAGCTGGCAAAGCGTGGTTTTTCGTCGCTACCTTCAATGGTTTCGCCAATTTGTGCCAATGGCCCAAAACGGCCAATACGTACAATAACAGGTTTGCCACTCATAGGGTCAATACCTAAAGCTCTTTCGCCACTGGCGCGTTCGCTGTTATCAATAGTTTTTTCAACCGTGTTGTGAAAAGGTTTGTAAAAATCTTTTAACATGGTGGTCCATAAAATTTTACCGTCTGCAATATCATCAAACTCTTCTTCTACTTTAGCTGTAAAATTAAAGTCTAAAATATCGGGGAAGTATTGCAGTAAAAAATCATTTACCACCATACCAATATCGGTAGGGAATAATTTTGCTTTTTCAGCACCGGTGTTTTCGGTTTTAATTTCTTTTTTAATGGCACTGCCGTCAAACGTTAAATTCACATATTGACGCGGAGTACCTTCTTTATCTGTCTTCTCCACATAATTACGTTTTTGTACCGTGCTAATAGTTGGCGCATACGTACTTGGGCGACCGATGCCTAATTCTTCTAATTTCTTTACTAAACTGGCCTCTGTGTAGCGGGCAGGATGGTGAGTAAAACGCTGTGTGGCGGTGGTTTCTTTTAAATCCAATTTATCACCTTGACTCATTGGTGGAAGCATAGATGAATTTTCTTCGTCCGATTCTTCATCGGTACCTTCCATGTACACTTTTAAGAACCCATCAAATTTCAATACTTCACCTTGTGCTACATATAATTCAGAAGTTGTGCTAATAGCCACTTTTGCTGTTGTTTTTTCTAATTCAGCATCCGCCATTTGGCTACTAATGGTGCGTTTCCAAATTAAGTCGTACAAACGTTGTTCGTTACGCTCCCCATCAATTTCTTGTGTGGTAATATATGTAGGGCGGATGGCCTCGTGAGCCTCTTGTGCGCCTTTGCTTTTGGTTTTATACTGACGAGGCTGGTGGTATTTGTCGCCGTAATTTTTGGTAATGGCTTCTTTTGCCTGGTTCATGGCGGTTTCAGATAAGTTGACACTATCTGTACGCATGTAGGTAATTTTACCCGATTCGTATAAACGTTGCGCCACCACCATGGTTTGCGATACGCTAAAGCCTAACTTACGTGCCGCTTCTTGTTGCAGGGTAGATGTAGTAAATGGAGCAGAAGGGCTGCGTTTGGCAGGCTTCGTCTCTAAACTGGTAATATTATAAATAGCACCTTTGCATTTTTCTAAAAAGGCTTGAGCTTCGGCCTCAGTTTTAAAACGGCTATCTAATTCGGCTTTTAAAATAGCTTTACCTACATTAAATAAAGCACTTACTTTATAAGCAGATGTAGAAACGAATTGTTGAATTTCGCGCTCACGTTCTACAATTAAACGCACGGCCACGGATTGTACACGTCCGGCACTTAAACTCGGGCGAATTTTGCGCCATAAAATAGGGCTTAATTCAAAACCTACTAATCTATCTAAAATACGACGCGCCTGTTGCGCGTTTACTAAATTGATGTCAATTTCACGTGGGTTAGCAATGGCTTTTTGTATAGCCGGCTTTGTAATTTCGTGAAAAACAATACGTTTGGTTTTCTTTTTGTCTAATCCTAAAGTTTCAAATAAATGCCAGCTAATAGCCTCTCCCTCGCGGTCCTCATCGGACGCTAACCAAACCATTTCGGCATTTTTACTTAATTTTCTTAGTTCAGCAATCACCTTTTCTTTATCGGGCTGAACTTCGTAGGTAGGGGTAAAATTATGTTCAATATCAATGCCAAAGCCTTTCTTCACTAAATCGCGTACATGGCCAAAACTCGATTTTACGGTATAATCTTTACCTAAAAAACCTTCAATGGTTTTGGCTTTTGCCGGACTTTCTACTATCACCAAATTCTTACTCATATATATATGTACAAATCTTTAAAAATGAAATTGCTGAAAAATTTTTGTGCAAAGGAAAAAATAAAATGATACAAAAAGTAAAAAAATGAGTTAACTGCCTATATTTTTTAGTAAACAAGGGTTAAAATTGTTAAAATCTGCCAAATTGACATAAAAATAACGTAATTTTGCATTTCAATTAATGGAAAATAAGATAATAGACGAAAGTAAACAAGGAGATGCCTTATTAATGGCATCAGAAAATCCGAATGGCAAAAAACTATTTTTAGAAAGTTACGGTTGCCAAATGAATTTTGCCGATAGCGAAATTGTAGCCTCTATTTTAATAAAAGAAGGTTATAATACTACCACCAATGCCGAAGAAGCGGATTTGATTTTTATGAACACCTGTGCGATTAGAGATAATGCCGAAAATCGTGTTCGCCAACGTTTACAAGATTATAAAAAAATAAAAAGGTCTAAACCCGAGTTGTTAATAGGCGTTTTGGGTTGTATGGCCGAACGTTTAAAGGCGCAGTTATTGGAAGAAGAAAAGTTGGTAGATATTGTGGTGGGGCCTGATGCTTACCGCGATTTACCAAATTTAATAACCCAAGCCGAAACAGGGCAGCAAGCCATAAACGTTATTTTAAGTAAGGAAGAAACCTATGCCGATATTGCACCGGTGCGTTTAGATAAAAACGGTGTAAGTGCTTTTGTAAGTATTATGCGTGGTTGCGATAACATGTGCAGTTTTTGCGTGGTGCCTTTTACAAGAGGGAGAGAGCGAAGCAGAGATCCTCAAAGTATAGTAAAAGAGTGTAAAGAAGCGTTTGATAAAGGTTACAGAGAAGTTACTTTATTAGGACAAAATGTAGATAGTTATTTGTATAGCGGTGGAGGATTGAAGAAAGAAAAATTAACCGAAGAACAAAAAGCCAATAGCACCAATTTTGCTCAGCTAATGGAAATGGTGGCTCTGATACATCCTGATTTACGTGTTCGTTTTAGCACGTCGCATCCAAAAGATATGACGGATGATGTGTTGGAGGTAATGGCTAAATATGAAAATATTTGTAACAACATTCATTTACCGGTGCAAAGCGGAAGTAGTAAAGTGTTAGAAATGATGAACCGTGGCTACACCCGCGAATGGTATTTAGATAGAATAGCTGCTATTAGAAGAATTATTCCCGGCTGTGGTATTAGTACCGATACAATTTCAGGGTTTTGCGGCGAGACAGATGAAGAACATCAGGAAACCATTAGCTTAATGCAAGAAGTAAAATACGATTTTGCATTTATGTTTATGTATAGTGAACGTCCGAAAACTTTAGCAGAACGTAAGTACAAAGATGATGTGCCTGAAGATGTAAAACAAAAACGTTTGGCTGAAATTGTTGTTTTGCAACGCGAGCACAGCGAATACCATACACGCAAACAAGTTGGCACTATTACAAAAGTATTAATTGAAGGGTTCTCAAAAAAATCGGAAGATATGTTAATGGGACGTAATTCTCAAAATTCGGTGGTTGTTTTTCCTAAAGGAAATCATAAACGTGGGGATTATGTAAATGTAAGGGTTACTAGCAGTACTTCTTCTACTTTGATTGGGGAGGTTGTTTAATACAATTTAAAAATAATTAAAATGAAGTGGCTTTTGTTAATTTTTATAGCGAATACAATTTGTGCACAAACTAAAAAAGATAGTTTATTAATTGGTACAAAAAAATTTGGAGTGCAATTTATTTATGATGGTTATGGTAAACTAAAAATATCCAAACAAGGTAAAATTTATAGTATTAAAGGCGAACAATATTCAAAATTGAAAGACGAGTATTGTATTATTGACGGCACTCTTGAAGCCTTAACTCCAGCCTCATTAAAGTTTAACGGACAAATTAAATTATTAACGAAAGATTGTTGCGGTGAAGTTATCAAAAATGGCAATTTTACTTTTGTTTCATCAGGTAAAAGAAAGTTTTGGAGACTACAAGAGCGGAGTGAATTGTGCGACGAATATAAATGTTGTTATTACTTAGATATATTTAAATGACGATTCAAGAATTAAAACAAAAATTTGGAATAATTGGAAATGATACGCTACTAGACAGAGCAATTGATATTGCTCGTCAAGTGGCTCCTACTGATTTAAACGTTGTTATTAACGGTGAGAGCGGAACTGGTAAAGAAGTCTTTCCTCAAATTATTCATCAAAATAGTACTCGTAAACATGGTCCTTACATTGCTGTTAACTGCGGCGCAATACCTGAAGGCACAATTGATAGCGAATTGTTTGGTCACGAAAAAGGTGCATTTACTGGCGCAACAGAAGCACGTAAAGGTTATTTTGAAGTAGCAAACGGTGGTACTATTTTTTTAGATGAAGTAGGGGAGTTGCCTTTAGCTACACAAGCACGTTTATTGCGTGTTTTAGAAAGCGGTGAATATATTAAAGTAGGAAGTAGCAAAGTTTTAAAAACGGATGTGCGTGTTGTAGCAGCCACAAACATTAATTTTTATCAGGCTTTAGAAAAAGAAAAGTTTAGACCGGATTTATATTACCGTTTAAATACAGTACCTGTTTATTTACCGCCTTTGCGTGAGCGTAAAGAAGATATACATTTGTTATTTAGAAAATTTGCAAACGATTTTGCAGCAAAATATAGAATGCCTGTGCTACGTTTAATGGCAGATGCAGAGCAAGTGCTTACCAATTATTATTGGCCTGGAAATATCCGTCAATTAAAAAATATAGCTGAGCAATTATCTATTATTGAAAAAAGTAGAGAAATTAATGCAGATATTTTATTAAAATATTTACCGCAATATAACAGTAACAATGTGCCAAGCTTAATGAGCCCCAATCATTTAAATGGTGGTACGTCTTTTGAAAATAATGATAGAGAATTAATTTTTAAAGTGATTCGCGATACAAGAACGGAATTAAACGATTTGAAAAAATTGGTGTACGATTTGGTTTCTAATTCAAGTACCGGTAAATTAAATGCATTGTCGGGCGATGATATACAAATTATTAATCGCATGTATACATCCAGCGAAAACAGTAATAATGGTAATGGTTTAACCATTCATCCAACGGTTTTGCAAACACAACCCATTAATCAAACCATTGAAGTGGAGGAAACGTTGTCGTTACAAGATAAAGAAATTGATATGATTAAAAAAGCTTTGCGTAAATACAAAGGTAAACGCAAAAATGCGGCAAAAGAATTAGGAATTAGTGAACGTACTCTGTATCGTAAAATTAATGAATTTAATATTGAGGAATAAAATGTATAAACTTTTATTTTTTGTTTCATGTTTCATTTTATTTGTTTCATGTAAACCTACTGTATCTTTAAGTGGGGCTACAATTCCTATTGAAGCAAAAACAATTAGTGTTGCGGTATTTGCAAATAATTCAAGCTTAGGTCCTCCAACCTTATCGCAACGTTTTACCGAAAAAATGCGAGATGTAATGTCGCAACAAACCAGTTTGGCTTTAGTTAAGAATAACGGTGATTTACAATTTGAAGGTTATATTGCGGATTACAATGTATCGCCTGTTGCCATTCAAAGTAACGATCAAGCCGGGCAGAATAGATTAACAATATCTGTTAACGTTAAATACATTAATAAATTTGAAGCTTCAAAATGCTTTGAACAGACCTTTACGCGTTTCGCGGATTTTTCTGCGACCGAAACCATTGCCAGTAAAGATGCTGAATTAGTGACTGAAATATACCGTCAACTTACTGAAGATATTTACAATAAAGCCTTTAATAATTGGTAATTTATTATTTTAAATCACTATAATTAATAATGTACAAGTATTGATCTTTAACAAAATACATTTTGTTTTCTAATACATAACAAGGTACATCAATATTAAAATTAAAAAGCAATTCAAAGTTTTTACTTATAACAATTGTTTTATTACGCTGAGTAATTATTTTTTTATCCTCTATCGAATTATTTAATTTGTACAATTCTGTATAATGATATTCGTACTCAACATTGTTTTTGGCAACACCATAAACCTTATCATTATCTGTTCTAAAATAAATCACGTTGTCGTTAATAAAGTTTAAGGGAACATAAAAACCCTCCTTTTCAACGTAATATTTATTACCATCAATAAATTCTAAAAATTTACCAAATTGCCTTTCGGTAATTTCGATAATAGATTCCATAGACGTATTTGCAATATTAGTTTGCGCTATGTTAGTTTTATTTGCAAAAATTAAATCACTTTTAAAATTGCAGTAATCTGCTAAATTGTCTATAGAAGAGTTGTTTTTATAGTTTTGAGAGCCATTACTTGCGTTTACACTCATAGCATATGCTTTACCATACATTACAGAAAAATCATTGTACTGAGCTATTCCGGTATTTAGTAAAATAATATCGGAGTTAATTTTTGAAATAAGCATTTGAGAAGAACTATTTTCCTCTAGCGCCTTTTCCCATTGCAGCTTACCACTTTGAGTAACACAAATTAATTTATCTTTTGATGCAAAATAGATGGATGTATCGCTTATCAGTATATTTGAGGAAATACCACTAATTTGGGCTTCAATACTGCTTGTATTTACCGAATTAAATTCCTTTTTTACTTTATCATCATTAATATAAGAAAACACCAATGCTTTATTGTTTTTTTGAATCGTATTAAATGGTTTAGACCACAGTAGTCCAGTATTTATATTTACAGCGTGTAAACCATTTGCTGCAATTATCAGAGTGGTGTCATTTAAATACTTTACATCGTTCCAATTTTGTTGAGAGGGAATATTAGCCTTCCACTTTAGAGTACCGTCTTGCAGTTTTACACAGGTAAGTTCATCTTTACTGTTAGGGTTATACATTAAACCAAAATTATTTTTTTTGATAGTATATATTATTTTTGATGGAAATTGAAATTGTTCGTAACCATAAGTTTTATTGTATCTGCTTGTTTTTTTAGCATCGGAAGCAAATAAAAACTCGCCATCTACATCAATATCAAATTGTGTAATATTTTTAAACCATTTTAAAGAATCATTAATTAGGTTTATTCCTACAAACATTCCTACATTGGTATATAATTTTCCTGAGGGGTCTTTTTTTCGCGTGGTAACATAAACTTGTTTTGATAACGAATCTAATTTAAAGTCGTATATTAAGTGACTAAAGCTGTATGTTTTAGCTGTTAAGGAATTTATGCTAATTGCCGAAGTGCCAATATTAGTGGTGTAGGATTTAGGATAATTCGATTCTTGTGCAATAAAATTGGTAATTGTAAATTGAAGAAAGAGAGTTAATGCAATTAAATATTGTTTTTTGTTTTTCATTTTTTGTTTAAAATTTTACACCAATAACTAAAACGTCGTCAACCTGTTCTTGATCCCCTTGCCAGTTATTTAAGGTGCTTTCTAAAGTTTCTTTTTGATTTTTTAATGATTGTTTTGAAACATTGGTAAGTAGTTTTCTAAAATTACCAACCATAAATTTTTTACCCTTTGGTCCTCCAAACTGATCAGCATATCCATCACTAAAAATAAAGAGTTGATCGTTTTTTTGAAGTTGAACAATATTGTTTTTAAAATCTTGTTTCTCTCCAATAAATTTACCTATAGGGAATTTGTTGGCTTCGTGCTGAATTAACTCACCATTTCTTACAACATACAACGGATTAAATGCGGCCGCATACTGCAATTCTAAATTATCGTAATTTATACAGCACAATGTCATGTCCATCCCATCTTTTGTGTCTTTGGCAGAATTGTCACTGTTTAATGTATTAATTACACCTTCGCGAAGGTTATTCATTATTTCGGCAGGAGTTATATTTGTTGTATGGTTTATAATGTCCTGTAAAATATTATGCCCAACCAAACTCATAAAAGCACCCGGTACACCATGTCCTGTGCAATCAACAGCGGCAAAATAAACCAAATTGTTTTTCTTTACCACCCAATAAAAATCGCCACTTACAATGTCTTTTGGTTTGTATAGTACAAACGAGTTAGGTAATACTTCATCAATATATTGCTGAGAGGGAAGAATAGCCTCTTGAATTCGTTTTGCGTAATGAATACTATCTGTTACTTGTTTGTAAAGTATTTCTAACTCTTCATTTTTACCTTCAATTTCTTCTTTTTGACGCACGACCTCCTCGGTACGTTCTGCAACTTTTTTCTCCAACGATCTTTCGTTTTGAGCTAAATCGTTCCGCATTTTTACCAATTCGTGCCCCAACGCATCATCTTTGCTCAAAGGTTTGTACTCGGCGTTAAAATTACCTGAACCAGTTTGTTTGGCAAACTCTGTAGTTTGGGCCATGGACTGAATGAGGTCGTTTAAGGCATCGCCCATTTCACCAATTTCATCTCCCCTCGCTCTTATTCGTTCTTTAGGGAGAATCCCTAATCCCATCGACTTAAGCATTTTTTTTAGTTGCTGAACAGGTTTAGTAATAGAACGAGTAGTAAATATGGCAACAAGCACACCTCCCACCACTAGCGTTATGCCTAAAAGTTGAACAAAGCGTTGTAAAAAGTTTATTGAACTAAACATTTTATCTTTTACATCTTCCGCAAAATTTGTTTTTAAATCAATCAGCGTATTAAGGTTTTTATAAATTACTTTAATACTCAATTCCGAATCTTCAAATGTAAAGCGGGCAAAAGCTATAATGTTGGCATCTTCGTATGCATCGGTAGATGTTAGTTTACCCATTATTTCGTTTTGGTAAAGCTTAAACAATGTTTCGATTCGGGTAAAAATATTTTTTAATTGATCTTTTTCATCTTTTGTCCAGTTTTTAGAAAGTTCAGATAACCTTTCTTTCTTTTTTGGATAATCTTTTGCTATAATGTTACGAAGTTCATCGCGGAACTCCATATCGTTAAAACTTTTATTGTAAAACCATTTTGAGATATTAGTATGCGAACGTTGTAAAAGTAAATTCAACTCTTTTAATTCAACAACACTTGGCGTAACCTGACCAACCACAGTTTCTGTTCGTTGTTTACTGTCGTTTAAGGTGGCAACCGTTAAAATAAAAGCAACCATTGTTAGAATAATTAAAGTAGCAAATCCTAAGCCAATTCGTCTACCTATTGTAAATTTCATAGCCATGTTTATTTATCTAATTTAATTCCTAAGTTTTTACATTTTAAACCAAACTCATCCATTTTTGGTTGGTTGGATAAAATCCTGTATATGTAATACAATCCTAACAATGAAGATTGATTTTTTTCATCAGACTTATAGGCTTTTAGCATAAACTGTTCTGCTTGCTTTGCCAATTTTACCGCATTCTCCTGAATAATATCTAATTGAGAAATGTCTGCACCGTAATCCAAAGATTCGATTAATCCAGTAGCATCGTTACAATACATAATTCCTAAATTACGATTTGCACTTGCGTTGTCGGGTTGTAATTCTAAAACTTTAAACAAAGCAATTTTTGCAGTTTCTTGTGCTTCTTTATTTTTTCTATCCTTGCTATAAATATCTGAGTAGATACTGCCAACAGCGTTATAGTATTCTACATCTTTTGTTAAAAAGGAGGCTTTCGAATCGGCAAGTAAAAATGTTTCTTTGTATTTGTTGTAAGCTTTTAAACTGAGTTTCTCTTTTATCGAATCTTGTAATAGGGTTTTTGCAAGATTGTAGTAGTTTATTGAAATGCTGGTTAATAGTTTTTTATTATTTGACTCATAATCCGCATCTGGTTTTAAACTCATAGATGTTTTAAGAGAGGAAACAATTGTATCGCGTAATTCGGAATTTAGTTTTTGTTTGTCGGTACGTTTGTATATTTCAAAATAAATAAATGCGCGTGTACTCCAGCTAATAAAGTCGCCTTTTGTTTGCGGATGTTGAATAACGCTATCAATAGCTAATTTAGCAGCATCCACACTTTTTGTATTATACAATTGTTGGGCCCTTATTAGCTTATCGGTTTGCGCAAAACCACTTATAGTCAATAGCATTAAAAGGCTAAAGACGGTGGTTTTTACTATGTAACGCAACTGTTTCATTTTTTAGTTTTTATTCAACGTTTATGGCTAGTGCTTTAAAATCGTCATTAGTTTTTAGTCCACTTTTTACGGCATTGTTTTTATGGTATTCAAATTTTAACTTGTTATCAACTACCACAAAGTTTATACTCGCTCCTTGTTTACAAGCCCCAAAGCTCTCCGAAACAACAAGCCCCCCTTTGTTTTTATTCTTTGATGCCACATCCGAAACAGATTTTCCGGCATCGCTTAGTAAATAAATAATTTGTGAAGAAATAGTAGCGTCGAAAGTTAAGGAGTGCTTTATTTCAATTTCTTGATTTCCTACTTTCTTTTTACCAGATAAGCCTTTTAATTCGTTTATTAAATTGTCGTTTTTCCCTACAACATAAATTACAAAATTACCCTCTTTTTTAGCAGATGGCCATTCAAAATAACGCGTGAAATTGTATAAAAAAACGGCCTTAATTTTTGAGTTAGTATCAAAATTAGAAGGTTGTTGAAATCTTAATGAAATCAAGCAAAAAAGTAACAATAGATATTTAAATCCTTTTTGCAGTTTTTTATAAAAATTAGTCTACAAATATAACATTTGAATTTAATTGACAATTGTTGTTTATTTGATAATTTTGCCTTAAATTGAACATTATATTTTGTCTTTAAAAACCAAATACATAAACTATACCGATAATGATTTAATTAACAATTATTTGCAAAATAACGACAATTCTTTTGTTGGGATTTTGTACGAACGTTATGGACATTTAGTTTTAGGTTTAAGCATAAAGTACCTTAAAAACAAAGATGAAGCTCAGGATGCTGTTATTCAAATTTTCACAAATCTGCTAAACGATCTAAAAAAACATAAAATTCAATATTTTAAGAGTTGGTTATACGTTTACAGCAAAAATTTTTGTTTAATGGAATTGCGTAAACGCCAGAGTATGCTTAAAAAGGAATTGGAATTGAAAGAAAATGTGCATTTGGTTATGGATTTTTCAAATCCAGATCATCTCAATGAAAAGGAAGCTCAAATTGCAATTATGGAACAAGCAATTCAGCAACTGAATAGCGAACAAAAAACCTGTATTGAATTGTTTTATTTAAAAAATAAGTCGTACGTGGAGATTGAGGAAATTACCGGATTTACGAATAACGAAGTGAAAAGTTATATACAAAACGGTAAACGAAATTTAAAATTAAAAATGGAAGTACTAATTAATGAACAACAACCCAAATAACGATTTAAACGATTTTTTAAATAAATCTAACCAAAATCTTCAAGACGATTTTGAGAAAGATGCATTTGAAGGATTTGAAATGTTTGATTCTAAAGAAGAAGCCTTTGAATTAAAAGCAGCGTTGGATAAAAAAATAGCACCTTTATTTGCTGAAAAAAAACAAAATTTTAGAGTTATATGGTATGCTGCTGCAGGATTGATATTAGTAATTGGACTCACCGTATTTTTTATTCAAACAAATAGTGATTCTATTGTAAAAACCAAGGATGTTTCCATGTTAGATATTCCTAAGAAGGAAATGGTAGAAGGTAAACCCGAAGAAACTGAAACCACTGCTAAAATGCCAAATAATGCTATTCCTACTGAAGTTGAAAGTGAAAAAAAATTGGAAAAAGATAAGCAAAGTTCTGATATAATTAGTGAGGCTAAAAAGGTTGAAGATAAGTCTGCTTTTGAAGAAGTTAAAAAAACAGGAGAATTATCAGATGAAGACAGAGGATATAATCAAGGTAATTCAAAAGATGCAAATGGCGATTTGGATAAGATGGTTTTAGCAAAAAGCACAACGAAGTCAGGTATCTCTGCAAATTCAGGTGCAGGAGAGGGAAATATAAATGAAGAAGTAAACACTAAATCCTCTCCCGTTACAGTTGGTGGTATATCCTCACGTGAAACTGTAAAAACTCAAAAAGAAAACGAAGAAGCAGAGGGAAAGAACTTTGCAGAAGCCGAAACTATTGTTACTAATAATAAATCTGTTGCTTTTAAAGAAAATAAGGATTTGGAAGATAAGGAATCTGATTTGAAAAAAAGTGAAAAGGTTGCTTCTAGTAAAAAAGCTAAAGAACGTAAAAAAAACAGATCAGATTCAAATCAGCCTGTTTCGGTAACTTCAGAGCAATCAAAAGGCCCTGAGTTTTATAAAAATGATGACGCGCCTAAAACGACAATTGATGCAAAAGCTGAAACAAACCAATGTTATTACAGTGGCGGAGAAACCAATTTAAAGAAGGATGTTTCGGATAAATTAGTTACAAAAAATGTTAACCAAAAGTTTGATGTTGTATTATTTATTAACGAAAATAAAAAGGTAGAAAAAGTAAACTTTACAAATACGTTTAATCTAACAGTTGCGGAAAAACAAGTGATAGAAAACGAATTAAAAACCTTAAACAAATTTAATTTTTACATCAACCCAAGCACCAAGATTTTATTTGAATTTAAGTTGGAGTATAGACCTTAGCAGTTGATAAATGAAATGAATAAAATTCTTTTAATAATAATCATTTTATTTAAATTCTCTTCAATAGCCCAAACAATAATCATTCCAATAAAAGAAATTAAGGATAAAAAGCTTATTCAAATGGAATCAAAAGGTTTTTTAATTCAAGTGAGCTATAAAGATTTTAATGAAAATGTTCAAAAATCAATTGCAGATGACGTCTATACCCAGAGATTTTTAATATCAAATTTGGATAATTATTTCTTAAAAAACGATATCCTTGATTCAAAAAAATATAATGAACCTGCTACAAAGGTTTTATTTGATAACTATTTCAATGTTTATATTCGAGAGTCTCTTATTAATGGTAAAGTGAAAATTATTGATTTGAACAATAAAATAATATCATCCCAACTAATTCACATTAAAAAAATACATCCTGCTGAAAATGGGAATTGTTTTCAAGATGAATTTTTTTAAATGACACAAAAACTTCAATTTTTGGAGGAACTACGTGTGAAGTTTGGATAAAAAAATAAACTACTTAATCTTCGCCTTCTCAACTTGAAGCACTTCTCTTGTAGTAGCATCGTACACAAAAGCAATTACCGACACATTTTTATCTTTAAACTTAGGTTCTAATGCAAAATTCGGATACGATAGAGTTACCGAATCTTGATATTTTATAGGTGCATTTTTTAAAGTCTCGCCCCAAGAACCATTAATACTGCCTCTTAGCATGTGCATAAATTCGTAATCATGAATCACATCAGGATTAGGGGCTAAAGAGTAATCTTTTTGAGGGCCAATAACACTATCTTCGGTAAACACTACACATAATTTTGTATTGTTAGGATACGACCTTCTGAATTTAGTTTTTACAGAGGTGTTTAATTTGCGTGTCAAAGCATCATAACTGGTTGTTAAAAAAAGATCGCAAAATTCGATGTCGCTACTTGCTAAGGATACAGTTGTAGCCCATTTAGTTTCTTTTTGAATTAAGCCATTATCAGCATAATTTTTACGATTCACCATTCCGTTTGGATTGCCTGCTGCCGATACACCAAAACCACCAGTAGAGGCATCCCAATCGTTGCCGGCTTGGCAAGTGTAGCTTGTAACAAACTCAGTATTCAGTCTTGTAAAAAAGCCTGCATGAACTGCAATTACTATCAGTTTATCACCATATTTAGCTTGTAACTGCTCTGCAACTCTTGCCGCATTTGGGCAATTTCCGCATTGATGACCAGTATAATCTTCTAATAAAATATTACGCGTGTTTGGTTTAACCTCTGAAGTTTGCGCAGCATGGCTCACTTTATCACAAGAAACAATACTAATGCTAAGTATTGAAACGAACACTAAAATTATTTTTTTCATATTAAAAAATTATTAAAATAAAGGTACAAAAAAAATATCAAATTAAAAACTACTCGTTATCGAAATAGCAAATCCATTACTTGCGGGCACATTTCTACAAACTCCACCAACACAAAAAATACCAGCGCGCTGTTTACCATAACTCATAGAGATACGATGTGGTCCACTTGAATATCCGGCACTCACTAAAAAATAATGCAACTTTAAACTCTCAACTGGGTTACCAAAATTATATTGATCTAACACCGCAACAAAAAAATGCGAGTTGGGGGTCCATTCTACTAAAGCGGTAGCCCAACTTCCTAAGTTTAATGTGTCAGACTCCCTAAATAGAGCTTGGGTTTCAAGTCTAATAGTAGCATTTGATTTGTACTTATAAGTAAGGTCTACAACACCAATATGTGAGGTTATATTTTTGTAACCTGCATTTGACGCGCCAAACTGAACTATATTTTTATTATAGAATTGATACGCGTACATAAAATTGCCTTTAAATTTTTTCGAGAATTTTTTAGTAATTTCCATAAAACCATCTTGGTAGTAATTTTCTCCAATGTCGGTATAGTTTGTAGTATATAGTTTAGACGAGGTAGAGCTATCGCTTATCCCTATTTGTTTTAGGCCACTCGCTTGTGAAAAATTTAAAGTAACTTCAGTACCGTATTTACCCCCTAATGCAGAACCTTTTTTAAATTTAAATTGTAATTCGGCCATTCCGCCCACCTCCCCATTTGGTTGGGTTGCATAAGGGCTATAGGCAGGCATTAAGTAGGTGTGTTGTTTGGTAGTAGCGGGTAAATAATTAATTAAAAGATTTTGTAAAGTGGCATCTCTATCGCTTCTAAAGTTCATGTTGTCAATACGTTTTCCTTGCAGTAGAAGAGATAATCCCTCAATACCATAAGACGCAGAAATAAATGCAGCTTCACCTTTTTGATAACTGTAATATTGTTTTCCTTCTACAAACGAATAATTTCCTGCACCGGGATCGTTTTCTTTTTGCACATACTCGGCAAAAAAATTAAAGCCTTCGCGAATGACATTTATTCTTCCACCATAAGCCCCCACATTTTCTGGTAACACAAAATCTGGGTTGGCATCAGATTGAAACTTACTTACAAAACTTCCTCCAATAATCACTTTTGTTTTTACATTCTTTGCTATCGAATCTAAAACTTCGTTAATATTTACCTCTCCATCAAACCCCCTTACAATACCTGGCCCCAAAGAAAAAAAAGAACGCTGCTTTCCAACTAAACCTTTTAACGTAATTCCTTTATAAGGATTAGAAATTACTCTTATGCCATCAAGCGAATTGTCAAATAATAAACCAGGTTCGTAATATGTTCTTAGTAATAATCCACTTCCAAACTGTTCGTATATGTTCCCAACGGTAATATCTAATAGATTGTCTTGATAACGCGCAAAACGATTAGTAATGCCTTGACCTTTATAACGGGTGTCAAATCCTTGCATAACGTTATTATACGCTTCGTAACGAACGCCCGCACTAAATTTTCCTTTTTGATAATTAATAATACCAAAGGCGTTTGATAGCATTTTTTCAGGAACTTTAGGGGCACCAATTAAACTATCGGGTTGATAATATTGAGCGTCTATTTGAAAATTCCCATGAATGGAGCCATAATCATTTGTTGAATTTTGCCCATTGCTTTTAAACGGATTTAGTAAAAGCAGTATTAAAAAAGTAGCTGTTAGGCTACTCATAATTAATTGTTTTATCATAACGCAAAGAAAAAATAAAAATCGGTTAAATCAAAATATTTAGATTTTAGGAAACCATTTGCTCACTAAATCGTTGATATATTTGTAATTACAATTAATATTTAATAACTTTATAATAAAAAAGTTTCTATGAAAAAAAATATCTTCTTAATTGCCTTTGTTATTGTAATTTCCAACGCTTTTTCACAAAAATGGGTTGAGATGGCCTCGGAGCCCAATGCCAACCTATATGAAATTCAAAAAGAGTTTTACAGTTTTTTTAAGGATAAAGATATTTCGGAAAAAAGTACTGGCTATAAAGTTTTTAAACGTTGGGAGTACTTTGTTCGCCCTAGAGTTTATCCTACTGGTAACTTATCTGTTATGAGTCAAACGGCTAAGAATTACGCAGATTTTTTAATTAAAGAAAATATAGAAACTGCTAAAAATAAATTTTCAAGTAACTCTTCAGTTATGTCAACTACCTGGACATCTGTTGGGCCTTTTGGTGCGCCAACAGGATCTGTTTTTGGATTACCACGCAAAGCCGGTCGAGATAATTTTTTAACGTTTCATCCAACTAACACCCTCACAATATATGCCGGCGCTGCTGGCGGTGGTTTATGGAAAACAACAAATGGAGGAACCTCTTGGACAATATTAACAGATGCTTTGCCAGTTTCCGCAGTTTCTGATTTGGCAATAGACCCAACAAATCCAAATATTATGTATTTAGCAACCGGAGGAGGAGATGATTTTTTATCAGGTCAACCAGTGTATTCGGACGGCTTGTATAAAACTACTGATGGCGGTGTAACTTGGGCGCAAGCAGGTATAACCTTTTCGTTATCACAGAGTAGAGTAATTCATAAGATAGTAATTGATCCTGCTAATTCAGCTAATATACTTGTAGCAACTAGTGTTGGTATTTATAGAAGTACAAACAGTGGCGCCTCATTTACTTCAATTAATACGTTTAATTGTTGGGACTTAAAAGTTCACCCAACTAATTCTAGCATTATGTATGCTGCAAGCGGCACAACTTTTTACCGTTCAACTAATAGTGGTGCAAGTTTTTCGAGTGTTTCTACTCCCATTTCAGGAGCAAATAGAATTTCAATAGCTGTTACACCTATAAACCCCACTAACGTTTATTTATTAGCAAGTAAAAGTTCAGATAGTCAGTTTTTAGGTGTTTACCAATCAACAGATGATGGACAGACTTTTGTAACCAAATCTATTACGCCAAACATAATAGGGAATTCATGTGGCGGAACTTCTACTGGGCAAGGGCAAGGTTGGTATGATTTGTCTATTGCCGCATCGCCAACAAACTCGGGTGAGGTTGTGGTTGGAGGTGTTAATGTATGGAAATCTACTAATAATGGAACTAGTTGGTCGCTTATTGGTTGCTGGAATAATGCGCCTAATTATATACACGCCGATATTCATGAGTTAGAGTATGCGCCTAACGGAACATTGTTTTCAGCTAATGATGGTGGATTCTTTAAAAGCAATGGAGGTACCACATGGACAGATTTAACAGCAAACCGTAATATCGCTCAAATTTATAAAATTGGCTTATCATCCTTAACCGCTAATAAATGGATTACAGGTCACCAAGATAATGGAACCAATATAAGAAGTGGTGCCACTTATTCAGCAAGTTTATCAGGCGATGGTATGGATTGTTTTATTGACAGAACGAATGACAATGTGATGTATGCAGAACAATACAACGGGAGTTTAAATCGATCTTTAAACGGGGGACTAAGCTGGTCAAGCATAGTATCTGGATTAACAGGAACAGGAGACTGGGTTACACCTTGGAAGCAAGACCCATTTGTAGCAAATACCATTTATGTTGGATATAACACCATGTTTAAATCTACCAATCAGGGAACAAATTGGACTTCTATGGGTAATACAGGTGGGGGTGGTTCAATTGTTGAATTTGCAATTGCTCCCTCAAATAATCAAGTCATTTATGTATTACACCCCGGCTCTGTTCGAAAAACTACAAACGGCGGTGCTACATGGACTAATGTAACTAACGGGCTGCCAGCAGGTAATGCAACATTTATTACCATTAAACCAACTGACCCAAATACAGCTTGGGTAACCGTAAGTGGGTATACTTCAGGAAGCAAGGTATACCAGACTGTAGATGGCGGTGCTACCTGGATGAATATTTCCAGTAACTTACCTAATTTACCTGCTAATTGTTCGGTTTATGAACCTGGTTCGAACGACAGAATTTATATTGGTATGGATTTGGGCATATACTACAAAGATAATTCATCTACCAATTGGACACTTTACAACACAGGCTTACCAAATGTTGTGGTGATGGACATGGAAATTTCTCCTGCTGACCCTGGTAAAATTTTTGCGGCTACTTTTGGAAGAGGGGTGTATACCGCTGATTTTGTACCAGTAACTTCTGCTCCTGTTAGCGATTTCTCTTATTATGGTAGTGTGTGTGTTGGAACCAACGAGGTATTGGTTGACAATTCTAGTAACAACCCAACTACTTGGAGCTGGACAATTAGCCCAACTACCGGTGTAACATTTAATAATACCAGCGTTCAAACTCCAACCATGTTGTTTTCAACACCCGGTACATATACCATCTCAATGATTTCAGGGAACAGTTTTGGTTCAGGAGCAATGGTAACAAAAACACTTTCGGTGTTTAATACACCAACTTTGGTATTATCGGCAAATAGTTTAACTGTTTGTAATCAAGATCCATTTAGCATAACCGCATCAGGAGCCACCTCTTATACTTGGAGTTATTCTGGTGGTAATAATGCTACCGTAACTTATACACCAAATGGAGATTGGACATATACCGTAACAGCTTCAAACAATGGTTGTGTTGCAAAAGATACAGTACACGTTACTAATTTGCCTAAACCTACACTTGTGTTATCGGCCAATAGCCTTACAGTTTGCGACCAAAGTACATTTTCAATTACTGTTTCTGGGGCTAATACATATACATGGAGTAATGGTGGCGGCAATAGTGCTACGGCAACTTATACCACAGGTGTTCCTGGAATGACTACTTACACGGTTATTGGCGATGCCAGTGGTTGTTTCAGCCAAGATACAATAAATGTTACGGCAATAAGTTGTGTTGGGGTTTTAGAGTTGGCAAAAAACGGAACCAGCTTTAAGGTCTATCCAAATCCTGCCAACGATAAGCTTACCTTAAAAATGAGTGGAACAAAAACTATTAGTGTAAATATTGAAATGTTTGATGTATCGGGTAAATTGATTTTAAAACAGCAAGCTAGTTTTGACAAAGAAAAAACAGAATATAGTTTAAATATTTCGTCTATAAGCAACGGTATTTATTCGTTAAAAGCGAGTTCGAAAGACGGTGGTTCGCAAACGATAAAGATTGTTAAGGAATAGTTTTAGTTTATAAATTTTAAAAGCGCAATTCAATTGTTGAATTGCGCTTTTTTTGTACTAATACTTTTTTAAAATAAAGTAAAAGTAGTTTTAACCCTCCAACTCCTTTTTTAAAAACGGAGCGGTGTGGCTGTTTTTTACTTTGGTTAATTCTTCCGGTGTTCCGGCAAACAATACTTGTCCGCCTGCTTTACCACCTTCGGGGCCAATGTCAATAATATAGTCAGCCACCTTAATGATGTCAAGGTTGTGCTCAATGACTAAAACAGTATTGCCACTATCTACCAATTTGTTTAGTACTTCTAACAAAATACGAATGTCTTCAAAGTGCAAACCGGTAGTGGGTTCATCTAAAATATAAAAGGTATTACCAGTATTCCGTTTGCTTAATTCGGTAGCTAATTTAACGCGTTGTGCTTCACCACCGCTTAACGTAGTAGCTTGTTGCCCTAATGTTATATAACCCAAGCCAACATCTTGTAATGTTTTTATTTGTCGGTAAATGTTTGGGTTGTTTTCAAAATATTCGCAGGCTTGGTCAATGGTCATGTTTAAAACATCACTGATAGATTTTCCTTTAAAACGTACTTCCAAGGTTTCGCGGTTGTAACGTTTGCCATTGCAAGTGTCGCAATGTACGTATACATCCGGTAAAAAATTCATTTCAATGGTTCTAACGCCTGCACCACCGCATGTTTCGCAACGACCACCTTTTACGTTAAATGAAAAACGCCCGGGTTTATAGCCTCTTATTTTTGCTTCCGGTATTTCGGCAAACAAATTACGAATGTCGCTAAATACATTGGTGTACGTGGCTGGATTGCTTCGAGGCGTTCGTCCAATTGGACTTTGATCAATGTCAATAATTTTATCAATGTGCTCTAGTCCACTTATAGATTTATAAGGTAAAGGCTTTTTTTCGGAGTTATAAAAATGAGCCGATAGAATAGGGTAGAGGGTTTCGTTAATTAAACTGCTTTTACCGCTGCCACTAACACCGGTTACACAAATAAATTTGCCAAGTGGCAAGTCAATACTCACGTTTTTAAGGTTATGACCTGTGCAGTTTTTTAAAGAGATTTTTTTGCCATTCCCTTTTCGGCGTGTTTTTGGTATTTCTATTTTAAATTTACCATTAATGTAATTTGCAGTAGTGGTGTTTAATTTCAACATTTGTTTGGGTGTGCCACTTGCTACAATTTTGCCGCCATGCACACCGGCACCTGGACCAATGTCAATTACATGATCACTCTCCACAATCATGTCCTTATCGTGTTCTACCACAATAATGCTATTACCAACATCGCGTAAATTTTTTAAGGCCGTAATTAAACGCACGTTATCACGCTGGTGTAAACCAATACTAGGTTCATCTAAAATATATAATACACCTACTAACTGCGAACCAATTTGAGTCGCCAAACGGATACGTTGTGCCTCGCCACCACTTAAAGTTTTGCTGGAGCGGTTGAGCGTAACATAATCTAACCCCACTTCCATCAAAAATTGTATGCGGCTTCTAATTTCTTTTAATACCTCTTTGGCAATAACGTTTTGTTTTTTATCTAAACGCTTTTCAATATCGTTAAACCAGATTTGAAGAATCGAAATATCCAAGTCAGATAATTCGGCAATATTTTTATCAGCAATTTTAAAATATAGCGCTTCTTTTTTTAAACGGGTGCCATTGCAAGTAGGACAATCTTTTTTATTTGTAAAGCCTTGCGCCCAACGTTGCATGGCAGGACTAGGGTCGTCTTCGGCTTGTTTGGTAATAAAGGTAGCAATGCCTTCAAACGCTGTATTGTAGCTGCCGCTATCGGTTGCTACTTTAAATAATTCATCACTACCATACAATAAAATATTAATGGCATCGTCGTTAATTTCGTCAAAAGGCGTATCTAAAGTAAAATCGTAAACAGCACCAATTGCTTCTATTTGTTTAAAAATCCAACTGCCTTTGTGCGCACTGATGGCTGCAAAAGCACCTTTAGCAATGCTTAGTTTTTTGTTAGGTACAATTTTTTCAATAGCAATCTCTGAAATTACACCTAAACCATTACATTGCGGGCAAGCCCCATAAGGCGAGTTAAAGGAGAATAAATTAGGTGCAGGCTCATCGTAACTAATACCCGTTGTAGGGCACATGAGTAAACGCGAAAAAAAACGCGCACCGTCTGAAGCTTCGTTTTGATTGTTTGTTTTTTTAGCAGATTTTTTTTTGATACCACTTTCTTCTTGAACCAAGCTTACCATAATTGTTCCTTTACCATGTTTCATTGCCGTTTGTAACGATTGGTTTAAACGGGTTTTAATGTCAGGTGAAATTTCTAGGCGGTCAATCACAATTTCAATATCATGAATTTTGTAACGGTCGACTTGCATTTTTGGAGTAATATCTAATACTTCCCCATCAATTCTTACTTTATTAAAACCACGTTTACGAATGTCCTCAAACAGTTCGCGGTAATGTCCTTTGCGGCCTTTTACAATGGGGGCCAATAAATTTATTTTTTTTGACGAATAGGTTTTTAAAATTAAATCGATGATTTGATCGTCGCTGTAACGTACCATTTTTTCGCCGGTATTGTAGCTAAACGCTTCGCCGGCACGTGCAAATAATAAGCGCAAAAAGTCGTATATCTCTGTAATGGTACCAACTGTAGAACGAGGATTTTTATTGACTGTTTTTTGTTCGATAGAAATAACAGGGCTTAAACCCGATATTTTATCTACATCTGGTCTTTCTAAATTGCCTAAAAATTGGCGGGCATAACTTGAAAAACTCTCCACGTAACGGCGCTGCCCTTCGGCATAAATAGTGTCGAAGGCTAAGGAGGATTTTCCGCTACCGCTTAAGCCGGTAATTACAACTAGTTGGTTGCGAGGAATGGTAAGTGAAATATCTTTTAAATTGTGCGAACGCGCACCAATTACTTCAATGTTATCGTCTTCAATAAATTCGGGTTTCATGTTTCTTAAGGGCAGTTAGTCTCGCTTAAAGTAACTGAAAAAATGTAGTGATGAAAATATTTTTTGTAACATTTTAATCACTCAGATTAAAAATACATTTTTAATTTTGAAATGTATTTTTGGTAAAATTAACAAAATCTTCTTTTTTGCTTCTTGAGAGTGGTAGCGTTGTATTATTAATCAGGGTAATCATTGCGCCTTCTTTATTTGAATATTTAATAACATAATTACAATTAATAATATAACTTCTATGAATTCTAAAAAAAATGGTTCCTAAAATATCTTCAAAATCTTTTAATGGTTTAGAGGCTATAAATTGTCCAGATTCTAAATGAAATACAGTATACATGCCAGATGCTTCAAGGTAATATATCTTATCCACTTCAAAATAGTGAATACCTTGATGCGTTTGGATCACTATTTTTTTTGGCGCAGAACCAGAAAGATTATTGGTAAGCACTTCGAGTTTGTTTGAAGTGTTAACAATAGAATTTTGATTCTTTTTGTTCTGAAAACGATTTATGGATAAAGTTAATTCTTCAATTTGTAATGGCTTTAAAAGATAGTCAAAAGCAGACATTCTTAAAGCTTCAATAGCATATTGGTTATAGGCAGTTACAAAAATAATTTCAAAATCATTTTTATCTTTTAAAAAGTTATTTATCTGAAGTCCGGAATAACCAGGCATTTCAATATCTAGGAAAACCACTTCGGGTTTTAATGAATTTATTAGACTAATAGCTGCAGGAAGATTTTCGCCTTCGCCTACAATTTCAATATTTAAATCAGCTAATAGGATTAATTCTTTTAGCATTGTTCTGGCATGTGTTTCGTCATCAATAATTATGGCTTTTATTTTATTCATTTAAATTATAAAATTAAGTTTAACTTCTGTTCCTGTGGGGTGGTCAATGATTTCAAAATTAATTTTCATCTTCAGTCCTTCGTTAATATGCTTAATTCTTTTTTTTATAGCTTCGGAGGCAAAGGATTGGTGTTGTGGGTTAATATGTTTGTTTATTTCGGATGATTTTTCACGACCAATTCCATTATCTAGAATTGAAATTGAAAAACCTTGTTGTTGTTTACGAAAAGTAATAGACAGATTTTTATCGCTTGTTTTATGCAACAAGCCATGTTTTATGGCGTTTTCAACAAACGGCTGTGTTATTAGCGTTGGAATTTCAAGGAAATTGATATCTAAAGTCTCATCAATATTTAATTGATAATTTATTTTTCCATCTGTTCTTACACTTTCTAGGTATAAATAATCTTTTAAAAAATCTATTTCTTCATTCAGTTTAATAAATTCTTTTGAGGAGTGATTTAAAACGGAACGCATTAACTTTGAAAATGTAGAAATATCTTTGTAGGCTCCGGTTCTATCTTGACTTAATACTTTAGATTGAATAGAACTAAGGCTATTAAAAATAAAGTGGGGGTTCATTTGTGAACGAATAGCAGTTAATTGTGCGGAAAGTAGTGCTACTTTTTTTTGTTCATCTTCCATTTTTTTTAGATCTTTTTGTCGTATTAATTTTATTCGCCAGACGTATAAAAGATATAAAGTGTAAATTCCTGTAACTATTAAAATTAAGTTAAACCACCAGGTTTTCCAAAAAGGAGTTTTAATTGTAAACTTTATAGAAAGAGGATTTGATTTTAGTCCATCTTCGTTTACAGCATAACAACTAAAAGTATAATTACCATGAGGCAGTAGTTGATAAGTAAATTTGAAGTTGTTTATTGGGTCATCATAAAGTTTAAAATATTCATCCAACCCTTCAAGTTTATAATATAACTTAATTGTTCCTTTGGATTTTATGTTTGGATAAACTTCTATTTCAAAAGACAGATTGTTTTTACTAAAATCAGATACCCACTGCTCATCGTCTGACGAAAATGTGCCTTTTACACGCTTAACTTTTAGAATCGGCTTTACAGAATTTGATTTTAAAAAAGATTTAAACTGTTGTATAGATTGTTGATTTATTTTTAAGTAGGATTTTCCGAAAGGTAAAAAGTCGATAAAATTTTTAGAAACAAATGCTTTTGACTCGTTTAAATCATAAAAAAACTTGGCGGATTTTGTATTGAAAAAATGAATACCATTGGTTGTAATTATTATAAGTGTGTCTTGGTTTAATTTTAATTTATTGGCATTTGGTAGTGTTGCAATTTTTAAATAATCGTTATTTTTGTTTTTAAAAAGAAGATGATTGTTGGTTAACAGAATGTATATATCGCCTTTTTTGTTAGTTTTTATGGATCGAACACCTTCATTTGGATTTTGTTTAGGTAATACTATTTTAATGCATTTTTCAGTTAGAAGCGAATAAGAAAACAAGCCATTTCTAGTTGCTACAAAAAGTAAAGTATCGTGAAGGGCTGCTAACTCGTTTATCCAAGTATTTCTTAAGATTGACTTTAATGAGTCGTTTTTTTTAACACAAATAAAACCATTGGAACTGGCTATATACAGGTCGGTATTGATGGAATAAATATCTTTTGTGGAGCTAATTGAAAGCGTCTTTTCCAATTTAAATTTTGGAATATTAATTACAAATAATCCATCGGAGTAACCTATTAATTTTTTCGTATAATGATTGTAATGTAAGCATTGTATTTCAGATTTTTTTGGCAGATCCAATGTCTGTTTTAGTTGATGATGTTGGTTAAATTTAAGTAACCTACCCAAAAAAGTTCCAACAACGTAAGATGAATCATCAAGATTTATAACGGTACTAATTTTTTCTTTATCTTGAAGGATAGTTTTTAAATCGTTATCTAAGATGCTTAATGAAGGGAAAATAAAAACACCATCTTGAAGCGTTCCCAACCACAAATTATCTTCTTTATCCATTAACACGCTAGATATTTGTAGACCTTTTAATAAATGGAACTGTAATTTTCCACGATTATTAAAAATGTAATATCCATTAAATGTGGAGATACCAAATAAAGAATCGTTTATTGTATTTACGCCAGTAATTTTTGTAGCAGTTAAATCTACATCCAATTTAAAATCAGAAATAAAAACACGATTGTTTTTGTACTCATAAAATGTAGCATTTTCGGAGGAAAATAATAATATTCTATTTAAAATGGAGAGGAAATAGGTATTGTTTTTTAAAGAAAATTCAGTCAGAATAGTACGTTTTACAGTCGTATCATTTAAAACTATTAACTGTAATTTGTTGTTGGGAAATGCAGTAATTAATTGTTCTTTTTTATTTTGTTGAATGGCATATAGTGTAGCGTTAGATTTTTTTGTGAAGTTCAACTGAACCAATTTGTCATTTGTAGTTGAAACAAATAATTTATTTTTCTCAACTACAACTATTTTTTTATTACACAGCCAAATACTGGGAATTGCTTTTTTACTACTATTTGAGTAAGGGTGCGAAATGGCGCTGTCGTTTTTTAGCAAAAAAATATCTCCGTAAAAACTTCTACACCAAATGGTACCGTCATTTGCTTCCACTAAATTACTGATTGCTTTGCCTTTTCCTTTAATTAAATAGTTGTAAGTTGTTTTGCCATTATAACGTGTAACTCCGTTTTCGTGTCCTATAAAAATAGCACCTTCTTTATTTTGTATAATCGAATAAATAGTATTACTTAACGTATTATCTCCAACATTTAAAGGATAACAATAGGGCGAAGGTGTTTGGCTTTTTAGCGTAAAAGGTATAAAAATTAATATAATTAAATTACGCATGTGTTAGAAGCAAACAACCATCTTTAAAATGTAAAGATGGTTAAAGTTAGGAAAAGAGATTAAAATAATAGATTATTAATAAGTAAGATGTATTTTTTAATCTTTAATTATTTTTTAAACTTTGCTGCTGCTTTCACTATTTGATCATAAAATTCTTTTGCTTCTTCTTCTTTTGAGAAAGTACAGTATATCATTTTTTCCAAGGTGTTTTTTTTAGTGTAATTGTTGGGTTCCATATCGCACACACTATGTTCATAAACAATTCCATTTTTGGTTTTTTCAAAGAATTGTGCACCTAGGCTTAATAAATAAGAAGAGCTGTTGGAGTTTTTTGTTAAGTAAGAACCTATATTCTCGTTATTTAAACTGGTTAAATACTTAACGGCTATTTTGGATAATTTATAAGAATTTAACTGATTTTTTAAATAATAAATAGAATAAAAATAAACAGTATCTTTAGAAAGTTTGCAGAAAGATTCCGATTTAGAATCCTTACTTTCATAAAAACTAACCAATTTACCATCATATTGATAGGAATAACTTCCACACTTGCATTTTTGTACCTGCGCGTTTAATGCTAAGCCAAGTACCATTTTCGTGAGTATAAAAAATAATTTTTTCATATTGATTGTTTAGTGGGATTTTAGGAAATTAAAAACTTAGGCTAACTGCTTGTGGTACAAATGAGGTTTTGCCATCTTGACCGCGACTCCCACAACAACCAGTGCCGGCATTACCCCCTGAATTATTTATTGAAATAAAATCAATTGGTAATCCTGGGGTATGATAAACAGTAACGTCTCCACCATTACCACCACTGCCGCCTTTCCAGCTCCCACTTTGATTTTTGCCGCTATGGCCATTACTATAAATAATTAAATTTGCATTCTTTGCTAATTTTAATTTTCCTTTACTCATACCATTAAAACCCTTTATTTCAATTAAATTAAATTTTTTGTTTGCCGATTCTGCCACATAAATTTTTATTGATTCTCCATGGTGTCCATTTCTATAGGAAGTAGCTAAATCATTTGGGCCACTGTAATTTAGTTGAATACCTTCGCTATATGCCATTTTAATCGACTTAACATCTTTTAAATTTGGGTGATGCTTACTTTTTAAAGTGATGGTGATTTGATCATTTTTTATACTATTGCAAAATAAAGGGGCCTCAAAACCATTATAGAGTACATTCCCTTCGCAATCGGCAGAGAAAGTAAAGTCCTCCCAGTGCGCCTCCCCCCCTAAGTTTGCTGTTTTATAAACAACCCCTTTGCTATCGGTAGCTTGCATCCCAAATTCTATTCTTTTAGCTAAGCTGGTTTCCGTTTCTTTACTTAACCAAACCAGTTCAATTTTTACAATATCTTTACCTTTAATTGATTTAAGCGCATAGCTTTCTTCAAATGCTTTTTTAGAATCGTCAGCTTTTTTTTGGGCTGCTTCTTCCTTGTCTTTTTCAGCTTTTTGGGTTAATTCGCCCATAGTATTTAAGTACTGCTCCAATTTTAGTTTGTGAACTTCGGGATTTTTTAAAAAATCTTTTACTTTATTTTTATCTGTTGAGTAAATGGAAATATCTATTACGTTCAAAGTGTAAGGAGGATATTTATAAAAACCACCTTGACCATTAAAAAATGTGAATTTATATTCGTAAAAACATCCGTCTATAAAGCATAAATTTCTGGTATTAGTGCCACTCATTAAAAAAATAAAATTTATTGCAGGGTCAATTTTTTGTTTTTTTAAAATAAATTCATTACCCCCTATAGTTATTTCATTAACACATTCTCCATCACTTTTTAGCTCATGTTTCTGCGTGTATTTTTCAACGTTATATTTAACATTACCTCCATTATATCTGCTGGTGATGCAATACCAATCGCCTTCATCTTTGTAATTTTTTAAAAGTTCGCATTGGGAATTAGGTATTATACTTGTGCTTTCTGCGGGCTGCTGCGTTGTTGTGGTTTGCTTATTTTCCTCTTTGTTTCCACCTTTTTTTTGAGAAAGGGCATTAAGGTATAGAACTGTTACAATGAGTGTTAAAGTTAGTTTTTTCATAATTTTTTATTATGAAACAAAAGTAAAGAAGTGTTTACGGTTGATTTTTTATAACTGCTGAACATACCATAATTCTTTCTGAACGGAAAGTTTTTTTGTAAGTATTATTGAAAGTTATTTTTGAATGAGTTTTCTTTTAGCTTTTCGGTCGCTAAATGTTTTACTACTATAACTAAAATTGTGCCTTGAAAAAAATTTAAGAACTCTGGAAGACAATAATTATTGACGGTAACTATTCATTTATAGTAACGCAAACGTTTGTTTTATCTGTAATTCTTCCGATAGGTTTTGCAAAATCGGTAAGGTTATTTTCTTTGAGGATTTTTTCGAAGTCTTGTTGGTTCTTATCGGAAATAGCAACCATTAATCCTCCATTAGTTTGTGGGTCGCAAAGTGTAAAAAATGATTCTGCACCAATGTTTTTTACTTTATGTTTATAGCTATTCCAGTTTCTATATACATTATCAGGAACAATCATTTTTGAGGTGTAAATTTGGATATTCTCAATAATTGGAACATTCTGGTAATCTATTTCAGCAGAAAGGTTGCTACCTTCAAGTATTTCAATTAAATGACCTAATAAACCAAATCCGGTAATATCCGTCATGGCATTTACATAATTTAATGAACCAAATAATTCGCCAATATTATTTAAGTTAACGAGTTGTTCAATAAGTATAGTTTCATGTTTATTTTCGATTACACCTCTTTTTAAGGCAGTAGCTAAAATACCTACACCAATTTTTTTTGTGATATAAATGTAATCTCCTGCTTTCGCGTTCGAGTTTTTTTTGATGTTTGATGTGTTGATGATTCCATTTACCGAAAGTCCAAACATAGGTTCTAGTGTATCGATGCTATGTCCTCCGGCTAATACAATTCCTGCTTGAGAGCAAATACTTCTTGCGCCTTCTATAACTTGCTGTGCCAATTCGCTTGGCAGTTTATCAATGGGCCAACCTAAAATAGCGGTAGATAAAATGGGTTTGCCTCCCATGGCATATACATCGCTTATTGCGTTAGCAGCAGCAATCCTACCAAAATCAAAAGCTCCATCTACAATGGGCATAAAAAAGTCTACAGTGCTTATTAATGCTGTTCCATTTCCTAAATCGTAAACTGCGGCATCGTCATTAGTGGCATTGCCAACAAGTAGGTTTGGGTCGGTAAATATTTCAGTATTTGTTTTTAGGATTTTTTTTAAGACATCTGGTGCAATTTTGCAACCACAACCTGAACCATGACTGAACTGTGTAAGTTTTATTGTTTCCATTATTTAATTTTGTTCAATTAGTTTGTGGGTTATTTTTTCAATATTTAATGAGGTAAAGTGCAATTCTTTTACTTTAGTGACTTCTCGTTTTAATAGACCATGTTGGTATGATTTATCGTAATACAAAAGACAGATTTTACACACTGTGGTTAAGTCATTTATTTCTAGGGCCTCTATACATAATTTGGTTTGCTCACCACCCAAACGTTTGGCTATTTTAATAATTGCATTATGTAAATCGTTTTTAGAGTATTTGCCATACTGTTCTACCAAATAACTAACACGTTCGTTAAAAGGTATATCAATAAAAATTACGGGCGCACTAAGCATCTTTTGCCATAATTCTTCCGGAATAACTTTATTTCCTATTAGCCGACTTTCATCTTCTATCCAAATAGGATTAATATTATCAGTTTCTAAAAGCTTTATTGCAAGATTATTCTCAAATTGTTCTTGGGAAGGTTGCTGCAATTCTCCTAAAGCGCCAAATGCAGAGCCTTTATGGTTGGCAATTTTTTCTAAATTAATTATTTGTTGATTTTTCTGAGCTAATTGTTCTAATATTAAAGTTTTTCCAGAGCCGGTTTTACCTCCAATAATTTTTATTTTTTTTTCTGATTTAAAAATTTCTAAGGTGTAATTTCTAAAAGCTTTATATCCACCTTTTAAGATAAATACTTTCAATCCATACATCTCCAAAAGCCATGCCACACTGCCACTTCGCATACCGCCACGCCAACAATAAATAAAAACGACGTTATTAAAACTACTTTTTTGAGCAAATTCAACAAATTGAACTAATTTAGGACCGACAAATTCAAGGCCTTTGGTAATTGCTGGCTGTTTGCCTTGTTGTTTATAAATTGTGCCAACTATTGCACGTTCTTCATTCGTAAACAGAGGCATGTTAATTGCAAAAGGAATGTGTCCTTGGTTATACTCTAAAGGGGAGCGAACATCGATGCAATTTTTATAAATAGAAGATTGTATAAATGTTTTAATATCGAGAATTGTTGGCATATTTTACAACCAAATATCGTATTAATTAAATTAAAAGATAGGAATATATTTGACTAACTAAATTATAAAAATGAGTGTGAAAATAAACTTAATTTTTAATCAATTTACCTTTTGCGCTTTTATCGCTATAATCGTTAATGTATAATGGATTCCCTGTATAAAAAACATTACCATCGCTATGAATATTACATTCAAATGTGCCATTATTTGGACTTTTTATATGTGCATTTGCAATGCTAAAAGATTCTATAAAAGCATAATTTGTTACTGTTAAGTTTTCGCCATTAAAAAAGTTGGTACCATTTATATATACATATAGCGTATTGCAGGTGCCGTTTGCAATTATGTTCCCGTCACCATGAGAACTAGTGGTTAAAAGGTAAAATGTGCCATTGAGGTAAGTATCGCCTGAATTTTCTGCTCTGACAAATAGAGTGTCTTGACTGAAATTTTGATCAAAATTTATAGTACCTACTCCTAAATTTTCAACTTGAGCTAACCGAGGTAGAGTCACAATAACGTTTATGGTTTTTTTATAACCCCTTACAAAGTTACATTTATTTTTATTTTGAATAGTTAAAGTGCCATTACTTACTGTAGTTTTTATACTAGACATAAGATTGCTTCCGGCATTTATCTCCACTTTGTACTCGGTTCCTTTAACAATTTTAACGTCTATTTTATCATATGTTTTTATTATTGAAAAGCTTCCGGGATAACGAAACTCTGTAGTTTCTTTTCCATTCGATTTAAAACAATCTAAGGCATTTTCTTTCGTACATGCGAAAAGAAAAGACGTAATAAATAAATATGAAAAGAATTTTATTTTCATTTTTTACCAATAAAGAATCTATAACCCAAACCGTACTCAAAATTGTAGGCCACTGCAAAATGAGTCCTTAACCCAAATTGACCTACTAAACCACATTTACTATAGTACCGCACTGCCAATCTGCTTACTATTGGAGCATCTGGTTTCGCGCCATCAACTAAGTAATAACCTAACTCAATAGGTATACTAATCCTGCCAATATTATAGGAATAACCAAGTTTTGCCGAAACTCTAAATTTATCTATACCTGTTGGCTGCTGGCGAAGTGAATTTTCATAATCTATGTGGTACAATTCATCATAAAAAAAATCTATTCCTACAGAAAATTTGTGAGTATTTCTAAAATTTCGTTGATATGCAACACTAAAAGCATGCGTTCTTAGTTTAGGGGTATTAATTCCCTTTTGGTTTAAACCCATTGCAAAATAGGTTAATATTTCGTTTTTACTTTTTACTTGTGTTGAAGAATCAATTTTACTTTTAAATAACACGTTTGCTTTATTGTGAGGTAATGCAATATTAAGACCTGCATTTAAACTTAAAACATTCAGCCCTAAATTGGGATTAGCTGATTTACCATTACTGGCATGGCTAAAGGTAATTCCAGGTTCGAAACGCAAATTTTTTGAAAGTTGCAAGTGCCAAAACCATTTAAATTGAACAAAAGCATTTAAATGGCTACCTATGGCAATATCTTTTTGGTTGGTGGTCACATCAAATTTTTTGGTAATATAGGTTGTTCCCCAACAAATGCGCATAATTAACCGTGACACTTTTGGTTTAACATTAAAAGGTATATCAATAAAAGGGGCAACACAAATTGCATGACCCAGCTGAGCAGGATTTTTTAAATCAATAAATTGGAAAGATAAGCCAATATCAGGTTTGTTATTTTCTAAATGCCATAGTTTGTTTCCGTGTGTGTGTTTAACCAAATCTAATTCATAAAATGTTGGATAACCTTTTACTAAATGACCAATAGTACTTCTATGTATCATTATAAAGCCAGTATTAATTGAAGGTTTAATACTCCAATTACTTAACGTAATAGAATCGGTTTGGCAAAATGCAAATTGCGAATTGGCTATAACAAACAACAGATATATGACGGTTTTTTTCAAAACTTTGCTAAAAATAATAAAAAATGAAATGATTTTGTAAAAGATTGCTCTAGTAAACAATGCTTAAGTTTGTTTGTTCAATCAATAAATTCTTAAATACACTATGAAAACAAAATTAATCGTGGTACTTTCCTTATTTATCATTTTAAATAGCTTTTCTCAAAGAAGCTGTTGCTCAAAGTTTGGCCCTACCGAAACTTTTGCCATGTTAACGCAGGACAAAAAATTTATTAATACCCACCTAGAGCCTCTTCCTTTTGTTCTTGAGAATCAAATTGGGAAAGATATTTCGTTTAAAACATCCGATGGTAAAGAAGGTTATGGTTATGAAATTAAAGCAGAGAAAGTTACGGCAAATTATGTTTTTGTTATACATGAATGGTGGGGATTAAACGATTATATTAAGCAGGAATCTGAAAAAATCGCAAAAACGTTGGGAAATGTGAATGTTATTGCCATTGATTTATATGATAAAAAGGTGGCCACTAATCGTGATTCAGCAGGTAAATACATGCAATCTGTAAAAACAGATCGTGCAGAAATAATTATTAAGGGTGTTATTTCTTACGTTGGTAAAAAAGCAAATATTGCAACCATTGGCTGGTGCTTTGGAGGCGGATGGAGTATGAAAACAGCTTTATTAGCAGGAAAACAAAGTAACGCCTGCGTTATGTATTATGGTATGCCTGAAGAAAAAATGGAAAAAATTAAAACATTAAATGCTCCTGTGTTTTTTGTTTGGCCAACGCAAGACCAATGGATAAATAAAGAGATGGTAACTAAATTTGAAACTAATATGAAAACGGCGGAAAAAAGCTTAGAGGTAAAAAGCTACAACGCTGATCATGCTTTTGCAAATCCAAGTAATCCTAAATACAATAGAGAATTTGCTGACGATGCATTTAAAAATTCAATGAGTTTTATTAAGAAAAATTTAGAATAGATTATTTTTTTGCTAAATCCTCTAGGGCATCGGATAACTTCTCAAATTTGAATTTAAAACCAGTATCTTTTATTTTTTTGTTGCTTATTTTTAAACCTTCTGTTATCATTAAATGGCTTTCTCCCAAGACTAGTTTTAACAAAAATTTTGGAACATTGGGCAAAAAAGTAAATCGGTGAATGCTTTTAGCAAGTTGTTTTGAGAAAGTGTTCATTGTTATTGCCTCAGTTCCTGTTCCATTATATATTTCACTTAAAGCCTGGTTTTCAAGCGCGTAGACAAAAATGTTTGCAATATCGTTAATGTGTATCCAAGGGAAATATTGTTTTCCAGAACCTATGGAACATCCTAAGTTACATTTAAATGGTGGCAACATTTTCTTATAAGCACCGCCATTATTGCTAAGTACGACGCCTATTCGAATAATTGGGGTTCTTATTCCTAATTCTTTAAAAGCCGTATAACTGCTTTCCCAAGCAACACATGTTCTAGATAAAAAATCATTAACTGGCCTTTCATGTTCATTTATTAACTCCTCACCACTTCTGGCTCCGTAAAATCCCACTGCACTTGCTCCAACAAACGTTTTAATAGGAATCTTTAATTTTTTTATAGAGTTATAAAGTAATTCACTACTCTGTATGCGCGAATTTATAATTTCAGCTTTGTAATCAATTGTCCATTTTTTATCGGCAATTCCTGCACCTGCAAGGTGAATAATATGCTCAACATTATCAAATGCTCTTTCGTCAATGTACCCATTACCAACGTCCCACTTATATTTTTTTACAGAGTTATATCTACCTTCTTCGCGGCTTAACCATGCTACTTCATAATTATTTTTTAACAATATCTCTGAAATTGCTTTACCAAGTAAGCCACTTCCGCCAGTTATTAATACCTTTGCCATAATCTTATAACAAAATAACTAAAATTAAGTTTATGCTTTACGATGTACATATTTTTGTTTGCAACAATCAACGAACCGATTCTGAAAAATTAAGTTGTGGCGAAGCCCATGGTTTAGAATTAGTGGGAGAGTTTAAAAAGCAGTTAAAAGATATGCCCATAAAATTAAAAACACGTGCTAATAAAAGTGGATGTCTGGGAATTTGTGATTTTGGGCCAACTGTAGCTATTTACCCCGAAGGCATTTTTTATGTTGGTGTAAAGAAACAAGATGTAAAAGAAATAATAGAATCTCATATCATAAATAAAATCCCGGTAGAACGCCTGTTATTTAAAAAATGACACCATTAATTACACCTGGCGAGTTGGAAAAAATTGGTGTTTCACAATTGGAGCTACTACAAAAATTTAATGAACAATTAATTAAAGATTTTGAAAGAGGAGGGGTGGAGCATTATTTAAAGCCATTAAGTAGTTTTGACTATGCAACTATTCATGAAGAAATAAGTAAAACGTTGTCTGATATTTTAACTAAGGAAAGTGGTAAATACCAACAACTTTTATATTTAATTGATATTCCGGAAAAGGATTATAACTTGGCTTTAAACAAACACGAGGATATTAAAATGCAAAGCATTACTGATTTAATTATCAAGCGAATTTTACAAAAAGTTGTATTAAAATTAATGTATTCAAAAAAATGAACATTACAATAAGAAAAGGTACAGAAAACGACGTGCAATCTGCGCTTAACTTGGTAAAAGAACTTGCCATATACGAAAAGGCTCCTAACGAAGTGGAAGTGACCATTGATGAAATGCACAACTGGGGCTTTGGACCTAATAAAGTATTCGATTTTTTTGTTTTAGAAAAGGAAACCAAAATTATTGGATTGGCCTTGTATTATTACAAATACAGTACTTGGAAAGGGAAATGTTTGTTTTTGGAGGATATTATTGTAACCGAAACCGAACGAAAAAATGGATATGGTAAATTGTTGTTTAACGAGGTTGTTAAAGTAGCCAAAGAACAAAAAGTGCGACGTATGGAATGGCAAGTGTTAGAATGGAATACCCCTGCTATTGAATTTTATAAAAAATATGATGCTGTTTTAGATCCAGAATGGATTAATGGGAAGTTAACTGGAGAACAATTACAAGAATTCGATTAATCCTCTACTAAAGTTAAATGTTTTAATCCTAGAGGATTCGTTACTTTTTTTAACTCAGTAAAAAGGTCATTTCCGTATTTTAAATAAAATGTAGAGAAATTATCAAAGCGCTCTTGCGGAGTGGTATTTGGAAACAATTTTTGCTTTATGTTTTTTATTTGATTTATTTCTGTATCTAATTTTTGTTTTAAAGCCTTGTTTGCCTTTGCCGTCAATATATCCAAACTACCCGTGGCTTTTTGTTGCTCGGCAGATACCGCTGCATTTAAGGTTTTATCAACAGTATTAATTTTAGTTTGAATTTCTGCAAACAAATTTTCAATAATTTTTTTCTCACTATCTAACTCAAAAGTAGCATTCGCTTTTATTTGAAATTCTTTTACCAATTCTATTTCCTCTTTAAAAATATCACCCTCGCTAAAGTTTAGCTTTTCTAGTTTTGATTTTATATTTTTTTCTATCACCGTTATAAAAGTTCTTGGCACTAATAAAGGGTAGTTAATATTAAAAGCTTCAAATAGACTTTTGTATTGCAGCCAATAGGCCAATTCACCTGGGCCTCCAACATAAGCAATATTTGGTAAAATATACTGTTGGTATAAAGGCCTCAATACCACATTCGGACTAATTTTTTCTGGGTGGTTTTCAATTAATTCATTTAACTGCGCTTCAGTATACTTTTTGTCTGTTCCTAAAACAATGTAATCGTCGCCTTGTTTCTCAATTCTTGCACGCAAGCCATCTTCCATGTAAAAACAATTAATAGAACGTGGATTAACTTGAGCTTTGTAGCCTAATTTCTCTAATTCGTTAATACTTTCAGTTACTTTGTTGTAAGCTAAATTTTTTAAAATATCTGTTTTAAAATGCTTAACAAATTGAGTTTTAAAACTTAAAGCATTGCCGTCAAGTATCACTAAACCGTAATTTCCAAACAGTTCGTTTACTATATATCGGGTGGCATCTTTTAGATTGTTGTATCGCAAATAAGCTTCGCTAAATAACTTAAACAAATACCTTCCATTTTCAGTTTCACCAAAAATTTCTTTTAGTTGTGTCACCAAAGTTTCTAATTCCTTGGTTTTAAAGTCACCAACAGCTCCAGTTTGTTTACTTTCCCAAGTAATGGTCTTTCCAAATACATTAAAATGGTTCACTTCTTCAAAATCATGATCTTCACTAGCCATCCAATAAATAGGCACAAAATCGTTTTCAGGAAACTGATTTTTTAACTCTTCCGCTAAATTTATGGTACTAAAGATTTTGTAAATAAAATACAAAGGTCCTGTAAATAAGCATAATTGATGCCCGGTTGTTACCGTGTAGCAATTTTTGTTTTTTAATAATTGAATGTTGTTAAGTGTTGTTATTGAAGTATTACTAACCGATTTATGTTGTCTATCTAGTTCCTCAACTAAAATTACTCTGTCGATAGATTGGTTTGCAACGGTTTTAATAATTTCTTTAAAACCATTACTATCTGGATAATTCGAGTAAAAAGGCTTTAACTTGCTATCTTGATTAATATAGTCTGCCACTAATTGATTTAATGTTTTCGAAATTTTAAAATCTATAGGGAGGGTGTTAAAAGTCATAAGTGGTTTTTAGAAAGGTAAAATTACTAAAATAATGAGCGCTGTAATTGTAATAAAAGAGTTTTAAAACAGACTTCTGTTAAAATCTCTTTCAAAAACAATTTTAAAAATTATTTATTCCTAAATCTCTAAACGTATATTTGCTACTTATTTTTAAAAATGGATACTAATAATTCAGAAGGATTTGATACAAACAATCACAACGAGGTAGATAAGGTATTGCACGTTTCGGGCATGTTTAAAAACTGGTTTATTGATTATGCCAGTTATGTAATTTTAGAGCGTGCCGTTCCAGCCATGGAAGACGGGTTAAAACCTGTGCAACGCCGTATCTTGCATAGCATGTGGGAGTTGGAAGACGGTCGTTATAATAAGGTCGCTAATTTAATTGGGAACACCATGAAATATCACCCACATGGTGATGCCAGTATTGGTGATGCTCTGGTGGCTATAGGTCAAAAGGACTTGCTAATTGATATGCAAGGTAACTGGGGTAATATTTTAACTGGTGATAGTGCTGCTGCTCCGCGTTACATTGAGGCGCGTTTATCAAAATTGGCCTTAGAAATTATTTTTAACCCTAAAACTACTAATTGGGGTTTAAGCTATGATGGCAGAAATAAAGAACCTATTACGTTGCCGGTTAAGTTCCCATTGTTGTTGGCGCATGGAGTGGAAGGGATAGCCGTTGGTTTAGCTACTAAAATTTTACCACATAATTTTAATGAATTAATTGATGCTTCTATTCAAGTTTTACGTGGTAAAAAGGCAGTTATTTTTCCAGATTTTATAACGGGAGGTATTGCCGATTTTAGTGATTATAAAGATGGTTTACGCGGCGGAAAAGTGAAAATTAGAGCCCGTATAAAGGAACTAAATTCTAAAACCTTAATTATTTCAGAAATACCTTTTGGCACTACAACGGGTTCATTAATAGATTCTATTATTGCTGCTAACGAAAAAGGAAAAATTAAAATTAAAAAGGTTGAAGATAACACTTCAGAAAGTGTGGAAATTTTAGTGCATTTGCAACCAGGGATTTCTCCTGATAAAACTATTGATGCGCTTTACGCCTTTACCAATTGTGAGGTAAGCATTTCTCCTAATGCTTGTATTATCGAAAACGAAAAACCACGTTTTGTTGGGGTGAGCGAAGTGTTAAAAATTTCTACACATCAAACCTTAGAACTTTTAAAACGTGAGTTAGAAATTGAACAACACGAATTAGAAGAAAAATGGCATTTTGCTTCTTTGGAAAAAATATTTATTAAAGAAGAAATGTACATCGACTTTAAAAAATATTCTAATAAAGAAACCTTATTTGAGTACTTGTACGAATGCTTTAAACCGTTTAAGAAAAAGTTAATTCGTGATATTACAAACGACGATTTAGGTCGCCTAACTCAAATACCAATGATTCGTATTACCCGCTTTGACAGTATTAAAGCGGAGGAAATGATGAAAGAGCTGGATGAAAAGATTGCCCAAGTAAAACATCATTTAGCCAACCTTATTGATTTTGCAGTAGAGTATTTTAAAAATTTAAAAAAGAAATACGGAGAGGGTAGAGAACGTAAAACAGAGACAAAACAATTGGAAACCATTATTGCAACGCAGGTTGTGATGGCAAACGAAAAATTGTACATGAACCGAGCCGAAGGTTTTATTGGTACTAGTTTAAAGAAAGATGAGTTTGTGTGCGATTGTTCTGACATTGATGATATTATAGCCTTTACCAAAGAAGGTAAAATGAAAGTTTTTAAAGTATCAGATAAAACCTTTGTTGGAAAAGATATTGTGCATGTGGCCATCTTTAAAAAGAATGATGAACGCACCACTTATAATATGATTTATCGCGATGGACCAAAAGGCATAACATTTATGAAGCGCTTTAACGTGACAGGTGTAACTCGCGATAAAGAATACGATTTAACCAAAGGAACACCAAATTCATCTGTTTATTGGTTTACAATTAATCCTAATGGCGAAAGCGAGAAAGTAATTGTGCATTTACGACAGGTACCTGGCTTACGTAAATTACAATTAGACGTTGATTTTGGTGAAATGGAAATTAAAGCCAGAACAGCAGTGGGTAACATTGTTACAAAATATACTGTAAACAAAGTAACCTTGTTAGAAAAGGGAGCATCTACTTTAGAAGGTGAAGATTATTGGTTTGATGAAATTACGCACCGTTTAAATAAAAACGAAAAAGGGACATTTTTGGGCAAGTTTAGTGGCGACGATAAAATATTAACCATCACTACCAAAGGGTTCTATAAATTATATACCTACGATGTTTTAAATCATTTTGACGATGATATCATTATGATTGAAAAATATTTTAGTAATCAAACCTTAAGTTGTATTTATTACGATGGGATTAGTAAATCGTATTTTACCAAACGATTTGAACCAGAGAATACAACAACGAAAGTATTGCTGGTAACTGAGCATCCAGAAAGCAGAATAGAGTTAATCACTACACAAATCAATCCAATTGTGGAAGTGAAATTTGCGAAAGAAAAAGGTGTTGAAATCCCTGAAGAATCCATCAACATGGTAGAATTTAGTCCGGTTGTAAATATGAAAGCAAAGGGGCGAAAACTGTCTTCTTATAAAGTAAAAGAAATTAATTTAAAAGAATCGGAAGAGATTAAAGCAGCAAGAAAATTCTTAAAAAGTGAAGATGATGAAAAAACGGGTTTGTCGCCTATGGAACTTCATCGCAGAGCTATGGAAAAATTAAACAATAAAAACTTACTAAACGACGAGGGGCAAATTACATTTGATTTTTAGGTGCATTTTTTGCTAATTTTTTTAATTTAATTTTTTGTATATTTATCTTTTTATTAAAATGTTATATGGTAAAAATAATCACTTTTTGTAGTCTTATAATTCTTTCTTTTTCTTACTGTACCAAAGATAATTTCAGAGAGCGTCATCCTATTGTTGTATCAAGTTGTGATACGGCGGGTGTTATAAGTTATGCAACACACATTAAACCTGTATTGGATAATAATTGTACAACCAATTGTCACAATGGTATTGGGTCAGGTCATTCATTAACTGCATGGAATGCTGTAAATGCTGATGCGGTTGCAGGTCTTTTATACGGCAGTGTTTCATGGAACGGAACCGCGCAGCAAATGCCACAAGGTGCAGCCAATAAAATTTCAGATTGCGACATTACAAAAATTAAAAAGTGGGCAGCCGCTGGTGCACCAAATAATTAATCAATAGTCAAATTATTATGAGAAAAAATATATTTTTATTATCTATTATTCTAGCCAATTTTTCTTTCGCCTTCTCGCAGGATAATCCTGAGGATTTGTTGAGTATGATGAATGATAAACCTAAAAAAGAATTTACATCGGCTACCTTTAAAACTACACGTTTAATTAATTTTCATACCGTAGAAGTTTTAGGAAAACGTAGCTTAGATTTTAGAATTTCACATCGTTTTGGAGACGTAAATGGAGGTGCTTATACTGCATGGGGATTAGATGGAGGAGCAAACATTCGTTTAAGTTTAGAATATTGTCATGATGCTCGCTTAATGTTTGGTATAGGACGTACTTCGCAAAATAAAATGGCAGATGGCTTTTTAAAGTATCGATTATTGCGGCAAACTACCAATAATTCAATGCCGGTTAGTCTTACTTTGTTTACAAGTATATATCACACGTTTGAACGCGTAAACATTGACGGTATTAATAAATTTGAAAATGTTTCAGATAGATTATCATATTGCCATCAAATTATGGTAGGGCGTAAATTTAACTCTCGTTTTTCATTACAGCTTTTAGGCGCTGCAGTTCATTATAATTTGGTTGAAAATATTACAGACAAAAATGATTGTTATGTTGTAGGCGTTGTAACCCGTTTTAAATTTGCAAAACGCCAAGCAATAACTTTGGAGTATGGATATAGAATAAACGAATATACTAAGGCAAAAATGTATGATAGTTTTGGAATTGGTTATGATTTAGAAACAGGTGGGCACGTCTTTCAAATGCACTTTACAAATTCGTTTGGTTTAACAGAAAATAACTATTTTATGAATACCAATACTTCATGGGAAAATTGGGGTATACGTTTAGGATTTAATATTTCGCGTGTATTTACTTTAAAAAATACGAAAAATTTGGAATAATTATTGTATCATTATAATTTAAAACTAAACCTATGAAAAAAACTATCATTCTTACCCTTTTAATTTTCGCATTAAAATCTAATTCGCAAGTTTATAACAGCGAAAAATGTTCTCTTAAATTTTTTAGTGAGGCAAAGCTCGAAAATATTGATGCTACTAACGCCAAAGGGACAACTCTTTTAAATACTTCAAACGGAAATTTTGCGGTTAAAGCTACTCAAACCGATTTTGAATTTAAATCATCGCTAATGCAAGAGCATTATAATGAAAATTATATGGAGAGCGAAAAGTACCCACAGGCTACATTTATTGGTAAAATAAATGAAACAATTGATTATAAAGCTAATGGAACACATTCTGTAACCGTTACAGGTAAATTAAATGTGCATGGTGTAGAACAGCCCCGCACCATAACCGGAACTATTGTTGTTAAAGATGGTAAAATTATAATTGATTCAAAATTCGATTTAAAATTGGCAGACCATAAGGTAAAAATTCCTTCGGCAGTTTTCGAAAAAATTGCAGAGGTTGTTTTGGTAACTTATCACGCAGAATTAGTGCCAAAAAAATAATTTTATTCAAATTCTTAAAAAAGCCTCCATTTTAAAATGGAGGCTTTTTTGCTTTACTACTATTTTATTAAAAATCAAAGAATTTTAACATCATGTTAATTTTTCTATTTATTTGATTTTCAGTTACTTAAAATAAGTAGCTCGTATTTTTTTAGCCTTATTTCTAGCTATATTTGTAGTCCCAATTTAAATAAGGCTAGAATTGGAATTAACTAATTAGTTTAACCCCTCAAATTGAGCCTTAGCAATTTGATACAAGTAGAATAATAAAAATGGTAGAAAATACCTTAGTAGGAAACCCAGATTTCGATTGGAATGCCATCGGAAAAAAACAAGACAATTACACCGCAGAAGAAAAAGCTTCTTTTGATGAGATGTATGGAAAATCTTTAAGAACGATTGCAGATCTTCAACTAATTGAAGGTACTGTCGTTTCTAAAAATAACCGTGAGGTTGTTGTAAACATTGGTCATAAATCAGATGGAGTTGTTGCATTATCAGAATTTCGTTACAACCCAGATTTAAAAGTGGGCGATAAAATTGAAGTTTTTGTTGAAAGTGCCGAAGATGCAAATGGTCAATTAATTTTATCTCACAAAAAAGCGCGTGCTAATAAAAGTTGGGATCGTGTTAACGAAGCACTTACAAGTGAAGAAATTGTTAAAGGTTTTGTTAAATGCCGCACAAAAGGTGGTTTAATTGTTGATGTATTTGGCATCGAAGCATTTTTACCAGGTTCACAAATTGATGTTAAACCAATTCGTGATTACGATATTTATGTTGGTAAAACTATGGAATTTAAAGTTGTTAAAATTAACAACGAGTTTAAAAACGTGGTAGTTTCTCATAAAGCGTTAATTGAAGCCGAAATTGAAACACAAAAACGTGATATTATTTCTAAATTAGAAAAAGGACAAGTATTAGAAGGTACTGTTAAAAACATTACGTCTTATGGTGTGTTTATTGATTTAGGTGGTGTTGATGGTTTAATTCACATTACAGATTTATCATGGGGTCGTATTAATCACCCTGAAGAAATTGTAAAATTAGACGAGAAAATTCAAGTTGTAATTTTAGAATTTGATGACGATAAAAAACGTATTGCTTTAGGTTTAAAACAATTAAGCAAACACCCTTGGGAAGGTTTAGATGCTGACTTAAAAGTTGGTGATAAAGTAAAAGGTAAAGTAGTTGTGATTAACGATTACGGTGCATTTATTGAAATTGCTCAAGGTGTTGAAGGTTTAGTTCACGTAAGTGAAATGAGCTGGAGTCAACATTTACGTAGTGCTCAAGAATTTGTGAAAGTAGGTGACGAAGTTGAAGCCCAAGTTTTAACTTTAGATCGCGAGGAGCGAAAAATGAGCTTAGGTATGAAACAATTAACTCCTGATCCTTGGAATATGATTGTTGATAAATACTCTAAGGGAAGTAAGCATACTGGTACAGTTCGTAACTTTACAAACTTTGGCGTATTTGTTGAATTAGAAGAAGGTGTGGATGGTTTAGTTCATATTTCTGATTTGAGCTGGAGCAAAAAAATTAAGCACCCAAGCGAATTCTGTAAAGTAGGCGATAAAATGGAAGTTGCCGTTTTAGAAATTGATGGCGAAAATCGTCGTCTATCTCTAGGGCACAAACAATTGGAAGAAAATCCATGGGATGTGTTTGAAACCATCTTTACAATTGATTCAGTTCACCAAGGTACTGTTATGACTGTAAATGATAAAGGTGCTACTATTGGTTTACCATACGGCGTAGAAGGTTTTTGTCCTGCTCGTCACTTAAATAAAGAAAACGGAACTTCATTAAAAGCTGAAGAAGTTGCAGAATTTAAAGTGATTGAATTTAGCAAAGATGCAAAACGCATCGTAGTATCTCATGCTCGCTTACACGAAGAAGTGAAAGAAGAAGCTAAAAAAGTTGAAAAAGCAAGTAAAAAAGCTGATAGTGATGATGCTAAAAAGGCAGTTAAAAAAATAAAAGACAGCCAAGAGCGTTCAACATTAGGAGATATATCTGCTTTATCTGATTTAAAAGATAAAATGGATGGAAAATAATTAGAAAGGTTAAAAACTTTCTAGCTTGTGCGCAAGCATATAAAAACTCCCAAACGACGTGTTCGTTAAGGGCAACTAAAACCTAGCCAAGGTATTTAGTTTTTTGAGAGCCAAAACCCTCTGAGTAATCAGGGGGTTTTTGGTATATATCGATGCCCCTGACAGGGTTAACCAAGTCGTTGATGCCCTGTCAGGGGTAATCATAAAACTTAATGGATTTATTTAATATATACGAAAAAAGTAATCTCTTGCCAAAGGATGGTATCGTAAATTACTATGGAAAAATTCTAGATAAATTTCAAGCAGACAATTATTACAATGCATTATTAAATACTATTGAGTGGAGAAACGATGAAGCTGTTATTTTTGGAAAACACATTGTTACGAAAAGGAAAGTAGCTTGGTATGGTGATTCAGAATTTGAATACACTTATTCCAACATTACTAAACAGGCATTAAAATGGACAAAAGAATTGTTGGAATTAAAAATTTTAGTAGAAGAAACAACCAAAGAAGCTTATAATTCCTGTCTGCTTAACTTATACCATAACGGTAGTGAAGGTATGACCTGGCATAGCGATGGCGAAAAAGATTTAAAAAAAAATGGTGCCATTGCATCCTTAAGTTTTGGAGCAGAACGCAAATTTTCGTTTAAACACAAACAAACCCAGGAAAAAATATCTGTAGTATTAGAACACGGCAGTTTACTTTTAATGAAAGACTTTACACAAACCAATTGGTTGCACCGTTTGCCGCCAACAACTTTAATTAATGCACCAAGAATTAATTTGACGTTTAGAACCATAGTGAAAAATTAAAATTGTGATAAAACTATTTAAAATATTATGGAAATTAATTATCACTTTTATTGGATTAATTTTATTGTATTTGCTATTTGCCTACCTTTTATCACGAATTACAATTAGTAAAGAGAAAACCTATACAAAACCTGAAGTGGTAATCCATATTAAAACAAACGGCGTTCATACGGATATTGTAATGCCTACAAAAAATGAATATATTGATTGGAGTAAACAACTAAAATTTGCAGATACCAAAATTCCAGATACAACTCAAACATATTTAGGCTTGGGTTGGGGAGATAAAGGCTTTTATTTAGAAACACCAACTTGGGCTGAATTGAAACCCAAAGTAGCTTTTAATGCAACCTTTGGTTTAGGAACAACAGCTATTCATGCTACTTATTATTCAGAAATGATTGAAAATGAGTCATGCAAAAAAATACTTCTTACCAAAGAACAATATTTACGCTTAATAGCTTTTATTTCTAAAAGTTTTAAAAAAGATAAAAATGGAAATTTTATTAATATAAAAACAAATGCCAATTATGGTAACACTGATGCGTTTTATGAAGCCAATGGCACTTACAGTCTTTTTTATACATGTAACACTTGGGCTAATAGTGCATTAAAAAATTGCGGACAAACCTGTTGTTTATGGACTGTTCACGATAAAGCAATATTTAAAAAGTATAAATAAAAAATACGAAAAGCATGATTGTAGATAGATGATTTTTATGAAAACAAATAATAATTTATTCCTAATTTTAGTTTTTTTGATGTTAATGTGAGGGTACAGTTTTTATATAAAAAAAATATTCTTATATTATTATTAAGTTTTTTTAATTTTATTTTAAAAGCTCAAAATCCATCTTATTTAAAGATAGATACAGATAACGGTCTTCCGAGTAACGAAGTATATAGTATATTACAAGATAAAAAAGGGTTTATTTGGATTGGTTGCGATGCAGGGATTTATAAGTACGATGCAATTAACTTTGTTAAATACAGTAATCCAAATCAAAAATCAAAATCTTTATCTGGATTGTGTAATTCAGTATCAGGTAGAATTTACGCTTACAGTTTTTCAAGCGAAGTTTTTTACATAGAGAATGACTCACTTTACAAATTAGAAAGTTGGAATAAAAAAGTAAGTAATATTACCTGCGATTTGAAAGGTAATCTATGGATTTGTAGTGAAAATGGAATAAGTTGTTATAATGAAATTTCCAAAAAATGGACACACTATAATGACTTTGACTTTGACGGGAAACCCGATAAAGAGAGATATACGGTTGGTTGTAAATTAAATTCCAAAAATGAAATTACATTTTTAACAAGCAAAGGGCTTGCAACACTCAATAATAAAAAATTACAAATAATACCTTTTGATTTTCAAACCAAAGAAGTAAATAGTGAATACATGTTTCAAGAATATCAAAAAGAAACATGGTTATTTAAAAATAGGGGGAATATTATTTTTAAAAGTGCAATGAATGGTAGCTTTTTAAAACAAAACATAGTCTCTTTAGATAAATACCTATCTAACTCCCGCATCAATAACGTTCGCAATCTTAACGATGGAATTTTATGGATTTGCACCTATACCGGAATTATAGCTTTTAATCCCGATAACGGCACTGGTATTTTGCTTTATCCTAATATGGCTTTTTCGGATATATTTATAGATAATGAAAAAAATTATTGGCTTACAACATTAAACGATGGCGTGATAAAAATTACTGATATGCAGTACAAAGTATGGAACAATAGCCATTCAAACATAAAATCCAATCAAATAACAAAAATTACATGTAATGATTCGCTAATTTTTTTCTCAAACATAAACGGACAAATAGGAATACTAAATACTAAAAGCGATAGTGTTACAGTATTTCAATCGGGTATAAAATCAAATGTACATAGCTTGTATTACGATAAAACAGACAATAAATTATACTTTAGTTTGGTTAATACCGTTTATTGTATTGAAAAAAACGAATTAAAAATTTACAGAAAGAATATTCCTCCGGTTAAATCATTTCTACAAGTTGAAAACCAGTTAGTAATTGCCACTTCTGCCAGATGTATCATGATCTCAAAGTCAAACCCCAATGCCATCGAAGATACTATCACAAAAGAATGGTCACGACAATTAGTATATAACGATTCCGAAAAATTACTTTATATAGCAACTAATTCAGGTTTATTAAATTATAAACTACAAAACAATAAATTTATTTTCATAGGAGTGTATTTAAAAGGTGAGCAAATTTTATCTATTGATTTCGACCCACTAACAAAAACAATATATGCTATAAATTTTAAAGGTGAAATTTACCAAATAGTTACTTTCGATAAAATTAATAAGATTATCAGTTTGCCCGAGAATGTGCAAGCATACGAGTTAAAATACAATTCAAACAATTTATGGATAGCTACTAATAAAGGGTTGTGGAAATTAAATTTACTGGCCAAAACATGGGATGTTCTTAATAAATCAAACGGTTTAGCATCAAATAATGTGTATTCGTTTATTATTAATAAAAATAGTGCTTGGCTCGCTACATCAGCGGGAATGCAATCGACACCAATAAATTACAAATCACAAAAACAACTATCAACGATTTTTTTAAAGAATATTTATATAGATAATAAAAGAGTCGATTTAAATAAATTATACAATATAAGCTATAAACAATCAATGGCTATAACTTTAGAGTCAAATGCCTATAGCTCTAACGGTAATTTTAAATATGCTTATCGTTTTATCAGTAACGACACCAATTGGGTTGTGCTTCCCGGTAATATCGATAAAATAGAAATTAGAAATTTACCCAAAGGCAATTTTTTACTTGAAATTAAGTTAATTGATAACTTAAATAGAAATTCTGTAAATTTTATAAAGTTAAATGGTTTCGTTTCTTCCCCATTTTGGCAACAATGGTGGTTTTATTTGGTAATAATGTTATTATTTCTTTTACTGGTATTTATGTTCTACAAATATAGAATTGCTTTTTTGCGAAAAAAACAACTCAATGAACTAAAAAAAATTAAGTTAGAAAACGATTTACGACTCTCGCAACAATCGGCACTTAAGGCTCAAATGAACCCTCATTTTATTTTTAATGTGTTAAATTCTATTAAGGCCTATATTTATGAGAACGATAAAAAAAATGCATCGCTTTATCTTTCTCGTTTTTCAGATTTAATTCGTAAAATACTTAACCAAAGCACGTTAAATAAAATACATCTTGATGAAGAAATTGAAATACTAAACTTGTATATAGAATTAGAATCTATGATGATGCAAGATGGATTCAAATATCGCCTTACAAAAAATATTCCTGAAAATACTTCGATTAAATTGCCAGCTTTAATTATTCAACCCTTTATAGAAAATGCATTTAAGCACGGATTAAGACATAAAAAAGGTAGTAAGGAATTACATTTAATTTTTAATTACAGTGAAGTTGCAAATACATTGGAGGTTAAAGTAATTGACAATGGCATAGGAAGAGAAGCCTCGCAAATTCTTAATAACAAAGATACCAAAACACATTATTCTTTTGCCACAGATGCAACCGCAAAAAGAATCGCCCTTTTAAATTATAGCCGAAAAGACCTAGTAAATATTGAAATAAAAGATAAGTATTCTGATTTAAATCAGCCAGATGGAACTGAGGTAATCTTAACAATAAATTTAAATGAATAAAAACAATATTTTACAAGCCATAATAGTTGACGATTCTCAACAAGCAAGAATGTTATTAAAATTGATGTTAAAAGAACATTTTCAGGATGTTAGCATTTTAGCAGAAGCCGAAACAGGAAACGAAGGGTTTGATTTAGTAAAACACCTTAGTCCTGATTTAATTTTTTTAGACATTGAAATGCCTGAAAAATCAGGCATTGCAATGGCACAACAACTTATGGATGAAGAAATTTTCTTACCAATTGTTTTTACTACGGCATTTAACGAGTATGCTATTCAAGCATTTCGACTTTCAGCAATCGATTATTTATTAAAACCTATTAGTGAAATTGAATTAATAGATGCCGTAAATAGGGTAAAAAAGAAAAAAGAAGTTGAAGATTATAAAAAACAATTGCAGGTATTAAACCAAAATTTAAATAAGAGTTCTGACGATATCATTTGTATCCCTGTGCAAAATGGCTATGAATATTATCCTATAAAAAATATTGAGTATATCGAGGCTGATGGTTCTTACGTTAAGCTTTTTTTGCATGGACAAAAGGCAAAAACCGTATCAAAAAATTTAAAATATTTTGCTGATATACTTTTAAAATTTCAATATTTTTTTAGAGCACACCGATCTTTTATAATAAATATAAACTACATGGCCTCTTTTTCTAAAACCGACAGAGGGATTATTGTGATGCAAAGCGGTAAAAAGATAGATTTGGCAAGAGATAGAAGAGGAGATTTTTTTGATATTATCCAAAAAATTTAATTCATATTACCGCTTACAAATTCAAGTGTGCAATTCACAAAACGCTTTTTATTTAATGTCGTTTTATATTCAATTTTGTTGCAAATTCTGTAACACTGATGAAAAAAACGGCACTTCTATTCGTAAATTTTATACTATTACTCAACAATACATTCGGACAAAGCCAAAGCGAATTGTTATCTGGTTACGTTAACGGAAGCTTAAACGTATTAAAAGTAAGTTACGACTGGCAAAGTAGAGGCGGGTATTCTTCTAAAACCGAAAAAGTAACTAAACAATGGCCACTGAGCATAGAACGCGATGCCAATAAAAACATAGCGAAAATAACAATTATGCGTGCGGGTATTATTGAAGAGGTTTTTACTCCCGACATTCAAAGTTATTCCACATATTTTACTAATGGAGTTGATAGGTTAACATATATAAATGGGAATTTCTTTTATTATCAAACCAAACAAAGTACTTATGACATTTCTGACCAAATTAAATACGTTTTATATCAAGATGAAAAATCATTATCACAACTTCCCGAAAAATATTCCGATTGGATTGGGTTAATGAATTATTTTGATGAAGCTAAAAAGGGACAAAGTACAGCTAAACAAAACTTGAAAGCTGATATCGAAAAACAAAAAGAAGCTGAAGCTTTAAAAAATTCTATTAAAGGGAAAAAAATTGTAAAACTAGATATAGATTGGCTTACTAAAGAAAGTGAAACAGGATTGGAATCTAAAATTAATTATGGTATTGTTGCTACCGATGATAAAGGAAATGAATTCAAAACAAATACACTTGGAGGTAAAATGCCTTGGGAAGACTTTGATATAGCTTGCAAAGGTGCCGAACCGGGGGATGAATTTTTAATGGTGCCAAACACCATAAGAAATGTAGAAAACAACCTTGTTAAGCTTACTATTAAAAGTAAACATCACCCCAATTTAATGACTACTGAAAATATTAAGTTGAGCTATGCCACCCCTGTAAAAGTAAGGTACGTAGGGTATGATTGCTCCTCGGGTTCCTCAAGTAGCCAAGCGGCCAGCGGCAATAGAGGAGTTAGCTTAACTATTTACGTGACAGAGTCTACTGACAAAATGTTAAACCTTTTAGAGGTTAAAGATGGAACAGGCGCAAGTCTTCAAAAAATAAAAGTACAAAAAGGAGTGAATGTTATAGTGCATAATTACGGAGGTAATGGATGTTCGGGTAGTAGTAAAAAATCACCAGGGAATGGTGGTGACGGTGGCAATGTGAAAATAATTAAATCACCAGGAGTATCAAGCGATTTTATTCAAATTAATAATTCGGGTGGAAAATCGGGCAGTGGTTGTTGTGGAGCAAAAAGTGGTCTGCAAGGAAACATCGAAGAAAATACACAAACGGTAAACTTAAATTTCTAACAATAAAAACAAAAAATCAATAATTATTATGAAAAAAATAACTCAATTTGCAATAGCTGCACTTTTAACTTCATCAGTTGCAAACGTAAACGCACAAGGCTTTTTAAAAAAACTTGCCGATAAAGCTAACACAGGAAATAAAAAAGAAGAAACCAAAAAAGGACCTGGGTTAGAAGCAATAAAACCTTATTCTAAAGACTTTACTGACGATTTAGGAATTGGTGGAACCTATTTAACAGCGGATACCATTTGGTTAAACGATGACATTGGTAGAGGTGTTGTTTACACTGAAAAAAAACTAAACAGTAACAATAATTATTACTATGCTACAACCGTAAAAATTGAATACGCCAGAGAATATCAAGATAAAGTAGTTAATGCATTAAACTTTTATACCAACGAAAAAGACAAAGGTGTTTACGACAATATTAAACTTGATGAAAAAAGAAAAAAAACAAGTAACATCTTATATTTTACAGGCTATCAGGTTAGTTACATTGTTTTAGAACCCGGAGTTATTGCTAAATTAGGAACCAAAGATGAGATTGTAGCAGTGTTCGCTAAAGATGCTGCAAAGTTAGCCGCTTACGACAAAGAAACTGCCTTAGCAAAATACCAACAAATAATGATGGCTGGTAAAAAAGAAGAATTAAAAGCTGAAAAAGCAAAATGGGCAGCTAACGATGTGTACAAAAAAATGGTGGGGAAAATTGGTTTTGTAAAACATTATGGGCAAACAGGTGCAGCTTATGGAAAAATTGACGAAACAATGGAAACATTTATTTCATCATTTGATTTTGATAAAAAAGCATTTTATCGCGCTTACTTTGATATGCCGCCTAATACGCTTTGTCCAAATGGCTGCGACCAAAATATTATTTATGAAATGGATGGTGTAAAAGTTTCATTGCTAGAACTTCGCAAATCAAGTGCTGCCTGGAGTAATAAACTCGGTTCAAAACGCCCACCTGAAGATAGATTTTTATCGGCCTGCCCAACGTTATTCGATTACAATCCTGTTTCGTTATCAGATTACGCGTTTATGTATTTAATTTACAAGAGCAAGGCTAAATTTACAGGAGATAAATCATTCAAAATTAAAATGACTATTACTAATAACAATGCTGGAGTAGATAAAGATGTTGTTGCTACGGGCCAAATTAATTTAGAATATAAAGCTACCCAAAAACCTACATTGGATAAAATAATTGAACTTGTTGAGAAAGTTGAAAATCAATAAATAATAATGTTTATAAAAAAAAACCTGCAAAGTCTGCAGGTTTTTTTATGTTTTAAAAAAACACTTCATTAAAATTTATTAAATACACTTTTTCGGTAGCACGGGTTAATGCCGTATAAAGCCATCTTACAAATCCTTCAGCAACATTTTCGTCCTTTAAAAAACCTTGATCAATAAAAACAATAGGCCATTGTCCACCTTGCGATTTGTGGCATGTTATGGCATAACTAAATTTTACTTGCAAAGCATTATAGTGGGGGCTTTTTTTTACGTAATTCATTCGTAATAATCGCGAAGGCTCATCACTCATATCCGCTAATACTTCGTTAAATAATTTTTTTTGTTCTTCGGTAGTTATGGAAGGATTGTCTGTATACAAACTATCTATAATTAACTTTACTTGTTGATCAGGAAGATTAGGGTAGTCTATAAAACGTAAAACGCAATCACAGAAATTAAAGTTATAAATAGTTTCACGTTTGTTAATTTTTGTAATCTCTGCCATATCACCGTTGGCAATAAATCCGGCCTCACCATTATTTTCTGGTAACCAAAAATAATTGTTCTTAACAATCATTAATTTATCGCCTGTGCACAAATCTTCTTCAAAGTACTTTATACGATTTCTATAAGTTTGATTATATAAATTTGCACTTTTGTTACTTCGTGTAATAATAACAACATTATCTTCGCCATATTTGCTCACCGAAGAATTAATGGTATCTTCTAGCTCTTCTCCATTCAATTTCACCACATCTGGTGTACTGATAAGTTTTGGCAATACAAATTCAGTGTTAAACAAGCTGTTTCTCAAATTTGTAGCATTTAATAATATCCCACTTTCTAATCGTTGACGGGCTACTTCTGTGAGCTCAAATAAAAAAATATTTAAGTGGTAATTTCGCTTTAAATAAACCGGATTTAGAGCCGGGCTGTCGTTACTTCCTACCGGTGGTAATTGTGCAGTATCGCCAATTAAGATTAATTTGCAATTTAAACCACTGTACACGTACTCAAATAAATTTTCCAATAAATTATTAAAAATTTGTTGTGAGTTACCACTATCCGCACTTATCATTGAGGCTTCATCCACAATAAATAGCGTATTTGTATGCGTATTTTCGGCCAATGAAAAATAAATTAATCCATCGTTACCAATTTGCTTTTTAAATATTTTTTTATGAATAGTAAATGCTGGTTTTTGTGAATAGGTGCTGAGCACCTTTGCTGCTCGACCGGTTGGAGCCAACAACACACTTTTCCATTTTATGGAGGGCAACGCTTTTGTAAAAGCAGAAATTAAATTTGTTTTACCTGTACCTGCATATCCTTTAAGCAAAAAAACACTACGTTCGTATTTATTAAAAATAAACTTACAAATTTTAGTAATCGCTATACTTTGGTCAGAATTAGCAGTAAATGGTAGTTTACTCTTAACTATTTGTTCAAATTCGTTTAGCACAATTTATTTTGCAACAATCTACAAATAAAAAAGCCCCGATTAAACAATCGGGGCTTTAATTAATTAAAAAAATAATAACTAGTTTTTAATAAACTTATAATTTCTTTGTTCTTGTGGAGTTTTAACTTTTAATATATAAATACCTTGAGATAAAGCCGAAGTATTCACGTTTAAGTTTTTATCGGTTTCAGCAGTATAAACTACTTTTCCAACAGCATCAATAATTGTAATGCTATAATTTCCTTGCTCTTCAATGTTGATAGTTAAAACATCTTTAACAGGATTTGGGAAAATGCTAATTGCACCGTTAATTGAAGCGGATTTAATACCTGTACAAATTACAACAGATTGTGTAAATATTGCACTTGCTGAACTACAAGTATTTGTTCCAGTTGCAGTATAACTGGTTGAAGTGGTTGGAGTAATTACGATACTAGATGTAGTCGCACCTGTATTCCAAGAATATCCGGTAGCGCCGCTGGCTGTTAAGGTAGCAGATTGGCCTGAACATAAAGTTGAGTTCGAGGTAGAAACTGTTACTGATGGACCTGTACAAGCAGCAGTTGGTGAAAAAGCAACACCTCTGTAAATTGTATTTGTAGCTGATGTTGCGATAGTGGTTGCAGTAGATCCGGCACCAATGTCAGCAATAGCAACCAATCTATTGGCACTAGATTCAGCAGTTGTGGCATAAATAATTGGCACAGGTCCCGAAAAATTAGCAATAACGCCACGTGCACCTACTGTACCTGTAGGAATAGTGTATGTTAATGTCCAAACACTTGACACATTAACCCATTTTTGAACACCACCTCCACCACCAGAGTTTCTATCATCAGCTACATACATAATTGTTAATCCTGGATTTGGGTAAAATGCATAAGGACTAGGGGTACCAGTTCCTGTACCAACTGTTAAAATTAAAGGAGTTACTGGACCACCACTTGTAAAAGCTGTCGGAGTTGAGTAGATACCCATAGAACCAGAACCAGTTGAAAATAATAAATTTGTTCCGTTATGATAAATTGAACGAGTATTAGTAACTGTATTTTGAATTGTTGCAGGTACAGTTGTATTCCCAAAATAGTTCGTGCCTTGACCATTGCCTGAACCCCAGAAATTTCCAAGGCCATCAGATGCAGCACCTCTAATATTATTACCAGTAAAATAGGTGTTACTGGTTGCGGCTAAAGAATATACACCAGCAGCATTAACCATTCCAATACCTCTGGCTATTAATGTAGCTGAGGCTCCCGAAATAGAAGTGGTTGACGTTGTTACTGTATTATAACCACCAAAAATTAAATGCTGTCCATTACTTGAAAGGCTTAACGCTCCTTCTGAAGTGGCAGTACCGCTGTTTTGTAATGCATTGGTTCCAGTTGTTGGAACCGGCACAGAAAATGTTGGAGTTCCTAATGGAGAAAATTCTTTTAAAATTATTTGATTACCAGTGTTTGCTAATGTAGCAGTGCCATCGCCTACTTGCAATAAAGTAATATTACCACCTGTAAATTGCGCAGAAATGGTGTTTGCTGAAATTAAAGCAATTGCACTAAAAATAGTTTTAGCCGACGCCTTTTTTAATTTATTTAAATAAATGTTTTTCATTTTTTTGTCTTATAATTTTCACCAAAGTTCTAATTTAAAATGATATTTTTTAAAACTAAAAAATAATTTAGTGTTAAGAAAGTGTTAAGCGAATTGGGTTCTTTAATCTTAGAATCTACATCAAATTCTAAAAAAATTTTATCTTTGCCCCCTAAATTATTTAATATGTCGTCAATTACAACTTTACCAAATAAAGGTCCGATTTCAAACTTTGTAAATCATCACTACAAACACTTTAATGCTGCAGCTTTAGTAGATGCTGCAAAAGGTTATGAAACTCATTTAACCGAAGGTGGAAAAATGATGGTGACTTTGGCAGGAGCCATGAGTACAGCGGAGTTGGGTAAATCACTGGCAGAAATGATTCGTCAAGGTAAAATTGATATTATTAGCTGTACAGGCGCTAATTTAGAAGAGGATATTATGAACCTAGTGGCGCATAGCCATTATAAACGTGTGCCAAATTACCGTGATTTAGGCCCGCAAGACGAATGGGATTTATTAGAAAACCATTTTAATCGTGTAACCGATACCTGTATTCCCGAAGAGGAAGCATTTCGTCGTTTACAAAAACATATTTACAAAATTTGGAAAGATGCCGATACTGCGGGCGAACGTTATTTTCCACACGAGTTTATGTACAAAATTTTACTTAGTGGAGAACTAAAACAGTACTACGAAATTGACCCCGTAAACAGCTGGATGTTGGCAGCAGCTGAACGTAATTTACCTATTGTAGTGCCGGGTTGGGAAGATAGCACCATGGGAAATATTTTTGCGAGTTATGTTATTAAAGGCGAAATTAAAGCAAGTACCATGAAAAGTGGTATTGAATATATGGCATGGTTGGCCGATTGGTATCCAAAAAATAGCGGAGGCAAAGGCCTAGGATTCTTTCAGATTGGTGGTGGTATTGCTGGCGATTTTCCTATATGTGTAGTGCCTATGTTATACCAAGATATGGAAATGGAAAATATTCCGTTTTGGAGTTATTTCTGTCAAATTTCAGATTCTACAACCTCTTACGGTTCATATTCTGGAGCGGTGCCAAACGAAAAAATTACTTGGGGTAAGTTAGATATTAATACACCTAAATTTATTGTTGAGAGTGATGCAACCATTGTTGCACCTTTAATTTTTGCTTGGGTTTTGGGTTGGTAGTAAAAAAATACCTCAAAACCTATTTATTATTCCTTTTATGTAATTAAAAAAATAATGCCCTAAATGAATTATAATTTAGGGTATTATTATGTCACAACTCTTCACCGAAAATATTTCTGAATCTCTTAGTTTAAAGATAAGAGGGGATTTTACTCACTATTCTGTTTTTAAAGAAAAACCAAGACAAGATTTGAGTTTTAGTTGGGGTTTTTATTATAAGTCTTCTGAAAAAGTTGTTAATGAAGCGTATCCAAAAAAAGATACTTGTTTCTTTAAGTCAAAAACCAATCCTACTTTTCAAGAAGTTGATTCTATTATTGGATTTATTAAAATACTGGCAAGCCTTAAGGAATGTGGAGAATATACTTCAAATCTTTTTAATTCAAAATTATCAGATAAAACATTTGATGTACAAAAAACTAAATAAAAAACTAAAGCAGTGAAAAGGATAGGGAGCATTTTAATTTTTATGTTAGGAATAAGTCTAATTTCAAAGGCACAATTTGTTTACAAATTAAGTGGACATATTTCTGATTCATCCAAAGCTTTGATAGAAGGCGCAATTGTATCGTTGCTTAAAGCCAATAATTCTAGTTTAATAAAAACGGTTTTTACTGAGGCTGATGGCAGTTTTGAATTTGAAATTACAAAACAAGATTCTTTTAAAGTGCTTGTCAATCAATTAGGCTACAAAAAATATTTAAGTGTTGTTATTGTAGTTGATACCTTAAAAAGGACAATGGATTTACCTATTACATTAATGAAAGATGAGGGGAAAAAATTAGAAGAAGTAACTGTTGTAACTAAGTTGCCTTTTGTTGAACGAAAAGCAGATAGAACAATTGTAAATCCTGATGCGCTTATTTCATCTGCAGGCATGACGGCTTTAGATGTGTTGTCTAAATCCCCAGGCGTTATGGTCGATCAAAATGGTGTTATAAAATTAAAAGGCAAGTCAGGTGTAATTGTTTATATTGACGATAAACCTACCTACTTAACAGGGAGTGAACTCGAAAGTTATTTACGTTCTTTGCCTTCAAGTGCCATAAAACAAATTGAATTAATGACCAGCCCACCGGCTCAATACGAAGCCGCGGGTAATGCAGGTATTATAAACATTAGAACAAAACGTAATAAATTAAAGGGAATAAATGGCAGCTTCAGCTTAAATTACGGACAAGGCATTTATGGAAGAAGTACAGATAATTTTAATTTAAATTATAACACAAAAAAATTAGCTATTTTTTCAAACTTAAGTTATGTTTTAGGAACTCGCTATCAAGATTTAACTATCAGTAGACGCTATAAAAATGAGGATTTATCAACCAAGTCTATTTTTACTCAAAACACGCTTATAAGGAGGTTTAGCGAAGCTTATTCTGCCCGAATAGGTTGCGATTATTATTTAAATTCCAAAACCACACTTGGTTTTACAATCAAAGGACTTTTAAATCCGGCTTCGGTTGGAAAATATAATTATGCAAGGGTGCTTGACTCAGCAGAAATTTTAAACAGTTATGTAGTTGCTGATAATAAAGAAACAAGTTTATTTAAAAATGGCACTTTAAATTTAAATTTACGTCATCAATTCGATTCAACAGGTAAATCTATTACTTTAGATGCCGACTACGTTTCCTATGCAACAAACATAAATCAAACGTTTAATAATTTTGTTGATTTACCATCAGTAGGTAATATTTATTCAGATAAACAAACGGGTAAACTACCTTCAATTATTGATATTTTAGCTTTTAAGTCAGATTACTCACACCCCCTAAAACATAATGCCAAATTTGAGGCAGGATTAAAATCAAGTTACACAAAAACAGATAATGACGCCGTTTATGATAAAACGCTAAATGGTATTACTGAGGTTAATTATAGTTTGAGTAACCATTTTTTATACAGCGAATTTATTAATGCGGCTTATGTAAATTATTCTAGAAGTTTTTCAAGGCTTGATATTCAAGGTGGTTTGCGTTTCGAGTCCACAAACTTAGTTGGTCAACAATTAGGGAATAGTGTAAACTTAGCTTCAGATTTTAAGCGTGACTACAATAATCTATTTCCCACTCTTTTTTTATCGTATAAATTAGACTCAAATGCGAATAATGTTTTGGCATTTTCATATGGAAAAAGAATAGACAGGGCATTTTATAAAGATTTAAATCCATTTGTAAGCCCTTTAGATAAATTTACGTTTTACGGTGGTAATCCTTATTTAAAACCAACATTTGCACATAATTTGGCGGTTTCTTACAGTTTTAAAAGTTTATTTTCTACGTCGTTGAGTTATAATAATTCTATTGATAAAATTCAAGAAACCATTGAAATTAATAACGGCATTTATTATAGTAGACCAGGAAATATTGGTAGCAGTGAGAGTTATAATATTTCAATAGAAGGAGCTCTACCCATTAAAAAATGGCTAACCACGATGTTTTATTCTGAGGTAGTTTATGCGGAGTATAAAAGTAAATTATATACCGAAACTTTAAATTCTAAAGGAACCTATTGGTATATAAACATAAATAATAGCATCGTTCTTAAAAAAGGTTGGAGTGCGGAAATAAGTGCGGATTATCTTTCAGATGTGGTTGATTCTCAGTTTAAATTTGGTGACTACGGGCAAGGAACAATAGGAGTTCAGAAGAAAATATTGAAAGATAAAGGCAGTTTAAAATTAAGCGTAAGCGATGTGTTGTATAGCTTTAAAATAAGAGGCGTTATTAATAATTTGTATTTAACAGATGCCAATTGGAATAGTAAATATGACAGCAGATTTGTTGCAGCAACATTCTCATATAGATTTGGAAAAAACACGAGTAATAAACCAAAATATAATTCACAAGGCTCGGAAAGTGAACAAAAACGAGTAAAAGCATCATAACTATAATTTTAATAAAATGAAAACAAAAAAAACTCTAATTACAATCAGCATTTTAATATTTGGATTTAAATTTCAAATGTTAGCACAAGAAATTAACCAATGCGGTCAGCAACAAGTAATGGATAGTTGGTTTACATCTCATCCGGATGACAAATTAAAATTTGAGGAGAATCAAAAAGCAATAGCTTTAAATCAAAACAAAACTCAATCCACAAGCAGCACCCCTAATTACACAATACCTGTCGTGTTTCATATTTTGCACACAGGTGGTGCAGAAAACATAAGCGATGCTCAAGTATTGGATCAAATAAATATTTTAAACCGCGATTATCAAAAGCAGAATGCAGATACGATTAACGTTGTCTCATCCTTTACAAATAACATTGCCAAAGTAAATTTTGCCTTTAAATTGGCTACTATCGATCCAAATGGTAATTGCACAAATGGTATTATTAGGCATTACGATTCAAATTCATATAATTGGCCTTTGTCGGTTGGTAATTTTTCGCAATATGCGTACACTTGGCCTACCAATCAATATCTTAATATCTATGTGGTTGGTAATATAGTTGGATTAGATGGTGCTTACACTATTTTACCTGGCACCCCTATACCATTTTCGGCAGATGTTATTGTTACGGAGCATTATGTTACGGGTTCTATTGGTACTGCTAATGTTGCAAACTCACGAGTATTAACGCATGAAGTGGGACATTGGTTTAATCTTCTACATATTTGGGGATCAAGTAATCAACCAGGTGTTGCTTGTGGCGACGATAATGTTGGGGATACGCCAATAACAAAAGGTTTTACAGTTTGTAATACTGCCAATACAGATATTTGTACTCCTGGCATTTTTGAAAATATTCAAAATTACATGGACTATGCACCGTGTAAAATAATGTTCACAAACGGACAAGCCGCAAGAATGTTAGCAACCATTAATGGCACAGTAAATGGAAGAAATAATTTATCTAGCCCTTCTAATTTGGTTGCCACAGGCGTAACATCTAGCGCAACTAACTGTATTCCATTCGTTGAAGTATCAGCTGCAACAAAGTCAATTTGCGTTGGTTCTTCTTTAACTGTTTTTTCGTACACGTCAAATGCCAATTCAACTTCCTATTCATGGACTGCCAATAATGGAGCCATTGTTACAAATTCTAACTCTGCAAATGCAACAGTTCAACTAAATAATATAGGAAATTCAACAGTAATTTGTACCGCAATTAATGCCAATGGTAATAATACGGCAAGTATTGTACTAACCGCAATTAATAGCTCCGTTCAAATTTCAAATAATTACTTCGAGAGTTTTGAAACGACTGGTGTTATACCTCCAAATTGGGTAGTCACCAATCAAGGAAGCGGTGCCACTTGGGCTCAAACATCCATTGCAGGTATTCATGGTACAAGTTCTATTTTGTTTGATGGACCAACCAGTAGTGCCGGAGATGTGGCTATATTGCAAATGCCAATGATGGATGTTGTGAATAACCCATCCAGCGTATTAAGTTTTAAATATGCTTATGCTCGTCAAACTACAACTCAAGCAGATGTTTTTAAAGTACAGGCAAGTAAAGATTGTGGAGGAACTTGGAGCGATATCTATTCTCCTAGTCCGACAACAATGGCCAATGGCTCAGGTGGTGTATCAAATATTCCTTGGGCACCTTCTGCATCGCAATGGAAAACATACAATATTACTTACGACTCCCCGTTTTGGTTTAACTTTCAAAACTCAAGTAATGTTTTGGTAAGATTTTATTTTAAAGAAGATCCAGCTTCCGGTAATGGAAATAGATTGTTTTTAGATGCCATAAATATTGTTGATACGGCAGCTGTGGGCATTAACGAATTAACAAAAAACATTCAATTTAACCTTTCACCAAATCCAACAACCGGGGAGGCTAAAATTAAATTTAATTTAAACGACCCAGCACATATTATAGTAAGCGTAGTGGATATGTTTGGTAGAGAAGTGTTACCAGTAACAAATACTTATTATGGTTCAGGAGAACAAACACTCATCGTTAATAAAAACAGTTTATTGCCACGAGGCATTTATTTTGTAAATGTAAACTTAAATGGTACGGTCATGTCCCGAAAATTGATTGTACAAAATTAATGCCGTATGATGATTTTTTTAAATTCGGGTTGTTGTGAATTATAAAAACTGATTTTTAAAAAATAAATTCCTTCTGCCAATTTAGAGGTATTAATAATTAATTCCTCTTCTTTTGTAGCATTAATAACTGTTTTTATGTTTTCGCCTTCTATGTTATAAAGATTGAGTTCGCTAAAATTTAAAGCGCGAATAAAAACATTTGCATTAGAAGGATTGGGGTAAATAATAGCTGATAATTCATTTGTGTTTTCGCGAATGCCTACAACTTTTAAATTCCATCCTATTTCTTTTAATATTCCCAATTCCCATGGGGCAGGGGTTCGCACGGTATCTCCGGCACCCCAGTAGTATGACATAATAGTATTGGCGTAGGTATTATGAATGTGTAATAAGTCTACACCTAAAGTATAAGTGCCTGTTCCACCCGATAATCTTATTGGTGAATTGGAGTGAGAAGCGTTTGCATACAAAGGACCGTTAAAATAAACAGCTCCGTTTTTTATGCTATCGCCTAATGCAGTTGAATAGGGTGGGGCGCAAGTGGTTAAAGAATTATTAGAACTTTTTACAATAAATTTATCAAATATAGTTGGCACACTATCTTTTCCTCGCCAAGGGAATGAGGTGGGTAATAAAAAAATGGCAGATTGAGGAATATTACCAAAAGATCCTTTACCACTTCCATCTACATAACCATCGCTATAAAATCCTAAGCCATGACCCATTTCGTGCATGGCTGTTGAAATAAAATCAGTTTGTGAAGACGGGGGTAAACCGCTTCCATAGTAATATGATGAAGACAAATTAAAATAAATATCCATATCGTATTCTCCAACATTTGTCTCAACACCCGCCAATTGATTGGCTAAGGCAGATGAATAAAGCGTATTTGGAACAGGGGCATTCACAAAGTTTTTTCGTCCGTTAGCTAGGGTAATGGCCGAAAATGGCAGTAACGAAGAGTTTACGGTAAACACATTTACTTTTACGGGCACTGTAATTTGCAAATAGTTGCTCCACTTTTGTGCAGCAATGGTAAGCGCTTGCACAAATCCAGTTGGGGGTGTGCCATTAACATGTAGCGAAAATGAACCAGCCATTTGCGCTTTGGCGTTTATTAAAAATAGTAGTAAAACAATACTTAAAATTTTTTTCATTTATATGTGTTTACTAACAAAAATAACAATAATTAAAATTATAAATAATTAATGTTAGAATTAAAAAAAGGGGGTTTAGTCTATTATTTAACTTACGTTGTCTAAAATGCGATTTTTGCCCCTTAAATTGATACAGAGAATGGTTATTATTGTGAAAATAATATGCCACTTTCTCCATATAACTCCTATCATGACGAAAGAAAAGAATATTACGAAAGGCGTTTATTTCCGCAATCTTTTAGTGCGTTTCAAGACTTAACAACTAATAATTTTAACATCCTAAAAACAAATAATACGATAAAATTAGGAAAAGTTGAATTTGGAGATAGTTGTCAGTCGGTTATTAAACTGTTTGGTAAACCACGATACATTATTGACAACAATGATTTTTCTCCAATTGTTTATTACTATAAAGATAAAATATTGAATCATGAAATAATTATTCAATTTCATTTTTTTGAAAATAAATTTTTATGTGGCGTTCAGACGATTCAAGAAACAGATAAGGAATGGCGAAATTTAATTTATAAAATTATTAAGGAAAAATATATCTCTGAGGATTTAGGCAATTTGCAAAATTTTAATTCTAAAATAACTTCAAATAATAAATTAACAATTGCAGATGTCAATTCCAATAAAATAATATTGATTGACAATGTTACATTGAACATATTATATTTAACTGGCAACGTAGACCATTTAAATAAAATTTCTCATTTTGACTTTCTTAAACAGCAAAAGGCTAAGAAAGAAAATGATAAAATAACAGATTTATTACTTAACAAGTTTTAATTTTCAGTTTAAATTTTGTTATAATAATTCGGTAATTTCAAAATAAGCAGTTAATTAAATAAAAAAGTACGCTTTATTAGCGTACTTTTTGGGTAAGTAATGGGGTTAGCTCGCTTACGCTCACTGATCAGAGAGAGGCGCGGCAATCAAACAAAACAGGCTACGCCATTTTATTGATTTTTTCTTTCGCTTACACAAGCCAGCTTGTGCCGCTCAAAAAAAATCAATAAACAACCCCGCAATAGCGGGGTTGTTTTGTTTGCTTGGGTAAGTAATGGGATTCGAATGGCGAGGTAAACTCGCCATCGCGAGCTAAGCCTCGCGACCCACAATCAACCCACAGAGTACTTCGTTATAAATTTTCTCAAATCTTCGGTATTTAAGTTTTTCAATTTTTTTTCTAATATCATAGCTTCTGAACGGGTACTTTTTTTGAGAAATAATAACAATTTCCAGGGTAAATATGGCTTAGTGGATAGAACATAACCACTGTTGTGAGATTCCAGCCGATTGCTAATATTATTCGTTTGGCCAATATAATATCTGTTAAAATTTTCTGAATATAAAATGTATACGTAAAACATATTTAAATAAAAAAAGCCCTTGAGATGTCAAGGACTTTTTTGGGTAAGTAATGGGATTCGAACCCACGACCCCTAGAACCACAATCTAGTGCTCTAACCAACTGAGCTATACCTACCGTAATGAGGGTGCAAATATAATAAATATAAATTGCCTCTATAAAAAAAACCTCAGAATATTTTTTACTCTGAGGTTTTATTTTTTTAATGTATTAATTACTCAGCAACTACTTCAAAGTTAACAGTAGCACTAATTTCTTTGTATAAACGTACTTTTGCAGTGTAACTACCTAATTGTTTAATAGTATCTTCGGTAATTTCAATGTTTTTACGTTCAACAGCAAAACCAGCTTTGTGTAAAGCGTCAGCAATTTGAATAGTGTTAACCGATCCAAATATTTTACCGCTTTCGCCAGCTTTAGCACCAACTTTAATCGATACTTCTGCTAATTTCTCAGCGTTTGCAGTTGCTTCTTTACGTAATTTGTCTTCTTTAAAAGCTTTTTGCTTTAAAATTTCGGCATGCATTTTTTTAGCACTTTCAGTAGCTAAAGTAGCCATACCTTTAGGTATTAAAAAGTTACGTCCGTAGCCGTTTTTCACTTCTACTTGGTCGTCTTTGTAACCTAATCCTTTAATATCTTGTTTTAAAATAACTTCCATTTTCGTTTAATTTTTAATATTTTATTTCATTAAATCGGCTACATAAGGCATTAACGATAAATGACGAGCGCGTTTTACAGCTTGTGCCACTTTACGTTGAAATTTTAAGGATGTACCAGTTAAACGACGTGGTAACAATTTACCTTGTTCGTTTACAAATTTCAATAAAAAATCAGGGTCTTTGTAATCAATATACTTAATACCGCTTTTTTGAAAACGACAGTATTTTTTCTTTTTAACCTCAGCAGTTTGAGGGTTTAAATATCTAATATCTTTTGATGTGCTCATTTTTTTTAATTTAAAAGGTTAAACCATTACGCTGTTGCGCCCTCTTTCTTTTTAGTTTTAGACTCAGCAACTTTACCTTTACGTTTTGCAGCATAAGCAATTGCGTGCTTATCTAATGCTACAGTTAAAAAGCGTAAAATACGCTCATCACGTTTGTAAGTTACTTCAAGGGTGTTAATTATATCTTCACCTTCGCCAGTAAATTCAACTAAGTGGTAAAAACCAGTTGTTTTCTTTTGAATAGGGTAAGCTAATTTTTTTAAGCCCCAGTTTTCCTCGTTAACTACCTTACCACCTAAGTCGGTAATGGTTTTTTTAAATTTTTTTGCGGCCTCCTTTGCCTGATCTTCAGACAAAACGGGAGTTAAAATGAAGACCGTCTCATAATGTTTACTCATTGTTTATTTTTTTATAATTGGGGTGCAAATATAGTTTAATTTTTGAAATAATAAAAATTTAAATGCTATTTTTGAAATTGGCAACACAACTTAAATGTCAGTTCGAGTAAATTTTTGCCTGTTTTTTGCAAAAATTGTATCGAGAACTGTTATTAAGACGTCTCGATATGAAAATTAAAAGAGGCATAATTTTCTACTCGACGTGACAATCTACTTCAATTTTAAAGAAATGACAAAAGAAATAACAATTACCAGCACTTTTAAAGTTTATTCGTCGGTTAACGAGTTAACAGATATCTATAAAAACTTATGTTTAAGTGCCCAAACCATATTAAAAAATGCCTACGCTCCTTATTCTAATTTTTTTGTAGGCGCAGCGGTGTTGTTAGATGATGGCACAGTGGTTACAGGCACCAACCAAGAAAATGCGGCTTACCCCAGCGGTTTGTGTGCCGAACGGGTGGCTATTTTTTACGCGTCGTCGGTTCATCCTACAAAAAAAGTGGTGGCTGTTGCAGTGGCTACAAAAAGTAACAGACCCAATGCTACTTCAACACCTACACCTCCTTGTGGCGCCTGCCGCCAGGCCTTATCCGAATACGAGGTAAAAAGCCACACGCCTATAAAAATATTAATGCTGGGCGAAAACGGCGAAGTGTACGAAAGCCAATCCGTTGCTAATTTACTGCCCCTAATGTTTAGTAGCGAGAGTTTTTAGTTAATTTTTTGAGATTTTTGCAGCCTGTTACCCAGATTGAGTTTTTTAATACGATTAATTATGTAATGGAATTCGTTCAATGGTGGTATTTACTTGACAATCGTTTAAATCCCCCCACGTTGATAATGAACATAATTTATAATCTGAGCTTATAATAGGTCCATTGTGCAATTCATTACCATTTTGATCTTTTATGGTAACTTGAATCGCTTTATTCTTTACTCCAATTTCAAATGTAATCGGCTCTCTACTATACTTTTCTATAATCTTGTGATCACCTTCTGCAGTCAATGCCGTCTGCTGATTTGGATAAAAAGTAATTCTTAAAGATTCGTTATCAAGGTCTTTTGTCAAATGAAAAAGTGGTGTGTCTGCTTGTTGCCGCTCTTTTTTGAACAATGCATCTTTTCGAAGTTTTAATCCCAGTCGCCAATAATCAGTTATTGGTAATACAGTAATGATATATTTATATTTTTCAAAATTAAGTAATTTAGGGTAGTAATGATCATCACCTGGTATTTGCTTTTTAAATTCAAAGGATTCCTTATTTGAGATTTTAATTTCTTTATGAAATTTTTTCTTTACTTTTATGTAAATACTATTATTGTTGACCACATCGTTATTTGTTTCACGGAAAAAAACATTTAGCTCATCTAGCTGCGACTCAGAAAGAGAATCCTTTTCAAATTTCGCTATCATCCTTAGAGCAAATAATTGCCCATCGGGATCAACTTCATCACCTGCTTGCTTTATTAATTTATTTAGTATTTGATTGATATTCTCTGCAGGCATTATTTCCTGATTTTTTACAAATGCCTCTACAATAGCATGATTGTAACTAATATCAGAATTCCCTGAGGTTGCTATAGTACCCCAAATTTCTTCGGAAATATATTTGGCAGAATCTTTCAGATTAGTCTTTATTAAATCGATATGTTTGTCAAACTCCTGAATTGTTTTCGCTGAATTAATTAGTTTTTTTGGCACATCACCTGCATATACTGAATTATTGAAACGATCAATATATTTTAAATATATAATCTGGTCATTAGTATTTAATTCAGAAATAGAAAGCTTAATTTGTTCGAGTACTAGAGTATTCTCACCAATTTCTTTAAGCCACTCAATAACCTTTTGTGCTTTATTTTCATCATCTATTAAATATCTCAAATATAAATTAGTTGTGCTTTTAACCAACGGAACGCTAGTACCAAAATTACCTATTTCTAATTTTAGAGCTGAGTTTAGTGTTCCTGCAAGTTTCTGTATATTATCCCAATCTGAAATATTTTGAAGTTTATTCAGAACGGTTTCATAAAATGATATATCTCCTCTTTCTAATTTAACTATTTTGGCGAAAGAATCGTTTATTGTCAAATAAAGTGTTTGTTCTTGAGGCAGATTAAAAAAAGAAAACAACCAATTTAAAAGGGGTATCTTGTAATCTAAGGAAACTACTAATAGCTCATATGTTATTTTACAAAATGACATTGAGCATTCCAAAACCTGGCCAGTTGGATTTGTATTGAATTGTTCTCTTAAATTAGACTCAATCCCCTCTAGTTGATTAAAAAGTGTTATATGAGCTGTATTAACATGACATTTAATCACGAATCCGTCTAAGCTACCCAGCCAAAAAGTAGTCTCTATCCAAGCGCTTGCATCAATGTATGGGGCAATTTTAGCAATATAATGAGATAGAAATTCATCATTCAAAACATCATTTTTATTTAAATGTTTTAGAAAAGAAATTATTCGTTGAATTACTGCATTTACATGATTTCTTTCTACAGCATTAATTCTGGAGTCTATCAATTCATTACTAATTAATTTTTGCAGAGAGCTTTGTTCGTTTAAAATTTCCTGGTAATCTTCATATCGCTCAAAATCTTTCTCTAAGACCTCTGAAAATGATTTTTTCAACCTCAAAAGGGATTCATCGTTTAAATAAGTTTTAACATATGAAATGTAAAATTCCCTAGCATTAGGTATATTTTGACTGGCAATTTGTTCAAGCAAGGATTCTTTTAAATATAATTTTTTATGAATAAAAAGTCGTTTAGAATAATTAATAACTAAATCAGGATTAAATTTTAAAAGAATATCCTTTACATTTGAGTCTTTAATGAACGGTTCAAAATCAATATGATAATTTTCAAATTCAGATAAATATGTTGAATCAGCTGATATCTTAAATAACACTGTCAAAAAGCTGAATCCTTCTACCGCGGCAGTTTTCCTACGAATAATTGATAAATCCAATCCTTTTACAAGTATACCTCGCAGAGCCTGAAAAGTAAACTCCTCAGAAATTAATGTTTTCAATTTTTCCCAATCTTGATTTAAAATAAGATCATGAATTTCAGAAGGAATTTGTTTAAATTTTAATCTAATAAATGGCTCAACACTGTTAGACGTAATAGTTTGTGTTCTTTTAAAGAAAGAGAATTCATCTGGGGAAAGGTGGAAATCCGGTTCTATTTCAACTTTAAATTGATTAACTGCCTCATCAATTTTTTTTACATATAAGATGTCGTGATCAATTTTAGAATATACTTGAGGAAACTCTTCTTTTATGAGAAGTACTTTGGCCAAAAAATCGATATTATTAGTTATTAAGCCTTTTTTAATATATCCTTTTTCCTCTTGATACTCGCTAACAAGCTTTTCAGAATATAAATTGTTTAGAAATTGAATTATGCGTCTTGGGTTTCTAGAGAACTCTTGGGCAATTATTGAACAAACATTATTTGAAAAGCCGAGATTATATTTCTGAATTAGCGCTTGTGTATAGTCGAAAAGATCTTCATTCGCGAATGATTTAATACGGATTGTTGTGTTGAAGAATTTTCTTAAAAACTCTTCTCCCTCATAATTGCTAAAACCTAGATGTCTTTTTATTGCAAAGTCGTCAATCGGTATTATAAAAATGCAGTTACTGTGATCCAAAAAGTTCTTGATTGTTAGTAATAGTTCTTTTGCTAATTCCTTATCACAGCGATCTATATTATCAATAATTATAATTATCTTTTTTACTTTATTTTCTTTTGTAAATAAACTCTTAATCCATTTCCAAGAGGTTCTTTTTTCACTTGACAACTCTTCGATAATTTCTTTAAAAACTGTTTCAAACTGTTCAGGGGAGAATACTTTCGGCTTAGAAATGCTAATCTTATATTTTATAAAGGTTTCTTTTATTAGAAAACAAATAACACTTAAGATAACACCAATAGCACTTATTGTTGTCTTTAAATCTACGTCATACTTAGTAGTCCATATAAGAAACAAGAGCAAGGGGACAATAAAAAATAAGCTCACAAACCAATTTTTATCTATACCTATTTTATGGTCAACATCTTCGTGTTTGTCTTGATAAAAGGTGTCTAGTTCTTTTTCAGAAGCTAAACCAAAGCCTTCTTTCAAACTTAAAATAAAACTTCTTCGAAATGCATCTTCCGAGTATTTCCAGGCATCATAAAGATGGAATTTTGTATCTTTTTTTCCTGATAATTTTTCAGTTAGAGTTTTGACTACAGAAGATTTTCCTGTTCCCCAACGACCAAATAGACCAATTGTTAACGGTCTATCATTTGGTTTAGATTCAATGATTTTTAATAATGAATCAGCATAAACCTTTGTTCCAAGTAAGTCATCACCTTCAAGTAAATTTATTTCTCTATCTGGAATATGAGCCATTGGTTAAATACTAAATTATCAATAAAATAAAGCAAAATAAATGACATTAACTATAAGTAAAACCACCTGTTTTCACCAGGTAAAACTACTTGGTTTTATAAGCAAAAAAGCAAGTAGTTGGGTTTAGTTAATTTTCAAATAACACATTTCCTCCGCCTCAAATTGGGTTGTGGTGTAAAACAGTAAATGGTTTTCGTTTTTGGTTTCGGCTTGTACTTCGTAACACTTACCATTGTAAACACAATTGGTAATGGTTACTACTAAATCGTAAGCGGCAGCCTTGGTGGTGGGTTTGAACTGATCGGGGCGTAGAACCGTTTTGGAGGTAATTTTAAATTTGGATTTTTTATCTAAATCGTCTGCTTTTACAATGCTGTAATTGCCTAACAATCCTGCCAGTTTGGTGTTTTTAGGTTGGTAATATACTTTCCATTTCTCGCCCAATTGTATAATTTTTCCGTTGTCCATTACGGCAATGCTGTTGGCATATTTAAGGGCCTCTTCGGCAATATGGGTAATTAAAATAACAGAGGTATTGTGTTTTTTAACCTCAGCAGTAACAAAGGCAAACAATTTATCTGCCAAAATCATATCCAGGTTACTAAAGGGTTCGTCTAACAACAACACCTGCGGTATAATAGCTAAGGCACGTGCAATCGCCACACGTTGTTTTTGTCCGCTGGATAAAAAACGGGCTTTGGTATGTTTTAGCGCACTTAAATCCAACAGTTTTAAAAGTTTGGTGGCACGTTTTTGTTTGTAATCGTTAGTAAAACCAATCAGCTTATCAAAAATGTTTTCTTCAACGGTATGGTTATCCAACACATAAAAATCTTGGCTCACCAATTTAATATCTTTATGTCCGGGTATTAAATTATAAGAAGGTCCCAATACACGTTCGGTTCCAATAAATACTTCGCCGCTTTGTAAATCTTCTAAGCCATAAATGCATTTCATTAAGGTAGTTTTTCCGCTACCGCTTTTGCCTACTAGTGCTAGTATTTCGCCCTCTTTTAGTTGAAAACTTACGTTGCCAATGCCCTTAAAGTGGGCTTGGTTGGGGTAATTAAAGGCTATGTTTTTTATGTGTAAAATAGTGTGTTAAAGATAGCTACCTGATTATTAAAACCACATAGGTACATAGTTTTTTTATAAAAAAGTACTTAACATTCAACACTTTGTCGTGTCATATCGAGTAGCCGACGGCAGGAGGCGTATCGAGATATGGCTTCGGTAAGGTTCTCGATACATTTCTACGCTACCGCTTCGAAATTACTCGAACTGACATTAATTTGTGGTTTTGTTTTTCTAATGGTAATTATTAAAAATATCCCAACTGAGTTCGTAGCTTTTCTTTAGCTCTTCGGTATTTAAGCCTAAGTCTATTTTATTATCGTGAGCAAAATATTCCAAGTCTTCGGTAGCAATGTTTCCGGTTAAATCGTCGGCAGCCATTGGGCAGCCACCAAAACCATGTACGGCTACATCAAAACTTCTGCAACCGCTCCAAAAGGCCGCATCAATTTTTTCTAAAGCAGTGGCTTGGGTAGAGTGGAGGTGAGCCCCAAATTCTACATGCTTAAATTCCGGAATTAAAGCACCAAACAATTGTTTAATATTTTCGGGGGTAGAACAGCCAATGGTATCGGCTAATGGTAAATGTTTAATACCCAATTGTTGCAATTGCTTACACCAATTAATGGCTATGTCAGGGTTCCACACATCGCCATAAGGGTTGCCAAAGGCCATAGAAATGTAAACTACCAATTGTTTGTTGTGTTTTACGCACAGGTTTTGTATTTCTTCCACCCTTACTAACGATTCGGCAATAGACGAATTGGTGTTGCGTTGCTGAAAAGTTTCGGATATAGAAAAAGGAAAACCTAAATACTGGATTTCGTGAAAATGGCAAGCATCTTCGGCACCGCGTGTGTTGGCAATAATGGCTAATAATTTTGATTTAGTATTTTTTAAATCCAATTGTTTTAACACATCGGCTGTGTCACGCAATTGCGGAATGGCTTTTGGCGACACAAAGCTGCCAAAATCAATGGTGTTAAACCCAACTTTTAATAATTGGTTAATGTAGTTTACTTTTTTTTCAGTTGGTATAAAGTCCTTAATGCCTTGCATGGCATCGCGTGGACATTCGGTAAGTTTAATCATAAGGGTTTAGTTTTTTTAAAGCAGTCCAATTGTTAGTAATTAATGAATCTTTAATGGCAGTTTTTAGTATTGTTTTTTTTGCGCTGTCAAGTTTTAAAATGAGTTTTATTTTATAGGCGGATGTTTTTTTATCGTTTAACATTGAAATAAAGTAGGCGTTGTAATTTTGTTTATTTTTTACATAATAAATTGTTTCGTCAGAAATTTTATATATTCCTTTTAATGTTAACGGATGTCGAATAGCACTGTCTAATTTGTATAAATAAGCAGATTCCGCATCTACCTGTTGATAGAGTGTGTTTTCAAAATCGCGTTTATAGTAATTCTTTAAATCAGCAAATGTTTTTTTGTTTGAATTCGAAATTCGTTGGCCTATACTATCTTCTACAATACAGCCTGCGGCGTAGTTAAATTTAATATTGTAAAGGTTGCCTACCAAATCCAGAGCGTTACTGTATATTGGCGGAGGAATCATGCCCGAAAGTAAAATTTGAAAGGAATCTTTTTTTAATGTAAGCGTGGTATCGGATTTGGTTGCATTAAGGATTGATTCTTCTACTTTAATGTTTGAATTTGTGCAACTTAAAAAAAGAAAAATGCTTACAATGGCTGTAAGTAACAAATTGTATTTTACTGAATATGTTAAGTAAAAGAACATTATATGTATTGCAACTGTTTTAAATTGTATGGAAGAAGTTCATCTTTTTTTGTTCGGTTAATAATTTCTTTTGTAGCACTGTCAACTTCTAAAATGGATTTTATTCGGTATTGGAGTGTTTTTTCGTAAGGTTGCCCAAATAAATAATAGGCTTTGTAGGCATGTGGTTTTTTTACGTAATAAATTAATATTACTGAGTTTTCTTGTTTTTGAGTAGCTCTTAAATACTTGTCAAGTTTTTCTAAGTAAGTGTATTCGGCACTTATATTTGCACTAATTTCTTTTTCTATATCTCGGTTATATCTGGTGTTCAGTTGTTTGTATGTATTGGCATTGTGCTGTTTTACACTGTCTACTAATTCTTCAGTAACAACACATCCTGCAACATCAATAAATTTTAGAGTATATTGTTTTTCAAGAACATCTTCCACATTTGTGTATAAATAGGGTTTTGGTTCGCCGTAGCCTAAAAGCGTTAAGGTATCGTTTGTTTTAGTGTTAATGGTATCAGCTACACTTAAATCGGTTTTTATAGTTATATGTTTGCCTTTGCTTTCTTGCGTGCAGGAAACAAATAGAACAAATAAGCTTATATAGAAACATATTTTCATTTAAATTTTACCTTCAATAATGGCTTTATTAATGTCTTTAATCAATTTTGGTCCGTGGTAAATAAACCCGGTATATAACTGTATTAAATCCGCACCTGCTTTTAATTTTTCAATGGCATCTTCAGAACTGTGTATACCCCCAACACCAATTACAGGAAACGCATTATTTGATTTTGTTTTTAAATAGGAAATTACTTCGGTACTGCGTTTTGTTAATGGTAAACCACTTAAGCCTCCCGCTCCAAAGGCGTCAATTTCAGTTTTTTCGTAGTTTAAGCCTTCACGGCTAATGGTGGTATTGGTAGCAATAACCCCGGCAATATTAGTAGTTTTAACTATGTCAATAATATCGTCTAATTGGGTATTGGTTAAATCGGGGGCTATTTTTAAAAGAATTGGCTTGGGTTTAGCTTTAGAAGCATTCAATTTTTGTAAAGTGTTTAATAATGCGGTTAAAGGTTCTTTTTCTTGTAAGTCTCTTAGGTTAGGCGTGTTAGGTGACGATACGTTTACCACAAAATAATCAACCACTTCAAAAAGAGCATTAAAACAGGTAATATAATCATCTACTGCATTTTCGTTAGGAGTCACTTTATTTTTACCAATGTTTCCACCAATAAGTAAGGATTTGTTTTTTCTGCTTTTAAGGCGTTCCGCGGCTTCAATTGCGCCATGATTATTAAAACCCATGCGGTTAATTAAGGCTTCATTTTCTACCAAGCGAAACAAACGAGGTTTATCGTTTCCCGATTGCGGTTTAGGGGTAACAGTACCAATTTCTATAAAACCGAAGCCAAAATTACCCAATTCATTAAAAGCTACGGCATCTTTATCTAAACCAGCCGCCAAACCAACGGGATTTTGAAAATCTAAACCAAAAACCGTTTTTTTTAGTTTTGGGTGCTGAATCTGGAAAATAGCTCGCGTTATTAAATTAAAAAAAGGCAAATAATTGGTGAATTTAATAAGCGAAAAGGTTATTTTATGAGCTTTTTCGGGATTAAATTGAAATAAAAAGAGTTTTAATAAGGAATACATAAAAGTTTAAAATTACCACAATTTGGAATGAAAACATATAATGAACAAGTTTAATGTTGAAAAAAATTAACCTTTTTTATTTTTTTTTGGCTTTTGAATAAAAATAATAGTATTTTTGCGCTAAATTTATAAAACCATAAAACAATTAAAATGAAAAAAGTATTATCTATTATTGCAGTTGCCGCTTTATCTGCTACTTTCGTAGCTTGTGGCCCTTCTAAAGAAGAAATCGAAGCAAAAGAAAAAGCAAAACAAGATTCAATTGCTGCTGTAGAAAAAATGAAACAAGATTCTATTGCTGCTGTTGAAGCTGAAGCTGCTAAAGCTGCTGAAGCTGCTGCTGCTGCTGAAAAAGCTAAAGCTGATTCAATCCGTATGGCTGATTCATTAGCTAAAGTTAAACCAGGTAAAAAACACTAAGAATTAGTTTAACTAATTTAAAAACCCTTAACGTTTGGTTAAGGGTTTTTTTTATGCCTTTTTTTTAATAAAAAAAGCGTAATAAGTCTTATTACGCTTTCCTTTTTTTAAATTGAATTTTATTTTATTAAAGAAACATGCCCCGTTTTTTCAACTATTTTCCCAAAAGAATTGGTTAAAGTAATTTTATAAACATACACATCGTTTTTGCTTGGCAATCCTTTGTATGTTCCATCCCATCCTTTATAAATATCGTTGGTTACAAATAATCTTTCTCCCCATCTGTCAAATATCGACATGGTGAATTTTTTCACACCAAATGCTTTTGGTTGAAACACATCATTAACATCATCTCCATTTGGCGTAAAGGCATTAGGAATATAAAACCCATAATCTTCGGCAATTGTGATTGTTTTTAAAACTGTATCAGCGCAACCCCATTCATTTCTTACAATTAATGCCACCGGATAGACCCCGGCGTCTTGAAACAGAAAGGTTGGGTTTTGTTGTTGACTAATATTATCGTTGTTAACAAACCACCAATTCCATTTTATTGCCGGACCTCCAATGGTTGTTAAATCTGTAAAATAGGCAAGCTCAGTTTTTTCTAAAGGTGTTTCAGGCGACCAATTAAAGTCTGCAACAGGCAAAGGGTAAGCTGTTGCTACAAAGCTTGATGTATTTGAACATCCATTTGCATCTGTAAACAAAGCAGTAAAATTATAATCGCCTGCAATGGTAAAGCATTTGCTTAAATTATTTCCGTTAACTGTGCCTCCATTAGATCCTATCCAATTTACAGATTGTATAGATGAAGAGCCTGTGGTTGCAACAACGCTAAATGTTGAGCAAAATGGCACACAGTTTTTTGTGGTATTGCTTACTAAAGTTCCTAAAGGTAAAGGATTTATAACTACAGGTAGGGCAACACTATTGCTGCAACCAATATTATCTGAAATAGTTAATACATATACACCATTGTATGCGCTACTGTTAGCTATAAAACTCGGATTTTGCACATTTGAAACGAAATTATTTGGTCCGGTCCAGCTATAAATGGCTCCACCGCCACCTTGTAAATTCAGTTGAGAATTTAAACAAACAGGGCCATTACTATTTATAGAGGCAATTGGTAATTGATTAACCCCAATTGAAGCCGTGTTAACACTTGTACACGTATTAGGAGCAGTAACCATTACGGTATAGATACCAACACTTAAATTTGTAGTATTAGCTATTAATACAGATTGCTGATTAGACGTAAAACCATTTGGTCCTACCCATGAATAATTACTACCACCACTGACACTTAAAGTAGCCGTGCTTCCAACACATACGGTACCTCCACTTGCAATTACTGTTGGATTTGGGTTAATAAGCACGGTTGTTTGAGCGCTGGCACTACAATTATTGCTATTGGTAACAACCACAGTGTAAATACCTGAATTACCAATTGCTGTAGAATTAATAGTAACAGAAGATTGATTAGACGTAAATCCGGCAGGACCCGACCAACTGTAGGTGCCACCTCCACTTGCTGAAATAGAAAGTGAGTTTGTTTCGCAAACTGAGCCTGTATTGTTTGCTAAAACCACAGGATTTGCATTAATGGTAATAGAACTTGTGGTGGTTGCCGAGCAGTTTCCTGATGTAACTAACAAGGTGTAAACGCCACTGGCTAAGGTGGTTACGTTATTTATTGTAGGGTTTTGTGTAACACTCACAAATGCATTTGGGCCTGACCATGCATAATTAGAACCGCCCCCGCCGGTTAGATTTAATGTGCTATTGGCACAAATTGGAGCATTACTGGTAATTGTTGGAACAGGTAAAGCAACCACAGTAACATTGGCTACTCCTGTATTAGAACAGGCAGCAGCACTAGTTACCGTTAAATTATAAGCTCCAGCCAAAGATGTTTGTGCATTGGCAATAACAGGATTTTGAAGATTTGAAGTGAAGGTATTTGGTCCGCTCCAAAAGTAGGTTGCTCCAGCTGTAAGATTTGAAGTGAGGTTAATATTTTGACCTGCACAAACAGCAGTGCCTGTTGCAGTTACCGTAGGGGTAGGGTTAATTGTAATGGAAGAGGTTACCGAGGCTGTGCAAGAATTAGCACCGGTAACAACTAAAGTGTATGTGCCTGAGTTTGTTGTGGCCACATTATTAATAGAGGGATTTTGTAAAGCACTAGCAAACAAACCAGGGCCTGTCCAGCTATAGGTAACCCCACCACTACCACTTAAATTAAGTGTTTTTGTTGAACAAACAGGGGAGTTACTAGTGATAGTTGGAGTAGGTCTTGGTAAAACAGTTACCGTTACCAATGCCATAGCTGTGCAAGTACCTGTTCCGGCTGTAACAGAGTAGGTAGTAGTAATACTTGGTGTAGCAATTACATTGCTTCCCGTTGTGGCACTTAATCCTGTTGAAGGTATCCAAGAATAAGATGTAGCGCCTGAAACAGTTAAGGTTTTTGGACTACCAGCGCAAATAGTTGATGAGGGAGTAATAACCAAAGTTGGAGTTGTACATGAAGAAAAGGATTGAATACATAGTCCAACAAGACTACCATTTCCTGTTCCTGTTCCCGAAATTGTAATTGAAGTGTAAGAGGTTGATGAATTTAAAAATACGATAGTTCCAGATCCTGCTCCCGAACCATTTCCGGCATTAAATGTGTTACCAACTTGCGTAAAAGGACAAGTACCACCACATTGAGTAGCTGCCAACACACCATTACTAACGCCAAAGGTAAAATTCTCACCAGTGTTAGAGGCTGTTATTACATAACCAACATTGTTTACGGGTGTAGAAAAAGTATAGGTTTGAACAAAAGGTCCACTTTGACCTACCCACATTGGCCCGGCAGATAAACCACAACTACTCCAATTGCTTCCGTAATTTGTAACACTTCCAGAATTACCTAATGTAACACCTACACCACCTATTGTGGTTGGAAATGTACCAGAAGATGTACATGGGCAAGATTGTGCAGAAATTTTTGGTAAACTAATAATCAGCATTAAAGCGGCTGAAATACTAGCGATTTTTGATTTATTAAATTTTATCATATTAGAGTTAAGTCTATATTTAACTTAAAGTAAAATTATTGTTAATTGAAATAAGCAACAATTTTTTTAATAATTGAAAAGGCACTTTCAATCATTATTACAAAACCATAGAATGAGGGAATTAAAAAGCGTATTAATGCCTTTTGTCTATACCCCATAAGAGTTTATTTCTTAGGGTGGTGAAAAAGTGTTGACCTTCTAAATTTATTAAATTAAATCTAAAGTCGGCCTTGTTTATGGTGATTTCTGAATTAGAGGGGATTTGTACGCTTCTTGAATCCAAGGAAATATTTATAACATCGGTTCTACCGCTCACTTTAAAACTAATTTTTTTATTATTAGAAATAACAATTGGGCGAACATTTAAATTATGAGGTGCGATAGGGGTAATTATAAAATTTTCGGCGTCAGGTATCATAATGGCGCCACCACAGCTTAAAGAGTATGCGGTTGAACCTGTAGGGGTAGAAATTATTAATCCGTCGGCAAAATAAGAATTTAAAAAAACTCCATCCACAAAAGTATCAATGTTAATCATGGCCCCACTGTCTTTTTTATGAATGGTGAATTCATTTAAAGCATAGTTAACAGAGTTAAAACAATTTGGGCAGCCGTTTACTTCAATTAATTCTCGTTTATCTAAGGTATATTTTTCTTTTACTAATAATTCTAAAGATTTTAATAAATCATCTTTATTAACAGAAGCTAAAAAGCCTAAACGCCCGGTATTAACACCCAAAACTGGAATTCCAGATTTGCGAACATATTCCAAAGTTTCTAACATAGTGCCGTCGCCACCTAAAGAAATTACAAAATCTGCGTTTGCAATCAATTCTTCGCTTGTTGAAAACGTTTTAAGGCTTATGTTAAAGTTATAATTAGCTACTAAAAAATCGTAGTACGGTTTAAAAACAATAACAGCAATTGATTCGTTTTTTAAAAAGGCGTAAATCTGCTCAAGATAAGTTTGATGATTATCTTTTGTTGAACGTGCATAAACCGCTACTGTCATGCCACAAACTTAGTAATTTTAATAAAGAAAAGCTATTTTTTAATGTGATGCCCTTTTCAATCTATCATTTATGGCTCTTCCTAAACCCGTTTCAGGAAGTTTTTCGCATAATACCACATCAATGGGATCTTCATCTGCAATTCTTAAATAGTTGAATAAATTTATGGCAGCTTCGTTTAGGTTTTTTGTTTTTGATAAATTGTAAATAAAGGGTGTTGTAGAGTTAAATTTTTCATCTCCAAAACATATTATACCTGTTTTTTTATGTGAATGATGTTTTAAAAGAGTATTGATTTCACCAATAAATAATGGTTTTTTTGGAGCATAATGACTTTTTAATTGTCCCGGTGCTTTTGGATTACTGGAATTATTTATTTTTAGCTGTACTTTGCCTATTTGATTTTCAATTTCTTCAACAGTTAATCCACCTAAACGATATATACAAATAATACTTTCTTCAATACCAACTATGGTTGATTCGAGACCAATTTTGCAATCTCCTCCATCTAATATATAATCTATTTTATTACCTAGTTGTTTTTTTACATGTTCAGCATTTGTTGGACTTACATAGCCGAATGGATTAGCACTTGGTGCGGCTAAAGGAAAGTCGAGTAATTCTAGTAGATGAAGTGTTAAAGGATGATTTGGAATTCGAACAGCCACTTTATCTAATCCGGAGGTAACAATGTTTGGAATATTATTTTTTTTTGGAAGCAGCAGAGTTAAAGGTCCGGGCCAAAATGTTTTTGCCAATTTAATTAAACGTTCATCTTCTAAATACGCATAATTACTTATTTGCTCAATAGTTGCAAGATGTATAATTAACGGGTCGAAATGAGGGCGTTGCTTTGCTTCGAAAATAGAAAGAACGGCATTGTCATTTAAAGCGTTTGCTGCCAGGCCATAAACAGTTTCGGTAGGAATAGCTACCAATTTGTTTTGATTAAGAAGTTCTGCTGCTAATTGTATATCTTTCCCAATTATTTCCATTTACCAAAAATAATAACTTAAATTGTCGACTCTAAAAGTAAACTAAATATCCTCGCTTGCCGTTAATGAAAAAGTAAACGTAGTACCTTTTTTGAGTTCACTGTCCACCTTAATCGATTTTTGGTGGGCATCTATAATATGTTTCACAATGGCTAATCCAAGACCAGTACCTCCTTGTTCACGACTGCGTCCTTTATCAATGCGATAAAAACGTTCAAAAATACGAGGTAAATGTCTTTTTTCTATCCCCATTCCGTTATCCTTTACCTCAATAATCACATCGTTATCTAAATAGCTAAGAGAAATAGTGGTTGTGCCATTATCATTGCCATATTTAATACTATTTGTAATTAGATTTACTAGCACTTGTCTTATCCTAAATTTATCAGCATAAACGTAAATTGGTTTATCGTATTTTTTTGCTAGTTCTAATTTTATATTTCGTTTTGCGGCTATTAATTCTAATGCCGCGTACAAATCTTTACAAAGCGAAGCAATATCAAATGTGTCTAAGTCCAAATGAAGTTCTCCACTTTCTAATTGGGTAATGGTTTCAAGGTCATCGATAATATGTATTAATCTATCTATACTTCTTTCGGCTCGTTTTAAATAATCCATGTTAATGGTTTCGTCTTCTAAACCACCATTTAAAAGGGTATCAATATAGCCTTGTATATTAAATACTGGTGTTTTCAGTTCGTGAGAGACATTTCCTAAATATTCTTTTCTATAACTATCAAGGTTTTCGAAGTGTTTTAATTCCTTAACGCGAGATTCGATGAGATGGTTAACCTTATCTTCAAGTGAAATTAAACTATCAGGTTCTTCTAAAAGATTTTGTTTTTGAGGGATTTCTTTGTTTAAAAAACGCTTCCGGATTTTTTCAGTTAGCTTATTTATACGTTTAGCAAGTTCAACATAGTAAAAATAATAAAGTACTATAAAGCAGCTTATAAAACAAACAAAGGTAGACAGAATTAAATACGAAACATCAACATGTAAGTTTCCGAAAAAATGCATTCCTAAAAAACAAATTAAACACAGTATAGTATTTAATATGCCTAATTTAAAAATTGTGCTTACTATTTTTGGTTGATGAGGCATTTGGTTTAAGCTTCGTTTACGTAAAACAACTTGTAATATTTTAAACCTTTTTCTTCGTCATAACCACGTTCAACGTAATCATGTCGGCTATGTATGTAAAGATGAAAATTTTTATCCAGCTTAATTACACTTTTCATGTATTTATTGTTTTTCTTAACCGCAGTTTGACTGACATCAAATTCTTCAACGGCTGTCAAATCTAGGCGTTTGTTAAAGTCAGTTCGGTAATCGTTAAAAGCGGTAATTAAATCGGGTTCTACCAATACATCTTTTTCAAAGTCTTTTACTGCAACCTTTTCCTTGTCTTTAAAATAGGATGTGCTTTTGTTTAACATCATCATTTGATCTGGTTTAGCCACGTTATTTGCTTCCGTAAGCACCTCTTCACAAAAACCTCTGGAAGCATCCATAAAATTTTTAGTAAAATAGTAACCATTAGGTTTTATGGTTGCGTTTAAAAAATCTTCTTCCCAATACAAAGCGCATTCTGCAATTTTATTGTTGGTATCTACAACACTTAATTTGTAGTTGTTCTTTTTATCAGTGTTATAAATAAGGCAGCCTTTATCTAATTTGTTAATATCAATACCATTATCACAGTCTATTTCAAACCTATCCACATGTTGATATACTTTTAAGAACGTTTCTTTATTTTCGGTTTTAAAAAGGCCAATAGCATCACAAATTTCTCCGTCAACTACAGCATCTTTAAAAAAGCAAACGTATAATTCTCCGCCTTTGATTTTTGGATGCATACTTTGATTGTATAAATGTTGTGCCAATTGTTTTGATAGGTTTATAAAATCTTTACGACTAGTAAATAAATCTTCGCTGATGTTTGCTACACTGGCTAGACTTAAATCAACCTTACCTTTAAATTGATGATAAACATCTGTTTTAAAAGGTTGTAAGAAATAACGTAACATAGTTTCCTTTACGAATTCATCAGAAATCTCAATGGTATTATCGCTAAGTGTTAATTCTTCACCAAGACCTTTGTTCCCAACAAAATGAATGGCAAAGTGTGTTAATTGCGCTCTACTAAAATCTATCATACTCTATATTATTAAACCTTAAATATAACTCTAAGGTTTTTGATTGATTTAACAAAATATAAACAGATAGGGTTTAGCTGCTCCAGGTTAGTTTATAACTATATATTTTGGTAGTTTGTCTAAAACTATGTAACCAATTATTTGCAATATGATGAACGGTAAAACTTTTATTTAAAGTGAACGTATAAAAATATAACAATAACATTTATACTCGAAACCCAATAAATAAAGCTATTTAGAGGGCTGGTAAAACAAAACTTTATTAAATATTTAAATTTTTAATTAACAAACATCAACAAAAATGAAAACGACAAAACAATTGCAAACACTAACCAATTTTAAATCTCCGAGCTATGAAAACAAAAATTTACCTAACCGTAGCGTTTGGTATAGTTATTCAAGCAATAACTTATGCACAAACCAACAGCACACAGCCGATTGAAACAACTGCGCCTTTTAATTTATCATTTTGGAACTCCTATTCTGAAAAGCTGCATTTAAATCCTACCGAAAAAAAAGAATTCATTTCTTCGCAGCAAAAGTGCTACTTGCACCACCATCCAAAAAACAATTATCAAAAACAAATTTTACCAAATCAAAACACAACACTTGCCGGAGGTTGTATAAATATTGATTTTGAAAACGGTAATTTTAATGGGTGGAATCCCACTTCGGGCTTTCACCCATTATTTAACCCATTGGGGTGCTGCCCAAATGCAGGCGGACAACAATTAGTTACAACAGGAACAGGTGTTGATCCTTTAGGTGGTTTTCCATTAGTTGCGCCAGGTGGAAGTTTTTCTTTGCGTTTGGGTGATAATCAAACCGGTGGTGAAGCGGATAGAATAGAACAAACATTTTTAGTAAGTGCAGCAAACGCAAACTTTACCTATAAATATGCAGTAGTATTTCAAGATCCCGGTCATGTTGCAACTCAACAACCTGCTTTTAATATTGAAATGTTAGATAGTTTGGGTACTCAAATTCCCTGTACATTTTACAATGTTGCCGCAGGTGCTGGTATTCCGGGATTTTTAAATTCAGCTACACCAAATGTAATTTATAAGCCATGGACAAGTGTAATAGTAGATTTAACTAACTATATCGGACAAAATGTTACAATACGTTTTACCACTTACGATTGTGCTTTGGGAGGACATTTTGGTTATGCTTATATAGATGGTATTTGTGCTTCTTTTGTATCAGGAACAAACGATACTATTTGTGCAGGTACCATACAAAATTACTGCGCACCTACTGGTTTTGGTTCTTATACTTGGAATGGGCCGGGTATTGTAAATAATACTAACCAGTGCATAACTGCCAGTGCTGTTGGGATTTATACTTGTGCCACAACGTTGGTTACAGGTTGTGTTGGGCCAGTGTTTACTTATACTTTAAATAATTATCCAAATCCGGTTGTGAGTTTTAATAGTATAAATGCAAATGCTTGTGCTCAGCAATTTACGTTTACAAATACATCGAGCATTAGTAGTGGTGCTATAACCAATTATAATTGGAATTTTGGATCTTTTACCAGTACTTTATTAAATCCAATTATTAATTTTCCGGGTCCTGGAAATTATGTTGTAAACTTGTCAGCTACATCAAATAACAATTGCACAAATATCACCTCACAAACTTTGGCTATTTATCCAAGTCCCAATGTTAGTTTTGTTGCGCCTAACACGTGTCAAAATTCTGTTACTAATTTTGTCAACGGAAGTAATATTTCTAGCGGTACCATGACTTATAGCTGGACCTTTGGAAATGGAAATACTTCATCGCAAACAAATCCAACTTTAACGTATACAAATTCTGGAGCCTATATCGTTTCTTTAACTGCCACAAGTAATCAAGGATGTGCGGCTTCAACTACAAATACGATAAGTATTTACCCTCAGCCTAATGTTGGATTTAATAACGCAAGCGCAAATGCCTGTGCATTGCAATATACTTTTTCAAATATTTCTAATATAAGTAGCGGAACCCTAAATTATAATTGGAATTTTGGTAGTACAACTAGTACTATTTCAAATCCTATTACTAATTTTCCAAATTACGGTATTTATACAGTTAATCTTATTGCCACCTCCAATAATGGATGTACAAATAGCTTCACTCAAACTTTAGTTATTTATCCTAATCCTATTGCAAATTTTTCGGCACCTAATGCCTGTCAATTAACCACAATTAATTTTAATAATACCAGCAGCATTGCAAGTGGATCTGTAGCTTATAATTGGAATTTCGGGAATGGTAATACGTCTAATCAGATGAGTCCTTTTTTAACCTATACTAATTCAGGAACGTATGTTGTAACCTTAAATGCAACAAGTAATCAAGGGTGCGTAGCAACAGCTACAAATGCGGTTACTATTTATCCTTTTCCTCAAATTAATTTTAGTGCAAATTCTGTTTGTTCAGGTAATGCAACAACGTTTAATAACTTGTCAAGTATTAATAGTGGTACCATAACAAATTGGGTTTGGGATTTTGATAATAATGGTATTCCAAATAGTAATGCACAAAATCCAACCTTTATGTACCCAACTTACGGCACTTATATTGTTAACTTACAAGCTATTAGTGATAATAACTGTATAAGCACTTTAAGTAAAACGGTTGCTGTTTTTGCTAATCCTACAGCTTCTTTTACTACTAATAATAGTTGTTTTGGAGCAGTATCTAACTTTACAAATATGAGTTCTATTGTATCCGGAAATTCAATAACTAGTTATATGTGGAATTTTGGAAATACAGTACAATCGCCAATTAATAATCCCCAAATTAGTTATGCAGCACCCGGAACGTATACTGTTCAATTAACTGCTTACTCTAATCATAATTGTTCAAACACGTTTACTTCTAGTGTAACGATACATCATTTACCAAATGTAAATTTTAGTTCGAACGTAGCTTGTAAAAATCAAACAACCGTATTTAATAATTCAACATTAATCAATACAGGTATTATTACTAAATGGCGTTGGGATTTTGAAAATGACGGTGTTTGGGATGATACACTTACAGTAAACCCTAGCAAGGTTTATGCAAGTAATGGTAACTTTGGTTGCAAATTGCAAGCTATTAGCAATTTTCAATGTTCTTCTCAAAAAATAAATCCTGTAATTGTTCATGCTAATCCGGTTGCAAATTTTGTAACCAAATCAACCTGCTTAACGGATGTAACCACATTTACTAATTTGTCAACATGTGTTGATGGTGCCATTAACAGTAATCAATGGGATTTTAACGGTGATGGTGTAATAGATAATGTATTTGCCAGCCCAAGCACAACGTATATAGCTAATGGCGTTTATATGGTGCGTTTAGAAGTACAAACACAATATGGTTGCAGCAATGTAATTACCAAATCGGTTTATGTAAATCCTAAACCACAACCTGTTTTTTCTGCTCAAAATAAAATTGGCTGTCCAAGTTTATGTGTGCCTTTTACAAATTCGTCAACCATTGCTACAGGAAACATTGTTACTACTCAATGGCAGTTTGGTGATGGAAGTTTACCGGATTATTCAAAAAATCCAACCCATTGTTACAATACAGGTAATTATAACGTAATTTTAAAATTAGTAAGTGATAGCGGTTGTATTTCAACCTTGGTAAAGCCAAGTTTTGTTGTTGTGCATCCAACACCGGTAGCAGGTTTTAAAGTAAATCCTGACGAAGTGGATGAATATAATCCTGAAATTTCGGTAACTTCAAATGCAACAGGTGCAACAAGTACAAATTATTTTATAAATGATGGTAGTAGTTTTGGAACTGAAAGTTTTAATCATGTTTTAACCAATATAACTACTGCTACGCCCATAATTTTTCAAGTAGTAAAAAATGAATTTGGTTGTGGAGATACAGTTTCTGATATTATAAAAGTAAAACCGTCGTTTGTTATTTTTATTCCAAACACGTTTACACCAAATGGCGATGGTGTTAACGATGGTTTCTTTGCAAAAGGTGTTGGTATAACTAAATTTAATATACAAATTTATGACAGGTGGGGGCATTTATTGTTTGAAACCAATGATATTGAAACTGCTTGGGATGGAAATACAAAAGGAAGCTCTGAACCAATTAAACAAGATGTGTATGTTTGGAAGGCTCAGGTACAAGATGTGTTTCACAAAAACCATGATTTAACTGGGCATGTGAATTTGATTAAGTGATAGGTTTTGTGTTTTAGTTTAAAGAGCTGAGGATTTTTTCTCAGCTTTTTTAGTTTACTCCGCCCAATCCGCAATAAACAAGTTTGTGTCGCGCGTGCCGTAATTTTTTCTGTTTGACGAAAATATAAGATGCTTGCCATTTGGGCTAAACATGGGGAAGGCATTGAACATACTCTCGTGGGTTATTTGTTCTAAACCAGTGCCATCATCATTAATCATAAATAATTGAAAGTCGTATCCTTTTTTGCTATGGTGATTGCTTGAAAAAATTATTTTTTTTCCGTTAGGGTGGAAGAAGGGCGCCCAATTGGCTTTACCTAAATGCGTTACTTGTTTTAAATCACTGCCATCCACATTACACGTGTATAATTCCATGGTTGTAGGCGCAACCATGTGTTGTGATAAATAATCTTTATATTCTTTTATTTCGGCTTCGGTAGTTGGTCGACTTGCTCTAAACACTAAACGTTTTCCGTCGGGTGAAAAAAAGGCACCACCATCATATCCTAAACCAGATGTAATTTGTTTTTGATTTTTTCCATCAATGTCCATTGTCCATAATTCCAAATCACCACTTCTATCACTGGTAAAAACAATTTTATCGCCTTTTGGAGAAATCGTTGCTTCTGCATCGTAACCAGGTGAATTAGTGAGTTGCTTTTTTATTTTTCCTTTACTGTCGGCAATAAATATATCAAAGTCTTTATAAACCGCCCATAAATATTTGCCTTTTATTTCAGGCACAGGAGGACAGCTATCACCGCCCAAATGTGTGCTGGCATAAAGAATATCTTTGCCATTTGGCATAACGTAACTGCAGGTAGTTCGCCCTTTTCCGGTGCTTATTAAATCGGGTTTATATAAACTGTCAGCGGCAGCTTTTTCAATGTCTAATTTAAAAATCTGGTCGCATTGCAAGCCCCATTTTTTATAGTTGCTTTGAAACGAAACAAATTTACTGTTTGGGCTAAAGTAGGCTTCGGCATTATCTCCGCCGTGTGTTAATTGTTTGAGGTTTTTTAAATGTTTTTCTGTTTGTGAAAAAGAGTTTGTAAGAACAAGTGTGAAAAGTGCAACAAAAAATTTAGTCATCATTTTAAAAATTATCTATTCATTAAGCCGGCGGCTTCAGCGCCAAATAGTTTTTTACCATCACGGTAAACGCTAATAAAGGCATCATTAATTCCCAGGCGAATGGCTTCTTCTTTTAATTCTTTTGCAAATTTGGCTTCGCTATAATTACCAACATTGTAAATAAATAGGGCATTAATTTGTTTATTTTCAATTGGCCAATTTTTAATAGCAGAGAATTTTGCAGCCACATCGTTTGGTACTTGCTTGCTGTATGCGCCAATCTGTACTTTGAACGTAATGCCTTCTTCATTGGCTTTAATACCATTTTCAGGTGTTGCTTCAGGGTAGCTAGTTACATTATTTTTAAACGGTTGTACATTTGTTACTACAACATTGCTTGAAGAAACAGTTGTAGTAGTGGTTCCATTTTGATTCTCAACCTTTGCAAAAGCATCTGTAAAAATAATCGGATTTTCAGTTTCCATTTTTATAAGTGAATCGGATTTCTGACGGTTTTGCGCTTCATTAAAATCAATACGTTTTCCATCTAAATATGCACTTACAAAAGCATCTTTAATACCTAAATCTACAACTTTGCGTTTATCGGTAATAATTTTTTCGCCATTATTATAAATACCGGCAGTGTAACGATACAAGCCACTAGTTAGTCGTTCTGTATAAATAGGTTTTATATTTTGTAATTGTTGTTTGGTTACTTTTTTGCTGTAAACCCCAATTTGAACTGTGAAAAGCATATTTTTAATTTGCTCTAGTTCTTTGGTAACAACTACTGCATCCTGTGGGTTTATGTTTTGAGTTTGTGCAACGGTTGTTGCTTTAGGTACATTTGAATTGGCAGTGATGCCGGCAGTTTGTGAGGCATTAGGGTCGATTGTTTTGCCTTCTTTTTCTAATAAAGCTAATGCTTCATTTAGGGTAATACGTTTTCCGTTATAATATACAACAACAAACGCATCGTTGTATCCAAGGTTCCGTAAATCATTTTTAACGGCGTTGGCATTTTCTAATTTATTAAAATTACCAGCTGTATAACGAATATATCCGTTGCCTGCAGTTTCGCCATTTAGTGGGTTTAAACCTTTGAATGCATCGTTTGGTAGTTTTGTTTTAAAAGCACCAATCTGAACTCTAAATACAAGGCCATCAGGCATTTTTTCGTCAATAGGAATTGGTTTCCCAGCATTATAGGCGTTGCCTGCTGTAACTTCTAATCCTTCAATTTTTACGGTACCTCTGCCGTTAGTGTTATTGGTTGTTGGATTATTGTTGCGTGGGTTGGTGTTGGTTGCAACAGTATTGTTATTTCTGGGATTAGTGGTAGCGTTATTTGTATTGTTAGTGGTGTTGGTATTGTTTCTAGGATTAGTAGCGTTAGTATTATTATTTGTATTGTTGTTGTTTCGAGAATTGGTATTGTAAGTAACAGCATTATTGTTATTATTGTTTCTAGGATTTGTTGTGTTATTTGTATTGTTATTGTTACGTGGGTTAGTATTAGAGGCAATAGCATTATTGCCGGTTAATAGGTTCAATTGTTCAACCGCAGCATTGCCTGTTTTTGCAGCAAGGGTTAATAATTTTACTTTTTCATTAGGGTTTGTTTCTTGAGTTGATTTAATTAATAAACGTTTTGATTCGGCATTCAAATCACTAGCATTTTGTTTAATTTCTTTTTCCTTTGTATTTAAATTTGCAGGAATGTAATTTTTATTTGCTTCATACTCTAAACTAAATGCATTGGTTAAATTGGTAAGTTCAGTATTTTGTTTTTCTTTTAATTGAGTTTGTTTTTGAGTTTTTTCTTCAGGGGTTAAATCTGTTGAATTTACTTCATTACCGCCTATGTTAATAGGTTTTACGACATAATCAGGGTAGGTTTTTTTAAGTTCATTAATAAGGTTGTTTTGTTTTTGTAATAATTCTGCTTCTTTTTCCTCAGCATTACCAATTCCACCAATTTTGGCAGAAATATTAGATTGATTGTTTGCTTCATTTCTTAATTCGTTAGCTTGTGTTTTTAAAATAGCAAGGTCATTGTTTTTTTGTTCAATAACTGAAGCCAAATTCGGATTATCATTTTTAAGTTTTGCTAACATTTCTGAAATTGCATTGCTGTTAGTTTTAAATTCGGTTTCGTTGGCTTGTTGGGTATAATTAGTTGCCTCTATTTTTTTAGTGTTTGATTCATTTTCAATCTCTTTAGCTTTTGCAAGCAAATCATCTTTTTCTTGCCCGGTTTTTGTGTTAGCTTCCGATTTTGTATCAAAGGCTTTAACACTTAACTCCTCAGCTTTTTGTGATAATTCATCAGATTTTGTTTTCAACTCGCTTGGACTAGAGGTATTTGCAGAGTATGAATTACTGCTCTCTAATTGTTTAGCTTCATCTTCAATCTTTTTTAGTTCTTTTATTGAATTTGAAATAAAGGCATTGGCTTGTGGATTTTTGAGTTTTACATTTTTGTTTTCAAAATAGCTTACAGCTTGTGAAGCAGTTGTGTCAGTTTTTGAAAGTGAATTAACATCAATGGTTGGTGTGGTGGCGGTTACATTACTAACGGTATTATTGGATGAAGTTGCAGTGTTATTAGAATTGCTGGATGTATTGTTAGAATTACTGGAGTTGGTTGAGTTTGTGTTGTTTGAATTAGTATTTGCTACACTATTAGTGTTGGTTGAATTATTTGAGGTATTATTACCTGAATTGTTTGTAGCGTTGTTGGAATTATTGTTTTCTGTATTATTAGAATTATTTGTGTTGCCAGCGGTATTATTTTTATTACTTGAGTTATTTGTAGTGTTGTTGGAATTATTGTTTTCTGTATTATTAGAATTATTTGAGTTGTTGGAAGCAGTATTATTATTATTATTATTATTATTATTATTATTATTATTAAAGTTTGTTAAGTTGTTGTTTGCAGAATTATTATTTGAACTATTATTAGTTGCTAAGTTGCTGTTTTTAGCAATTTGGTCTTCGACTTTTTTATTTAATTTATTTAATTGAGTGATCGCCTCTATTTGTTTTTTTGTTGAATTAATTAAATTGGTGAGTTTATCATTTTTATTTTGGTCGGCATCTGAATTTTGTTTTAATGTTTCGGATGTACTTATTTTTCCAGTACCGCTGATGTATTCTGATTTTAAAGCAGGTGTAGCGTTTATAATTGTTTCGTTATTTTTTAAATTAGATGTAATTTGTTCTAATTCGGCTTTATTGGCTTCATATAGTTTTTGATAAGCTGCCAATTTTGTATCAGCCAAAGTTTCAATGTTCTTATTAACCTCGTTTAATTTTTGCGTTAATTCAGCTTGAGTGTCTGATGTATTATTTGTTGCTGATGTAGTGCTATTTGATGATGAAACAGATGTAACGGCAGTTTTTAAATTAGCAGTTGTATTTGATTTTTTTAATAAATCTAGTGCTTGTTTTTGCTTGTTTAATGCTTCAGCTTCTTTTTCTTCCGCATTGCTCAATCCGCCTAATTTTGCCCCGATATTAGTCTGCGAAAGGGCTTCTTCTCTTATAGATTTGGCTTGATTATAGGCTAATACAGCTTCCTCATTTAATTTCTTAGCTTCATTATTATCCGCTTCGATAGATTTGTTTTCAGAAATTAAGGTTTGAATGTTTTCTTTATTGGTGTCAAAAATAGCTTTATTGTCGTTTTTAGTTACTTCGGCAGCCTGTAAATTTTTTTCATTTGATTTATTTTGTAGCTCTTTAGATTCGTTTAGTAGTTTTTCTTTTTCTGCGCCATCTTTAGTTTTTGCCTCATCTAATTTTTTGAGAGATTGGGATGCTAACTCCTCCGCCTCATTACTTAATTGCTCAGGAGTTTGGTTGCCGGTAGTTGAATTTGTTTTCCCATTAGATTTAGCAAGGGCATCCTTTGCAAACGCAATTGCCTCTTTTAGTTTTTTCTGTTCAACAGATGCATCGTTAATTTTTGAATCTGCCTGTATTTTTAATTGTTGAGCATTAGCATTTTGATAATTGTTGAAATCAAAATTTTGGACATCACTGTTATTTAGAGACACACTTAATTTATCTAATTGAGTAATAGCATCATTATTATTGGTTGTTGATACTGGATTTAAATTTTGATTGGTTTGTGATGTGTTTGATATAGAATTGCTGGCAATAGCACTATTTAAATTAATAGCCAACTTATTATTAGCAATAATTTGTTGTTGGTTTTGCTTTTTTAAGTCTTCTAAATTTTTTATTTCAGTATTTATTTTGTTTTTCTCAGCTTCAGTTTTGGCTTTTGTTAAATTGCTTTTGCCTTTTGCTACTGCAACATCTATATCTTTATTAAAGTTTTTTAATTCGTTAGTGCTTTGGTTGATACTTTCTTTATTTGTATTATCAGTTATAGTTATTTTATCTTTGTACTTATCTTTCAAAGTTTCAGTTATAATTTTATTCTGAGAAGAATTTCCTGAAGTTGTGTTCGTATTTAAAGCAGTTGAGTTAGAAGTATTATTAATACTATTGTTGCTAGTTATAGCTGTATTTGTTGCACTTATTGCTATTTTTTCGGTTTTAATTTTGTTAGCTAGGGCTAATTCATCGTTTAATCCATTTAATTCATCTTTTAATATTTTAATTTTCTCATCATTATCCGCAATCTGTTTTTCCTTATCAATTTGCTCAGCTTTTAATTCGTTTAATTTTTCTTCAATGATAGGTTTGTTTTTCTTTTTGGCTTTTGCTAATTCCTCTTCGTTACTTGCAACCTCTGTTTTTATTTCTTGGAGATTTTGTTTTACATTATTGTTTGTAGTTTCAATTGCAGTAATTTGCTTTTCCTTTTCCTCAACATCCTTTTTTATCGAATTGTAAACGTCGTCTGATTTGTTTTTTTGATTAGCTAATTCATTAATTTGTTTTTGCAAATCATCCAATTTACTTAAAGATTCTTTAGAATTATTTTTATTCGCGATTACTTTTTCTAATTCGTCAGCGTATTGTTTGTTTAGGTCGGCTTCTTTAATTTTTACTTTCGCATCATCGTCTAATGTTTTTGCATAATTTAAAATTTTTTCAGCTACAACTTTATCATTTTCACCTTCTGTTTTAATAGCCATTGCTTTATCAATAGCAGATTTTTTTTCATCCTCATTAGTTATGGCTTCGGCATTTTTTAAACCTTCGTCACCTTCGTTTATTTTCTTTTCGGCTTCAATTTTTTTAGAATTACCTATTTCAAAGGCATCGTTTGCATCTTGGTTTAACTGCAATGCTTCTTTTTTACTTTCTTCAGCATCTTGCTTTGCAATATTGCTTAGTTCCTTATTACTAACGTTTGTTTTGGTGTTATTAGCAATAGAATTTGTATTAGAAGTTGCAGTGTTGGTGCCTCCATCAGCAATTGTTGGGTTTTTATTTGAATTTTCAGAGGTGGTTGAAGAATTGGTATTTGTTGCTACATTGTTCTCAAGCAGAGTAGGTGATAGATTATTTTTACCCTCGTTTACATCGAGTTTAGCTTTGTTTTCTATAATTTTTAAGTATTGTAGATAGCTATCATCACTCGTGGCTTCATCAAAATAATTTATAATTTTTAAAATGCCCTTATCGTAACTAATTACCTGTTTAAAAGGTTTACTTGTAGTAACTAATGGTAAATTTACCCCTTGCGATTGAGTTTCTAAGCCCGGAGTTTCAACGGTGTACAATAACTTAGCACCATTTGGTAAATCCATAAAGTAATCTCCATTATCTTGCGCAGTATATGTTCCTACAATTTCTCCTGAAGAGATGTTTTTTACGGTAACTTTTGCTTTTAAGCTTTGCTCTGAATTTTCTTTAACAACAGTTCCTTTCAAAGCCATTATATCAATTGGTTTACGTTCGGTATTTACTCTTAAAACATCTATTTTACCCGGAGGACTTTGTCTTCCTGTACTGAAATAGGCAATTTTTTCTAAGGAATCGGTTACGTATAAATAATCGTCATCGGGCGAGTTGATTGGAAATTCAAGGTTTTGAGGCAAGGTCCACGAATCGGTTTCTTTGATATAGTTAGACTTGAAAATATCATAGCCTCCCATACTGTTGTGTCCTTTGCTGGCGAAGTACAGAACGTTACCGTTGGGATGCAAGAATGGATAATCTTCATCAAACTCAGTGTTAATACCTTTTACTTTTTCGGGTTTACTATATTCTCCATTAGGCAATTTTATTCGAAAATAAATATCCCTACCATCGTCGGTATTATCACCGTAACTGCTAAAATAAACTCTGTCACCAGTTTTAGGTAAAAAAACTACCGACTTGTCTTTTTTTCGTTTATCCGGTCCGGTTTTGAATTCTTCAGGTTTAGCAAGAAGTTTTCCTCCAATATTTTTAAGATCATAACTTCTAAAGTAGTCGGCTTCGTTTAATTGTTTCTTTCCTAATACCACAAGATCAGATAAATTACTTAATAAACGTTTGCCGTACCCGCAACCTCTTATTTCTCTTTCAACTTGTAGTTTTTTTTGATTACTGGAAGAACCAACCTTTTTATATTCGTTATAGTACTTTATAGCTTCATCAAAACGATAGTTGATATGGTAAGCTTTGCCTAGGAAAAATTTTGTTTCTTTTGGAGCTTCTTCAGATTTACTATACGCAAATTGCAAAAAAGGAAGACACTTCTTTTTATCAGGTTCGCTATAAATCATACAGACACCGAGTTTGTAGTTTAAATCAGGGTCTTTAGGAAAATTAGATACCAGTTGGGAAAAAAGTTTATAAGCCTGAGTGTATTCCTCTTCCTCAAATAACTTATTAGCCTGTTTTTTTGTTTCTTCAACAGATGCGGTTTGAGCAGAATTAAAGCCACAAACAGCCATAAATAGCAACGTAATTGCTATTTTAACAATTTTCGGATTGGGTAATAAATCACCCACTAAGGTGATGTACCTTAAAATTATCATAAATACGTTTTAAAGATACTAATAATTACAGTTATGATGAAAAAATCAGGAAAAATCCATATTTTATTGGGAAGAATGAAAAAAGAAGGGCTACTCTTTTTCTATTTCCTTTTTTACTTCCTGAATTTGTTCGTTTATTTGACTGGTAATACCGCCAGTACTTTCCTGAATATCTTTTTGAATACTGTTGGCCGCATCCTTAAATTCGCGGGTAGCTTTACCAAGTGTTCGGGCAATATTGGGTATCCCTTTTCCTCCAAATAGCATTAAGATTACAAAAACAATAAGTATAACTTCACCACCACCTAAGTTTAAAAATAATATAAATTGAGAAAGTGCCATTTGTTATTTTTTTCGCATGAATTTAAATACGGTTACTGTTCCAACAATAAAAATTACAGCTACAAATGCTATAATAAAATATTCGCCATAACTCAAACTTTGTTGCATGACGTAAAATTACGTTTTTTTTGCGTCTCAACAATCTATAAAGTCCATTTTATACCTTGGGGTGTTTAATGGCCTTTTAAATTTTTTCTATGCCTAAGTGGATGAGCGCATCACCTTCGTTTACAACGGGTTGATTATTTATGCCCACAATATAGCCATCTACGGTGCTTAAAATTTTATGTTCCACTTCGCCAAATGGGTTGCAAATAACACCTAATAAATCACCTTTGTTTACAAATGCTCCATTGCTTGCATTCATGTGAAATAGGCCGCTAGCATTAGCTCTTATCCATGTATCTTTGTCAATTTTTACGGAAGGATTATCAGGTAATTCTAATTCAATCATTTTATAAGCATGCATTAGCCTCAAGCAGCCATTAATGCCCTCGTTTATTGCTAGGTAGTTAAATCGCATACTTTCTCCACCCTCATATACTAAAATTGGTTTATTTTTTTTGGAAGCTTCATGCCTAAAAGTTCCTTCGCGGTAATTGCTGTCGATAATTAATGGTGCCGAAAATTTTTCTGCTAAGGCCAGATTATCCGGAAAGTCAAATACACAGCGTAATTGCGGGTAATTATTAATTTTTGCTCCACCGGTGTGAAAGTCAATACCAAAATCAATAACAGGTAAGATGTGTTTCATTAAATCGTAGGCAATTCGACTACCTAAGCTACCGTTTTTTGATCCTGGGAAACATCGGTTTAAGTCTCTTCCATCCGGTAAATCGCGGCTACCATACAAAAATGAAACAATATTTATAACTGGAATTGCAATAAGGGTGCCGCATTTTAATTTTTGAACTTCATGCCTTGAAATTGTTTTCCTCACAATTTCAATACCGTTAGTTTCTTCGCCATGCATTCCGGCACTTAAAAGCAAAGAAGGTCCGGTTTTTTTTGCGTGAACAACATGCACCGGAATTTCTATTTGAGTTTTTGTATGTAACTCGTAAGCATTTAAAATAATTGTTTTATTTTCTCCGGGTTCAATTATATGACCGTTTATTGTTAATGGTTTTTGCACTACTTAAGTTTGGGATTTGATGTTTTTGGTTTCAGTTTATTTGTAAAAGCGAGAGTTTTTTAATCACCAGGTTTATTAAATTCGTTACGTTCTACATATTCAATTATTTTTCCTGCAATATCAATACCTGTAGCACCTTCAATCCCTTCTAAACCGGGAGAAGAATTTACTTCCATTACTAAAGGACCGCGACTACTTTGCAATAAATCTACACCGGCAACACCTAAACCTAATTTTTTTACAGCTTTTAATGCGGTGGCACGTTCCTCGTTACTTAATTTTATTACGGTGGCAGAACCACCTTGGTGTAAATTACTTCTAAATTCACCTTCACGAGCTTGACGTTTCATAGCACCTACAATTTGTCCGTCAACTACAAATGCACGCAAATCAGCACCTTTGGCTTCGGCAATAAATTCCTGCACAAGCATATTCGCCTCTAGTTTCATAAAAGCTTCAATAACGCTTTTGGCAGCTTTTTGATTTTCAGCTAAAATAACTCCAATGCCCTGTGTTCCCTCTAATAATTTTATTACGCATGGTGCGCCACCAATGTTTTCTATTACACTATCAATATCTTTATCTTTTGGTGATGAAGCAAACGCTGTTTTCGGAATGCCAATGCCGGCACGAGCCAAAATTTGAAGGCTACGCAATTTGTCGCGAGAACGCACTAATGCTTGTGATTCAACTGCGGTGAAAATTTTCATCATTTCAAACTGACGAACAACCGCACTTCCATAAAAGGTGGCCGATGCACCTATGCGCGGAATTACGGCATTTACATCTGTTACTTCTTTACCATTAAAATAAATATGCGGACGGCCTTGTTCGATAACCAGCACACATTTCATGTGGTCGAGCAACAACATTTCATGTCCGCGTTGTTCGCCCGCTTCAATGATTCGCTTTGTAGAATACAAATTTTTGTTTCGAGAAAGAACTGCAATTTTCATAAGATAGTTATAGTTTTAGTAAAGAGTTAAAGCTTTGTTTATTTTAATACCATTGGTATGAATTTTATTTACATCTATTATAAATTTACCTTTAATTAGCTTTCGCCCAATAAGAACCGGATACCTCATTTTTTCGCGATTGGAGAGAGAGATGGTTGCTCTTATTTTTTTTGCGCCTAATTTTACAATGGTATTTATTGTATAGCGCTCTTCTAGTTCACCAAATGAATTTTTTATTTTTTTCTTTGAAAATTCCTCGAAATAAAATGTTTTTGATTGTTCGGCACCATGAATTATTTGTGATACTGAAAAAGAGAGGATTGATTTTCCTTCTTTAACATGGACAAAAATATTTTCGCAATGAATGGACGAAGTGTAGGCACCTGTATCTAATTTTGCTTCGATCCCAAAAATACCAAGAGATGGAAAGTCGATAAACTCTCTTCTTCCGATTAAAAGCAATTGATGTTTATTAGTTTGCATTTTTATAAAGAGGATAAAACCGATCCACGTTAACTTCTTTTATCAAAGGTTGTTTTTGTTGGTAGAAATGTACAAAATTATTTGCAAAATAAGGTGCTAACATAACACCCTTTGTTCCTAAACCATTAAATATTTGTAAATTTTTATATTTTGGATGCAAACCAATAATTGGCCGTCTATCAATACTGGAAGGACGAACACCAGCTTGATGTGCTAAAATTTGATAATTGCAGGAAATTAAGTGATTTAATTTTTGTTGCAATTCATTTTTACCATCGTCAGTTATATCATCCGTTAAGTCTTTCCAATTATAGGTTGCGCCCACTTTAAAAATGTCAGATTTTTTGTTAAAAATAAAGCCATTTTTATTAATGATAACGTTTTCAATTTCTAGTCCATTAGCACTGATACTAATTGTTTCCCCTTTTGCAGGTTTCAGAGGAACCCAATTAAAATATGGATTATTTTTTACTAAATAACCCTCACAAAAAATGGCATTTTTATACGAAATTCCTTTATATTTAACATAATTATTTTCTACTAAAAGATCTTTATAGAAAAAGTGGGTATTAATGTAATTACTTCCAAAAAAAAATTGGCTTTCATCAATAAAAGCTTCTAAATCTATATTCCCAGCGCTTTTAACTACACCAAACTCTGATGTTAATTTATGGTTTTTGAATGAGTCAGGTGCGGCTTTTGATATAGCAGGGTCTAGGTATTTTTCTAATTCAAAAGTACATTTTTTAAGCCATAGTTGTTTTTCTTGCTCTTCAAAAAATGATTTTAGAATAGGGCGGAGGGTTATTATTTTTTTTTCAATTTTTTTTTCAATATCTGAGTAAAAAGGGATTAGGAAATCAATCAATTCATCGGCCAACCAACTTTTTGTCATGCGTTTAAACACAATAGGATTCCAAATGCCAGCAGCAACTCTTGAACTTTGGCTTAATGCAGAATCCCCAACAATATTAAAAGATAATTGATTGTTTTTTAATGTATGCGCCATAACATGCCCTGCTAATCCATTACCAACAATTAAAAAATCAATCATATTATTTTTTTGTTTTTACATTTGGATTGTAATTACGCTTTACACCACGATAGGAATCAGAAAAGAAGACGATAAATTTTATTCCGCCCATTACTTGAGTCTGATTTACCTCTAAATAGCCTTCAATGCCAACACCAATGTCATAGGTTAGCTTTTTAATAGCCTGGCCACAAACGTAACCACCAAAACCTCTGTAAAATTCAGGTCTAGTTGTGTTACCTGTATCAGCAACAGCATATACACCCGTAAAATAATTTATACCTCCATAAACCGAAAAATTGAACCTCGAATTTTCTTTTCTTAATCCGTAGCCAAAGTGACCAGATACATTGTTATTTCCTAAAAACTCTTGGCCACTCATTAACACCCCTAGTTGAAATTTTTGAGTATTTATGTGAAACTGAAAATCTAATCCTACCGCTTTTTGAACATCTTTTCTTAAGGTTGAACTTAAATAACCACCCCCAACCGTTAAATAATTATTATGAATTCGGTACCGTTTGCCATCATACAAAATTTCTTCCTTACGGTCATAAGTAGGCTGTACCGTTTGGCTAAGTAATTTTAAATTACAGAAAAGAATAATTATAAAGTAACAATATTTTATACAGCTAAGTTAAACATTATAAATTATTTGTTTTATATTTATAAAATGAATCTACCAAAATATATAGTGTTTATTAATTATATGTTTTTTTTAGGGCTGTTTTTGTCTTGCGGCTCGGCTAATACTGAAAAAGTAGAAGAAATAGAGAATAAAATTACTGAATTAAAAGATACGACTAATCTTAAGTGGATGGAAGGTGTATTTGAGTTTACTGGCGATATGGGAACTTATAGAGAGCATTGGAAAAAAATATCTGATACAGAATATGATGGATTCGGCTACTTTTTTTTAAAATCTGACACGTCTTTTAAAATGCAAATGAAACTTTATAAAGTTGATGATGATTTTAAAATGAGTTATTTAGTTAGTAATCAAAATGAAGGGAAAGAATCTAATTTTACTTTAACTACTAAAAATGGTAATGAATTTGTGTTTGAAAATCCATTTCGAAAGTTTCCTACCATCATGAAGTATAAATTTATTGGTGATAGCATGATAGAGGTTCATGAAAGTGGATTTGAAGATAAAAAGGAAATAAAAAAAGATTTTGTACTAACTAAAGTTAAGAAACAATTGTTCTTTTAAATCAAAAAGGGATTGTTATTCTTTTCAAACCCAATAGTGGTAGGTTGGCCATGACCACTATATACTTTTGTATCATCGTCTAAAATAAATAATTTTTGTTTTATCGAATCAATCAGTTGTTGATGATTTCCTTTAGGTAAATCGGTTCTGCCAATACTTCCATAAAATAAAACATCGCCGCTTATTAATAGTTTATTTTGTTTATTGTAAAATGAAATGCTTCCGGGCGAATGTCCGGGAGTGTGAATACAGTTAAATGCATATTCTCCCAGCGTAATGATGTCACCATCATTAATATAGGCAATTGGAGTAGGGGATACCTCACAATTAATGCCATACATAGCACCACTTTTCGTCATATTTTCAATAAAATATAAGTCATCTTTATTTACTTCTGGCAATATACCGTAAGTATCAAAAATAAACTTGTTTCCAAGAATATGATCAATATGGGCGTGAGTTAGCAATAAACGCTTTAGCGTTAATTTTTTTTCTGAAATAAAATTTTTTAATAATTCATTTTCTGAAGAAGTAAAATTACCAGGGTCTATAATATAGGCTGTTCCTTTATTATCGTATATTAAATAAGTGTTTTGCTGAAAGGGATTAAAACAAAATGATTTTAAATACAACATATTAAGCTATTTTTTTAATAAATTTTAATTTATTTTTACTCTTTCCTGAGACTGTCGAAGCAACTTCTAATAAATTCAAACCTGCATTTTTTCCTTTTATAAAACTACCAAAGTTTGAATCAATAGCAAGGGCTTTGGCTCCATTTTTTGTAATAAATTTTAGCACAGCTTGCAAATTATATTCAGTTGAATTGTTTAATAGTACGTTTACTTCAGATATTAAATCCAGCTTCCAATTACTAGCAAGGCTATCGGTTCCTATACAAATATAATTTTGTAGCTCCTTAAAAAATTCATAGTTTGGGAGTTTGTTTTCAATATATAAATTAGCATTGGGACAAAAACACCAAAATACAGTCGAGTTGTTAGCTAATTGTATATCTTCTTTTTTACTTACTGTATTATGAACTAAAATTGTTTTTTGATTTTTTAATGATGCAAAATAATTTTTGAGGCTAGATGTTTTAGGAGCCCTAAACCAGCTAATATCCAAGTTTAAAAAATCAAATAGTTTTTCGAAATCACTTTGTTCGCCACTAAAAAATTTGGTTTCCTCTTCACTTTCTTGATTGTGTATGGTGCCAGTTTTATTTTTTAAAATATTATAATCTGCAATTTTTGAAATTAAATCGATTGAAGTACTGTATGGAGCATGCGGAGCTAGGCTCCCATGTAATCCTAATTTTTCTAATTCTTCCAGTAATAGCAAGCCTTTTTCAAAATTTGTTTCAGCGTTTGAGGGGTTTAATCCCAGTAATTCGATAAAATTGTGATAATAAATTGAGCTTTGCTCTTTTACTTTAAAACTGTCTATTGTATTGCAAATATCCCCAACTGCCACTATACCAAGCTCTTTCATTGATTTGTCAGCAATCAACTGGTGTTCAATTATTTCATCTTTACTAGCTTTATGACGACGAATAATTATTTGTTTTGCAAATTCTACTAATCCTGTATGGGTTGGTATAACAGATTTTAAATGGCTTAATTCTAAATGACAATGAACGTTAACGAAGCCGGGTGTAATAACACCTTCCAATTTTTCAATATTTAGACTATCGGTTTCAGATTCCGAAATAATATCTCTCAATGTGCCATTGTTTTCAAGCACCAATACGGTTGTTTGAGGTAAAAATTGGTCGCCATTAAACAGGTTATCTGCCTTTAAAAATCGCATAAACAAAGTTAGTTATTTAATGTTTGGTTTGGTATCTTTGTAAACAATTTTGGGTACTAAAAAAAATATTAGGGCGCTTTCCGAACAGCAATTAATTGATTTGTTTAAAGAAATTAAGGAACCTTCTTTCAGGGCAAAGCAAGTGTACGATTGGTTGTGGGCAAAACGTGCCGTTAATTTTGACGATATGTCAAATCTCTCCAAATCGTTACGAGAATATTTACAAACCAATTTTAGTATAAACGCTGTTCAAATTTCTGAATTACAAATAAGTAACGATCGCACCATTAAATGTGCTATGAAATTGCATGACGATTACGTGGTAGAGAGTGTTTTAATTCCTCAAGGCGAGCGCATGACAGCTTGCATATCATCACAAGTAGGTTGCAGTTTAACGTGCAAATTTTGCGCAACAGGCAAATTAAAACGTATGCGTAATTTAAATGCCGACGAAATTTATGATCAGGTTGTTTTGGTAAAAAATACGGCTTTCGAAAAATACAATAATGCCCTTACCAACATCGTTTACATGGGAATGGGGGAACCACTTTTAAATTATAATGAGGTTTTAGGTTCTGTGGATAAAATTACCAATCCAAATGGTTTGGGAATGTCACCAAAACGTATTACTGTTAGTACGGCAGGCGTTGCAAAAATGATTACTAAATTAGGTGATGATGAAGTGAAATTTAATCTGGCGCTCTCGCTTCATGCTGCCAATGACGAAAAACGTAATTACATCATGCCGATTAACGAAACTAATACACTGGATAATTTGGCAGATTCATTATTGCATTTTTATAATAAAACTGGAAATCGTCCAACGTTCGAATATATTGTGTTTAGAGACTTTAACGACAGTTTAAATGATGCAAAAGAGTTGGCAGATTATTGCAAACGCGTAAAAAGCAAAGTAAATATAATTGAGTATAATCCAATTGATGATGGCGAATTTAAGCAAACATTACCAGAACGCTTAAAAGCATTCACAAATTTTTTGGATGAACAAGGAATTATTTGCAATGTACGTCGCAGTAGAGGTAAAGACATTGATGCAGCATGTGGACAATTGGCCAACAAAAATAAATTAGCACAACAATTGGTAAAATAATTATCTTTAAAACCATTGAGTAAAGCAGTTGATAATATTAAAGAACCGGTAGCCGAACACATGGCTGTTTTTGAAGAAAAGTTCAAAGGCGCCATGAAAAGCTCTGTGCCGCTACTTGATAAAATTACCAATTACATCGTTAAACGTAAAGGCAAACAAATTCGCCCCATGTTTACGTTTTTGTCTGCTAAAAGTTTTGGCGAGATTAATGAGAGTACCTATCGTGCTGCAGCTTTAATTGAGCTCCTTCACACAGCCACTTTGGTGCATGATGATGTGGTGGATGACAGTAACGAGAGACGTGGTTTTTTTAGTGTAAATGCTTTATGGAAGAATAAAATTGCCGTTTTAATTGGTGATTTTTTGTTATCAAAAGGATTACTACTTTCTATTGAGAATAACGATTTTCATTTATTAAAAATTGTAAGTAATGCCGTTCGCGAAATGAGCGAGGGAGAATTGTTGCAAATTGAAAAAGCTCGTCGTTTAGATATTAGTGAAGAAATTTATTTTGAAATTATAACAAAAAAAACCGCTACTTTAATTGCTGCTTGTTGTGGCGCCGGTGTCGCTTCGGTTACTTCTGATGAAAAAAGTATCAATGCTGCAAAAGAGTTTGGAACACTGACGGGAATTGCCTTTCAGATAAAAGATGATTTGTTTGATTTTGGAAGTGACGATAATATTGGTAAACCAACGGGTATTGATATTAAAGAAAAAAAGATGACCTTACCATTAATATATGCATTAAATAATAGTACCTGGTTAGAGAAACGAAAAATCATAAATATCATTAAAAATCATAATGAAGAAAGTGAAAAAGTTAATGAAGTAATTAAATTTGTGATTGAGAAGGGCGGGGTGAAATACGCCAACAAAATTATGAACGATTACAAACAAAAAGCATTAATGGCTTTGGAACAATTTCCTGAAAATGAATCAAAACAAAGTTTAAAACAATTATTGACCTATGCTATTGAACGCAAAAAATAATAGGATGTCAGTTCGAGTAGTTATGCCTGCTTCTTATAGCATAACGTATCGAGAACTGGCAAATCGGAATCACTTCTCGATACGCTCGTTCCTCGCTACTCGAAGTGACATTGGAAAGTTAATTGTATTAATATTTGCTTTTTTTCTTTCAGCATGTGAATCTGGTAAAAAGGAAAAAGAATTAACCGAAGCAGAAAAACACATTGCCGATTCAGTTTCTAAAGTAAATCAAAAAAGAGTGGTTGATTCTCTTAAAAAAAGTAACCCACTTTTAATAATGCCACCCGATAGCAATTTTACAGGAGATTATGTTGATAAGTATCCTAGTGGTATTACCAAATTTAAAGGCTTTTACCGCTTTGGTAAACGCCACGGACAATGGATTAGTTTCTATGAAAATGGTTTACCTTGGAGTGAGATGCATTTTGATAAAGGTATTCGTAATGGAGTAAATATTGCTTACTTCGAAAACGGTAAAGAACGCTATAAAGGTATTTACAAAAACGATAAACGTGATAGCATTTGGATGTACTTTGATAGCATTGGAAATATTGCAGAGCGCTTGCTTTTTAAAAACGATAAGGTTATTCAAAAACTCCCACTTAAATAATTTATGCCTGATATTAAAATAAACATCCAAAACCCTGATAATAGCATTACTACTTTAGAGGCTCCAACTGATATGGGCTTAAGTTTAATGGAATTTTTAAAAGCCTGCGAATACGATATTTTAGCTACCTGCGGCGGTATGGCTTTGTGTGCCACTTGCCATGTAGAAGTAATTAATGGTTTTGATAAATTGCACGAAATTTCAAACGACGAGTATGCTATGCTAGATACTCTCCCAAATATTACAGATACTTCACGTTTAGCATGCCAATTACATCTTTCTGAAGAAATGGACAATATTACGGTGAAGATAATGGGAGATGGGCATTAAAAAATCAAATTTGATTTCTTGTTTATAAATCCATTTTTCAAATAAATATTCTTTTGGTATTTTAGCCTATTATGGCAGTAAAGACCGAGGTAAAAGAAACCCCATTAATGAAACAATATAACAGCATTAAGGCTAAATACCCTGATGCTATTTTGTTATTTAGAGTAGGCGATTTTTACGAAACCTTTGGTGAAGATGCTGTTAAAGCTAGTAGAATATTAGGAATTACCTTAACCAAACGTGCGAATGGTTCTGCTTCGCATATTGAGTTGGCTGGTTTTCCGCACCATTCAGTCGATTCGTATTTGCCTAAATTGGTGCGTGCGGGTTACCGTGTTGCCATTTGTGACCAATTGGAAGATCCTAAATTGGTTAAAGGGATTGTAAAACGAGGCATTACGGAGTTAGTAACACCGGGTGTTAGCTTTAACGACAAGATATTAAATCATCAACAAAATAATTTTTTAGCCTCGGTTCATTTTAATAAAGAGCAAGCTGGCATAGCCCTTTGCGACGTAAGTACTGGAGAGTTTTTAGTTGCAGAAGGTACTTTAGGTTACATTGAAAAACTGATTCAAAATTTTAAACCTAACGAAATTTTATTCGAAAAAAATAAACGAAATAATTTAAACGAATTAGTAAGCGATAAGTTTTACTCTTTTGGCTTAGACGATTGGGCCTTTACTTATGATTATGGTTACGATAGTTTAATAAAACATTTTGAAACAAACTCCTTAAAAGGTTTTGGTATTGAGGGTTTAAACAATGCTATTACTGCCTGCGGAGCTATTTTGCATTATTTAAACGATACCAAACACGATAAATTAAAACACATTACCAACGTTAGCCGCATTAACGAGGAGCAGTTTGTGTGGTTGGATAAGTTCACCATTCGAAATTTGGAATTGTATGCCACTAATCACGAAAATGGGAAAAGTTTAATTGACGTGATTGATAAAACGGTTAGCCCAATGGGTTCAAGATTATTAAAGCGTTGGTTGGCCTTGCCTTTAAAAAATTTAGAAGCTATTAACGAGCGTTTAAATGCTGTTAATTATTTTGTTGACCAAGTTGACCATCGTTATGAAATCATTTCTTCACTCAATGAAGTAGGGGATTTGGAACGTTTAATTTCGAAAGTAGCGGCATTACGGGTTAATCCTCGTGAATTGGTGCAATTAAAAAAATCTTTACAATTAGTAGCTCAGTTAAAACGACAATTAACTTCTACCAACAATATCACACTTCAAAAAATAGCGGATCAGTTAAATCCTTGTCAACTGATAATTGATGCTTTGGAGCAACAATTGAATAATGATGCGCCTGTTAATGTATTGAAGGGAGATGTCATTAACAAAGGTGTTAATGCTGAGTTGGATGAACTGCGAAGCATTGCCTTTAGTGGTAAAGACTATTTACTAAAAATACAGCAACAAGAAATTGAAAAGACGGGTATTAGTTCTTTGAAAATTTCTTACAATAACGTGTTTGGTTATTATTTGGAAGTAACCAATGTTCACAAAGATAAGGTGCCACAAGACTGGATTCGTAAGCAAACTCTTACTAATGCAGAGCGATATATTACCCCTGAATTAAAAACCTACGAAGAAAAAATTTTAGGTGCCGAAGAAAAAATTACAACTATTGAAGTGCAATTGTTTGAAAATTTGGTAAGAAGTATTGAAGAGTACATTCAGCCAATTCAATTAAATGCTGCTCTTTTGGCTAAGCTTGATGTTCTGTGTGGTTTTGCTACTTTGGCTTGCGATAATAATTATAAACGCCCTCAATTAAATAACGAATTCACAATCGATATAAAAGAAGGTCGGCACCCAGTAATTGAAAAGCAATTGCCTATTGGTGTTGAGTATGTAAGTAATTCTGTTTTTTTAGATAACGATAACACTCAAATAATTATGATTACTGGTCCTAACATGAGCGGTAAATCTGCATTATTACGCCAAACGGCTTTAATAGTTTTATTAGCCCAAATCGGTTCTTATGTTCCAGCAAAACAAGCCAGTTTAGGAATTGTAGATAAAATTTTTACTCGAGTTGGCGCTACCGATAACATTAGTAGTGGCGAGAGTACCTTTATGGTAGAGATGAACGAAACTGCCAGTATTTTGAATAATTTGAGCGATAGAAGTTTAGTATTGTTAGATGAAATTGGTAGAGGTACAAGTACTTATGACGGCATTTCGATAGCTTGGAGTATTGCTGAGTATATTCATAACCAATCAAAAAACAAAGCTAAAACATTGTTTGCAACGCATTACCATGAGCTGAATGAAATGACTAACTTATTTCCTCGCATTAAAAATTTTAACGTGAGTGTGAAAGAAAGTAACAATAAAATTATCTTTTTACGAAAATTACAAGAGGGTGGGAGTGAACATAGTTTTGGGATTCATGTAGCGCGCATGGCAGGTATGCCTAAAATAGTTATTGAACGAGCTAATGTAATTTTAAAAAAATTAGAACGCGAACATGAGTTGGAACTAGTAGGAGAAGAAAATTCTTCGAACAAAATTACTAAGTTTGGCGAGGTAGAAACGCAACTAAGTTTTTTTCAATTAAACGATCCGCTTTTAGAAAAATTGCGGGAAGATATTTACTCCTTAGATATCAATACCTTAACGCCCGTGGAAGCACTATTAAAGTTGAGCGAAATTAAAAGGGCGTTAGGCGGATAGCTTAAGTTATTGGTATTTCTCGCTTCAGTTTATACGACCTCCATATAAAAAACAAACCGATAAATACAAAGGGGATACTTAAAATTTGTCCCATGTTAATTGGCAATTTATTTTCAAAAGCTTCTTGATTTTCTTTTAAAAACTCCACTAAAAAACGTTGAATAAAAACTACGACGCATAATAAGCCAAACATAAATCCGGGTCCAAATTTATCACGTTTATTTTTCCATAACCAATACATAGTAAAAAAGAATAACAAATAAAAAATAGCCTCATATAATTGTGCGGGATGACGCGAAGGTATTTCAGTCCCATACAATTTTAGATTATCAATATCTTCTTCGTTGTTTTTAAAAATAAACCCCCAAGGTAAATTTGTTTTATTCCCAACTATTTCTCCGTTAATTAAATTTCCTATTCTAATAAAAAACGATGCTAAAGGAACGGCAATTACCAATTTATCAAATATCCATAACCAACTCTCTTTTGTTTTACGGCAATATAAAATCATCCCAACAATAATTCCAAATGCTCCACCGTGACTAGCTAAGCCTCCTTCGTAAATTTTTAAGATGTTTAATGGGTGCGAAATATAACCCTCTTGAATGATGTTTCCTTGTGCATCTAAAGTATCAAATTGCGGACCATAAAACAAACAATGACCTAGGCGGGCACCTAATACGGTTCCTAAAATAATGTAAAGTGTAAGTGTGTCTAATTGCTTATTGGTTCTCCCCTCAACTTTAAATACTCGGTTCAAAACAAAGTGACTGGCAATAAAAGCCATAGCCCACATTAATCCATACCAACGCACAGGCCAATCAATGCCGGGTATTGTAAAAATTTCAGGTCTTGGGTTCCAAACAATCGAAAGGTCAAATATCATAGTTTAAAATTACTAATTTTTTTATCGGTTAATACCTCTTTTATTCATTTCTTTTTGATAAGCCTTAGCATATTTTTCATGTTCGACATACGTTTCTGAGAAATCGGAATAACCATTTAAACTTGGTTTGGCACAAAAGAAAATGTATTTGTGCTTAGTGTAATTTAAAACAGCATCTATGCTTTGCACATATACCAAACAAATTGGTCCAGGTGGTAACCCTTTATATTTGTATGTATTGTAAGGGGAATTAACTTCCTTATCTTCATCTAATACGCGTTTTACTTCAAAATTTTTGTTGGCAAATTTTAAGGTTGGATCAGCTTGAAGTAGCATATTTTTGTTTAAACGATTAATATATACTCCAGCTATTTTTTGTTGTTCACTCGCAATTCCGCTTTCACTTTGGACTATAGACGCTATCGTAATAATATCAGCAACCGAATAGCCCATTTTTTTTGCTTTGCTAATTCGAGACGCATTCCAAATAGCAAAGTATTCATTTTTTAGTTCTTTAAACAAATCCTCTAAGGTTATTGCCCAGCTCACTTCGTAAACGCCTGGAGTAATCATCGCAAAACAATTATCAGGGTCTAATTGAAACATTTTTTGTAATACCGAGTCATCACTAATGTACTCTTCAATTTCATTTTCATTTATTTCCAGCTTATCGGCAGTATAACTAACAAATTCATCCAAATTATGTATCTGAGAGTTATAAGTCAATTTTACTTTTTCTTGTTTGTTGTATTTAATCAAATTAATAATTTGGCGCATTGTCATACCACTGGTAATTCGGTATTTACCTGGGTTTATGTTTTTGTCTAGGCCCATTTTTTTCGCTAACCATTCAAAGGCCTTAATGTCTTCAATAATATTTTCGGCATTAATATCGTTTATAACATCAGCAAAAGTGCCTTTATTCTCAACATAAATAAAAGTGTAATTTTTGTTTTTTAAATGTATTGCACCGGCAAAATATTTAGTATAAACAAAATAACCTACCGCACACAAAAGAGCAACAATTACAAGTATAATAAGCCATTTTATGTTTTTTTTCTTACTCATATAAGTGTGTTAATTTGTTGTAATGCCTGTTTAGCTTTTACGTTTTCTGGATTTTTTTTAATTATTTTCTCTAAATAATATTTTGCCTGTTTGTTGTTTTTGGTATAGGCAAAATAGCCCGCCAAATTTAATAATAAAGGTTCATAATCTGGGTCTAATTTTAATGCTAAATTATACAAACGAATGGCTTCAGCGGGAAAACCTTTCACTAATTGAATATATCCTAAATTAGTGTATGCTGACACATTTTTTGGGTGCTGTTGTAACACAAATTTAAATTCGTTTTCAGCCTCATTTAACTGTTTGTTGGAAGCCAAAGCCGAACCGTATTTATTTCTGAATTCTAAATTAAATGGCGCCAATTTTACAGCTTGCTTAAACCATTTAATAGCTGATGGAAGATTATTCGTGTAATAATATGATTCGGCAATTCGGTAACAGGTCCACGCATCCAAATTGTCGTATGATTGTTTTATAAACAAACTATTGTAGCATCTAACCTCTCCAATTTTATCAACGTACATAATTACATCTTTAAAATTTTGTTGAATAAAATTTAACTGTATTAAGGCACGAATATTTGTAAATAAATCTTCAGTTTTTTCGCTATTTAACAATGCTTTGGCGGAATCGAGATAAGAAAGTGTTTGATCAAATTTTTCATACTGATTAATGTAAGCTCTTGCACGGGTTAATTTATCAGGATTTTTTTCGTTGATGGAATATAAACCAACAAATGTTTTTATTTTGTCTTTTTCTACTTTTGTTATTGGTTTGCGAATGTAATGGTCGTGAACCGAAACATGCGGTATGTCTGTAGAGCCTGAAACTGGCATGTGGCATGATACACAATCAGTTGTTTGACCTAAGTTTTTTGTTTTGTGAATAACTGTTTTATCACTGCAAAATAGTTTGGTGCCTGTCTCTTTTATCTCTTGAGTTCCTTTATTCTCTTCTGTATTATCGTGGTGGCAATTATTACACGCATCATTAAATACATTTTTATTTGTTTCTTTAACACTCACATGTGGGTTATGACAAGTAATGCAGGTCATTGCTTCCTTGTATGGTTTAAGGGAGTTTTTGTTTTTTATTTGTTCATACGATTTTATAAAGCAGGCACTTTGTTTTAATCTGTCGGCATGCGAAGCCATTATAAATTCATCATCAGCATTTTTATACTTTGGTAAAAACACCGAAATAAAATCGCTTAATTTTTGTCCGGGTTTAAAATCGTAAAATGATTTACCTTCCTTTAAAACCGCATTGCCCTGCAGATGGCAACGTTGACATAAGTCAAACTGTAAATCAATACTTAGTTTAGCTGGATTAACAATAGAATAATCTATGTATTTACTTGTGTCAATTTTACTTCCGGTTTGTCGTTCTTCAACATGTATACTTCCAGGGCCGTGACAACGTTCGCAGTCAATACCATTAGGAATGCTGTTGTATTTATTTTCTGAACCTAATACAAAATTAGGATAACCATTGTGGCAACTCATACACTCTAAGCCAATTTTTCTGGAGAAACGGGTATTAAAACCACCTTCAAAACCAGGAGGTAAATCCCAATGTTTTTTTTGCGTATAATAGGTCATCGGCATTTGGTTAATGTAGCCATTAACAGTTTGTAAATGAGAATTGGTATGTTGCCCTGAACCAATGATGTAATTTACTTGCTCTATACGTTTGTGCGTTGTATCTTTTTTTTCTCTTCGAAATTCACAAAAGTATAAACTATCTTTTTCCCAAATAGCAGTGTAGTTAAGGTCTGCAAGCTTGTCGAAAATTGTTGGATTTTTAAAATCTGCACTTGATTTTTGTTTAGTTGCCAAATCAAAGGATTTGCCCATACCTGTTTTAATAAATGTATTGTAAATGTTTTGGTGACAGAGTCTGCAGGTATTCATACCAACATACTTCGCCGAGTCAGAGTGATTCAAATAAAGAAGCGTGTCTTTTTTTGTTTTTTCAGAAGTAGAAGAATCACTTGTTTTTTTTAAATCGCAAAATTTTAATAGACCAATTAATGCGATTGTAACGGATAAAATAATATGGAATTTTTTAGGCAAAAAGTTTATTTACAAAACTAATAGTATTTGCTTAAATATTATAATGCTTAATAAACTATTAAGTTACGTAAATAAAAGTTAAAAGTCAATATAACCTATTTTTATTTAAAGCGTTAAATAAATCAAGAAAACAGTCAAAAAAAACCTTTTTAAAGCGCGATAAAAAGGTTTCTAAATAAAAGTAAACTTTTAAACAAACATTAACCTTTTAAAAATCTCTAGCCATGAAAACTATAACTTTAACTTCGATATTATTGCTTCTTACTGTTCAATTAACTGTAAAAGGCCAAACGCAAGGTAAACAAGTAAACAACTTAAAAGCCGATAAAATTAATTTTAAAATAACTGTTACGCCACAATCCAAAAATACTGCCAAGTATAAAATTTTGCCAAAGCTAGGTGACCAAACCAATACTGAAAGAGTTGTAACAAAAGAATCTAAAGTAATTAATTTGGAGGACGCCAAGCTAAAAGCAGATGAATTAACCAGTCAAGTTGCTGTTTTAACAGATAATGCCATGAAGCTAAAAGCTGATAATAAAATTATGCAACTGGAGATTGCGGAAATTATCCAAAACGAAGCTTACGGTTATCAAAAACAGTCTTACGAAATTATGTTTCTAAATACAATTTCAGAATTTAATTATAATAAACTTGAATTCAATTCACTTGTAAAGTCAGCAGACAGCTTTAAAACACTTGTTGAGTTATGTGTAGCAAAGCATGCTGAAGCAGAATATGAGCTAAATCTTGCTAAAGAAATGATGCAAGAGGCTTATGCCATGCCAAATATCGCCGCCACGGTTGGGACAATGAGCAATGCGGAAGAAAAAGAAATTGTTGCTTTAAAAATGCAAAATCAAGCTATAGAACAATTAAAAACTGTTGTTTTGTTTTCGGTTACATTAAAAGATAATTTGGTTTGTGTTAAATAAAAACAATCTGTTTTTTATTTTAGCCACACAGTTACAGTGTTAGATTTAATATGTAACTGTGTGGTTTTTATTTAAAGTCCAAATTGGTAAGTAATGCCAAGCCCATTTGGGTAATATCCTTGTACAGAAATCATACCTGATTTATTTGACATAATATCTTGGATATCTTTTGGAGAACTTACTTTTTTAGAATCAATGCTTGTGATAATAAATCCTTCTTTAATACCTACTTGAGCAAATTTTCCATTGGTTAATTTATGAACTTTTACACCGTTATTTAAGCGCAAACGGGCTAGTTCATCATTGTTTACTTCAGAAAACTCAGCCCCTAAGGTATTAATTGTTGCTTTAACTAATTCGCTTTTTTTAACTAATTTAGTGGTATTGTCTAAAGTTTTTAAAACAACATCTAAGTTTAATTCTTTATTATCGCGTAATACAGCCACTTTAATTTTATTTCCAGGACGGTATTTACTAATTTGTTCTTGCAAAGCACTAACGCTTCCAACCGAAATGTCTTCAATTTTTGTAATCACATCACCTTCTTGTATTCCAGCGTCTTGAGCACTACCACCATCTGTTAAGCCATTTACATAAATTCCGTTTAATTGTTTAATGTTTTTTTCTTGTGCAAATTTCGAATCAATATCTCTAATGCTCACGCCAATATAGGCACGTTGCACGGTTCCAAATTCTACCAAATCACTTACCACTTTTTTTACTATGTTTACCGGTACCGCAAATGAATAGCCTTGGTAAGCACCGTTATTGCTAGCAATTGCTGTATTAATTCCGATTAATTCACCATTGGTATTCACTAAAGCGCCACCGCTATTACCTGGATTAACAGCAGCATCGGTTTGTAAAAACGATTCAATTGGGCGTTTGCTGTTATCCAAAATATTACTTCTTCCTTTAGCGCTGATAATACCTGCTGTAACTGTACTTTCTAAATTAAATGGATTTCCTACAGCTAAAGCCCATTCTCCGACTTTTACCGCATCACTATTACCGTAATTTAGAAATGGTAAATTCTTTTCATTAATCTTTACCAATGCCACGTCCGTACTTGCATCTGCCCCAACAATTGTCCCTTCGTAAGTTCGCTTGTCATTCATAATAACTTCAATTTTATCAGCTCCGGCAATTACATGGTTGTTAGTCACAATATAACCATCTTCACTAATAATTACACCGCTACCACTAGATTGCTGAGTATAGTTTTGCTGACGTTTTTGTGGGCCAAAAAACATTTCGGCAAAAGGGTCGTAATTTAAATTGTTAACGTTTTCGCTTGTTGTTTTAATATGAACAACTGCATTCACTGACTTTTCGGCGGCATTTGTAAAGTCAGTAGCTATTCCACCAGACCCTAAAGAATTAACCAATGTTATAGGTTGGCGTATATTAGGGTTAATAACCTGACTGCTTTGTTTATTGGTATAAAAATAATGTGTGGCGGTTAAGGCTGCAATTCCACCTAAGCAAGCCACAAAAACGGTTGAAATTAACTTTTTCATATACAATTTTTTTTAATGTTTTAAACTACTAACGCAAAATTAATACCGATGTTACATTGTCAGTTTCTTTTTAACAAACCTTAACCAGTTGGCTATTTTTTTGTATTTTTATACTTGAAAAAATGCAAATTAAACGCAAAATACCAACTTTTGTTTTTGGGCTTTCAATCGGTTTAATTATTGGAGTTGGCTTTTTTGTTTTTAAAATAACCGATATTTTTAACACGCTTAAAAATTCTGCGAAGGAACAAATTACGGTTATAGAGCAACCTGTGAAGAATAGTTCTGAAGAGGAAAAAGAAAATCAAAAGAATAAAGAACGTTTTAAAATCAACTTAGGAAATTCTACCAAAATTAATTACAAAGAAGTAGATAGCTTAATTAAGCAAGATTCTGAATTAAATGTGGCAACCGATGAATTATTGTCAGTTAAAAATGTTAAAGTAATTAAAATTGGTGACACAAATTCAGGCTCAGATACCTTGGCGGCGAACCTTGCTGGCGTGAAAGAAAATTCTACTAATTTATATTTTATTGAATTTTGGAAAACGCCCCTTAACTCAAAAGGTTATCGTTTTACAAAAAATAAGGTAATGATGTATGGCTTTATTGATTTTAATAATGTTGTCCTCTACGAGTTAGAAAACTCTTATTATATAAAATGTAGCGATCAAGTGTTTAAGCTATTTTATGGTAGCGATTTTAAACCTTTAGAACGCGTTGTTGATACAGACTTATTAGCCAAAATTAATTAAGTTTTATGCCCATTCAATTTTATAAATACCAAGGAACAGGTAATGATTTTATTTTAATAGATAATCGTAAAAATGAAATTGAATTATTGCCCGAACAAATTAAATTACTTTGTGACAGACGTTTTGGAATAGGAGCTGACGGGTTAATGCTATTGGAATTAGAACCAGGAGCGGATTTTAAAATGATTTATTTTAACAGCGATGGCAATCCCAGCAGTATGTGTGGTAATGGTGGACGATGCATTACTGCATTTGCAAAACAATTAGGGTTAATTACTAATAAAGCCAAATTTTTAGCAGTGGATGGTTTCCATGAGGCTTTAATTGATGAGAATGAAATCGTAAGTTTAAAAATGCAGGATGTAAAATCAATAGAAATTGGTGCTGATTATTTTTATTTAAACACAGGTTCCCCGCATTATGTGAAGATTGTAAACAATATTCAAAATTTTGAAGTGGTTAAACATGGAAAAGAAATTAGGTATAACAGTCGTTTTAAGGAAGAAGGAACTAATGTAAATTTTGTTGAAAAAATAAATGATGAATTATTTGTGAGGACATACGAGCGAGGTGTTGAGGACGAAACCTATTCCTGCGGCACAGGTGTAACTGCTGCTGCTTTGGTTGCCGCTTTAGAAGGAATTTCTAATTCAAAAAATAATTGCATCATTAAAACCTTAGGTGGCAATTTAGAAGTAACATTTGACAAAGTTCTGGAACAAAATTTTTATAATATTTGGTTAAAAGGCCCCGCACAAAAAGTGTTTGAGGGTACAATTGGTTTGTGATTCAGCAAAGCGTTCATATATCTATTCCTACAAAAAAAAATGATGTCCATCTACTTGGAAAGCATTTATGGATAGCATTATTACATGTTGATCGTATCCCGCCTCACGTTGGTTTAATTGTGAAAGGTAGTTATAATTCGCTTACGTTAAAAGGTCATGAATTAGACATAGATTTAGCGGTGTTATTAAAAACAATTTCGCTTAAAAAAATTGAAAGCGTTTTTATAAAAGTGGTTCCTCATCCTGTTTTTAGTATTGATTATCAATTGCAAATTTTAAGGGAGTACATTAAACAGTTTCAAAAAGTAGAACCAAATGAGGCCACTTGCCTATCGCCCATTAAATTATTTTTTCAAGAATTTTATGCACTTCAATTAAACGAAAATGAATTATTGTACGATTTTATTGAGCGATTAAACGCAAATAATTATTTAGAATATGCTCAAAGTTTAAATTTTAATTTACCTTTAAACGTAATAGAGCTGCCCTTCTATACTTCTGAACAATTACAAGAAATTATTATTAAAGAACATTTACCATATAGTAACGATTAATGTTTATTAAAGGAAAAAATATTACCATTAGAGCCATTGAACCGGCAGACGTGCATTTATTGTACGGTTGGGAGAATGATCAAAGTCTTTGGAAAGTAAGCTATACACAAACGCCGTTTAGTAAATTTGTGTTGGAGGAATTTGTAAATTCTATACAAGACATTTATACCACCAAACAATTGCGTTTAATGATTAACTCAATAGAAACAAAAGAAACTATTGGTTGTATTGATTTATTTGAGTTTGACCCACAGCATGCCCGTTGTGGAATTGGTATTTTTATTCATAATGATTATAGAAATAAAGGATACGCTGTTGAATGTATTGAGTTGATAAAAGAATATTGTTTTACTACTTTATACTTAAAGCAAATTTTTGTTCATGTAAATGCCAGCAATGCCGCTAGTTTAAATTTATTTGAAAAAACGGGTTTTGAAAAAAGCGGCTTAAAGAAAAGCTGGCATAAAAACAGTTTAAGCGATTTTGAAGATGTTTGGTTTCTTCAATTAATTAATCCCGTGGATTAATTGGGTAAATCTCAAATTATTAGTAGTACTGAATTTTAATGTTTATGTGCGTTGGCAATGGCGTTTCGCGAAGCTAGGGTTTGCGTGAATTAATTTTTCTTAAAAAATTCATCGAGGGCGCTTGCGTTTTTTTAATGCGTTTATAGTAATTCAAACGGCGCATTAAAATTTACGTCGATTGAATTTTTAAGAAAATTTAAGTGCGGGAAGCAATCGAAACGCCTTGTCTTTTGCCTACTTTTCGACTAAGGAAAAGTAGGAAATAAAAAAAATCTACTTTTTAAGAAGTTAACTAATTAAAAGATTCAACCCTACTTTTATAAGTAATAATTTTTTCATTAAGTGTATCACTCTCCACTAATCCGTCTTTTAAACGCACAATTCGGTGGGCATGCAGGGCAATATCTTCTTCGTGAGTTACTAAGATAATAGTATTCCCGTTTTTATGAATTTCTTCAAATAAACCCATAATCTCCACAGACGTTTTGCTGTCCAAATTACCGGTCGGTTCATCCGCTAATATAATAGCAGGCTTGTTTACTAATGCTCTTGCAATAGCTACGCGTTGACGCTGACCACCACTCAATTCATTCGGTTTATGACTCATACGGTTTCCCAAACCAACTTGTTCCAATACTTCTTTCGCGCGTTTATCTCTGTCTTCTTTACTAAAACCGGCATACACAAGTGGTAATGCTACATTTTCTAAGGTAGTAGCACGGGGCAATAAATTAAATGTCTGAAATACAAAACCAATTTCTTTGTTTCGTACTTCTGCTAATTGGTTATCACTCATCTTAGCCACCGATAAATCATTCAATATGTAGTCTCCGGAAGTAGGACTGTCCAGGCACCCAAGCATATTCATTAAGGTTGATTTACCACTACCGGATGGTCCCATCAATGCCACGTATTCGTTTTTTTTAATCGAAAGCGAAACATCTTTTAAGGCATTAATAACTTCTTCCCCAATTTTATACGTCTTTTTTAAGTGTGATATGGAAATAATTTCTTGCACTAGCACAAATTTACTTATTTTACAGTCTTAAAATACTACCTTTTATATAATTATGAGTTTTTACAGAAGAATAAAATATTTCCTGGTTCATACCTTAAAATTAACCAATGAAGAAGCGCAGGCGGCTATCGAAAAAGGCTCTGTTGAAATTGATAATGTGTCCATAAAAGACAACGTATTTTTAAACGATTTTTTTGAAATAAAATTAGATGGAAAAATAGTACGACCAAAAAAAGAATTTGTTTATATAAAATTCTATAAGCCAATAGGTTTTGAAAGTACCTTAAGTAAAAATGTAGAAAATAATTTATCTCAGTTTTTTACAGATTATAAAAATTTATCAATTGCCGGACGTTTGGACAAGCAATCAGAAGGCTTATTATTGTTGAGTAATAATGGCAAGTGGGTAGAAAATATTACCAATCCTAAATTTGAAAAGGAAAAGGAATATTTGGTAGAATTAAATAAAACGCCAGATGAACACTTTGTGCAATTGTTTACAAAGGGAGTAAATATTGGTTATCATGTTACCAAACCCTGCACTTGCGAAATTGTAGAAGGAAAATGGATTAAAGTGGTGTTGAAAGAAGGTAAAAACAGGCAGATACGCAAAATGTGCAAGACCTTAGGTTACGAAGTAGAAGTATTACGTCGCACCAAAGTAGATTTTGTTGATTTAGGGAAATTAAAAGCAGGTGAGAAAGCGGAGTTTAAACCAAAGGAAGATTGATGAGTGTTGATGGAAGATTGAAGATCTTCATTTAAAATTTATAATTTAAAATTCATCATTTCAAAAATGAACCAACGCCAACTTTTTTTACAACACGTTGCGCAAACCAGCGAAACACCTTTATTGGGAGTAGATATAAACATTGCATCAGCGCAAGGCTGCACCTTAACAGATGTTGATGGTAAAGAATATTTAGATTTAATAAGCGGTATTTCTGTAAGTAATGTGGGGCATTGCCATCCAAAAGTGGTAAAAGCAATACACGAACAATCTCGAAAATTTATGCACTTAATGGTGTATGGCGAGTTTAATCAATACCCACAAGTTAGATACGCAGAGGCCTTGACGGATTTATTGCCACCCAGTTTAAATTCCGTTTATTTTACAACGAGTGGGAGCGAGGCTGTGGAAGGCGCTTTAAAATTAGCCAAGCGTGTAACTAATCGCAGCGAAATAATTAGTTTTAAAAACGGCTATCATGGCAGTACACATGGGGCATTGAGTGTAATGGGTGACGAATTTTTTAAACAAAGTTACCGTCCACTATTGCCCGACATTAAACATTTAGAATTTAATTCGATTGTTGATTTAAATCAAATTACCTCTAAAACTGCTGCTGTAATTATTGAACCCATACAAGGCGAAGCAGGAGTAAGGGAAGCATCTCCTGAATTTTTAATAGCCTTAAGGGATAAGTGCGATCAGCATTGTGTACTTTTAATTTTTGACGAAATACAAACTGGCTTTGGCAGGACAGGAAAATTATTTGCTTTTGAAAACTATAATGTTGATCCGGATATTTTGCTTTTAGCAAAAGGCATGGGGGGCGGCTTGCCTATTGGAGCTTTTGTTGCTTCTCAGCAATTAATGAGTTGTTTAACCAACAACCCTGTTTTGGGACACATTAATACCTTTGGAGGCAATGCTGTGTGTGTGGCAGCGGCTCAAGCTACTTTAGAAATTATTAGAGACGAAAAATTGTTTTTAAGAGCCAAAGACATTGAAACAATTATTAAAAACGAATTAAAACACCCTTTAATAAAAGAACTAAGGATTAATGGCGCTTTAGGTGCTATCGATTTTGGTAACGAAGAATTAAATTTTAAAATAATAAAAGCCTGTTTACAAAACGGCATCATTACCGATTGGTTTTTGTTTTGCTCCACAGCCATGCGTATCAGTCCGCCATTGGTAATAAGTGATGATGAGTTGAGGATGGGGATTAGGAAGATTGTTGAAATTCTTGGAAAAATATAGTACTCCGTCATTGCGAGGCGTTAGCCGACGCAATCTCAAACCACTATTTATATTATTGACTCCTTTGTAATTCAAAATTAGTAGAGAAAATTTTAAAACAAAGCACGCGAATTATCTATTGTTTTAGATTGCTTCACTTCGTTCGCAATGACGAACACATAAGGTCATTGCGAGGGAGGAACGACCGAAGCAATCTAGATAACTTTATAACACAACTTTAGATTGCTTACTTCTTCGCAAAAAGGAAGTTTTAGATTGCTTCACTCCGTTCGCAATGACGTTTTAAACTCCTTCGTCATTTTTATTTGTTTAGTATTTCGTCATTGCGAGGCGTTAGCCGAAGCAATCTCAAGTAATCGTTTTAGATTGCTTCCTTCGTTGCAATGACGGTTATTTATTCTTTCCATTCTTCAGCAACAACTTCTTTTGATAAATCATACCAATTGGGGTTAATTGATATAATCAAATTTTCTTTTTTTAATCTATTACCAGCTTTTATTTGTTTTTCTCTAGCAATAGCGTCTTCTATTCGTAAAAATACTTCATAATACACTAATTTATGAAGCACATACTTGTTGGTGAAACTAAACTGTTTTGCTCCATTTCTATGCTCGTACAATCTTTTTATCAAATTGGATGTAACTCAGGTATACAAAGTTGAATTATTTTTATTTGTTAATATATAAACGGCGCCACCGGTTTTCATAATATTAAATTATACAAAATATTTGAGATTGCTTCGCTACACTCGCAATGACGTTTTGGGTAATTTTGATGCAAAAAATTAGGAATTTACTTTTAGTTTGAGATTGCTTCCTTTGTGGCAACGACTTAGTGTTAATTGCTTTTCCGTTCCTCTTGGTTAGTAATGAAGATGTTTTAGATTGCTTCGCTACGCTCGCAATGACGAGCTACTTACAACTCATTCAAACCTTGCAAAGCAGGTGCGTAGTTGGGTTCAATTTTTAAACACATATTGTAATCGGCGCGGGCATTATCTTTATCTTTCAGTTTGGAGTAAGCGTAACCTCTGGCAAAATAGGCTTGGGTGTAGTTGCTGTTAATAGCAATGGCTTTGGTAAAATATTCAAGCGCTTTTTCATTATCTTTTTTGTATTCTAAATAAAGGGCGCCAATGTTGTATAAACAATCTTCGCGGTTTTTGTTTTGCAGTAACACATATTCATATTCGCTAATGGCCTCATCTATTTTACCAAGGTCTTGCAACAGTTTGGCACGTGCAAATTTCGCATCTTCGTTTTTAGGATTTAGTTTTAAAACCGTATTAAAATACTCTAAAGCCAAAGGATTTCTGCGGGCAGAGTAGATGACACCCATATCAAAAAAGGCGTCTTCGTATTTACTATCCTGCTCCGTAGCAGTTTCAAGGCTCGATAGGGCTTTTGCGGTATCACCACTTTCACGGTAAATACTACCTTTTTGATAATAGGCTTTTGCAATATTTTCGTCAATTTTTAACGCTTTGTTTACGTAGTCAATGGCTTTTTGATATTGACGTACTAAAAAATAAAGTTCAGATAGTTTTAACAAGGCTTCCGTATTTTCTGGGAATTTTTTTTCAATGCGCTCTAAAATATCTTTGGCATCACGTGTTTTATTCATGCTAAACAAAGCATCCACAATCGTAATGTAATATTCCGCTTTGCTGCTGTCTAGTCTCACAGCTCGTTTAGCGTCGTTAATAGCCTCTTGTTGTTGTTTTAAGGTAATATATATATTAGCGCGTTTGTTGTACAACTCCGGATCGTTTGAATTTTTTAGAAGTTCTTCATTTACCGCTTTTAATTCAGGTGAATTTAATTTAATACTTAAACTATCGGCTTTTACATTAGAGGCTTCAATTTCTTTGTCTGTATGCGAGCCACATGCAAAAAAAACTATTGTAATTAATATAAGTAAACTGTTTTTCATTTTGTTATTTTACCACTAAGGCACCAATTACACAAAGATGCACAAAGTTTTTTATTTTCACTAAGGGGATAAGTAAGAAAAGGCGTTTTGTTTTTTCTTAGTGTAATTTAGTGTTCTAAGTGTTTTTGTGTTTTTTTATTTCGTAAACAAAATTAAGTTTTTGTGTTTCGCTGTAATATTCAATTGGTTTTTCATCAATTTTTACAGCGCCTAATTTGCAAATGGCTTTTTGAGAACGAATATTATTGCTGCCAATGTAAAACAGAACACTATTTACATACTTAAATGCATGGTTTAACATAATTGTTTTTAAAGCTCGGTTATGGTTTTTACCCCAGCATTCTCTGGCAATAAACGTATAACCAATAGCAACTGTATTGGCGTTTTCATCATATTCATAAAAACGACTAGTGCCAATTAATTTTTGGGTTTGAGTATCATACACCATAAATGCCCCTTTTGAAAGAATGGCACCTTCAAAAAATTTTTCAAAAACTTCACGTTGGTATCTGTTTGGATTGGGATGTTGTTCCCAAATTAAGGGGTCGGAGGCAACAGCATACAAGTCTTCAAAATCTGTTGGCAAAATTGGAACTAATGTTACAATGTCGTTTTTCAAATGAACTGGTTGTAATTCAAATGCCATTGTTTATTTACAAATCATTAGCGGTTGCAATTAACTCAGCAACATCCAAAACCTTCGTCTTATCTTCTTTATTAAAATGCTTAACGCCGTCCGTCATCATGGTGTTGCAAAACGGACAACCAACAGCAATAACATCCGGATTTAATTCTAAAGCTTCTTCTGCACGTTCCACATTTACTTCTTTTGTGCCTTTTTCAGCTTCTTTAAACATTTGTGCACCACCGGCTCCACAACATAAACCATTGGCTTTACTACGTTTCATTTCAGCCAATTCTACATCTAATTTTTGAATCACTTCTCTAGGTGCTTCATAAACATCGTTAGCTCTGCCTAAATAACAAGGGTCGTGAAATACAATTTTTTTGCCCTTAAATTCACCGCCCTGTACTTTTAATTTGCCTTGGTTAATTAATTCTTGAACCAATTGTGTATGATGCACTACCTCATAATTTCCGCCTAAATGAGGGTATTCGTTTTTTAAAGTGTTAAAGCAATGCGGGCAACCTGTAACAATTTTTTTAATGTTGTAACCATTTAAAACAGTAATGTTTTGCATTGCTTGCATTTGAAACAGAAATTCGTTTCCAGCGCGTTTTGCTGGATCTCCCGTACAGCCCTCCTCAGAACCTAATATGGCAAATTTAATATTTACATGATTCAAGATTCGTACGATAGCTTTTGTAATTTTTTTTGCTCTATCATCAAAACTGCCACTGCATCCTACCCAAAATAAAATTTCGGGAACTTCACCGTTAGCTATTAATTCTGACATTAATGGGACTTTTATAGTTGACATATTTTTTACCACTAAGACACTAAGAACACTTAGTTACACTTAGATTTTTTTATTTATTCTTTTTTAAGTTTTGCAAATTCATCCGTTACCAAAGGTACTAATTGACTTGTTATATTCTCACAATTAAAATTAATTAATAAACCCTTTGGTTTTCCTGTTAGTTTTAAATAAGAAAGTAATTGAGCACTATATAATGGAATTATACTTTCTACAGATTTTAGTTCAACAATTATTAAATCATTAACTAATAAATCCAATTTCAAAATGCTACCTAAATCTTTGCCTTTGTAAGAGACAGGTATATGAATTTGAGTTTTAACATCTAAGTTATTTGATTTTAACTCTTCAATAAAACACGATTGATAAACAGATTCCAACAATCCTGGACCTAAATGCTTATGAACTTCAATTGCACATCCAACAACTTTATAAGCTAAATCATTTATGTATTTTTGAGTAATCATCAATAATTAACAAAATCAAAATTAATAATCTTAGTGCTTCTTAGTGATCTTGTGTCTTAGTGGTTAATTTTCGTTTATCCAATTGGCACGATCGGCAGGACTAAACTGCCAAGGAGCACCATTGTTTTCTAAATTACTAAACATGTTAGTTAATTCGCTTGGGTTTTGACTTTGCTCCATTACCAGGTAACGACGCATTTCAACAATAATTTCTAAGGGGTTGATATTAATAGGACATTCTTGAACACAGGCATTACAAGTGTTACAGGCCCAAATTTCTTCTGTTGAAATATAGTCTCCTAAAAGTGATTTTCCGTCATCCACAAAGGTACCATTATTGGCATCTATATTTTTGCCAACCTCTGTAATTCGATCTCGAGTATCCATCATTATTTTACGAGGAGATAATTTTTTGCCAGTGATGTTTTGCGGACAAGCACTTGTGCAACGCCCACATTCTGTGCAACTATATGCATCTAACAAATTTTTCCAAGTTAAATCTTGAACATCTTTCACTCCAAATTTAACAGGATGATTAGGATCTGTTTTTGCAACATAAGCAGGATCAAAGTTTGGTGCCACAACATCTGTTACAGAATCTAAAGTTGTAAACTGTCCTTTTTTATTTAGGTTTGAATAATACGTATTTGGGAAGCCCAACACAATATGCAAGTGTTTTGAAAATGGTAAATAATTAAGAAAACCAAAAACCATAATAATATGTCCCCACCAGCCAATACGTTCAATAAAGTGTAATCCGCCATCGCTCATGCCGTTATAAATTAATGGGCCTAACCAACTGCTAATACTAAAATTAAAACTACCATTCAATTCGGAGGCATGTGATAAGCCCCGGTTATAGAGTACTTCGTCAGCACCGTTCATCATAAAAATAAAGCAGATTAAAGTGATTTCTGCAATTAAAATAAGATTGGCATCAAATTTTGGCCAGCCGTTTAGTTCCTTCATATTTAAACGAGGAAGTTTTAATAAATTTCGGCGCATTAAAAATGCTACAGTACCAATAAACGCAAGTACAGAAAGTATTTCAATAAAACTTACCATAAAGGTATAAAAGCCACCAAGACTGTCTCTAAAAGCTCGGTGATGACCTGAGATGCCATCGAAAACAATTTCTAATAATTCAATTTGTGTAATAACAAAGGCGCTGTATAAAAAAAAGTGCAAAATTGCAGGTATTGGGCGCGAAAACATTTTTTGCTGCCCAAAAGCAACAAGCAACATGGTTTTAAAACGTTGATTTTTATTATCGTTAATTTTAATTTCGCGACCCAATAAAATGTTACGTCTTATTTTTTTTGCATTAATATAGAAAAATGCTGAGCCACCAATTAAAAGCAGACAAAAAATAATAGAGCTAATCATAATGAATTAATTTTTTGGTTTCTTCTTATCTTTTCTTCCAAAAACAGAAAAATGAATGTATCGTTCAGGATTAATTCGTAAATCTTTCAACAATTTATCTAAATCCTCACTCGATTTATTTAGGTTATTGTACAAGGAATCATTTTTGGCAAGTTTACCAATAGTTCCTTGACCTTCGTTAATTTTAGTAAGTAGTTTATTTAATTCTTTCATCGATTTATCGGCATTGTCAATTGCTTCTTTTATTTGTGCTTTTGCCAAACTATCAGTCATGTTGCTAATATTACTTATTACATTATCAATCTTTTGGCCATTCTTATTTAAATTAGTAGTTATTTGATTTAAATTGGTCATAATGGCTGAAATCTTCGCTTTTTCAGAACCAATTAAATCATCCATTTTGTATGCGGTTTGTTCTAAACTTAAAATGGCTTTTCTAACTCCCTCAAATGATTCATCAATATTTTTTCGTGTTTTTACGTTTAAAACCGAATTTACAACGCTCATCACGCTATCAATACTGCCAATTAATTTTTCGGCTTTGGCTTGAATAGGGGCAATTTGTTTGTTAAATGATTCTTTTAGCCCTTGTTCAGTTTCAGCAATCAAAGTATCACCATTTTTAACAAATTCTTTATTATCACTTAGAATTATCTCAATGGCTTTAGAACCTAATAAATCGGAGCTAATGGCACGAGCTATTGAATTTTTTGGAATTTCAACGTTTTCGGTAAGTAAAAATTTTAAAAGTACCTGTTTTTTGTTGCCGCTACCAACAAGACTTATTTCGTTTACTTGACCAATTTTATAGCCACTAATAAGTAGGGGAGTGGCAGGAATAATATTATCTATTTTAGGATAAACAGCATACAGTACATATTTGTGAGAAAAAAGATTAGAACCTTTTAAAAAATTTAGACCCCAAATAAAGGCAGCAATTGCACATATTACAACAATTCCAATTTTTAATTCTTTAGATACTTTCACGTAACAAATTTAATTTTTAAAGGTAAGAGTTTTTTATTTGATAGCAAAAGTATTGTAAATGCTAACAGACAAAAAAAATACCTCGAAGTTTTTTCGAGGTATTTTATAATTTAAATAAATTTTAAACTTTAGTCTAAAACAACAACTTCTTCTAACATTGAGTCGTAAAACTCGTTAAAAGCATCCATATATTCGGTTTCCGATTTATATTCTAAAAATGGTTTCCCGGATTTTTTAATGAACTTTTCTAATTCGGAATTTAAGTTTTCACTTCCTTGAATAACAGCATCCGCATATTCTATAGCTTGCTTTTGCATATTAAGGTGACTAGATTCTTCTGAAATATGTTTCAAATCTTTCTTTGTAAATCCATCAAAAGATAACTTGTCCATAAATTTTTTGTGCAAATTTTTTGGATATTCATCTTCGTACAATGAAACTGCAACTTTAGCTTCAGCAAATAAAGGATCTTCAGCATAGTACTTTTTAATGTACATTGGTAAAAGAGAGGTAAACCAACCGTGGCAATGAATTACATCGGGTTGCCATCCTAATTTTTTAACGGTTTCAACCACACCGCGAGCAAAAAACATAGCACGTTCATCATTATCGTCAAAATATTTTCCACTAGTTTTATCTGTTAAGGTTGATTTTCTACTAAAATACTCCTCGTTATCGATGAAGTAAACCTGCATACGCGCACTTGGAATGCTTGCCACCTTAATAATTAAGGGATGGTCTACGTCGTTTATTACTAAATTCATACCCGACAAACGAATTACTTCGTGAAGTTGATGACGGCGCTCATTAATAGTTCCGTATTTGGGCATAAAGGTGCGAATTTCCTTTCCGCGTTCTTGAATTCCTTGTGGTAATCTTCTTGCAATTTTACCGATGTATGTTTCGTCTAGGTAGGGTGTTATATCTTGCGAAACAAAAAGAACTTTGGCTTTCTTCATACTAATCAACTCCTTTTTTTAAATTATAAATACAAAAGTAATAAAAAAAAAACGATATTTCAAAGTAAAATGTACTTTTGCACGCCAATTAATTGAAAATAGTAGCGAAAATAACTGATTTACAACTTTTTTTAACTGAAAAAAGAGCCGAAGGCAAAAAAATAGGTTTTGTGCCTACCATGGGTGCTTTGCATTTAGGTCATATTTCTTTGATTTCGGAAAGTATAAAAGTAACGGACATAACAGTTTGTAGTATTTTTGTTAATCCAACTCAATTTAACGATAAGAAAGATTTAGAAAGGTATCCAAGAATGCCAAAGAGGGATGCGGAATTGTTACAAAGTTCAGGTTGTGATGTTTTATTCTTACCTGAAGTAAGTGAGATTTATCCAAATGAAGATACTCGAAAGTTTAATTTTGGCTATTTAGATACTATTTTAGAGGGAGCTTCACGGCCAGGTCATTACAATGGGGTGGCACAAGTAGTTAGTCGCTTGTTTGACATTGTAAAGCCCGACGTTGCCTTTTTTGGAATAAAAGACTATCAGCAGGTGATGGTTGTAAAAGCTTTAGTTAAACAATTGCATTTGCCGATAGAGATTGTTGCTAGTCCTATTTTACGTGATGAAGATGGTTTGGCAATGAGTTCTCGTAATTTATTGTTGAGCAAAGAGGAGAGAGAAGCAGCGACTTTTTTATACCAATTACTCCAAAAATGTAAGTTATTAAAATTTGATGGCAGGTTAATTTCTGAAATTAAACAATTTGTGAATGATGAATTGTCAAAAAATGCACTTTATCGGTTGGATTATATTGCCATTTGCGAAGCCGATACTCTTATAGAAGCAAATGAATTTAGACAAAATGTAACCTATGTGGCTTTAATTGCCTGTTATGTTGGAAAGATTAGGTTGATTGATAATTTGATGTTAGGTAATAGCTAATAGGGATTAATGTATCTACTAACTAGTAACCATACTTTTCTTTCCATAATTTTTTTAAATACAGGCGTTGTTCGTTTTCTCTTGTGTTATTTCCCGGCGAATAAAGAGTTGTATTAGACAAATTATCAGGTAAAAATTCTAAATCCACAAAATTATTTTCAAAACTATGGGCGTATTGGTAATCTTTGCCATAATTTAACTCCTTCATGAGTTTGGTTGGAGCATTTCTCAAATGAAGTGGAACTGGTAAATCACCTGTTTTGTCAACTAAATCAAAGGCATCGTTAATAGCCATATAGCTGGCATTACTTTTTGCACTACAGGCTAAGTATGTAACACACTGACTTAAAATTATTCTTGCTTCCGGCATACCAATAACGTTTACAGCATTAAAACAATTGTTGGCAAGCAGCAATGCGTTAGGATTAGCATTGCCAATATCTTCACTAGCTAAAATTAAAAGTCGTCGTGCAATAAACAAAGGGTCTTCACCACCTTTTAACATCCTAGCCAAATAGTAAACAGCGGCATTTGGGTCGCTGCCACGAATAGATTTTATAAATGCTGAAATAATATCGTAATGTTGTTCGCCCGATTTATCATATAATGCAAGGTTTTGTTGAATAACCTGTAATACAATTTCGTTAGTAATTACTATATCATGTGTTGTTTGACTATTTATAACAATTTCTAGTGCATTTAATAATTTTCTCGCATCACCACCGCTCACTCGAATTAATGCTTCATGTTCAACTAATTGTATTTTTTTTGTTTTTAAGAACTCATCTTTTGATATAGCATTGTTTAAAAGTGATACTAATTCTTCTTCTAATAGTGATTTTAGAATATAAACTTGACAGCGTGAGAGTAGAGCCGGTATTACTTCGAACGATGGGTTTTCAGTTGTGGCACCAACTAACGTAATCACACCTTTTTCAACTGCGCCTAATAATGAATCCTGCTGCGATTTGCTAAAACGATGAATTTCGTCAATAAATAAAATGGGTTTATTTTGATTAAAAATATTGTTTTCGCTGGCTTTTTCAATAATTTCTCTCACATCTTTTACACCACTGTTTATAGCGCTTAACATAAAAAATGGTCGCTTTAATTCGTTTGCAATTATTAAAGCTAAAGATGTTTTTCCTACACCAGGTGGCCCCCATAAAATTAAAGACGGTAATAAGTTTTGAGCAATGGCATTGCGTAAAGCACTTCCTACACCAATTATATGTTGTTGACCAATGTACGTGTCTAAGTTTTTTGGTCTCAAGCGTTCAGCTAGCGGTTGCATGTATTAGAGATATTTAACTATGTTGGTTTGCAATAATTACTTATTTTTGCAATAGTAATATTAATAAAAATTAGGTATGAGTCTTAAAAAATCGTTGTTTATTTCGTTAACACTATTTTGTGGTATTTTACTAATGAGTTTTGCTTTAGGAAAGGAAAAAGATCCTTTGCATAAACGTATTTTTAATATTACTATTTTTGAATACAAAGATGGGCAACCTGCCAAAAAAGGTGTTTCGGATAAAATAGAGTTTAAAGATGGCAAATTATTTAGTGACTACTTATATGACAAATTTCAGTACAAATGGATAAAATACCGAATTAATAAAGATTCGATTTATACAGATTCAACCGACACCGAAGTACGTTTGTTAGAAGTAGAAGCTAGTGCTACTGATGACAAAAATCAAACAATTCTTTTAAACTTTAATACAGTAGAGTGGGATATTGATGGCACAATAAAAATTACCAAAAACGACAAGCTTAAAAAGCAAATGGATTTTATTGGCCGTGAAAAAGGTGGAAAACCTAAAAAGGAGAAGAAACCTAAAGAAGGTGAAGCAATTAAAAAAGATTAAAATTATTTGTAAATTTCTTTTTTAGCAGCCAGCAAGGTATTTTTTAAGAGTGAGGCTATAGTCATAGGACCTACACCTCCGGGAACAGGAGTAATGTAACTGCATTTTGGAGCCACTTCGTCAAATTTAACATCACCCATTAGTTTGTAACCGTTTTTCGATTCAATAGACTCTACTCGAGTTGTACCAACATCAATTACTACAACGCCCTCTTTTACCATATCTGCTTTTAAAAACTCAGGGCTGCCCAAGGCACAAATAATAATATCCGCTTTTTGCGTGTGGGATTTTAAATTTTCGGTTTTGCTATGGCATAACGTTACCGTACAATTACCGAGAGCTGTATTTTTAGCCATTAAAATACTCAGAGGCGAACCAACAATATGGCTTCGGCCAATAATAACACAGTTTTTACCTGTGGTTTCAATATTATAACTTTCCAAGAGGCGAACAATACCAAATGGAGTAGCACTCACATAGCATGATAAATTTAAAACCATGCGTCCTACGTTTGTGGGATGGAAACCATCTACATCTTTACTCGGTAAAATGGCTTCAATAATTTTATGTTCATTAATGTGACGTGGAAGAGGCAATTGAACTATAAATCCATCTACATCTAAGTTATTGTTTAAGTCGTAAACGGTTTGTAATAATTTTTCTTCGGTAACATAATCCGGATGACGAATAAGGGTTGATTTAAAACCAACACGTTCACATGCTTTTATTTTGTTAGCAACGTATGATTCGCTACCACCATCATTACCTACTAAAACCGCAGCTAAATGCGGCTGCTTTTTGCCAGATGCCATAAGTTCCTTAACTTCAATGGCAATGCTATCTTGTAGTTGAAGAGATATTTTTTTTCCGTCTATGAGTTGCATTAAATAATTTTATGTTAGTGACTTAATGCTTCTCCTTTAGCAACTTTCTTTACATTTTCGTAAAGTTTTTCTTCATCACCTTCTGCAAAACCTGTGTGGCTCCATACAATATTTCCTTTTCCGTCAATTAAAAAAGTTTGAGGAGGATTGTTAACATTCATCACACGTTTAAAATCTGAGTTTTCGTCCAAATAAATATCATAAATCCAACCTTTTGTTTTTACAAGCGGTGAAACCTTTGCCGAACTACGGGCATCGTCAATACTAATAGCTATTAATTTCACACCGGTTTCTTTAACCCAATCAGGGTAATTTTCATGAATGGCGTTTAACTCGGCAATACAAGGTTTGCACCAAGTGGCCCAAAAACTAATAATCATGGGTTTACCATCATTGCTAAAGGTATTACTGTTTATTTTGCTTCCATCTAGTTTTTTTAGAGTAGCTGAAGGTATTTTATCGCCATCGCCGCTTAGAGTAGTAAATGCAAATAAAGTAAATGTGAGTAAAGTTAATGCTATTTTTTTCATAAAAATATTAGTTAATGGTTAAAAGAGATTAGTTAATGTTTGTTTACAAATAATAAGCCACAAAAGTACAAAAATTAAAAATAACAAAGAATTTAACAGATTTTATATTGTGTTTTTTATAAAAAGAAATGATTATTTCTTTTTTAAGCGTTTTAAGTTGTTGGTAATATATTTTTCGGTAGGAAGTAATGCCTGTTGAATACCCTTTGCATATTGCATACTTTGTTGTATTTCAATGTTTTTTTGATTTATAATTTCATTTTGTTTTGATAATAAAATATTTGAATTGTTTTTTTGTTTATTACTTTTAAATAGAAAGTAAAGGATAATTAGAATAAGAAATCCGAAAATGGATAATCCTATTATCGCATAAAAATTGTTTTTATTTTTTACAGTTTGTAATTGATTTTTTAATTCTAACTCACTTAACGCTTTATCTTTCTTTTCCATTTTATAGTCAGTTTCTTTCTGCAAGAGATTATCGTTAAATGTTTTTTGTTTAATTGAATCTGATAAAGACTTATATTTTAAACTATATTCCAAGGCTTTTTCAAAATTCTTTTCTTTTGAGTAAATTGTAATTAACATAGAATAAACATTAGATCTTGACTCGTCGGCAATGGCATTATTTAAAAGAGGTATTATTTTCAAAATTATATTCTTCGATTTTTGAATTGAGTCTGTTTTGATATAAACATTTGCTAGAATAGTAGAACTGTATATAAAATTGTAGTTGTCTTTATATTTTTCACTGGTTTCAATTGAAAGAACAGCATACTTTTTTGCATTAACATAATCCTTTTCCCTTTCGTAAAATAAGGCTAAGTTTGATAAGCAACCAGGGGCGTTTTGTTTAAAGGTTGATGTTTCTATTAAATCTAGGGAGTTTATGAAATATTTCAGACTAGAGTCTTTTGAGTATTTAAATCGATTGCTAAACTGTCCATAATAATTACCTAAAGCATCATTTAATTGTATAATGTATCCGGTATCTCTAATCTCTTTAAACGTTTTTAATGCATCATATAAATAGCTTACTTCCTGATATTGTTCTAATTGGAGAACCTTTATCCATCCAATGTTGTATTTACTTTTGGCAATAATATATTTATCATTTAAAGAGTCTCCTATTATTAACGCTTTTAAATAAAAATCCATTGCTGATTTAAATTGGCCCGAATACCAGTAAGCATCGGCAATTGAAATAAAGTAGGAAGCTTTTTCTGAAGGAAAATTATTTCTTTTATAAAGATTTAACGCCGTATTTTGGTATGAAAAAGATTTTTCGGAATTTTCAGATGATAAAAACGCAATTAAAGTATTTAAAGCTTTCGCACTATCCAATGCTGTTTTCGCCTTTTGTAGTTTACCAATAAGAAACTTCTCTTCGCTGGGTCTATCAGATTTTGGATGTTGCGAATAAAAGCCACTTACAAAAAAAATTAGAAATATAGAAAGTTTAATTTTCAATTAAGAGCTTAATTATTTAGCGCAGCTATTGTTGTATACTTTCTTTACCTCAGGGTTTTCAAGAACTTGAAAGGTCATAAATGGTTCGCCAAATAATTTGCAATACCTATCAGGGTTTTTGTTTTTTGCAATTTCTAAAGCTCTGGCAAAGGTTCGTGAATAATATTTCTCTTGAATTCGACTTGCAGAAGCAATGTACATAAAAACTAAGTTTTCTTGAACATCTGGCTTGCTTAAATAAGGTTCCAATAAAGTAGCAGAATACCTAAAGTCTTTTGCCCTATTAAATACATAAGACAGTTTTAATGCATTTTGCCAACTCGCATCTTTAATATTATAGAAAGATTTTATGCGTTCAATACATGCGTCAATTTGAGCATCAGCATTTTCGGCAGTATCGAGGCTTTCCATTATTTTAAATTGCCATTCTATATTTAACCCATTAACGTAGTTACTGTCTAGTTTGCCATATAAGCCATCAATAGTTTGTTGAACCTTGGCTTGATGTTCAGTATTTCCGGCGTTTGTGTCCAACTTCAATTGGCAAAAAACTTTATTATATTGTAATACCGGGTTAGAAGGATCGAGTTTTAATAGCTTGGCAAATGTTTCGTCATCATCTTCATCTATACTATTGTTTAGTTGATATTTGTAAAATACTTTATTGTTTAGTAGCGGAACATTGCCAACGGTTTCATCTAACTTCAGACTATCTAATATGCTTTCAGGATACTTGTTTTCAACCATACGTTTACCCATAAATTCCATTATTTTAAATGCTTGATTCATATTGTTAGCTTTCATCGCTCTAGCAAAACTAACCGTACTAAATTTTTGTTCTTTTGGCCCGGTAACATCATAAGTAATATCCATCACAATTTGAGCAAAACGTTCTTTTGCCAAAATTGGTTCTAGTTCTTTTTGTAAATTGTCGTCAGCATTAATTTTTGCAATGGCTTTTCGTTTTCCAAGACTAACAAGGTTTGCGTATTTTCCATCTTCGTTTTCAAGCATAAATAAGCCCCAGCTATCTTTAGTTTCTATGGTAGGACGAATTTTATTATTTTGAAAACTTTGTAAAACATTCACTACACTTTCGCCACGTTTACGTTGAAGCTTGGCATTAGCAACCGAATCCCCTTCAATGGATGAATAAGCATAAATAAACAAACCATCAATTAAAAAATCGGGTTCGTTAAGAGCTTTTATAAAAGGCTGAATGTCTTCTTGTTTAAATTCATATTTGTTTTTCTCGAAAGGAATAGTGAAATTAATGATAGAGCTTTCGTTACGAGGTTCAAATGGAGGTTTTAAGCCTACAGAGTTTTTAGCAGGCAAAATTCCAATTGGCGTTTTACTGTCTATTTTTCCTGTTTCAGAGTAACCCCGTGTAATAGTTTTACACACTTTTTTATCTTGTACAACTATTAAATTTAACTCATAAGGTCCAGTAATTTTTGGGTTAAATTTCCCCATATCCACCTCAATAGCTTTAATTTTTTTCTTTTTTTTAGGATCAATGCTTTTGTCTTTTAATAATAAGTTCTTCTTAAAAAAATTATCTCGGTAAACTACTTTATTCATTACACCTTTATTGTATAAGTTATTATCCACAATATTGTAATCAGCAGGAATGTATTGGTCTCTTTGAACAATATCCACCGCCAAGCCATCGGTAGATTTTTTCAGTAATCGTCTAAGCTCTTTTGAATTTGAGTATTTTAAGTAAACCTTACCATTATTAACATACAAGCCTTTTTGCAAGATGTCGTAATTACGCCAACGTTCGCAGGTTTTACATTTTCTTAAATCTGGACCTTGTAATTTTTTTGATTTTTTGTTGAAAGGAACAGCCAGTTGATCTTTATGAATTACCCCACCGTTTAAAATATCATAACCTCCAAAAACAGCACTTACATATACTTTTTTTCCATCATCGGACAATGAACAAGAGATACCAACTAATGTAAATTTCGGATTAACTACTACAGGTAAATTTTTCGGATTACTTTCCCAACGATTATATATGGTTTTAGCCACGTCTTCTGTTTTATAATTTTCACGTCCTTTACTTACGGGGGCTTTCATAGTAATCTCTTCACCTCTTTTTGTAGCTCCGGCTTTTTTTAAATGCTTTAAAGTTTGCTTAGGTTCAATTTTGTCTTTTTCAGCGCTTACCATTTTATCGGCACTCAGTTCACCCGAAAATTGTAACATATCGCTCATCTCCAAAGTATCAAGACCTTTGCTTACTCTAAAGCGATTCAATTCTTTTAAAATTACTCGAGGTAATTCTTCCAATTTAAAATTTTCGTCACTAATTGTTTTTTTATTTTTTTTCTGAGAAAACAAATTAGTACAAAACAAAATGAGTAACAACGGAAATATAATTTTCTTCATACAGCTTTTCAATTATAGCTTGTAAAATAGTAAAAAAATTAAAAACTGATGCTTTTTATTTAGTAAAGGTTTTTAACATATTTATAAAAGTTTATTTAAAAACCATAAATGTTAATATCCCATAAATTATCCTATTATACTTAGTTAAAACCTTTAATAATAATATAACTTTGTCAAACAGTCTTTAATGTATTTTTATAAAAATATCTCCATAATGAAATCACGTCTATTAATTATTTCTTTTTTCTTTTCAACCCTTGTTTTCGCTCAGTTTCCGGGAGGAGGAGGAGGAAATAAAGATATGATGAAAATAATGAAAGACATTAAAGGCCGTGTTTATGGGAAATTAATTGACTCTAAAACTAAAAAACCAGTTGAATTTGCCTCGGTAGTTGTTTTTTGGTACAATAAAGATAGTATTATTGGAGGTGCTTTAACTAAAGAAAATGGGGAATTTAGTATTGAAAATTTACCTGCTATGGGTGGATTTAGGTTTAGAGCAACACAAGTAGGTTATAAGACTTTTGAGCAGAAAATATACATACAGGCACCAAGTAAGTTAGAACAAGATTTAGGGAACATTAAAATTGAAATAGATGAAAAGTTGTTGAATGAGATAGAAGTAACTGCTCAAAAAAGTACTTTTCAAATGAGCGTTGACAGAAAGGTATACAATGTTGATAAAGATTTATCCGTAAAGGGGGGTACAGGAATAGATGTTCTGAAAAATATACCAACTATAACCGTTGATGGAGATGGGAATGCAACCCTGCGTGAAAAAAGTGTGCAATTATATATTGATGGTAGACCAACAACCTTATCCATGCAACAAATTCCAGCAGATCAAATTGAACGCGTGGAAGTGATTTCAAATCCATCCGTGAAATTTGAAGCAGCGGCATCTGGAGGGATAATAAATGTGGTGCTTAAAAAAAATTTAAAACCTGGTTACAACGGTATGGCTATGGGAAGTATAGGAACAGGAGATCGTTATGGGGCAACTGCTAACTTAAATGTTAGAGAGAATCCTTGGAACTTTTCATTGATGTATTCGCTCAATATGACAAATAGCAATAGTGTTTTGGGTGGTACCGAAAGAACAGATTTTTTAGGGAATGGTTTTGAGGTATCTTCAAACCAAAGGAGTTCAGCTCTGAATAAAAATCAATTCAATTTCGCCAGAATGTCTTTAGATTACAGTATTAATAATAGGAACATGATAACATTTGCTGGTAACTTTGTTATGGGCTTAATGGGAGGAACGGATAATCAAAACCTAACACAAACCAGTAATACATCTACTGATGTAATTAGCGGAAATAGATTGAACGTGAGTAAATCAGAATTTAATAATTATACCGGGCAAATATTATACAAAAAAACTTTTCCAAAAGCTGGACAAGAATTGACAATTGATGCCAACTACAATCAAAGTATGGCAAAAAATGGATATAATTTCAATGCCACCAATTTTCTTAATGAAGTGCTTATACCTTACAACCCTATAATTACAAAAAATGCCGGGGGCACCAATAGTAAGCAGTATGTGTTTCAACTCGATTATGTAAATCCAATAAGTGAAACTAAAAAACTAGAATATGGAATGCGTTCATATTATAAAAATTCAGATTTCATAAATAATGTTGATTCATTTAACTATTCTATTAATGATTATAAAAAAGATACAACTCAAAGTAATAATTACATTATTGATGACATGATTAATGCTGCGTATATTAACTATTCAGGTAAAACAATTTGGGGTATTGGCTTTATGACGGGCTTACGTTTTGAACATACTTATTATGCTGGTAAGCTAAAAGATAAAAATATTGGTTTTTCATATCAATACCCTGTGGATGGAAATACTTTATCAAACGCTTTATTCCCTGGATTATACTTAAGTAAAAAGGTAGGGGTTAAACATGAATTTCAATTTAATGTTTCTCGAAAAATTGATAGACCCAACTTTTTTCAAGCCATGCCGTTTATTATGTTTAGTGATAAATTTAATTACCGAATTGGAAATGTTCAATTGCGTCCAGAGTTTAATAACATTGCAGAATTAAATTATAACTTATTATTTAGCAAGGGTAATTTTTTAACTTCAGCTTACACCCGTTATAACCAGCAACCAATAACAAATGTGGCTTACCCTTCTGCTTCAAATCCAAGTGTTACTGTTAATACCTTTGTAAACGGACAAGACAGTTGGAGGTATGGTTTTGAAAATACGTTAAAGTTAACCATTACAAAAAATTTTAACACTACCGCTAACTTAGATGTGTTTTACGTTGTGCTTAATAGTGGTCAAATTAGTAATTTACCTGTTACTACCACGCAGGGTTGGAGTTATAAAGGTAAAATAGGATTAAACTATACCTTACCTTGGAATGTTCAATTGCAAGTAAATGGCAATTATGATGCTCCAAAAGTAATGATTAATGGTAGAACTGTTCCAAATTATTTTATGGATGTAAGTTTAAATAAAATGCTAAAAGCCAAATGGATATTTAATGTCATGTTAAGTGATGCTTTCAATACAAAAACCTATGGTTCTCATACTACTAACGAATATTTTGACCAAACAATTTACAGACGTAGAGAATCTCGTTATGTAAGATTAAGTATTACCTATTTATTTGGTAAGTTTGATACATCTATTTTAAAGCGCTTCAGTGGAAAAAACAGAAATACACAACAAACTACAGGACAAGACGGGGGAGATTTTTAATATTGCTTATAATTGCACTCATTGGCTGTTAATTAAATTACTAGGTTAAATTTTTTTAAATAACTACGAATAAAGCGTTTGTGTTAAGCATTGATTTTGTAGTTAAAAACTATTGAATTTATTTAGTTTTATTTTTATTTATTGAAAACTATTATGATTTGGATTGTAAAACATTACATAAATAATGGGAAACAAAAAAAGCTATCCGCACTGGATAGCTTTTTTTGTTTATTAAGAAAAACTATTATTTTTTAAAGTCAATAGGATAAGAAATACCTTTAATTGTTACACTACCATTATTATCACATTCGCCTTTACCATAATTGATAACCCTCGGATCTGTTGCTCCAGAAACGGAATAATTAACTACCCCTTGAGATATTGGATGCCATTCTGAAATATAGGTGGCAATTGTTGTAGAAGTAGGCACAACAACATATCTATCAGGGGCGCAACCAAAATCTCTAACCAATACATCTTCACCCTCTTTTATTGCATAGGTGTAAGCTTTATTTTTAGAAATAACTCCGGTTACCGTTCCACTATACAAACATTTTGCAGCTGCTAAAGGAGGCGCAGTAAGTGTTGGCGTATAAGCTACAAATTTAATTGCTGTTAATTTATTAGGATTCATAACAAATGAATTTGTAGAATTTGAAAGCGTTTTTGTAAGTGTAGAACTCCAAGACATAGAATCAACAGCATTTACTGTTCCACTAGACAGTGTCATATAGGCATTCCCTTTAATACTCCATGTTAAAGGAACAGTTTTGGCATCAAAACCACTAGGTGTAGTGTTGGTAATCGTAAAACTGCTATTGTTACTATTAAATGCCCAACCGTCTACTACATAGTTACTTAATGATACTTTTCCAACAAAACCTGGGTCTCTATAAAACTTAGCTCCCAAAGGCAGGCTTGAACCATTATAATCTACAGTAACAGTACCACTTCGTTTTTTTCCATCCATACAAGTTACAGTTCCAACATAAGAAATAGCTACTACATCCGAAGAAGGTGTAGAATATAAAACACTACCTGAAGTACCTGCGTTTGTAAAAAAATAGGCATTTGAAGCTGTATATCCCTCTCCTAAATAACCTGCAATATCTTCAACCTCAGTTACTAAAGATGTTGCATACGCTGCATCGATCGAACTTTGAAACTCAGTATCGGCTTCCGGAGCCACATTCGCTTTTTTGTTACAACCTACAACTAGTAAACCAACTGTAGCTAAAATAGAAAAACCTAATGTAATTTTTGTCATTTTCATAAATTTTGAAATATTTTGTTGCAATTTAGCACTTTTTTCTCAAACACACAAAAAATCATAAAAAATGGTACTTTTTCCAAATTGCAAAATTAATCTGGGTTTAAATGTTATAAGCCGTAGAAGTGATGGTTTTCATAATATTGAAACCGCTTTTTACCCAATTTTTTGGCAAGATGTTTTAGAAGTAATTGAAATGAAGAGTAATGATAAAGATTTTGAATTATCGCAAAGCGGAATTATTGTTGACGCTAAAATAGAAGATAATTTAATTTATAAAGCTTATAATTTAATTATTAAAATTAAAACGCTGCCACCTTTAAAAGTACATTTACATAAAAATATACCTATGGGCGCTGGTTTAGGTGGAGGTAGTTCTGACGCTGCTTTTTTTATTAATTTGTTGGATACTAAGTTTAAGTTAAATTTTTCGGAGGTTGATAAATTAAATATTGCCTCTCAAATAGGAAGTGATTGTGCCTTTTTTATTAAAAATAAACCTGTATTTGCAAAAGGTAAAGGAAATGAATTTGAAGAAATTGCTTTAGATTTGAGTAAATATTATATTTTGGTGGTTTACCCTGCTTTGCATAGCAATACCAAAGAGGCTTACGAAGGTTTAACTCCAAAAATACCGAAACACAATTTAAAATCAGTTATCGAAAACAATCCAATTAATCAATGGAAGGATTATATCACTAACGATTTTGAAGAAACTATTTTTAAAAAATACCCGGTCATAAAAGAATTAAAAGACTTATTATATTCAAACAAGGCAGTTTATGCAAGTATGAGTGGAAGTGGTAGTGCAGTTTTTGGTATTTTTAATGAAGAACCTACTGATATTTTTGTAGGTAATTATAAAACTTTTTTACAAGCTCCATTCAATAAATAAATTTTAAGGAATCGTAAAATTAATTTGTGTATTCGTAGTTACATTTCCTTGTGATGTTAGGTTAAATGTTGTATTGGTTGTACTTATCCAATCGCCAGAATTAATGAGGTTATTTCCATCATTGTCATAAAAGGCATAGTAATAATATGTTCCAGGATGCATGTAGTTAAAAGTAAAATTTAAATCATTGGCAGATAAAATTACGTATCGACTTCTATATTTTAAATTATTGGAATTAAAGGTAAAACCATTAAATAATGGTTGAGTGGTTATTACTAAAAAAACTTTTTTTGTTGATACAGGTGTATATCCAACACCAAAAGAATAGTTCGCAATTGTTTGTCCTAAATATGGTTGTGATGGTTCTGGATAAGGATCTCCTGCGGGAATACCTGTTGTGGAAAAATAGATGGCTTCTAATTGTCCGTTAAACGTAGATGAAAAATCTCTTGTCAGCGTTTTTTTAGGGAAACTAAAATATGAAGTTGTTGTTTGACAAGAAGTGGTATCCTGCAACTTAGCACTCCACGACATGTGCAGGGTGGCATTTGATAAGGTATTGTATTTATTTGTATAAGATTTAATATATAAACTATCTGCACTAAAAATAATGTCTGTAAAAGCTCGACTTTTACCTTTTATTATTTCACTAAATCTATAAAACGATTTTGAAGAAGTTTCAGAAACGCTATCTGCTAAAAAATAAGATACCCGTTTTGCACCTCCAAAACTACCCCCGTTTCTAAAAGCCACTTTGTATTGATTGTTGTACTTGGCAACGAAAAACGACATAAAAATATCATTCAATGTATCCAATTCGTTTTTTGCAGAAATTTGATTTTCTGAATTTGGTCTAAAATCTACAATCCACTCCGGGTAGCCTCCAAGTGGCGTGGTGGAAGTAACAGGCCCATTCCAAATACCTTTTAATTTCTTTAATAAATTAAAGCCGTAAGTGTTATTAATGTCTGGAGTTAAAGTAGTGGTTGGCGTAACAGGAGTTTCTTCTTGATTGTTTTTTTTGTCTTTACAATTACTTAAAACTACTATAGTTAAAAAACTAATTACGGCAATAAATTTTAATTTTGATTGCATATTATTCTTTTACAAATTTATTGTTTTTTATCCCTTTTTTATCTTTAATACAAAGTAAATAAATTCCTTTTTGCAGTTCAGAAATGTCTATGTTATCTATGTTTTTACCTTGTTTATTCAAAACTAATTTTCCTTCCATCGAATAAATACAAACTTCGTTTACATTTAAATTATTTTTAAGTTTAATCTCATTTTGTGCAGGGTTTGGATAAATGAAGAAGGAAGATGGCTGATTGTTAATTGACGATTTAATAGGTGTTGGTGTATAATAACTACAAACACAATCTGCCCAATGGTTTTGCATGGCTCTATCTTTTGCAGCATTACTATTGCTGTTATACATATTTGGAATACCTAATATGCTCCAATTGTGCACACTTGTATTAAAACATAAAGGACGTTGCACTCCACTGTAATATAAACTCTTTTCGGTTAAACTGTTTGTCGAAGCCGGTGTTAAAACACCTTTAATCATGTTACCATATTGCAAATTTCCATTTCCAACAATTGTATATAATCCTAATCCACTTCCGGCATTAGTTACTTCTAATCCTAAAAATTGTGTGGTATCGGTAGCCGGACTTGTATTCATAAACACACCGTATAGTTCCGATCGGTTTCTGAATAAAGTATTGTAGGGACCGTTTTTTGCATGAGAATTATCAATAACGGTATTCTGATTAATGTTGCCTTCGCATAAATTTGCAAAAGGGTAATTGCCATGAAACACAATGTCACCGGCACTGTTGGTTGGGAAGGGAAACTCGTTCCAATATGGGTTAAACGAATAATTATAACCACATACATTACCGTTTGCTCCTGCCTGAAACAACATACTATGACGTAAGTTTTGGAAAACATTATTTTCTACTTTACATTCATTAGCACTATATTGAAGAGCAATACCGTAACCTTGGCCACTGCTGCCATAAGCAAACGAATGATGAAAATATGAATTTGTTATGTCAATGTTAGAACAGCGGTTTAACTCCACATGTGAATAGTTTGTCGAATCTCCTTCAATGCCATTAATCCAACATTGAACAGCTTTATCAAAACTAAATAAGGATGTTTGATTGGAGGTAGCATCCAAGCGTTGCACTTTCATACACTCAAAACCAATGGCTTTACGGGGTATAATTTTTTTAATTTTTGGTTGTAGAGATAATTTATAATAGAACCGAAAAGGAGAGTTAAACGTAATTTTATTTCCAACAATAGTTTTTATTTGCATAATTTGTCCTAGACTACCATAAGCCCAAGAACTTGACATATAAGCCACATCGTTATTACATTGTAAATATACCCATTGTCCTACCGAAAAAGAACCTGCATTTAATACATTTACCCAATTACTATCTCTTACCCCTGCACTTGTAAAACTTGTAGTGTCTGTATTTACCTGACTGCCATATACATTAATGCAATTGTTTAACACGCCGCTTAAGTTAAAACGTAATTGTGTACTATCATAGCCAGCACCTTTAAAAGTAATGCTATCACGGTTTACGCTTACTTGCCCGGTAAAACTATACACGCCTTTAGGAAAATAAACCACTCCACCACTGATGCCCAGTGCCGTAATGGCATTATTAAGCGCTGTATTGTTAGGTGCGGAGTTGGTATTATTTCCTCCAAAACTCATAATATTAACACTTTGAAAATAGGTAGGCTTTGTACCTTTAAACCCTGCATCGTTCCAGTTAAAAGTTTTAATGCTGTATGCTTGAGAAAAACCACTTAATGTGATGATTATTGCAAGAGATAAAAATGAAATTTTCTTCATAAAATAAAGTTACAAAAAATATCTTAAACTTTTTTTGTAACCCACTATTTTAAAAAGTTACACACTGTTGAAAAAAATAAAGTGTGTAACTTTTTTTAACACTCACATTATCTGTTGTATTAACCCCAAAGTATAATTGTAAAATGAGTAGCGCAAAAGAAACCCCTCGCCAAAAAATGATAGGTATGATGTACCTTGTATTGACTTGTTTGCTGGCTTTAAACGTTAGCCGAGAAGTACTGCAAGGATTCGTAACGATTAACGAAAGTATTGAAACAACAAATTCAAATTTTACAGCTAACACAAAATTGATGATGGAAGCATTGGATGTGGCAATTAAACAAGGACATCCAGAGGCTAAGCCATATTACGAAAAAGCAAAAGAAGCAACGCAACTCACTCAAAGAACCTATGATTATATTTCTATATTAAAACAACAAGTAAAACAATATACAGAAAGTGTAAAAGGTGCGGATACCATGAAGCTTTCTCAAATTGAACGTTTAGATGATTATGACAAACCAACGTTTTTTTTAATTGGGAGTGATGAAACTAAGCCTAAAACGGGGCAATACTCAGCAAAGGAATTAAGAGGTAATATCGAAAAATTGACTTCAGAATTAAATAAAATGATTGATTTTATGAAAGACAAAGACGGTTTAAAATTGCCGAACAAAGACTATCTCATTTTAAAGGACAAATTAAAATTATTTACACCTCATGATAATTTTAGAGACAAAGAAGGGCATCCACAATCTTGGGAGCTGAAAAATTTTTACAATATGCCGCTCGCTGCCGTTGTAACCAATCTCTCAAAAATACAAAGTGATATTAGAAACATTGAAGCCGAATTGGTAAATACGTTTGCATCTGCTTCAGGCAAATTAGCCATTAAATTTAATCGCATGGAGGCGCGTATCGTTCCGGTTAGTCAATATGTTCAATCTGGCAGTCCATATACTGCTGATGTTTTTTTGTCGGCATCTTCAAGTGAATTTAACGAAGATAATTTGCAATTTATTTTAGGAGATGTAGATACTGCAACCGGAAAAATTTCAGAAGGAGCTACTATTTTACCTATAGACAAGGGTACCGGAAAAATTACTTTGCCAACAGGTGGTTCTGGACACAAGGAAATTAATGGTTGGATAAAATTAAAAAATGGTGTTGGTAAGACCGAATATTATAAATACCAAAACGAGTACATTGTTGCTCCTTCAGCGGTTGCTGTAAGCGCCGAAAAAATGAATGTACTTTATATTGGAGCTGAAAATCCTTTAAATATATCGGCTGCGGGTGTAGCACCGAGCGATTTGGTGGTGGTAATTAGTGGTTGTGGTGCAACTTTGGTAAATAGCGGTAACGGAAAATACATTGCCAAAGCCACCGCCACAGGAACTTGCATAGTAACTGTTATGCAAAAAACACCAACCGGAATGAAGCAACAGGGATTGCCTGTAGCTTTTAGAGTAAAGAAATTTCCTAATCCTCCATTGCGTGTAAATGGAAAAACTACTTTTGGAAATCTAGAAATGGCGTTGAGCGATGTGAAAAATATTACGAGTATTGGTACTGATAATGGTGGGTTTGATTTTTTAACTACGTTTAAAGTAACAGAATTTAAGATAGCAATATATGGAAACGGAGTTGCACCTCAAGAATTTAAATGCCCTGGAAATTCTTTAACAATGAAGGCAAAAGAAGCATTAAACAACGTAAAAAAAGGATATAAAATTTATTTAGAAGATATTAAAGTACAAGGTCCTGATGGATTAAGGGATTTACCAAACACAAAAATTACTGTTAAGTAGAAATGGATTGATGTGCTTTTATGCACTTATTTAGCCAATTATAAGCATCTCTCTCGTTTTTATAAATCTTAGTTTCAATTTTTGGTTTGTTTACTTTTAAATACATTTGCACCAAAAGTTTTACACCAAAATTTTTTGTAACTACAGCTATAGCAGCTTGGTGTGAGGAGTAACTGGGGTCGGCGAGTAGCTCGCGCGCTTCGCGAGAAGTGTTAAAATTACCCTCAATTATTACTAATAAATATATTTTTTTATTAGGTAGATGTGACGTGGAAAATTTTTTTGCTTCAATCATATCCTTCACATCAAAGCTTACATTGTCTTTAATGGTAAGAGCTACAATACCACTTTTGTGAACAGTTTCTACAAAAGAATGTGTTTCTAAAGTTTCCATTATATTTGAGGAGATTTATGGACGATTTAAAACAATATTCTAAAGATAACATTAATAGTTTAATTCGCAAAAGACAAAATGAAACTAAAATTGGAGAAACCATTCATTTTTGTCAATCAGATTTTAAAACTGAGCTGCAAAATAAGAAGGTAAGGTTTGTAATAATTGGTATTCCCGAAGATATTGGCGTGAGGGCTAATTATGGGAGGGGCGGAGCAAATACAGCTTTTAAACCTGCCTTAGAAAGCTTTTTAAATACTCAAGAAAATGATTTTTTAAAAGGGGAGTCTGTTTTTTTAGCGGGTGAAATACATGTAGACGACTTGACAAAAAAATCGCTTCTTCTAAATACAAAAAATAAGGAAGAATTAAAGGAATTACGAGAACAAGTTACTGAAATTGATAAAAGAGTTACAAATATTATTAAACAAATTGTAGAAGCCAATAAAATACCAATAATTATTGGTGGAGGGCATAATAATGCCTACGGAAATATAAAAGGTTCATCATTAGCGTTAAATAAAAAAATTAATGTAATTAATTGTGATCCACATTTAGATTTTAGGCCTACCGAAGGAAGGCACAGTGGGAATGGTTTTAGTTATGCTTTTGAAGAGAATTATTTAGAGAAATACTCCGTTTTTGCTATGCACGAACAATACAATAGCCAACATTCTATAAAGCAATTTAAAAAAAATGCAGACCAACTTTTTTTTAATACCTACGAAAGTATTTTTGTTAGGGAAGAGGTGGATATTAAAGTAGCCTTACATCAAAGTATTGGATTTGTTAAAAATAATACCTGCGGAATTGAACTAGACTTAGATTCCATAACCAATGTGCCAACAAGTGCCAAAACAAGTAGTGGTATTTCACCATTACAAGCAAGGCAATTTGTTCATCAGTGCGCATCACAATTAAGTTGTGTTTATTTGCATATAGCCGAAGGGGCACCCATTTTATCTCACATAAAGGCAGATAATAAAACCGGAAAATTAATTTCGTATTTAATATGCGATTTTATAAAGGCTATCACTGCTAAAAATTTATAAATTGCCACCGATTCACAGATTTTATTTTTGATTAAAAGGTTATATTTGATAATTGTGTTACATCTTCTAAAATATATTTATGACAGGCTAAGCAGAGTAGAAGCCTTATATTTAATTGTTTTTGCTCTATTTTTTTCTTGTAAAAATTCTAATACTGCTGTGGAAGATACCTCCAAATTGGTTGCCAAAGCTGGGGATGAAGAACTTCGATTCAATGAGTTTTCTGAAAATTTTATTTACAACGGCAATGTTAAAGACAGCAATTACGTGACTAAAAAACTAATTGAGGATTGGGCAACCGAATCTTTATTCTATCAAGAAGCTATCACTAAGCTAACAAAAGAAGAGATTGATATTGAAAGACAAGTACAAATTTATAGAAAACAATTGGTGAATTATATTTATCAAACTAAATTGATAGAAGCCAATTTGGATACCAACGTTTCTAAAAAAGAAATTGAAGAATACTACGACAATAATCGCGATAATTTTATTTTAAAAGACAATATTGTAAAAGTAAATTACATTAAAATTCCGGTAAAGTCTAAAGTTATTGCTAAAATTAAAGGGTTGCTTTATGCCACATTGCCAAAAGACAAAGAAATACTTAAAAATTTATGTATTCAAAATGCAGAGAACTTTTTTATAAACGACAGTACCTGGCTGTATTTGGAAGATATAAAAAAAGAAATTCCAAAATTAAACGACCAACCTGATTTTAATTTAAGTAAGGGTAGGGTAGTGGAGTTTACCGACGAATACTATTACTACTATTTAAAAATAACCGACGAAAAAATTAAAAATGGCTTGTCACCCATAAATTTTGAGCGCCAAAACATTAAAAACTTTATAATAAACAACCGTAAAACATTGTTAATTAAACAATACAAAAAACAATTGTTTGATAAGGCAGTTGCTGATAAAAAGTTTGTAAGAAGCTAAGTATTTAAGTTAAATTTAGTTGGGCATAATAACAAGTTATAGTGACAGCGCTATAGAAGTAGTTATAAGTATGTGTGCCTATAAAGATAAGTTCTAAACATGCATCCTAAATATATTTTAAACAAATAACATTTTTTATTTAGTGAGATTTAGAATATCTAAAACTCTTTTACATAACTTATAAAACAGCTGATGTTGTAGCGTATTACTGTTTTAATATTTTATGGGTTAGGTGTCCTTGTTTAATAATGTAAAAACCATTGCTCAACTCTGTCAAATCCATTTCAATCTCAACAATTCCTTTTATCATTTCTTTAATCATTATAACTTCACCTATGGAGTTTAACAATAATACTTTATCTTTTTGATTGTTTGAAACTATTTTTATTTTACTTTGGGTTGGATTAGGAAATACATTAAGCTCATTACTATTCGTGCTGATGTGTTGATTGATTCCTGAACAGATAGAGACTGAAACTGTAATGGGTGTTCGTGTGAGGCTGGTGTCAATATTAATACTTTCAGCGTAAAAAGTATAATTTCCGGTACTTAAAATTGGTGTAGTGAAGGAGTTTCCAGTAAACAAAACAACCATTGAACTAGCCGAAGAATACCAGTTTACTGTTGCGCTTGCAGTTGCTGTTAACACGGTAGAATTATTGTTGCATATATTTTGGTTAGGCGGAGGAGTTGTATTAACTGGTGCAGGTGGAGGCGAAGATGAACAGGTAAGGCTATGACTTATAGTATTAGGAACTCCATTAGGATTTATTGTGAAACTTGTTAAATTGACAAATGTTCCTGAATTTACTGTAATGAGAGTTGGAGTTGACACAGAAACGTTAGAAAGTGTATAATTTAATGGGGAAGAGCAAGAGCTTAAACCATTGTTCTTCAACTTCAAAATATTCACCTTACGATGAAAGTTACTAGGATTAACATAAACTGAATACGCTGTGTCTAAAGAAGAAATAAAAATTCCATTTCCAATAGTAGCAAGATCAGGTTCAAAAAATGTTCCTGGCATACTAAACGTATTGGAAGTAACTGTTACAAGGTTAGAGTCAATAATTGAAAGCTCATTTCTATAAATACCTACGCTATACATCCTATTATTCATATAAAATGATCGGCTTTGACCAATACTATTTATATTAAAACTGTTTGCCGCCGGCAACAAAGTTAAGTTTGTATCAATCTTTGTAAATGTTTTGGAATTAAAACAAATTAATTTTGAAGCATTAAATAATCGAATCTTCCCATTAGCTTGATTAAATAAACGAGCTGCAATAATTTGTGGATTTGTAATGTTAGTATTCATTTTGCCAATAAAGCTTGTTACTCCTGTCTTTCCGGTGATATAAAGATTACCATTATTTAGTTCCGTAGCAGAAAGTAATTGCGTATTTGTAGAGGTATTTACAGCAACAGTACCTTGAGCAATAACCGAATTATTTGCAGGGTTAACTCTTAAGAAGAATCCTAAAGTATCTGATCCTGGAGAAAGAACAACACCTCCAACAATTAGGGCGTTACCGTTTTGTAAAACCATTGCATCATTAATCTTTAACCAATTACTACCGTAAAAAAAAGCATGGCTTAAAGTAATATTCATATTGGTGGTATCTCTTCTAACCATATATACCGAGACACCATTTTCACTAATAATTGATACATGATTGCCCGAAGGTATAATTTTATAGGGTTTATTAGTTGCATAGATATCTCTGGCAAGATTAGGAAGCAATAGGTTTCCATTCATATCATATTTTCCCACAATTAAACCTGGAAAGCTTACCACATAGTCATTCCAAACATGATAATATCTGTTATTATAAATGAGCGAAGCATTTTGATAGGTAAGAGTGTTACCCAAATTAGGTATCGTTAACCAACTACTTGTCGATTTTCTAAAAGTTGTTTGAGATGAAGCAAACAAAGAGATTAAAAAGGCGATTAGAATAAGTTTTTTTTTCATAAAAATTAATTTGTTCAAAGTTAATAGCAACTAGTAATTTAAAGATGGCAAATGATTGTAAGTAACTTTTTTTATAGTAAACAAGCTCTTGTGCTGAGCAGACAATTTTTTAATCGACTTTAAAACAGACATTTTATAATAGAGTCAAAAATAATACCGGTGCTATAATCTTGCCGAAGTTATAAAGACGCAAAAATTATGTAGGTAAAAAAACTAATGCAAGGGCGCTAGTTGGCAATCCAAGACAGATAGTGATATTGTTTTTGTCGCTGCTTCCTTAAAAGCGTTTAAATAGTTATCAGTTCGACTGGTCGCTAACTTTTTTGCAAGTTTTGGTTCGTAACATGCAAGTGAAAGCTTAGGAAAGAAAACAGCTTCCGAATTTGAAGTCAAAGTAAATTCAATCAACCTATGGTGTGCTTCGATGTTTGCTAAAAAATTTTCATTAATTGGTTTTGCCTGTGCGATGCAAATTTTTATATGATTGTTTAATCTACTTTGCAGGATGGATTACACTTTACTTCAAAATTCACAGAATTGGCTATGTAGCATATTTCGTGAGCTTTATGATGCAATTCGATGGCTTTTTCTACCATGCTTTCTTCTGCAACATAAAATATTGGATTCAAAGTTACTTCTTTGAAACTTCCGCCGCCACTTGCCTTTTCAATCATAATACCTGTGGCATTGTCAGTGTAGGATGTAATTACAACTCCTTCCAATGAACATACATACAAGTACGAAAGCATATGGCAGGATGAAATAGCCGTGACCAATAAATCTTCGGGGTTCAATTTTGATGTGTCGCCAACAGCTTTATTGTCCGTTGTTAGAAATAATTCAGGTTTTCCTTGAATGGAAACTGTGTGGCTACGGTCATAGGTTCGTACATTTTTGGTGCCGTCACCTTTGTTGCCAGTCCATACTGCGGTTAGTTTGTAGCTGTGTTCGTGTGTCATTGTATTTTAATTTATTGTTCTTCAATTATTGATGTTCCTTTTGATTTATCTCCCGAAGTCCATTCCCAATTTTCGTGAAGCCGAATTTTTCCATTTTCAAGAATTTCTGGTTTTGAAAGGCAGATTCCTGTCATCAATTCATCTTTCTCATTTACTTGGTGATAACGCATTTCTATATTTCCTAAATGGTCAACCAAACCAATAAGATGGCCATATTTAATCTTTCCCCCTGAATATTCAGAAGTAAGAATATTTCCGTTTTGCTTGTAATGAAAAAGAGTTTCATTTGAAGTTTCTCCGTTTTCAGTATTACTAATTGGTCTAAATTTTTTGTCGTTGTAGTTCATTGCGTCGTTTTTCTAAAATAATCGCTAACGGTTTCGGGGCTTGCGTTCGGCGGGCTTTCGGAGCTTCACCTGTCTACACGCACCCATGTTTATTTATTGCTCAATGTTTATATTCCCGCGTCCGCCCGCTGACGCAATTGCCCCGTGTTATGCCGTCGTTTTTTTATTCGTATTTAGGTAATAAATTAAATGTGTTGTCAAGCAATTCTCTTCGTTTAATTAAATAGTCTAATTGAATGTCGGGAAGTTCTAAATATTCGTCTAATGATTGAGAGAAATTTTGAATCAAATCAAAGTCCGCTGTCCCTTTTGCTATAATTGTGTCCGGAATATTTTTAGAAGATGAAACCCCGTTACTTATTTGCGTTTTTACTGTAATAAAAGTGTCACTGAAAATAAATTCTGCTTGTCCGTAAAATCTTCCACTATCGTAACCGCCAACAATAATATTATTATTTATTGACCTTGACCAATGATATTTTTCTTTGTTTGTAATAAGTTCGTTTAGCATTTCGTATATTTTATTGATTTATTCTTCAAAGTAAGTTACCGTCAGAATGAATGAATAATAACCAGCTCCGTTGTCGTCGTGAACGTCGTTATATTCAAATTTTACTCTTGCAAACAATTGATTTGTCTTGCCGCAATAAAAGTTCATTGTTTTATTTAATAATTTACATTCTTTTCCGTCAGCCACATTTTTTTCCCAGTCTTTAAATTCGGGTTTACTTTCATCGAGGTCAGTTTTTGATGAAACACTTTTTAAAAGGGAAGTAATCGTATTGTAATTTTTATAATCTTTCTCGCGGTCAATAATTATTCTTTTTTGGTAAGATTTGTTATCTTTAAAAAAAACGGTTAGCCCGAAAGCGTCCTTTTGACTTTGTTGCCATTCGCCAATATTGAAAATGGGATGACTTTTTAAATATGCTACTGTCGCTGTCTTATCGTCGCCAGATACAACATTTTTTACGTCTGAAGAAGCCTTTAATGTCGTGAAGGCGTCAATTACAGTTGTCTTGGGTTTTAGGTCTAAATACAATTTTTTAATAAAATCTTTTCCCTCATTTGTCATTTGTCCAGATGCAAAGAGAATTAAGGATGTAAGAATAATTGTTAGTCTTGTTTTCATATGTTGTTGTCTTGTCAAAAATGCGGCATAACTAGTGGCTAGATGCCACTTATCCGTTTGTAACCGCTTGTAAGTATTTGTTGTCGGCTATTTTTAAGCATTTACCAACTGCATAATACTTTCAAAAATAAATTTACCGTCTTCATTAAACAGTTCTTTATCGGCAGCACGCTCAGGATGAGGCATCATGCCAAATACATTTTTGGAAAGATTACAAACGCCTGCAATATTTTCGGTAGCTCCATTAGGGTTAGCTTCGGCAGTAATATTGCCGTTTTCGTCACAATATCTAAACAATATTTGTCCGTTAGCGTTTAAGTGTTTTATGGTTTCTGCATCTGCAAAATATTTACCTTCGCCATGGGCAATAGGTATTTTTAAGGCTTTTCCAACGGGCACAGCATTGGTAACGGTTGTAGTTTGGTTTTCGGCTTTAATAAATACGTTTTTACAAATAAATTTCCGAGAATCGTTATGCAACAAGGCGCCCGGTAATAAACCACTTTCGCATAAAATTTGAAAGCCATTACAAACGCCAAATACAAAACCACCTTTTTCGGCATGCGCCATTACACTCTGCATAATGGGCGAAAAACGCGCAATGGCACCGCTGCGTAAATAATCGCCGTAGCTAAAACCGCCTGGCAGTATAATGTGTGTGCAACCTTCTAAATTGGTATTTTTGTGCCAAAGTTTTACGGTATTTTGTTTGAAAATATCTCGAAGTACATACACCATGTCTTCATCGCAATTAGAGCCCGGAAAAACGACAACACCAAATTTCATAGAATAGTTAAATAATTTTAAGGTACAAAGTTAAGCATTAGCATATTTTGTAGCTTTATTTTTTTAAACAAGTTTTTAGTCATGTTTCATTTTGTCAGTTAGAGTAATTTTGGTGCAAAGCTGAGAAATGTATCGAGAACTGTTAATGAAAATCATTCCTCGAAACAATCTTCGTGCCTCAGGTTTACTCAAAGTGACAGTATATTAGTCGGCTTTACGCTTTACAATTAACACGGCATCATTCTCTAAAGGCAAATAGCCATATTCGTAACAAAAATAATAAGTATGATTGTTTTTTGTAATGTGTGTGTTGGTAAAATATTTAAAACTAAAGCCTTTATCAATTAATTTTTGTTTGGAGATAGTTGTTTTTTCGCCCTGTAAATTATCTTCTAAAATTCTACGGTTTTTGCGAAGAGAATTGTTAATGCCCCGCACATAATTATTCGAGTCGCTGTTTACTTTGTTGTTAAATGCATTACGGCACATGTCGCTACAAAATTTTTTGTCGACTCTGCCTTTTATTTCATCACCGCATTCGGGACAAAAACGTTTTTCCATCAGAACAAAATTAAAAATTTTAACCACATAGACACAATAGGATCGATTAATAAAAATATAATTTATTTTCAAGCAAAGCATAGTATTGAAGCGTAGCTTCAACTATGTTTATTTTAAATACAAAATTAAGTTATGGAGACTATGTTCCTATGTGGTTTGTTTTTATTGGTTACGCAATAATTTTTAATGTATGTTTTACCAATTTGGCTTTTTGTTTGGCTTTTAAAATATCATCGTCTACAATGGTGGCGTGTCCCATTTTACGAAACGGTTTTGTTTTTTCTTTTCCGTAAAGGTGAATGTAAACACCACTAAATTTTAAAACATCGTCAATGCCTTGGTAAATGGCAGTGCCTTCGTAACCAAAATCGCCCAAAAGATTAACCATTACACCTGCTTTTATAATAGCGGTGTCACCTAATGGTAAATTTAAAATAGCTCGCAAATGTTGTTCAAACTGAGAGGTAACATTCGCTTCAATGGTGTGGTGACCACTGTTGTGAGGACGAGGTGCAATTTCATTAACCAGTAATTTACCGTCTTTGGTTAAGAAAAACTCAACGGCCAAAATACCTACAATTCCTAATTTTTCGGCTATTTCAGTAGCTAGTTTTAGAGCTTCTTTTTCAACCGCCTTTTTAATGTTGGCAGGACTAAATAAAAATTCAACTAAATTGGCTTCAGCGTTAAATTCACATTCCACTACCGGAAAACATTTTACTTCTCCGCTCTCACTTCGTGCAACTATTACAGAAAGTTCTTTATCAAAATCAACTAATCGTTCGAGTACACACGGTTCGTCAAAAGCTTTTTCTAAATGGTGTTGATTAACTAATTTTGTTACCCCTTTGCCATCGTACCCCCCTTTACGAAGCTTTTGAAAAAAGGGAAAATAATCGGCATATTTTGTTATCTGTTCTTTTTTTTCAACCAAAAAAAAGTCGGCAGTTGCAATATTATTGCGTTGGTAAAACATTTTTTGCAAACCTTTATCTTGAATTAATTCAATAATATGAGGTTGCGGAAAAACTTTTTTCCCTTCCTTTTCGAGAGTTTTAAGGGCTTCAATATTTACATTTTCAATTTCAATTGTAATAAGGTCTTTGTCTTTCCCAAAGTCGTAAACAGTTTCGTAGTCGGTTAAACTGCCGCAAGTGAATTTTTTTACCATGTGTCGGCATGGTGCGTTTTTATCAGGGTCTAGAACTGAAATATTTAAATTTAAATTAACGGCATTTTGTAATATCATTCTCCCCAATTGTCCTCCACCTAAAATACCTATATGTAACTGCTGAATTGTTTTACTCATTATATTATTTTATAAACGGTAAATTTACTTAAAATACATTATCTTAGCTTTACGGTCTAAAATTCTGAAGATGAAAAAAAAGTATTTTTTTGGGTTCTTATTCTTTGCAATTATTTCATCACAAGCACAGTTTAATTGTGGTTTTATTGAAGCACAAGAATATTTATTTAAAACCGACAAAACTGCTAAAAAGAGATTTGAGAACTTAATGAAAGAGGCTGAAACGAGTGCAAATCAGAATAGCAAAGTTAATGCAGTTGCCAATTATACCATTCCTGTTGTTTTTCACGTATTGCATTTAGGTGGTAGCGAAAATATAAGTGATGCGCAAATTTATAGCGCAATGAATGTACTAAATAGAGATTATTTAAAGCAAAATTCAGATACAGCCAATATTGTTTCTCAATTTGTAAATTTGGCGGCAAAGTGTAATATCGAATTCCGACTGGCAACTATTGATCCTGACGGCAAATGCACAAATGGCATTACCCGCCATTATGATACCCTTACTAATTGGAAACCCAATTTAAGTTATTATCAGTATACTTGGCCAGCCTCAAAATATTTGAATATTTATGTGGTTAAAACAATGCAATCGGGGGCAGCAGCATATACTTATTTGCCAGGAACAGCTCCGGGAGTAGCAGATGCAATTATAGCTTTAAGTAATTACGTTGGCAACATAGGAACAGCAAATAACTATGTTTCAAGAACTTTAACCCACGAGGTGGGACATTGGTTGAATTTGCAACATACTTGGGGAAGCACCAATCAACCTGGCGTGACTTGTGGCGATGATGGCGTTAGTGATACTCCAATAACAAAAGGACATAGTAATTGTAATTTGTTTACTACAAATTTTTGCACTTCGGGTGTAACTGAAAATATTCAAAATTACATGGAGTATTCATACTGCACAAACATGTTTACCGTAGATCAAAAAACACGCATGCACAATGCTTTAAATAGTTTGGCTGGTGGAAGAAATAATATTTGGTCAACCCCTAATTTAATAGCTACGGGCGTAATTAGTCCTAATACCAATTGTGCACCAAAGGCTGAATTTATAGCAACTTCAACCATTACCTGTTTAGGCAACGCTGTAAATTTTACAGATTTGAGTTATAACGCTTCAATTAGCAATTGGAAGTGGAGTAGTGCCTTTGCATCTAACACTTCAACATTGCAAAATGGTATGTTAACCTTTACTAATTCTGGAATTGCTCCCGTTCAATTAAAAGTATCCAATACATTTGGAAGCGATTCTACTATCAAGGCATCAGTAGTTGTACTTGCAGCAAATGGTTCAGGAAATTTAAATGTTGTAAAAGATTTTGAAACAGGAGTTTTTCCTGATAATAATTGGATAGCCAGTTATCCTAAGTATGGAAGCAGTTACGCCACTTATAGCGCCTCGGCATCTACCGGTAGTAATTGTTTATGGGTAAATAATTTTTTCGACAATCCTAGTGAAGTGATTAGTCTTTATAGCCCTTCATTTAATTTACAAAATGTTTTAAATGCACAACTTAATTTTAAATACGCTTATGCACAACAAAGTGCCTCAAATAACGATGCTTTAAAAGTTTATGTTTCAACAAACTGTGGCATTAATTGGACATTGGTTTATAATAAAAGCGGAACTACTTTAAATTCAACAGGCACAATTCAAACGGTTGCATTTTTAAACCCAACTTCTAACGATTGGAAAAGTGAAAGTGTAAGTTTAGGAAGCCTATCAGGAAATGCAGATGTTTACCTTAAATTTGAATTTATGAGTGATGTAAATGGCTCAGGCAATAACCTCTTTTTAGATGATATTAATGTAAGTGATATAGTTGGTATTCGCGTGAATGAATTGTTGGGTAATGCCAGTATTTACCCAAACCCATCAAATGACAGGATTATTGTAGAAATGATAAAAACAAGTTCATTTGATGTTGTTGTTACAAATACTTTAGGGCAAACTATTATCCAAAAAATGGTTAATAATGAAAAAAATACCGAGATTGATTTGAGTAAAATTAATACTGGTATTTATTTTGTAACTATAAATGATAATGGTTTTAGCAAAACAATAAAATTGATTAAGAATTAATGGGTAGAATATTGGCAATTGATTATGGAAGCAAGCGTGTTGGTATTGCTGTTTCTGATAATTTAAGATTAATTGCAAGCTCATTGGCCTCGGTTCATAGTAGCGAAGTAATTGCATTTTTAGAAAAGTATTTTAAAACCGAAACGGTAGATATTATTGTAGTTGGCGAACCTAAAACTTTACAAAATAATAAAAGTGATAGTGCACGCTTTATTGACCCTTTTGTTGTTCATTTAAAAAAGAAATTTCCGGATAAACAAATTGAGCGGTACGACGAACGTTTTACCAGTACTATTGCCCATCAAACCATGTTGCAAGGCGGATTAAAAAAGAAAGACCGACAAAATAAGGAAACCGTAGACAGAATAAGTGCCACAATAATTTTGCAAGATTATATGACTTTTGTTTTACCTAAATAAGATTTAGTTATATTTGATCTAAAATAAAAACACCTTTTTCTTGAAAAAGTTAGCAATACTGATTTTTTGCTTGTATTTAGTTTCGTGTAATAATGAAGCAACAAATGAAGTAAAAAAAGTAGAAGTAAAAGCACCGCAGGATGTTAATGCGGAGGTTTTAAAAATTATTGGTGAAATTTATTCCAATAATAAAAACGATACTTTGCTTATCGTAAATAAAGACACTTTAATTACTTTTCCATTTTTCGAAAGATTAAAACCCAAAACGGAATTGTTGTTTTCTGATAAAGGGAAACTAACACCTTTGGGTGACTCGGTATTTACGGTTATAAAAAATGCCCGTAATTATGGGTTGTATAATAATGACTATCATTTTAAATCGCTTAAAAATTTAACGGATAGTTTTTTTAATAAAACAGAAAGTACATACGAGGCTTCAAATATTGCTACGGCAGAAATTTTACTGACAGATGCGTATTTAAAGTTTGGAGCGCATTTAAATAAAGGACGTTTTAATCCCGATACGATAATGCTGGAGTGGAATCCAAAAAAATTAGATACCAATTGGGTTGAAGTTTTAAAAATGGGTCTCACAAAAAATAACATTACGCTGGCTTTTGATTCATTGGAACCAAAACACGAAGGCTATCATTTTTTGAAGCAGGCATTGGTGAATTATATTAAGGAACATGAAGCCGTAAATTGGGACAGTATTTCTTTTAAAACGGATACTTTAACGCTTAAACAAAAATTAAAAGAGCGATTAACAGCAACCGGGTTTTATAATGATTCGTTGCCAGTTAATGATAGTTTAAAATTGGCAAAAGCTATAAAATTATTCCAGCAACAATTTAATTTAGAACCAGATGGAAAGCTTGGAAAATATACCAAGCAAGCCTTAGGAATGGATAAGGAAACAACCATTCGACAAATGGAAATGGCTTTAGAGCACTGGCGTTGGGAACCTTATAAGTATCCAGAAAAATATGCTATCGTTAATATTCCCTCGGCCGAAATAAATGTGTGGGAGTGGGATAGAAAACACAAAGAAGATACTCTGGTTTTAAACAGTCGAATTGTAGTTGGTAAGCCTGAGAACCAAACGCCAACCTTAAAAAGTAAAATAAATTACATGATGATTTATCCCTATTGGAGTGTGCCTTTTAAAATTGCTTGGAAGGAAATATTGCCAATGGTGCAACGCGATACCAATTACCTGCATAAAAAAAACTTTGAAGTGATTGATGGAAAAGGGAATGTGGTGACTAATATTGGAAAATTAAATTGGAAAAAATTTAACGAACATTATTTACCCATTCGTTTCCGTCAGCGTATTGGTAACGAAAACAGTTTGGGTATTTGTAAGTTTAATTTTAATAATAAGTACGGTGTTTATTTGCATGATACAAATAGCAAGCGCTATTTTAAAACATTTTACCGTTATCAAAGCCACGGTTGTATGCGTTTAGAAAAATTTGTAGAACTATCGCGTTTTTTAATAAGAGAAGACACCTTAAAAATACCTTATGATACGTTAAATGCTTATTTCGCAAGGCCAATACAGCAACAAATAAATCTCCGGAAACCATTGCAGTTATACGTTAGGTATTACACCGCTTATGTAGATGATGATAGAAAGCTCCAAAAATTTATTGACATTTATCGTAAAAACGAAACCATGATTAAAATGGTTTATAAGTAGTAATTAAAGTTTTACCAAATATCCATCTTCCAAAATAGGAATTACCGGGCATTGGTCAGGCGTTAAACAATATTTAATATCACGTTCCAAATCTAATTTTGCCAGTCTATTTCTGTGCGAAGAATTGCCCAAAAATTTATACAAGTCAAATTTGGCAACCTTATACAATTCAATTGCAGCTATTGTTGAGTCACAGGCGGTTTTAAAATCGTTTTTTGAAATTAAAGCTTCGGCTACGGCTCCGGCAAATAAGGTATCTTCTAAATTAAATTTATTTTTCCACCCGGCGCATAAAAACAATACATCTTTTTTTTGTGATTTAAGATATTCTATCACTTCGCTAAAGTTTAAAAAACTACCTATAATTAAAGTGTCCGCGCCTTTAGCAGCCTCAATAGCTTGTGTACCATTTGTAGTAGTAATAGCAATGGTTTTGCCTTTAACTTTCGAGCTCATATAGCCAAAAGGGCTATTCCCTAAATCAAAACCTTCAATAATTTCACCGTCCCGCTCAGCAGCAACCATGTAGCCCATATCTTTGTATTTTTTTGCATCCTCCAGAGTAGCTATTGGAATCATTTTGGTAACGCCATTATAAAACGCTGTAGTAATAGCCGATGTTGCTCTTAAAACATCAATTACCACAACAATGGTGTTAGGTTTATGGAATAGAGGATAGGCTTGTGGTGTATAGCAAACTTCAATGTTCATCAGAAACAAACTTACTATTTTTTAAATGTTAATGCAATTAATTTTTTAATAATTTGATTAAGTAATTACACTTTTGTCCTTATAAAATTTTGCAGAAAAGTCTATTTGCTTTAAAAGGTGTTGGCTTGTGCGAAAAACGATTTGGCTGCTCGCGAAGCGCTTAATCGTTTGGCTTTAATGCAAATTAGACTTTAGCAAAATTTTATTTAGTCTTGATTTTTTTGTTACTTTTTTTGATCAAGCAAAAAAAGTAAGCGACTAAATAGTATATTTAAGCCATGATAGATTTTATTCAATCAAAAATTAAAAATTCAATTGAATTAAAGACCAAACTGTTGAATGATTCAACTGTTTTAAAGCAAGTTGAGGGTTTGGTAAATGATATAATTACCTGTTATAAAAATGGGGGTAAAGTTTTGTGGTGTGGTAATGGCGGCAGTGCAGCTGATGCCCAACATTTAGCTGCTGAATTAAGTGGAAGGTTTTATTACGACCGTCCACCGCTTTTTAGTGAGGCATTGCATGTAAATACCAGTTATACCACTGCTGTAGCAAACGATTATGGGTATGAGTTAATTTATAGCCGTTTAATTAAGGCTATGGGTAAAAAAGGAGACGTGTTAATTGGCTTAAGCACCAGCGGAAATAGTGCAAACGTTATTAATGCTCTTGAAGAAGCAAATAAAATGGGCATGATAACATCTTCTTTTACTGGCGAAACTGGTGGTAAAATGAAGGATTTAAGTAAGTATTTAATTAATATTCCGAGTACTGATACACCACGCATTCAAGAATGCCATATGTTATTAGGGCATACTATTTGCGAATTGGTTGAACTAAAATTGTTTCCAAAAAACTAATGCAAAAAAAAGTTAGTTTAATACTCTTTATTACCCTTGGTTGGGGGCTAAATATATTAAAGGCTCAAAACAGGGTATTAGACAGTTTAAACGCATTGTTTTTAATGAGTAACGATACAAATAAAGTATTAGTTCTTTCAAAAATAGCAACTAAGGTTTCGGTAAATAATCCACAGCAAGGTGAAGTGCTTGCCGATAGTGCTGTAAAATTTGCCAAACGAATTAATTATAAATATGGTATGGCACAGGCTTATCAGGCTATTGCGCATGCTCAAAACACAATAGGAAAGTATGATTTGGCAATTACTAATCTTTTAAAAGCTGTTGATATTTATGCAGGATTAAAAAATAGAAAAGGACTTATATATACTTACAACACTTTGGCTAATGCTTATTTAGGGTTAAAAAGTAACGACAAAGCTTTTGCAAATTATAATAATGCCAATTTATTAGCCAAACAAGAGCCAATAGATAAACACATGGTGGCTGTAACAAGCATTGGCTTGGCAAATGTGTTGTTGGAAAAAAAGGAGTATCAAAAAGGAATTAGCTATTTCTTAGAAGCAGAAAAACAATTTTTAAACGATAATAAAGAATTGATGGCAGCCTACGCCAGAGGTATGATAGGCGAGGCATATTTGCGAATGTCTAATTTACCTGAAGCCGAAAAAAATGTACTTAAAGCAATACCTATTTTTGAAAAAAATAATGATGAGTACGCCTTAGGCTTAAATTATTATAACCTTGGGCATATTTATTATAAAAAAAATCAGTTAGACAAAGCCATAAATTATTTTAATACATCCTTAAAACTTAGTATTAATCGAAAGGCCTGGGATAACATTCAAGAGAATGCTTTAAAATTAAGTGAGGTTTATGAGAAAAATAAAAATTTAGCGGAGGCACTCACTACTTACAAATTATTTTCTCAGTATAAAGATTCGGTAATTAACAAAGACAGAAACAAAGCTATTGCCGAGGCTGAATCGAAATTTGAATCCGAAAAAAAAGAACAACAGCTTAAATTAAAAAATGCAGAGTTGCAAACTTCAGAATTAAAGGTTAATCAACGCAATAATTTGATTTATGTGTTTGTTTCAGTCATCGCATTGTTTATAATTCTATTGTTTTTAGTTTATAAACAATACAGTCAAAAAAAGAAAGCAAATTTTCTTCTCACACATAAAAACGAACAAATCCAAAAACAAAAAGCTGTAATTGAAGAAAAAAATAAAGACATTACAGATAGTATCAATTATGCTAAGCACATTCAACAAGCCATTATCCCATCACAAAAAAAAGTAAAACAACATTTACCAAACTCATTTGTAGTGTTTAAACCTAAAGACGTTGTGAGTGGTGATTTTTATCTAATTGATGAGCTAGATTCAGTTATTTACATTGCAGTGGTAGATTGTACTGGTCATGGTGTGCCTGGTGCTATGTTAAGTGTGTTTGCAAATGCCAGTATTAAAAACATTATAGGTTCTAATAATTTTAAAACTAATCCTGCGGGTATATTAACTGAACTATGCCTTCATTTTAAAAATAATTTAAAATCGCATAGTACTAATTTTAGTATTAACGATGGGGTGGATATTAGCATTTGTTGTATTAACAGGCAACAGAACAAATTGTATTACGCTGGCGCCAAAAATAATTTATTGCAAATTACTTCTAATAACGAGATTGTAGAACATGCTGCTAATCGTTTTGGAATTAGTGGCAGTAATTCGGAGGAGCAACTGCAATACACAAACCATGTAATTGATTTAAATAAAGGCAGTAAATTTTATTTAAGTACCGATGGCTTTGCAGATCAGTTTGGTGGACCGAAAGGTAAAAAGTTTAAATACAAGCAATTAATTAATGCTTTAAAAGCATATAATAAACTTAATTTTTACGAACAAGCAGATAATTTAATTAACGATTTTTATTTGTGGAAAGGCAATTTAGAGCAAATTGACGATGTAACATTAATTGGTTTTGAAGTATAAATGCTAAACACCGCAATCATACTAGCTGGAGGCTTCGGGACACGCTTACAATCGGTAGTTGCCGATGTCCCTAAACCCATGGCACCAATTAATGGTGAGCCGTTTTTAAACTATCAATTAAGCTATTTAAAGCATTATGGGATTAAAAACATAGTTTTTTCTACAGGATATTTAGCCGAAAAAATTTCGGAGTATTATAAAACTAATGTTAACGGTTTAACTATTTCATACTCTCACGAAAGTTCGCCATTGGGAACAGGTGGCGGCATTAAATTAGCAATGGATAAAACCATGGACAATGACGTATTTGTTTTAAATGGAGATTCGTTTTTTGATGTTGATTTAAAGGAGTTTTATAATCAACATTTAATACACCAGGCTAATTTTTCAATTGCAATTCGTAATGTGCAAAATGCTAATCGTTATGGTACCATTGAGCTTTCTCCCTATTTTTTAAAGGATAGTTCTCCTCAACTTGAAAAGGATTTTTTTAAAATAAAATCGTTTGTTGAAAAATCGGAGAGTAACTCAAGAGGTTACATCAACGGTGGAATTTATATTTTAAACAAAGAACAATATCTCAAACATACAAAAACTAATTCTGCATTTTCTATCGAGAAAAATTTTTTCGAACTTCAATGTCAAATACAAAACATTGGTGCATTTTTTAGTAATGGATACTTTATAGATATTGGCATCCCCGAAGATTACCTAAAAGCACAACATGACTTTAAAGAATTTAAATATAGATAAAAGCTGGACCTTGTTTTTGGATCGTGATGGCGTTATTAATAAAAAATTGGATAACGATTACGTAAAGCATTGGGTTGAATTTGAGTTTATTGAAGGCGTAATTGACGCATTAAAAATTACAAATTCTATTTTCGGAAAAATTGTAGTGGTTACTAATCAGCAAGGTATAGGAAAAGGAATTTATAGAACTGAGGATTTAGAACTTATACATAAGAACATGCTTTACGAAATACATTACATGGGCGGAAGAATAGATAAGGTGTATTTTTCGCCCTATTTGGCAAAAGAAAATCACCCAACACGAAAACCCAACACAGGCATGGGCTTACAAGCCAAAAAAGATTTTCCGGAAATTGATTTTACAAAAAGTATAATTGTCGGCGATAGCATAAGTGATATGGAATTTGGAAGAGGTTTGGGAATGAAAACCGTTTTTATATCTGATAAAGAAATAAAAAATGAAAAGATAGATTTTAGTTTTCAATCTGTTGTTGAATTTGCTAATAGGTTAGTTGCATGAAAATTTCAATTATTACAGTAACCTACAATTCTGCTGAAACACTTGAGCAAACCATTCAGTCGGTTATCGGTCAATCCTATAAAAATGTTGAATACATTATTATTGACGGAAAATCAACGGATGCAACTTTGTCCATTATCGAAAAATATAAAAATCATATTACCAAAATTGTTTCAGAAAAAGATAATGGCTTATATGATGCTCTAAACAAAGGAATTGAACTAGCTACAGGAGACATAATCGGGATTTTGCACTCAGATGATTTTTATACCGATACTAACATTTTACAACATTATGCAGATACCTTTTTAAAAACTAAATCTGATGCTGTGTACAGCGATTTGTATTATGTTGATAAAACAAATACAGATAAAATAATTCGGAAATGGAATAGCGGAGAATATAAAACAAATTCCTTTTTATATGGTTGGATGCCTCCTCATCCCACCTTTTTTGTAAAAGCGGAATGTTACAAAAAGTATGGTAATTTTAATCTTAATTTTAAAAGTGCTGCCGATTATGAATTAATGCTGCGCTTTATTCATAAGCAAAAAATAAAATTGAGCTATTTACAAAGTTTTTCGGTAAAAATGAGGGTAGGAGGAAAGAGTAACGAATCTGTGAAAAATAGAGTAAATGCTAACATAGAAGATAGAAAAGCTTGGGAGTTAAATGGCATTAAGCCTTACTTTTTTACATTGTTTCTAAAACCTCTTCGAAAAATTACACAATACTTGTAATTCGGCTATTTTTTTTACTTTTGAGTATGATTAAAAACAAAATACCTTTTATACTTTCACTGCTTTTTATTTTTAAAATAACTTTTGCACAACATCAATATTACAAACTTGTAACTCCGCTAATTACTTCAGAGTTTAAAGATACTTCCAATAAAATTAATTATAGGATAGTTGATTCTTTAAACGCATCATACACACCTATTGTTTCTTACGTTTTAAAGTTTTATCCAAATATTCTTTTCGGTAGTGTGAAAATTTATTTTAAACCTTCTAAAAAAATAGCAAAAATAAAACCAACATTTTTTTCCATATTTAAAGCACCACAAAACAGAACATATAAACTATATTTTAGTACGCAAACAAATACAACACAGGATAGTATTTTATTAAAGACTTTAACTTATAATTCAAAAGTTGGTTTAATTGCTAAGCAGGTGAGTCATTTACAAGATATGAGTACAACACATTTTTTTGGCTTTATTGGTTGGTATTTTAAGCATCTTTCACGTAAAGCAATAAATAAAATGGAGTACGATGCCGAATTTAAAACTATAGAGGCAGGACTTGGTTATCAATTATTAAGTTTAGCAAACGAAAATACAGAGAAACTTAAAATAGAAAAATGGAAGGGTACTGTTGGCTACAGTAGTTATATCAAACAGTCAGAAGGTAAATACATGACGCCAGAAACAATCAATAATTTTATAAACGATATGCCAATATACGTTTCTAATCAGTACAAATAATTTTTTCAATTTATTTGCTTTTATAAAATAAAAGTATTAACTTAGCTAAAGAGATTACCTAGAATCTCAAAAATCTCCAAAGCAAAAATCCTACCAATGTTAAATTTTTAAATTAATGCATAATTATTTTGCAGTTATTTAATCATTTCATAACTTAGCGTATTATTAAATTATTAACCAACTAAAGACAAATAAAATGAAAAAACAACTACTATTTGGTTCGGCGTTATTGGCAGCAGTAACAGCCTTCTCTCAAAATAATGGGAGTAAAGCTAAACCAAGCGGCATAATAAATATGGCGGAAAAATTAGCTGCAAAATATAGCACAAGTGCTACTGAACCTCAAGGTGCAGCAAAATTAAACACTCCTGCTTCCACAGAAGTTTCTTCTGCAACTGCTAAAGAAGCTGAAGTTTTAAACACAACAGCAACAAGTATTAGCTGGAAAGCAATTGCTGGTTCAATGAATGTTTATGGACAATTAGTTAGTCAATCACGTCCTTTACAGTATAACGACAACGTTAACGCTGTATCGTTTGTGCATAGAAAAAGTTCGTCTTATGTTGGTTTTCCTGCAAGTAACTCTGGTAACATAGTTGCTGAAGTTAGTACAAACTGGGGATCAACTTGGGATAGTACTTGCGTTTGGGGCAGTGGTACAGATGTAGGTCGTTACCCTCAAGGTGGTATTTATAACCCAGTAGGTAATACAAATATAGCTAACGCATACATTGTAGCTTGTGGTCCTACAACAGACGGTGCAAGTACTTGGACTGGAAATTTTTACGGAAGCAAGCAATTAAGTGCATTTAATGCAACTTCTAGCTCTGTTCCAAATGCTCAACAATTACTTTCTGTAATAGCTTCTACGTATGCTATTAATCAAGCAAAACACGGTTGGTCTCGTTATGGATTTAGCTCTACAGATGATGGTGTTGTTCGTTCTTTGGGTCTTGTGCAAGACGATCAACAAGGACTATCAACTATGAGAGGTGCAGCGGTAGTAAAAGGCTCTTTTAGTGCAGGTGTATTTAACTGGACAACTGATACTTTGATTCCAAATACAATTAATGAAACTAGTGGTGCAAAAAACCTATATTCTGCTCCACAAATGGTATGGAATGAGTCAGGTACTATTGGTTATGTAGTATTCATTGGCGCTTCAGCAACAGGTACTTTAAGTACTAGAGGATGGCAGCCAATTGTATACAAAACAACAAACAGTGGTGCGTCTTGGGCTCAAATTAGTGGTATAGATTTTAATAATTCTGCCTTTAATCCAATTAAAGCCTCTATTGCTACAGTTAATACAAACACAGCATTAGAAGTACCATTTTTTAATATTGGCGAAGGTTTTGATTGTGTTGTAGATGCGAGCGGTAAATTACATATTGCTTCAACTATTGTAGGTACTGCAAGTACCCATCAAGACTCATTAAGCTATACTTTTAGCTTTACAACAAGTATTAATCCTTCAGATTCTTACCAATGGCCTCACACTCCTGGTAGTCATCCATACTTATATGATTTCATTGGTGATGGAACAGGCGCTTGGACATACAAATTAATTGACTCTTTAAGTTCTGAAGGACCTAGTTCAGATCCTGCAGGTAATGGGTTCTCTGAAAATGCATGGGATAATACAGGTACTGGTGGTGCAAAAATAGAAATGGATGCTCGTATTCAATTAGGTCGTACTCCTGATGGACAATTTATTACTTATTCTTGGGCTGAATCTGATAGTAACATAACCAATGGTACAAAAAAATGGAACAATTTACCTAATATCAAAACTCGTTTATTAAATGCTTCTACAGGAAGTTTATCTGCTACCGAAATTAATGTTAGTAAAGTTGCTGTTGGTCAAGGAACAAATAATCCAAACGTTGCAAATCGTGCTACATTGCATTACATGTCTCCTACTACTGGTGCTGCTGTATTGTTTACAACATCTACAACTTACACAGCAGAAATTAAAACTCCATTTACTGTTACAAATAGTAACCCTTATTCTCAGTTAACTAATAATGTTACATATTATTCATCTAACACGTTAGCTTATACTTTTGGTGGAAGCCCAGTTTCTATTAAAGATAATGCTTCTGCTACTAGCGCTTTAAATAGTATGATTTACCCAAATCCTACTAAAGACAATGCTGTTTTAGCAATTGATGTTAAAGAAAACGCAACTGTAACAGTTTTAGTTTATAATTTAGTAGGAGCATTGGTAAAAACTATCTCTGCAAATGCAGTAGTTGGTGCTAACTCAATTGATTTAGATCTTACAAATTTAACTTCTGGTGTTTATTTAGCTAACGTAAAAGTTGGTAACTCTGTAAGCACTAAAAAATTAATTATTGAGTAAATAATTGTCACTTCGATTAGGCTTGAGGAACCAAAGCCATATCGAGAAGTGATTCTATTTCAGTTCTCGGTACGTTTCGCTACTCGAACTAACATATAAAATTAAAAACCGTTTTGATTAATTTCAAAACGGTTTTTTTTTAAACTTGCTAAATAGATATTTCCAGTTTTTAAGAGATGTTAACCAGTTATTACAAAATCTTTACCACTTAAACATTTTAAATTGACATTAATATTTTTTTTTACTAAATTTGTTTATAGTAATCTTTAAATAAATTTAATATGAAAAAACAACTACTCCTTAGCTCTGCTTTATTTATATCGGCAGTTGCTATATCACAGAATAACACTAAAGCTAAGCCAAGTGGTATAGTTAATTTGGCTGAAAAATTAGCTTCAAAGTATTCTTTGAATGCTATTGAATCTCAAAGTGCTGCTAAATTAAATATTAATCCTTCGATTGTAATTGAAACTGCAAAAGAGAGTAACGTTGCTATGCCTCCTACTAACATTAGTTGGAAATCTATTGCAGGTTCAATGAACGTATACGGTATGACAATAAGTCAAACAAAACCATTGCAATACAATGATAATTTAAATGCAGTATCGTTTATACATCGTAAAAGTGCTTCGTATACAGCTTCACCTGCAAGTAATTCAGGTGCTATTGTTGCTGAAATATCTACTAATTGGGGAACTTCATGGGACAGTACTTGTGTATATAGCAGTGCATCAGCAGTTGGTCGTTATCCACAAGGAGGTATATACAATCCTTTAGGTAACACAAATATTGCCAATGCTTATATCGTTGCTAATGGTCCTACAACAGATGGAGGTAGTAATTGGTTAGGTAATTTTTATGCGAGTAAACAACTAGGGGCAGGCAATTACAATGCTACTGCCAGTGGTGTTACCAATGCAATGCAATTAATGTCGAATCAATCTACAACTTATGCACCTGGTGTTGATGGTCCACAATTATTTAGTTATGGATTTTCTTCAACCGATGATGGTAAAGTACATGCAATTAGCGGAATTTATTCTTCGCAACAAACAGCATTTAGAGGAGTGCGTGTTGCTAAAAGTGTATTTTCGGCTGGTGTTTTTACTTGGACCTTTGATTCTATTGTCCCACCTGCTCTATTAAAAACTGACGGAAGTCCAAACGTATGGAGACAGCCTCAAATGGCTTGGAACGAATCTGGAACAGTAGGTTATATTATGTTTTTAGGAGCATTAAATACAGCAACAGCTTCAAATAGAGGTTACCAACCAATTGTTTATAAAACAACTAATAGTGGTGCTTCATGGGCTTTAATCAACACTATTGATTTTAATAGTGTGGCTATGGCGCCTATAAAAGCAAAAATTGCAACCGTTAATACAAACACAGCATTAGAAATTCCATTTTTTAATGTTGGTGAAGGCTATGATTGTGTTGTTGATGCAAATAACAAATTACACATTGCCAGCACAATTATTGGTACAGCAAGAGCTCATGAGGATAGTTTGTTATATTCATATAGCTTTACAACAAGTATCAATCCAAACGATGCTTATCAATGGTCTCATACTCCTGGTGAGCGCCCTTATTTATACGATTTTGTCGGCGATGGTTCAAGTGCCTGGACATATGCTACAATAGATTCTATATCATCTGAAGGACCTAGTTCGCAGGCTGCAGCAGCTGCCATTTATGGTTTTGCTGAAAATCCTTGGGATGCAAATCCAACCGATAAAATTGATATTGATAGCCGCATACAATTGTCACGAACTCCTGATGGACAGTTTATTACCTATACTTGGGCAGAATCAGATTCTAATATTACAAATGGTGCTAAAAAATGGAACAATTTACCTAACATTAAAACACGTTGTTTTGAAGTAAGTACAGGTACTTTGTCAGCTACAGAAATTAATGTAAGTAAAGTAGCAGTTGGGCAAGGAACCAATAATCCAAGTGTTGCTAATCGCGCTACTCTACATTATATTGGCGCAACAACTGGTGCGGCTGTTCAAACTCCTTCAGCAACAGGTCATAATGTAGACATTAAGACACCATTTACTGTAACTAATAGCAACCCATATGCACAAACAACTAATAATGTTACTTGGTATTCTACCAATACGTTATCTTATTATTTTCCAGGGCCAGTTGGCGTAAAAGAAAATGCTAACACTAATTCAGCCTCTAACAGTGTTATTTATCCTAACCCAACAAAAGATAATGCTGTATTAGCAATTGATTTAAAAGAAAACTCTACAGTGGCAGTTTCGGTTTTTAACTTAGTTGGTGCATTAGTAAAAACAATTACTGCAAACGCAGTTGTAGGCAACAATACTATTAATTTAGACCTTACAAATTTAACTTCTGGCGTTTATTTAGCTAACGTAAAAGTTGGTAACTCTGTAAGCACTAAAAAATTAATTATTGAGTAAAAAACTGTTACTTCGAGTAGGCTTGAGTAACGAAAGCCATATCGAAAAGTGATTCTAGTTCCGTTATCGATACACTCCGCTACTCGTACTAACATATAAAATTAAAAACCGTTTTGATTCAGTTCAAAACGGTTTTTTTATTTGATCAAAAATACTACTTTAGCCTAGCTTTAAATTATTATGTCAAACTCAACTGCAACTAACATCTTATTTGAAAACACATCTACTTTTGCCAAGCAATTAGATGAACGAGATGAATTAAATTCATATCGTCAACAATTTTACTTACCCCAACACAATGGAGAAGATGTAGTTTATTTTACTGGAAATTCATTAGGATTACAGCCAAAAACTACAAAAAATTATATTGAACAGGAGTTAAACGATTGGGCAAAATTTGGTGTAGAAGGCCATTTTTTAGCCAAAAATCCATGGTTGTCTTATCATGAATTATTAACCGAAAAAATGGCAAAAATAGTGGGTGCCTTACCATCAGAAACGGTGATGATGAACCAATTGACTGTAAATCTTCATTTATTAATGGTAAGTTTTTATCGACCAACTAAACAACGTTATAAAATTTTATGTGAAGCAAAAGCCTTTCCTAGCGATCAATATGCTTTACAGTCCCAAGTAAAATTTCATGGATATTCAATTGAAGATGCTTTGATAGAAATTGCTCCCCGCGAAGGAGAATATGTAGTTCATTATGAAGATATTTTAAACGCAATTGAGAAAAATAAAGAGAGCCTAGCTTTAATTATGATAGGTGGAGTAAATTATTTTAGTGGGCAGGTATTTGATATGAAGGCAATTACCGAAGCTGGACATAAAGCCGGAGCTATTGTGGGTTTTGATTTAGCACATGCTGCAGGTAATTTAAAATTAGAATTACATAACTGGGACGTTGATTTTGCCGCGTGGTGTAGTTATAAATATTTAAATAGTGGTCCTGGAAGTGTTGCTGGATCTTTTGTTCACGAAAAACATCATAAAAATACCGATATGCCTTTGTTTGCAGGTTGGTGGGGACACGATAAAAAAACACGTTTTTTAATGGATAAAACGTTTATTCCCATTCAAACGGCCGAACGTTGGCAATTGAGCAATGCTCCAGTTTTAAGCATGGCGGCTTGTAGAGCAAGCTTAGATATTTTTGATGAAGTTGGAATGGATAAATTAATTATAAAGAGCACTCGATTAACAGCTTATTTAGAATACACAATTGGGGAAATAAACAAACAAAAAAATAATTGCTTACAAATAATAACTCCAAAAGAAAACAGAGGTTGCCAAATTTCTGTTGTAGCAAATGGTTATGGTAAACCATTATATAATAAATTAATAGAACAAGGAGTTATCCCTGATTGGCGCGAACCTAATGTTATTCGTTGTGCTCCCGTACCCCTTTATAACTCGTTTTTAGACATTTATCGATTTGGCAATATTTTGAGCGAAATACTATAAGTTAGTTTAAAATATTTAGTAGATTTGAGTAGAGGAATAAAAAATTATGAGCTTGAACAAAAGGCTATTATTTATATTTTATGTGTTTTTGTTTTTAAAGCAACAATCTCAGAATCCTCAAAATGCAATTATAGATAAAATAGATTCTCGAACTTTATCAAATTCATTTATAAGTTCTCTTTTTCAAGATCAAAAAGGCTATTTGTGGGTTGGAACATTGGCAGGTTTGAATAAGTATGATGGTTACACATTCGAGAAATACCTGAGTTTTCAAGGCGATTCAACATCCCTTTCTAATCCGGTAATTACCTGTTTACATCAATTAAATAACGATAAAATTCTTGTTGGTACCCGAAAAGGATTAAATATTTATAATTATCGTACTAACACCTTTCAACGTGTAAAAACGGACACTACCGAAAAGAATTTTAAGCGAAAAAATAATATTGTTTGTATTACCAGCAATTTAAAAGGAGAGAAAATTATTGGAACAGCAGATGGAGTTTATTTGTTTAACGAACAAAATAGCAGTTTGCAAAAAATACAATATGGCAAATCTCATTTACTTGAAGGTTGGCTGGTACAAAGTATGTGTTTTGACAGGTTAGGAGTTCTGTGGGCTGGTGTAAAAAAAACAATTAATAATGCTGTAGTTTCAAGAGTTTATAAATGTGAGATTAATAAGCTTAAAATGCATGAATTTAGTGGACTTGATGGAGGCACGAATGGGTTTTTAGGTATTTCGGAAGATTATTTAGGTAACATTTGGTTGGGTGTAGATGATGGCTTAGTTTCTATTGCGACAAGTAACTTAAAAGTAACAAAATACAAAGCACCAAATGGTTTTTATTCAAGTATTTCATATACCCATTCAAAAGATAATACTATTTGGCAATGCTATTGGAGTTTTGGTTTAACCGCGTTTGATATCGATAAAAAAGAATTTAAAATTTACCAAAACGATCCCGATAATTCAAAATCATTAATGAGTAATAAATGCTGGGCGCTTTGTAAGGATGAAAATGATATTTTATGGATTGGTTCTGATGTTGGCTTACAAAAATTAACCAGCAGAAAACCAAATTTACAGGTTGTAAAAAGAAGTTATCAAAATCCTTCCAATTCGTTTTTAAATAATATTATTATTTCTGTTTTAGCAAGTAAAAAACATAATAACTTAATTTACGTTGGCGTTGATGGCGAAGGTTTTTCATTATACAATCAATTAACAAAAACTACAACTAATTTTGGACCTAATGCTCAAAATAAAAACGATGAACGTTTTGTAAATCAATTTATAGAAGACGATAGTGGCAATGTATACATTGGAGGGCAAAATTTATTTCAAAAATTAACCATTACAAAAAATAACACATATAGTGTTAAAAGTTTTTACAATCAACAGGAACATTATATAGCCAATATTATAAAAAATCCTGATAACCCTCACCAACTGGTAATGGGTGGTATTGGCGAAATTATTATCTTCGATCAACTAACCGAAAAATTAAAATACATTAGTCAACCACTTGGGGTTAAAAGCCTTTTTATCTCAAATTTTGCGGTAAATAATTATTTATATTTTACCTATTCCGGTGGTATAATAAAATTTAATGCTCAACATTATGACGAAATAGAAGATATAAAATTACCAGATGTAGGAGATATTACGAATGCTGTTACTTTGAGTGATACTGTTGTATTGTTATCTTCAAAATATTTAGGCTTATTAAAATTTAATCCAAAAACCTATAAATATGCCATTGTTTACAAGGGTAAAAACAATTTTTTTAAGGAAATAAAAAGTGCAGTAATTTATAAAAATTGTTATTGGATGGCAACCGATAATGGGTTAATTAAATGGAATTACACCTCTAATGAAATAACTGAAATTACTAGCGATGATGGTTTGCCTACTGAAATTATTCATCAACTCGATTTTTTGGACGGCTACTTTTATATTGCCACTCAAGAAGGGTTGGTTATTTTTAATCCTGATTATCAAGTATCCCATTTTAACTTGCCAAAAATTGATGTAACTCGATTTGAAGGTTTGGGAAATAGCTTCTCAATTAAAAATTTAATTAGTGGACAAGAAATAGAATTAAAAGAAAGTCAAAACTCATTTAGAATAGATTTTACGGTTTTAGATTTTAATTTACCTGAAAAAAACAGATTTAAATTTAGATTTTTACCTTATGATAAAGAGTGGCAACAACCCTTAGGTACAAATTTTGTTATTTATAACGATTTGCCCGCAGGAACATACAGATTTGAATTAATGGGTGCAAATGCCGATCAGATATGGTGTGCCGATCCATTTATTTTAACTATAAAGGTTGTACCTCCTTTTTATAGAGCTACCTGGTTTAAATATTTGGTAATAATTCTTATTGTACTGATTATTGTGTTATTTGTTTATTTAAGAGTAAAAGCAGCACGATCGAACAGAATTAGACTAGAACGTATTATTAAACAACGCACTGCCGAAATACAGCAACAGCGTGCCGAATTAATGGATAGTATTTCTTACGCAGAACGTATTCAACGAGCTATTTTTGTTGGGCAAGACACTTTAAAAGCAAATATTAAAAACAGCTTTATATATTACAAACCAAAAGACCAAGTAAGTGGCGACTTTTTTTGGGTTGGCAAACATAAAGATATTTTAATAATATTTGCAGGAGATTGCACAGGCCATGGTGTACCAGGGGCTATGTTAAGCATTGTTGGTACATCGTTACTTAACAAAATTGTATATGAGGAAAATTTGTATTTACCGGGCGAAATTCTTACGCGTTTAAATCATTTGTTTTATCACCAATTAAATTTAAAAGAAGACAATATTAGAGATGGAATGGATGCTAGTATTATTGCATTAAACCTGGTAAATAATAATGTGTATTATGCCGGCGCTAAAAATGATGCCTCGTGTATTATAAACAATTCATTAATTGATTTAAAAGCTCACAGATATTCTATTGGAGAAAATGATAGTTCAGAGTTTAAAACCACATTTATTCCTTATGAACCCAACAGATCTTTTTATTTATTTAGTGATGGCGTGAAAGATCAATTTGGTGGTACAAGACAAAAAAAATTCTCTGCAGCGCGTTTTAAACAAACCATCCTTCAAGCCTCTGATATGCCTTTTGATGATCAATCTAATTTTATACAAAATACCGTAAATACTTGGCAAGGAGTTATGCCGCAAACAGATGATATCATGGTAATTGGGTTTAAATTTTAAAGTTGTAACTTAATAAGTATGACAAAAATTAACACACAACTTTTACATTTGGCTAAAGATAAAAGATTGAATAAAGTTATTTCTGAGGTTGGCGTTTTAAAGCCAGGGAAAATAAATACGGATATATATGCATCATTAATAAAAGCCATTGTTAGCCAACAATTATCTGTTAAAGCTGCTGATACTATACATAAACGTTTTTTGACTTTATTTAAAAATAATTATCCTGATGCAAAAACAGTATTAAACATCGATAATGAATTATTGCGTTCTTCTGGATTGTCATATCAAAAGTCGGGCTATATTAAAAATATTGCCCAATTTAGTTTAACTGAAGGTTTAGATTATAATTTTTTAAAGAAAAAAACTGATACAGAACTTATCGAGCATTTGATGAAAATAAAAGGAGTAGGTAGATGGACTGTAGAAATGCTATTAATGTTTAGTTTAAATCGAAAGGATGTTTTCCCTATTGATGATTTAGGAATTCAAAATGGCATAAAAAAAATTTACAAACTTAAATCCGAAAAAAAGGAATTGATAAAAGATATTCAAAAAATAGCCGAAAAATGGCAACCATACAGAACATTAGCTTGTAGGTATATTTGGAAGTTTAAAGATCAGAAAGCAGTATTTTAGTTAATGTTTTAAAGCATAAAGCGATATAAAATATCATTTAAAAAGCTAATTGAGTGAAACTACCTTTTTAAACACTTAAAGACTAATATCACTTATTAAGTTATAACTTATTTAAAAAAAATTAGCTATATATTTGTTATCATGCTAAGATATCTTTTATTAATTCTTGTTACCGTATTATTTAATCGTTCTTTTTTCGGACAAGGTAATGGTACCTGTGCCAATGCACAACCTTTTTGTACAGGAGTTCCTGTTAGTTATCCGGCTGGAGTTAATACCGGTAATGCTCAAGCTGGTCCCAGTTACGGATGTTTAGGTTCTCAGCCAAATCCTGCTTGGTTTTCCCTTCAAATAGCTACCGCAGGTCCTTTAGTAATAACCATGTCTGCTACTCAAGATATAGATTTTATTTGCTGGGGGCCTTTTCCAACATTAACAGGAAATTGTGGTAATTTAACAGCAGGCAATATTGTCCCAAATTCAGGCGGAAACACAGGATGCAGTTATTCAGGTTCTTCAACTGAAACTTTGGTTATTGCCAATGCAATTCCCGGTCAAAATTACATATTACTTATTACAAACTTTTCTAATTCAAACCAAACAATTAATTTTAATCAATCAAATGGCACCAATCCGGGCGCCGGCACTACCAACTGTGGTATCCTTTGTTCTTTTACTGCTGCAGCAACCAGTAGTTTGTGTTCTACCCAAACCGCTACTTTTGGTGTTACTACAACTACTGCAATTACAAGTGTTGTTTGGAATGGACCAAATGGTTTTACAAATCAGCCCGCTAATACAACTCTAGCAAACATTACACCTGCTGCTAGCGGTGTTTATACTGCAGTTGCAACAACAACGGGAACTAATCCTGCCACCAATACTTGTGCTATTACAAAAACTATAACTGTTATTCCTACACCAACACCTATTGTTATTGGCTCAACCGTTTGTGCGGGCGTAACAGCAAGTTTAAGCGTGTCTGGTGGAACAACGACCAGTACTTATGCTTGGACAGGACCAAATTCCTTTGCTTCTAATTTAGTAGCTCCAACTATTCCTAATGCTCAAGCATTAAATGGTGGAGTATACAATGCGCTAGTTTCTACCCAAGGTTGTACAGCAACAGCCAGTGGAACGGTTCAAGTAAAACCTAATCCTGTTATGGTGGCAGGAAGTTCAGGTAATTATTGCTTAGGGCAGAGTTTTTCGCTTTCAGGAAGTGGTTCAACAACTTATTCCTGGTCAGGTCCGGCAGGGTTTAATTCTAATTTTCAAAATCCAACCATAACCAATAATCTTTTAACTTATTCAGGTACTTATTCATTAATTGGGGCAACTAATGGCTGTACTGCCAGTACAACAACATCTGTAACAATTAATCCTCTGCCAACAATCACAGCATTGTCAAGTGGCAATGTTTGTCAAAACCAAAGCCTCACTTTAACAGCCAGCGGAGGAACAACCTACACTTGGGTTGGACCAAACAATTTTTTATCGAGCCAGTCCACAATTGTTTTTCCTGCTGCTCCATTGAGTTTAAATGGAACTTATACAATAACCGGTGTAGATATAAATGGTTGTGTAAATACTTCTACTTTAAGCCAAACGATTTATACCCTGCCAACTCCAATCGCACTAGGATCTAATGTTTGTTTAAATGAGGTACTAACAATGAATGTTACCCCGGCACAAATCTATCAATGGACTGGGCCAAATGGGTTCACCTCTGTTTCACAGAACCCATTTATTAATAATGCGGGCTTCGAGAATGCTGGTACTTACAGCGTTATAGTAACCGCAGCAGGTGGATGCACAGCAAGCGCTGTTACAAACTGTAATGTTTATCCACTTCCTATTGTTGGTTTTACAGGTAATACCGAGGTTTGTAAAGGAGGAGTGTTTACATTTGTTGGAACAGGTGCTCTAAATTACAAATGGTTAACCATGTTTGATGAATTGTCATTGGCAAATACCTATTCAATATCTAGTGTTTCCCCACATTTTCAAACTACATATACTTTAGTTGGAGCGGATGCAAATGGTTGCGTTAATTCTGTAGTTATTTCTCCAATAGTGTTGCCTTTACCTAATGCGTTTGTTACCCCACAAAAAAATGCAGGATGTGCCCCGTTTTGTACTACTTTTGATTTCATAAAATTTTCTACTAATATAACTTCTGCGGCTTGGAATTTTGATAATGGTAATAGTTATAACGATTCAATAAAGGTTTCTCAATGTTTTAATAGTGCAGGTATTCACAGTGTAACAATCAATATGGTTGATACAAAGGGGTGTAAAGGTGCTATAACAAATACGTTAGAAGTATATCCAATTCCACACGCAGACTTCGTTTACACACCTGATTCTCCAACTGAAAATGATTATGTAATCACTTTTAGTGACATTACAAAAAACGCAACAATCCAAAATTGGTTTTGGGATTTTTATAGCAATGGAAAAGATACATCCATAAAACAAAATCCAACTTATAGTTTTCCACAAATAGGTAATTATTTTGTGTATTTAAAAGTAAAGAGTAATTATGGTTGTGTAGATAGTGTTACCAAAAAATTAACAGTAGTAGAAGATGTTACATTTTTTGTTCCAAACTCATTTACACCAAACGGCGACGGCAGTAATGAAATATTTACGCCAAAAGCAGTTGGCGTAAAAAAATACCAAATGGATATTTTTGACCGCTGGGGACAGTTATTATTTAGTACGAATGATTTAGAAAAAGGTTGGGATGGTAGATCAAAAAAGGGAGGAGATATTCTACCCCAAGACGTTTATGTTTATAAAATATCGGTTACTCAAAATACAGGAAAACCAAAGCAATATGTTGGGCATGTAACTCTAATTAGATAATTTTCTGTTTTTTTGCTCTTTTTACTAATTAAAACTTCATTTTAAATGAGTGAGTGATTTTTATATTAGCCTGTTTTTTTATATTTTTATCCAAATTAATACATTATGATTTTTAATAATTTTACACTTAGAAATTCAGTTTTATTATTGTTTTTTTTAGGTTCATCTATTTTGGTTTCTCAAACTAAACCGAAACAGTTTAATATCCCTCAAAAAAAAGCGTTTTCTAGTTCAGATTCTTTATCAGGCTTTAACGAATGGTTTATTACTCAAGAAGCTTTAAATAATGGAATGCTTAAGTTTGAAGTTCCGATTTACGTTGGCCGATTAAAAAGAGAGTTTATTAATAAAAAATATAACTTAAAAGATAATAATTCAGAATGGCCTGCCTTCTCTTATAAACCTATTGGTAATGGTGGTCAAAACCAAATTTTGACTCCAGCTTGTAATAACGAAGATTTTGAGTTTGGCAATATTAACGGATGGACTGATAGTAAAGGTTTTAACTCGAATTCTCAAACTATGGCGGGTTGTTGTCCAACACCAAGTGCTAATTATGCTATGATGCCATCATCTGCTTTTGATCCTGCAACAAATATATCTCTTGCGTCTCCTTTTGGTGGTAATTGGGTAGTAAGATTGGGAGATTTGTGTACGCCAGGAGAAGTAAATCGTTTGAGTAAGACATTTGTTGTTTCTGCAACAAATGCCCTATTCCAAGTGGCATATTTTGCAGTATTGGAAGATGCTGCAGGGCATCCGTGTAATGCCACTCCTTATGTAAATATTAGTATGTTAAATTGTAGCAACGTTCAATTATCTTGCCCTTCAGTATCTGTTGTTGCTCCGAGTAGCTCTTGTTTAAATGGTACTCCTGGTTTTACAACAGGAACTTATCCATCTGGAGGTGTACCTCAAATGACTCCCTCTTATTCGGCTATTAACACTGTAACAGTGCCCGGTGGAACTAGTTATTATGGCTATTACTACCCACCATATACTTATACTGTTGGTGTAGGAACGCCCACTGGAAATGTAATCTCTACCTATACAACCTCTGTCAATACTTATTCAGCCGTAAATACTGTTACAGTGCCGGGTGGAACAAGTTATTATGGATACTATTATGGACCGTATACTTACACAGTTGGGGTTGGAACACCAACTCCCGTAATTACTACTTTTACAGCCTATTGTCAATCTTCCGGTTCGTGGTCTGGTTGGAAAACGGTTTCATTAGACTTAACCCAATATATTGGAACGTGTGTAACCATTCAGCTTACTGCAGCAGGGTGTGCTTATGGGGGGCATAATGGTTATGCTTATTTTGACACACAATGTACTGCTGTAAATTTATCAGTAAACAATAGTTTGTATCCTGCGGGTTCCTCTGCATTTACGGTAGCACCATGTGGTACAACATCAGGCACTGTCTCTGCGCCGCCTGGTTTAGGCCCATATACGTGGAACGGTCCTGCTGGTTCAGGCGTATCTAGTTATACCAATCAAACATTTACCACTACAACCAGTGGCAGTTATACTTTATCGATGAATCCACCTGGTTCTTGTGCCCCAATTACTAAAACGGTAACATTATTGTTTTCGCCACCTCCAGCAGCCTCTTTTACAACGGCTAATACATGTTCAACATTTACAATTACAAATACAAGTGTTTCAACTGCCATTCAAAGTTATACCTTTTTAGGTGTTGGTGCTCCGGCAAGCTTTACAACAACAAATCCTACTTCGGTAGTAAGTTTTCCAGCATCGGGCTCTTACACCATTATTCAGTCTATTGATACTGGTGGAGGATGTATCACTTATACTTCTGGTGTAATAAACGTTCCTTCTGGCTCTAGTGCTGCTTTTAATATACCATCTCCATCGCAATGTATTACTGGCAACAATTTTAGTTTTAGTGCATTGACAAGTTCTGGAATCCATACTTATAGTTTTAATCCTGCTGTTGGTGCACCTGCAATTGGCAATGTACCAAACTATTCTGGATTTTTTAGTAATGTAGGGACTTATAGTGTTACACATTCTTATACTACCACAAGTGGTTGTGTAAGTTTTTCAACTGCAGTTGTTTCTATTAATCCGATGCCAACGATTACAGCCCTTTCTAGCGGAAATGTTTGTCAAAACGCTAGTGTTACATTAAGTGCCTCGGGGGCAAACAGCTACGTTTGGTCTGGTCCGAATAATTTTTCAGCAAGCCAAGGAACTTTAGCATATACTTCTGCGCCTTTGAGTTTAAATGGAAATTTTACAGTTACTGGAACCGATTTAAATGGTTGTTCGAATACTGCAACTCTTTCTCAGGTAATTTTTCCGGGCCTTACCCCTCAAGCAGTTGGTTCCATTGGTTGCATAAATGATAATTTAACTTTGAGTGTTAGTGCTGGAAATTCATATCAATGGACCGGACCTAATGGTTTTTCTTCTACTTTGCAAAACCCAACCATTCCTAATGCAAATTTGTCAAATTCTGGTAGTTATACTGTTGTTGTAACTCCTACATCGGGATGTGCCGGCATTGCTGTTGCAAATTGCAGTATTTTTCCTAATCCGACAGTTGGGTTTGTTGGAAATACCGAACTTTGTAAAGGAGCAACATTCACGTTTACGGGTACAGGTGCCCTAAATTACAAATGGTTAACCATGTATGATGTTTTATCTCTAGAAGATAGTTATTCAATTTCAAGTACTTCTCCAAATTTACAAAACACATACACCTTAGTTGGGGCAGATGCAAATGGATGTTTAAATTCTGTTGTTATTACTCCTATTGTATTGCCATTACCTTCTGCTTTTGTTACGCCTCAAATTAACGCAGGCTGTGCTCCGTTTTGTACGACTTTTGATTTAACAAAACAATCTACAAATATTATTTCTGCTTTGTGGAGTTTTGATAATGGAAATAGTTATAACGATTCTTCAAAGGTGACACAATGTTTTAATACTCAAGGTATACATAATGTAAATGTTGATTTGGTGGATGCTAAGAGCTGTAAAAGTTCGATAACAAATAGTATTGAGGTTTATCCAACACCTCATGCTGATTTTATTTATTCTCCAGATTCTCCCAATGAAAATGATTTCACAGTTACTTTTGCAGATATTACAAGCAATGCTACAATTACTAATTGGCATTGGGATTTTTATAGCAATGGGAAAGACACATCTATAAAACAAAATCCTGTTTATGATTTTCCTAATATTGGTAATTATTTTGTGTTTTTTAAAGTAAAGAGTAATTATGGTTGTGTAGATAGCGTTATTAAAAAATTATCAGTTGTTGAGGATGTTACATTTTATATTCCTAATTCGTTTACGCCAAATGGAGATAATAATAATGAGATTTTTATGCCGAAGGCTGTTGGAGTTAAAAAATACCATATGGACATTTTTGATCGTTGGGGGCAATTATTATTTAGTACCAGTGATATAGAAAAAGGTTGGGATGGAAAAGCTAAAAAGGGTGGAGATGTTTTACCTCCAGATGTTTACGTTTACAAAATTAGTGTGACTCAAAATACTGGTAAACCTAAACAATATGTTGGGCATGTTACGTTAATTAAATAATTGTGTCATAAAATGGCATTTTTTGTCGATAAATTATAATTTTTTTAAGTTAAACACATAGCTTAGTTTAAAAGTTGGTAATAGCTATTCTTCTTTTTTTGAAAAAATAGTATAATTTTATAGCATAAAAATTAAAACCTATGATTAAAGAGAATGGTACAATTTTAATTCCGATTGATTTTTCAAAACAATCATTAAATGCTATTAAGCACTCTTATAATTTAGCACGCTACACCAATTCATCACTTCACTTAATGTATGTTTACAGTGATAAACAAGCTCATAGTAATGAAGAATTACAAAAATTGGCTAAGGATGTTGCCGCAGAAAGTGGGCTTGTTTGCAACTTTGTATCATTAAAAGGTGATATTTATGTTGAAACTGATAAAATGGCAGAAAAAATGAACTCTAGTCTTATTGTGGTAGGTTTAGACACTCATGTAAAGTTCAGAAGTTTTATGAGTCAAAGTACTGCCAGTAAGTTCATTAAAAATGCACCATGCCCTGTGTTAACAATTCGTTCAACAACTCATACACCAAATTGTAAAAACATTTTAATGGCTTTTGATTTAAGCCCTGAGTCTCGTGAAAAAGTTCCTACCGTAATCCAATTGGCCCAGTATTATAAAGCTGATATCAGGGTGGTATCGGTATTTGATCCAAGTGATTCGGGATACGAAAATAAACTGCTACCTTATTTAAATCAAGTAAAAAAGTATATTAAAGAAAGAAACATTAATTGTACAAATAAGTCAATTCCGGCAAAAGATGTGGCAGAGGCTATTGTTGATTATGGCAATAAAAATGAGTGCGACATTATTGTACAAATGAATAAAAAAGACTTAAGTTTTGGCGAAATGTTTAGTGGAACTATGAGTCAAAAAATGGTAGATATTAGCAATATTCCTGTGTTAACTATCAATCCAATGAAGCGTGCAAGTATGCCACTTTCTTACTAGGTTATAAAAAACTTTTTATCGCCAATTCGTAACTTTGTAATCCGAAGCCACTAATGCTTCCTATGCATTTAGCACCTAAGTAGGATGTATGTCTATAATCTTCCCTCGAAAAAATATTACTGATATGCACTTCAATTACAGGGGTTGAAATTGCTGCAATTGCGTCAGCAATAGCAATTGATGTGTGTGTGTAGCCCCCGGCATTTAAAATTATACCATCGTAATTAAAACCAAATTCCTGAATTTTATTTATTAATTCTCCCTCTACATTACTTTGGTAAAATGTAAATTGAATTTTTGGGAAATTGTGTTTTAGTTTGCCAAAAAAATCATCAAAACTTAAGTCGCCGTATATATCTTTTTCTCTTTGGCCTAAAAGATTTAAGTTTGGACCATTAATTATTGCTAATTTCATTGTATGAAGTTAAGAGTTGTTTTTTTATTTTTTTTCTTTATAAAATTAAACTTTTTTTATGGTCAAACAGCTAAAATTAAATGTTGCAAAAATTATAATTTAAAGGCTGTTTTTATTGGTGGTCAAAAAAATACAATGTCCGTAAACAAATCTTACATCAATTTAAACACTAAAACCAAATCGGGTAAATGTTACACCTCTTGTAATTTTATTGAATTTAAGTATAAATCTTCTAAAAGATTATTTAATTTTTTGGATATTATACCCGGTAACTTACCATGTCCTGACAATTTAATTGGGCTTGAAGAGGACCTAAAAGAAAATTTAAAAAAGGTTAATTCAATTAAGGTAATTAAAAAGCAATTAATTTTTTTTACTAATACCGATACACTTCTAATTTTTAATGAATAGTTGGCAAACCTATTATATACGTTTTAAACAGTATTTACAGTTAGAAAAATCGCTTTCTAAAAACTCAATGGAAGCATATGCCGACGATTTAAAAAAACTAGAAACTTATTCTGAAGCCTTTTGTAATTATCAATCTCCTTTAAATTTCACCTACAAACAATTGCAAAAATTTGTAGAGTGGGTGGCTGAAATTGGATTTTCTGCCGCTACCCAAGCCAGAATTGTAAGTGGCATTAAAACATTTTATAATTTTTTGGTTATAGAAAACGATTTGAAAGACTCTCCTGCAGATTTATTAGAAACGCCGAAAATTACCCGCAAATTGCCGAATTACTTGAGTGTTGAAGAAATTGATAAATTATTGAGTTACATTGATAGAAGTGAACCTGAAGGCGAACGTAATTTAAGTATGCTTGAAACACTATACAGTTGTGGCTTACGGGTGAGTGAATTAACAACTTTAAAAATTAGCGATTTACATTTGCCCGAAGATTATATTAAAGTAACGGGAAAAGGCAATAAAGAACGGCTTGTGCCTATTGGAAAATCAGCAAAAAAGTTAATAAACAATTATCTTATAAATTATCGAAATCATTTAGAAATTAAAAAAGGTAACGAAGATATTTTGTACTTAAATAGGCGAGGGGCAGGACTTTCGCGAGTAATGGTGTTTTATATTATTAGAAATTTGGCCGAAAAAGCAGGTATAAAAAAAGAATTAAGTCCGCATACATTCCGACATTCGTTTGCTACTCATTTAGTGGAGGGTGGAGCTGATTTGCGAGCTGTTCAGGAAATGTTGGGGCATGAAAGTATAACAACTACTGAAATTTATACTCATTTGGACAAGCAATTTTTAAGAGATAACATATTAAGTTACCATCCACGCAACAAAAAATAACTAGATTTGTTGTATAATTAAGCAATGAAAACCTTTAACGTACCCGAATTTTATAGAAGTCCAATTATTTCAAAGGTTAAGCAGTTTCGTAAATTGCAAGACCCACGTAAAAAAGATAATTTACCAACGGCGCTTAATTTTGGACCAGTAACTTATTACATTGCCCGCCACTTCGGATTTTGTTACGGTGTTGAGAATGCCATTGAAATTGCCTTTAAAGCCTTAGATGAAAATCCGGATAAATCCATTTATTTATTAAGTCAAATGATTCATAATCCTGAGGTAAATAAGGATTTAACAGAACGAGGTGTGAAATTTTTACAAGATACTTATGGTAATCAATTAATCCCATTTGAAATATTAACCCCTGATGATGTGGTTATGATTCCCGCATTTGGAGCACCTTTAGAGTTAATAGATTTGTTAAGCGGAAAAGGTATAAAAACTGAAAAATACAATACCACTTGCCCTTTTGTAGAACGTGTATGGAAAAAATCGGAGCAAATAGGCAAAACAAAACATACCATTATTATTCATGGAAAATATAACCACGAAGAAACCCGCTCCACATTCTCAAGAAGTGCGGTAGATAGTGAAGCTGTTGTAGTGGTAAAGGATTTGGAGGAAGCAAAACGATTAAAGGATTATATTTTAGGAAAAAAATCACAACAAGAATTTGAAATAGAGTTTAAAGACAAATATGCTAACGGTTTGCAAGTTAGTACACATTTTAATAAACTTGGTGTTATAAATCAAACCACCATGTTAGCTACTGAAACTTCTGAAATTACCGAGTATTTAAAATCTGTTATGATTGAAAAGTTTGGTGAAGATGATATTAAGAATCATTTTGCTGATACACATGATACGCTTTGCTACGCCACCAACGAAAATCAGGATGCTACCTATGGTCTATTAGAAACTGATGCTGACTTGGCCATTGTTGTGGGTGGTTACAACAGTAGTAATACCTCACATTTAGTGGAATTATTGGAGCGTAAATTTCCAACTTATTTTATTTCGTCTGAGAAAGAAATCGAAAACGAAACTACAATTCATCATTTTGATTATCACAACAAAAAGCAATTAACAACAACTGATTTTTTACCCAAAAAAGAACATCTTAAAATCATAATCACCAGCGGTGCAAGTTGCCCTGATTCGCTGTTGGATGCTGTTATTCACAAATTAAATTCTTTCTTAAAGAATACAATTTCAGCCGAAGAGGTACTTAAACATTTAACAACATACACCAAATGAACATTAACTTAACTAAGCCTTTAATTTTTATTGACCTCGAAACAACAGGCTTAACCATTGGTGTAGACCGAATTGTGGAAATTTGTTTACTAAAAGTAAATACTGATAACACAACGCTTACAAAAACACTTCGTATCAACCCTGAAATGCCAATTCCTGAAAAGGTATCAAAAATTCATGGCATTTATGATAAGGATATTGTGGATGCACCTACTTTTAAACAAGTTGCTGCCGAATTAATTCAATTTATTGGTAATGCAGATTTTGCAGGATATAATTCGAATAAGTTTGATATTCCATTATTGGTAGAAGAGTTTATGCGTGTGGAAGCCGATTTTGATTTGCAAGGTCGCAAACTAATTGATGTACAAAACATTTTCCATTTTATGGAGCCGCGTAATTTAAGCGCCGCTTACAAATTTTATTGCGACAAAGCGCTTGTAAATGCGCATAGTGCAGAGGCTGATACGGTTGCTACTTACGAAATTTTTAAAGCACAATTGCAACGTTACCAAGCAACCGAAATTGAAGACGAAAAAGGAAATAAAATTATTCCGGTTGTAAACGACGTTAATAAATTGAGTGAGTTAACTACCAAAACAAAAAATGTGGATTTAGCCGGCAGAATTATTTATAATGAAAAGGGCGTTGAAGTGTTTAATTTCGGAAAACACAAAGATAAACCCGTTACCGAGGTTTTTAAAGCCGAACCGGGTTATTATAGCTGGATGATGAATGGCGACTTTCCACTTTATACCAAGCGTATTATCACTCAAATTCGTTTAAAAATGAAAGCTTAGGTTATTTAAATTAATCGTAACTTGTAATCCAATTAAATAAAGAATATTATGGAAGAAAACAATCATAATGCCCCGCAATTAGATATTGAATTAAGTGAAGAAGTTGCCGAAGGAATTTATTCAAACCTTGCTATTATCACACATTCGCAAAGCGAGTTTGTTTTAGATTTTATAAAAATTATGCCAGGTGTTCCTAAAGCCCGTGTTAAATCACGTATATTATTAACGCCCCAACATGCCAAGCGTTTAGCAAAAGCTTTAGCCGAAAATATTCAAAAATTTGAACAAATAAACGGTAAAATAAAAGATTTTGAAAATGGGTTTCCTATGAATTTTGGCGGACCAACTGCGCAAGCTTAACGAAATTTTAAATGGTAAATTATAAATTTTGAATGAAATAAGTTTTATTAAAAAAATTTAAATCTTCAATCATCAATACTCATTCAGCAATTTATTATGACGTTTCAAGACCTTAACCTTTCTAAACCTTTACATAGGGCCATAACAGACTTAGGGTTATCTACACCAACACCTATTCAGGTAAAAGCATATCCGGCAGTTATGTCGGGTAAAGACACGGTTGCTATTTCGCAAACAGGTACGGGTAAAACCTTTGCCTATTTAATTCCGATTATTCGTCAGCTGATATATTCTGAGCAACGTCATCCAAGAGTATTAATTGTTGTGCCTACGCGCGAATTAGTGGTGCAGGTAATGAACGAAATTCAAAAACTGACAACGTACATTACTATCAGAAGTGGTGGGATTTATGGTGGAGCAAATATCAATCCTCAAAAACAATTGTTATATAACGGTTTAGACATTTTAGTGGCGACCCCTGGACGCTTAATGGATATGGTTTTGGATAGAACTTTACAACTTAAGGATATTCAAAAATTAGTGTTAGACGAAGTGGATGAATTGTTAAGTCTTGGATTTAGAACACAATTGGTGCAATTAATGGAAAAATTGCCGTTAAAGCGTCAAAACCTTTTGTTTTCTGCTACGTTAGACGAAGAGGTTGAGAAAATTATTGAAAATTATTTTATTACCCCGCAGTATTTAGAGTTAATTGCTCGTGGTACACCCATTGATAAAATTACGCAAAGTGCCTATGCGGTACCTAATTTTTATACCAAAGTAAATTTATTAGAACATTTGTTATTGACCGATGATACTTTGAAAAAAGTATTGGTGTTTTGTAAAAATAAAAACATGGCAAATGATGTTTTTACAGAATTAGAGCCTGTTTTAAAAGAGCAAATTGCCATTATTCACTCTAATAAAACTCAACCACAACGTTTTGCAGCTTTGCTCGATTTTGAAAAAGGAGTTTCAAGAGTATTAATTGCTACCGATATTATTGCTCGTGGTTTAGATATTGCCGAAGTAACACACGTCATCAATTTTGATACCCCAAAAACACCGGAGGATTATATTCACAGAATTGGTCGAACGGGTAGGGCAGATAAAATTGGAGCCTCAATAACCTTTGTAACTGATTTAGAAAAGCCGTTTTTAAAAGGCATTGAAGTGTTAATGAACAAAAAAATTAAACTTACCCCTTTACCAGAAGTTGTAGAGGTTTCGGATGTTTTAACGGCTGACGAAAAACCTGTTAAGCGGGATAAAAATTTAAAGAAAATTCCAAAATTAGAAGTGAAGACAGGTGCTTTCCATGAAAAGAAACTCAAAAATCAAAAAGTACAATTGGGAGGCAAGCGCCGTCAGGAGCGTTTACGCCGCAAGGACGAGTTGTATAAAAAGAATAGAGGAATTTAAATTATTTTTTACCGGCACAAGCTGCTGTTCCTTTTAAGTCAAACGTAAATGTTTCGTAGGGTGGTTTTTCGCATACACCTTTGCAGACTTGGTATTCATATTCTCCTGTAATTTTTGCATTAGTACTATTGTTTAATTTAATACGTTGTGTAAACACAGCTTTGTTGTAATGCAACAATACGTTTTTCTTTATCGTTGCATCATATTCTGTTGTTGGAGTAGTTTCTGTTAAAGTACCAACAAGGGTATAATCTTTATTTTTTTCAAAAGTAATTTCAGTTGTAAAAACTTCTTTCTCTGCCCCTTTTATTTTAACGATTGAAAAAGTATGCCAACCTTTTTCTAGCGTGACTGTAAAAATTAAATCGTATTCGCAATCATTTATCTTTTTTGTGGACGTTTTCCATTGCGCATGGCTTGGCGGACCGCCTAATTGAACACCCAATTGTGCTTTGACAACTGTATTGGCAAAAACAGAAAAAATTAGCAGGAAGAAAATATTTTTAATCATTGTTTAATATTTATAGAGAAAATATTAAACCAAAATCGTCACAGGATTTTCAATAAAGCCTTTTAATGTTTGTAAAAAGGCAGCTCCGGTAGCTCCGTCTACAGTTCTGTGGTCGCAGGCTAAACTTAATTTCATAACGTTACCTGGCAACACAGCATTGTTTTTTACAACAGGTACTTGGCGTATTGCTCCTACACTTAAAATACAACTTTCAGGGCTATTGATAATAGAGGTAAATGATTCTATACCAAACATACCCAGGTTAGACACAGTAAAAGTATTGCCTTCCCAGTCTGCCGGTTGTAATTTCTTTTCTTTCGCGCGTTTACCTAAATCTTTGGCTTCGGCACTTATTTGTGATAATGATTTTTGGTCAGCAAAACGTATAACTGGTACCAACAAGCCATCTTCAATGGCTACAGCCATACCAATGTGTATGTGCGAGTAAGTACGTATTTTATCGCCCATCCAACTGGTGTTTACACGTGGATGTTTCTTTAAAGCAGCAGCACAAGCCTTAATAACTAAGTCGTTAAACGAAACTTTAGTATCAGGTATGGCATTAATGCTGGTACGCGCGGCAATGGCATTATCCATGTCACACTCAATGTTTAAATAAAAATGCGGCGCACCGTTTTTGCTTTCTAACAAACGTTTGGCAATTACTTTACGCATTTGCGAAACTGGCTCGTCGGTAAAGCTTTCGCTGCCCAAAGCAACAGTACTGATGTTTTGCGGCTTAGTAGAAGTGGTGGCTGAACTTGTCGAAGCCCCACCTTTAAAGTTTTCAATATCTGCTTTTGTAATACGTCCGTTATCGCCGGTACCGCTTACTTTTGTTAAATCAATATTTTTTTCTTTTGCCAGTGCTCTAGCAAGCGGAGAGGCTTTTATGCGGCCATTATTTACTGAACCATTTTCTGAACTTGCTAAACCAACCGAATTGTTTTTTTTTGAATTTTCGGTTTCGTTTGCAACAGGAGTGATAGTAACAGGCTTTTGGCTTAATGAATTTAAAATAGCATTAATGTCTTCGCCACCTTTTCCTAAAATAGCAATAACGCTGTCTACCGGAATGGATTTACCTTCTTCAATACCAATGTGAATTAACACGCCATCTTGAAACGATTCAAATTCCATTGTGGCTTTATCAGTAGCAATATCCGCCAATAATTCGCCACTTTTTACTTTATCACCAACTTTTTTGTGCCATTTTTCGATCACACCCTCAGTCATCGTGTCGCTTAATTTTGGCATACGCACTACCTCAACACCTGAAGGCAATGTTAAATTAGAAATGTTAGATGTTAAATTTTCGCTTTCGTTTTTTACAGTAGGGGTATCGCTTTTAACTTTAGGGCTATCATTTTTAATTTCTAATTTAGAATTTAAAATTTCTGATATATCTTCGCCTTGAGTCCCTAAAATAGCAATAATAGAATCTACAGGAACCGCTTCTTTTTCTTGAACACCAATGTGTAATAAAACCCCGTCTTGAAACGATTCAAATTCCATAGTAGCCTTGTCGGTTTCAATATCAGCCAGCAATTCGCCGCTTTTTACTTTATCACCTACTTTTTTGTGCCATTTAGCAATTACACCATCTGTCATGGTATCACTTAGTTTGGGCATTCTTACTATTTCAGCCATATTTTTGAAATGTTAAATTTTAAATGATAAATTTTAAATTAACTGCTAGCAGACGTTTTAACTATTTTGGTTAAAATGTTTATTATTTCTTCAACTTCTTTTAATAATAATTTCACCTCTTTTGTTGTTAGTTCACTTTCGTCTAATAATCTTAACCAATACCTAGTTTCTCTCGCTTCTTTTGCTGCAATACTCATTTTAGAAATAAAATCTTTTTTTGATTGTGCGGCTTGGGCTTCCTCTACATTTGCGCCTATACTTGTTGCGCTTCTAAATAATTGGCTTGCTAATTCAAATACTTTGTCTTTTTTTAAGTGTATATATAGTTTAATTATTTCTTTTGAAAAATTGAATGTTTTTGTGACTATTAAATTTTGCTTCATTTATAATTTAACATTCAACATTTAAAATTATTCTTTAATGAATGGATAATTTGGTTCTGAATAAACATCTTTAAATAACTCGTCAACTTCAGGATACGGACTTTCTTCTGCAAATTTTACGCTTTCGTCAACCAATGCTTTTACACGTGCTTCAGTAGCTTCAATTTCTTCTTCCGTAATCCACTTGTTTACTTGTAAAGTCGCCAAAACTTTTAAAATTGGGTCTTGCTCTTGGTATTCTTTAACTTCGTCCTTAGTACGGTAGGTTTGCGCATCGCTCATACTATGCCCTTTGTAACGATACGTTTTCATTTCCAGAAATGTTGGCCCATCACCTCTGCGCGCTCTTGCTACTGCTTCTTCCATCGCTTCGTGCACAGCTTCAACAGTTAAACCGTCAACTGGTTTACTCGGCATATCATAAGCTAAACCAAGTTTCCATAACTCCGTGACGTTACTGGTACGTTCTACAGACGTTCCCATAGCGTATTGATTATTTTCAACAATAAAAACTACAGGTAATTTCCAGGTCATTGCCATATTAAAAGCTTCGTGCAATGCCCCTTGACGCACAGCGCCATCACCCATTGAACACACACACACATTATCAGTTCCTAAATATTTTTCGGCAAAAGCAATACCTGCGCCTAATGGCACTTGTCCACCTACAATTCCATGTCCACCCACAAAACCATGTTCTTTACTAAAAATGTGCATACTGCCACCTTTACCTTTGCTACAACCGGTAATTTTAGCGTACATTTCGGCCATTACATATTTTGGGTGCAAACCTAAACCAATAGGGTGGGCATGATCGCGATATGCAGTAATGTGTTTGTCGCCAACTTTTGTAGCGCTAACTGTTCCTGCTACAATGGCTTCTTGTCCGATGTATAAATGGCAAAAACCTTTTATTTTTTGTTGAACGTAAACTTGTCCGGTTTTTTCTTCAAACTTACGCATCAATAACATTGATTCGTACCAAGTTAGATATTGTTCTTTTTTGAATTTTAATTTTGACTCGGATTTTTTTTCGGTTGCTGTTTTAGCCATAAGCCAATTGTTTAGTTTAGTGACAAATTTAACAGAATTTGTTAGAAAATTAAATTTTTTTTTGGATCGTAGGTGACGCAGATTTAATATGATTAAAAATGTTTTTTTTGCCGCAGATTTCGCAGATTACACAAATTGTTTTTTTTCTACGAAATCTGTGAAATCTGTGGCTTTTTATACACTAAAATTATTTTTTGCATCTTTAAAAAAAGTATTAAAATGTTGGTATAATTCTGTTTCATTTTGTTGAAACAAGATTATGGATTCGTTTAGCCAAATATCATGATTTATTCGTTTAGATAAATGAAAAAGCACAGTTTCTATACCTTTTATAGTGCCATAGCCCTCATAAATGTTGTTTTTTAAAACATAATTTAAAAATTGCTGACTGCCTTGGGGCAATACATTAACATTTTGCTGATAAACAGAATAAGTATTTATACAGAATTCAGGTAAGGGAATTGGGGAATGTTCATGGAAATTCTTAGCCAAAAAATAATCGAAATAAATATCAATTAATATGCCGCTGTGTTTTTCAAAGCCATTATAAAATAATCGTTTTGCCAATTTAAAATTGGGGTGGTTATCTGTAAAGGTATCAATGGCTCGGTGAAGTGTGATGCCTTGTTTAATGCCTTCAGAAAAATTCTCAAAATTGTTACCTTGCAAATGGTCGGCAATAAAGTTTCCGATTAACAAATCAGGGTTGTTGTTTGATAAATAGGCGTGCGCCAAATAGTTCATACCCTAAATTTAATTATTTTTACACAATGAACATTTTTATTGCAATTATTCACGATTCAATTGCTACGCTTACTGCCGAAGAAAGTTGGCATTGTTGTAAAGTATTGCGTAAAAAACTAGGGGATAAGTTAGTGGTAATAGATGGAGTGGGAGGGATGTATGAGGGTGAATTGGAATTGGTGACCGAAAAAAAATGTGTGGTTAAAATTGCCAAAGTACTTGAAACACAAGCAAAACGAAATTATTATTTGCATATGGCTATTGCACCTACCAAGCAAATGGACAGGATTGAATGGGCCATTGAAAAAATGGTAGAGATTGGAGTAGATGAAATTAGTTTTATTCAATGTAAAAACTCGGAAAGAACCTCCATAAAAACCGATAGAATAAAAAAAATTGTAGAAAGTGCCGTTAAGCAAAGTTTACAGGCGTTTATACCTAAAGTAAATGAGATGATTTTGGTAAAGGATTTAATGAAAAATGCATCTGTTGACCAAAAATTGATTGCTCATTGTTTTGATTCGGAGAAAAGAGATATCAAATTAATAGATTTTAAAAATAAAAGTAACCTAGTACTTATTGGTCCTGAAGGCGATTTTGCTAAAGAAGAAGTGGATTTAGCAATTGAAAACAAATTTACCCCAATTAGTTTAGGAACAAATAGGCTAAGAACAGAAACAGCCGGACTATTTGCATGTCAGGCTGTTGCTTTATTATCTTAAATTAAGGCTATAATTACGAAATCTTAACTGCTTCGTAGCATTTCAGTTCACCTGCAGCACCTAAAAATTCAGCATCAATGTCTACCAAGCCTACTTTTTTAGTTTGTTCTTTGCTTAATGGTTTGCTTAAGTACCAACGATCGTCCTGAGTTTTAAGGTCGATATCTTTATCCACCATAACTTGATTTAATTGTTTTTGAGTTAAAAATAAAACGCCTTCTTCATCTTCCTCAGTTTCAGGGTTTAACAAGGTGCCAACTAACTTTAATTTAGGTACTTCGGGTTTGTATTTAAACTCTAAATCCGCCTGATCGTTAATTTCTATATATTTTATTCCAACTATGTGAATTTCTGCCATTTTGTAAAAATTTTATGCAAGTTTAATAATAATTTAGATTATTATTTAGTTTTTTTTGAAGAATTTGTAAATAAACGAAGTGTTTTAGTTAAGAAAATTTCATTTTTTAATTTTCATTCATTACCTCATTTTGTATCTTAATACTTTCTTCGTGCAATAATTGGCATATTTTTTCAATGTAACTTCTGCTCATTCCCATTTTTTCGGCTAATTGACCACGTGTTTTTAAAATTTGTTGCCAACGTTGTAACTGAAAAATCGTAATGCCGTGTTGTTTTTTATAACTGCCTATATTTTCAATAATTTGATTTCGTTTTTTTAGAATGGCCATTAACTCATCATCCAAATCATCGATTAATAATCGAAATTGCTCCAGTTGATTAATGGTTTCGTTATTATTTGCAGCACTATTTCTAATTACTAATTTTTCAATTAATTCATTTAGTTCTTTTGGCGTTAATTGTTGTTGTGCATCGCTTAAGGCAACTTTTGGGTTAAAATGCGATTCAATCATTAACCCATCCATACCTAAATCCAGAGCCTTTTGGGCTACATGGGGAATTAATTCTGTGTTGCCACTTATATGGCTTGGGTCGCAAATAATAGGGAGTTGAGGAAGAATTGTTTTTAACTCAATTGGTAATTGCCACAAGGGCATGTTTCGGTATTTGTTTTTACCATAAAAATGAAAGCCACGATGAATGGCAGCAATACTAGTAATTCCAGAGTTACTAATGCGTTCAATGGCTCCTAACCATAATTGCACATCCGCATTTACAGGGTTTTTAATCATTACCGGAATATTTACGCCTTTTAATACATCAGCAATTTCTTGAACGCTGAATGGATTAACGGTAGTGCGTGCTCCAATCCACAACACATCTACATTGTATTTTAAGGCTAGTTCGGTATGCTGGGCATTAGCCACTTCAACAGTGGTTTTTAAATTATAAGTTTTTTGAACATCGTTTAGCCACTTCAAAGCTTCTTCACCTTTCCCTTCAAAGGCATTGGGGCGGGTGCGTGGTTTCCAAACGCCGGCTCTAAACAAACTTATTTTTTGGATTTCTTTTAATTGTTTGGCGGTTTCCATCACCTGCTCGTGAGTTTCAGCGCCGCAAGGCCCTGCAATTATTAGAGGTTGATGTTTAGTTGGAAGCCAAGAATTGATGTCAGAAATTTGCATTTTCGGAAAAGGAATTGAGTATACAAATTTACTAAACATTGCAACGCACAATATGTTTTAAAAAGATTTAATCTGTTAATAAATTAATTATATTTAAATAAATATTATGATATTTTAGTTAAAGAATATGCATATGAATAAGGACGAAGAACTTAAAATAATTAGAGAGATAATTAGTCTAGCAGAAGAAGCGCATAATAGAATAATTGAAAATTTTAAAAACTGTTTTGTTGGTAAAAGCAAAGAAGAAATAAAACAACTTTTGATTGACGAAGATGATTCTGTATTAAATTTTTTATGTGAAAAAATAGGGTTAGAGTCTGAGATATATGAATTATGCTGGGCGGCAAAAGAAATTTTAAAAGAGAGAAATTTCTAAATATTTTAATTTAAACTTTAAAATCTCAATAATAAACTATGGTAACTATGTTTCTATGTGGTTATCTAAAATTAAATTTTTATTGAAAATAAATTTGTAAATAACTATAATTAATAGTAATTTTAAACTATAATTTATAGTAATGAGCAAAATATCATCTAACATCCGGTTTTTACGTCAGTTAAAAGGTTTGTCGCAAGAGCAACTGGCCGACGATTTAAAAGTAACGCGTTCACGAATTGGTGGCTACGAAGAAGCCCGCAACGAACCACCTATTGATTTATTAATTCGCCTCTCCGAGTATTTTCACATTGCCGTTGATGCTTTAGTACGTGGCGATTTGCAAAAAACAAATTTAGATGGTTTGATGAAAGTTGGTAAAAACCGTATTCTGTTTCCAATACTTATTGATAGTGAGGGAAATGATATGGTAGAACTTATTCCTATTAAAGCCCAAGCTGGTTATTTAAAAGGTTATTCTGACCCTGAATATATAGAGCGTTTGCCTAAAATGAAATTGCCCTTTTTGCCAACCGGTAAACACCGTGCTTTTCCTATTAAAGGTGATAGCATGCCTCCAATTAGAGAAGGGAGTTTTGTTATTGGTAAATATTTAGAGCGTTTGGAAGACATGAAAATTGGCAAAACCTATGTGGTAGTTACTAAAGATGACGGTTTATCGTACAAACGTATTATGAACGCCACAAAAAAAGAACTGGAATTACATAGCGATAACAAGGTATACAAACCTTATAAAGTAAAAACCGAAGACGTTTTGGAGCTTTGGGAATACACCTGTTGTTTAAATATGAACGAGTACAACGATGATGATTTAAATTTAGGTAGCATCATGAATATGTTAAGAAGTTTAAAAGTGGAGATAGAGCAAATTAAAAAGAAGTAGATTTGTAGGGTGATTAGTAAATCGTTTTTAAAATCCTCTATTGTATTTACATTGGGAGGTGCTTTGCCCATGGTGGCTAGCATTATTTTATTACCTTTTTATACAAATTATTTAAGCGATTTAAATTACACACAGGTTGCTTTTTACATCAGCGTTTCGTTATTACTCCAAATTTTATTTTCGTTTTCAATTGAATCGTATTTTGGAATTAAGTACACGCAACTTCATGATGAACCAGATAAACAGAAAAAATTTATTGGAACAGTTGCTATTTTATTATTGCTTATTGGCACTGGATTACTTATTGTTACTGCCTTATTTGGAAATTTACTGTTTTCAAAAATATACCGCACCGATTTATTAATGGAATTTTGGCCTTATGGCTTTTACTCAGTATTGACGGCATTTTTTAATTCGTATTTTAAAGCAGCTACCATTGGTTTAATTTATCTAAAAAAAGCAAAGCTGTTTTTAGGTTTAAATTTTATAAACTTTATTGCTACAATTGGTATTTCCATTGCAGGTATGTATATGTATCCAAATACAATAATAGGTCCTATTTATGGACGTTTATTGTCAGGAATCATCATATTTTTTTTAGCGCAATATGTTTTTTTTAAAGAAGGGGAGTTTGTTTTAGAAAAGAAGTTTTTAAAGGAATTAGTTCAGTTTTGTTTGCCTTACGTGTTTTATGTAGTTTGTGTTTGGGTTTTAGGATTTATTGATAGATATATTTTACAGGAATACATTACTAACGAAGATTTAAATGCCTACGATTTAGTACTAAAATGTTTTTTTGGTATTGAATTTTTACAAAACAGTTTGTCTGCAGTAATTTTTCCAAAATTGTATGAGATATGGAACAAAGAAAAAACAAATACTACCACAAAAGAAAGCAACCGCTATTTTAATGTGTTTACAGCCATAAATATTTTGCAGTTAATTTTGTTTTGTGTGTTTATTCCAATTATTTATAAGTTGATTATTCATAACCAGAATTTTTACCGAAGTGAGGTATACATTGGAATTCTGTCAGCGGGTTATGCTTTAAGAAGTGTTTTTAATTTTTATTTAAGCACTATTTTATTTACTAAAAAAATAGGCATTTTATTTAAAATTTTCGGAATTAGCGCAGCATTTCAAATTGTAATTACATTAATTGTAGCCAAGGAATTTGGGTTAATGGGAGCCATATACGCAGGTTTGGGAACAAAGGTATTACAAGTAATTTTATTTATGTTGTTTACCAAAAAAGTATTTACGTATAAGTTTAATTATTTTAAAATAATTGTGTTACCGTTGGTGTTTGTTGTAATAAACGTAGTGCAGTTCTTAGTATTTAAAAATTACAATATTGTCCAGTACTTGGTTCAATTAGTAATATTCGGAATTTTATTCTTTCTTTTGTTTAGAAATGAAATAAAGCAGACGTTGCTAAGCTTTGGTCTTATTAAGAAAAAAGCAGTTTAGCTTTCTCTTACTAAAAAATTAAATTGCACTTCACTTAAACTTTGTAAGTCTTTTCCGGTAGCTAAACTATCTTCGTCATCAATTTCGTGTAACCAAGTTACTTTCGTTTCAGATTTTGATTGAGATTTTATAAATGTTATTAAACTTAAAAGAACCTTTATGCTCGATGTGCTAATATAATCTAGGCTAATATTTAAATTAACGGTGGTTGTATTTGTTTTTAAAAATGCTTCAACCCATGTATTAATTGGAGCATAAAATTTATTTACATCCTCAGGATAAGAGTTTCCCGTAATTGCAAAAATACCATCTGATGTAAAGTTAATCTCTGGCGTTTTTGCAGTAGCAGATATGTGAAGTGGGTCCATATTTTTGTGGTAAAGCTAACTTTATTTTAATAGGTTAATTTTTATTTGTGATGAAAGAGGTGTAGTGTGTGATAGACATTAATGGCATAAAAGTATGCAGAAAAAGTACGCTGTTTAAAGTTTTTGGATGAATTGCCTGAGTTTATAGATGAATAGGTTTTTATAAAAAATCCCCATCAACTAAATGATGAGGATTTTTTTGGTGGTAAAGAATTAAAATGTTAGTCTTAAGTCTATTACGATTTTATTCTTTAATCAATCTCGTAGTTTTCACTGCGCCGTTGCTTTCAGCTTTTAGAATATAAAGACCATTATTTAAGTTAGTTAAATTAATAGCGTATTTACCATCTTGTAATTGTTGGCTATAAACTACTTTGCCTAACACATCAACAATTGTAATATTCATAAATGAAGGCACTTCAATGGTATAAATACCGTTACTTGGATTAGGGTAAACAGTAATTGCTAATTGTTGATTTGCAATTGTTGATTGAATACCTGTACAAGCCGAAACTGATTGAGTAACAGTAGCGACATTACTACATCCATTAGCATTTGTTCCATTAACTGTGTAAGTTGTTGTAACGCTAGGCGATATTGCAATTACAGATGTGTTAGCACTTGTATTCCAAGTGTATGTTGCTGCACCGCTTGCAGTTAAAGAAGCAGTTTGACCAACACACAACAAGCTTGAATTAGAAACGGCATTAATAGTTGGTAAAGCGTTTACACTCACTGAACTTACAGCTGTATTAGAACTTACACAACCTAAAGAGTTGGTACCAGTTACGCTATAACTTGCATTAGAAGTAGGAGTAACTACTGATGAACCGCCACTAATACTGTAAGTACTAGCACCACTCGGAACAATAGTAAATGAACTACCTGAACAAATAACACCACTGTTTACACTTACAGTAGGCAAAGGATTTATACTTACAGAACTAACCGCAGTATTAGAACTTACACAACCCAAAGAATTAGTACCTGTTACACTGTAAGATGAATTTGCAGTAGGAGTAACTACCGATGAACCACCACTAATAGTATAAGTAGTAGCACCGCTTGGAACTATTGTAAATGAATTACCAGGACAAATACCACCGCTATTTACCGAAACAGTTGGTAAAGCGCTAATGGTAACAGAGCTAACCGCAGTATTAGAACTTACACAACCTAATGAACTAGTACCTGTTACACTATAAGATGAGTTTGCGGTAGGAGTTACTACTGATGAACCACCACTAATAGTATAAGTACTAGCACCACTTGGCATTATTGTAAATGAAGCACCAGGACAAATAGCACCGCTATTTACTGACACAGTAGGTGAAGCATTAACAGTTACCGTATTTACGGCTGTATTTGTACAACCTGTTAATGTGGCTGTTCCGGTTACTGTATAAGAAGTAGTTGTAGACGGAGTAAAAGCAACACCATTTGTTACGCCGCTTGTCCAAACATAAGTATTTGCACCAGTACCATTTAATGTAGTTGAATTGCCATTGCAAATAACAGAATTAGTAACGGTAGAATTTACAGTAGGATTTAAAACTGCCGCTGTAGTAAAGTTACTAACTACACCGCCTGGTGCAACCCAGTTTGAAATGGAACCAGTTAAGGTAAAGTTATTAAGTGATCCTGTAAATGAGTTACCAGAATTATCAACCAAAGTGGTAACGGTAGGATTGGCAGTTCCTGATAAACCTTGATTAAAATGATAATTGGCAATCAGTCCTGTTGCAGTGGTTGGTATTTCACAGTTTTTATATGTATTAATTTCGCATTGTGTTCTTGCAGTATTCCAAATTCGAACTTCGTCAATATCGCCTGACCATGGCTCAGGAACACTATTATTGCCAATAATAACAGAATTTGTTAAAACTCCAAAGCTTGGGTAAGTGATACTTAGTGTGTTATTAAGAATGCCATTAATATATATTTTTGCAACGCTTCCATCCCAGGTTCCTGCCAAATGTTGCCATATTCCAGTAGTTACTGTATTAATTGCGTTTACTTGAGAATAAACTCCAGTACTTCCAGAACCTATAAAAAACACATAATTAGATCCTTGTTGGCGAATACAAAAATGCATTGAATTTCCAGGGTTTGAATAGTTTCCTACAACTATTCTAAATGGACCTGTTGTAGTTGAAGGTTTAACCCAAGCTTCTGCTGTTATTTTATTTAAACCAACCAAAGCAGTGCTTATGTTAGTACCCGTATTTACAGCATCATCTACCCCATCAAAATTAAGGGCTGCCGCAGCAAAAATTAAAGGTGTAATTAAAATTTCTCCATTTCCGCTTTGAAAACCTGCAGTGTGAACAACTGAACTAACAACGGTCGAATTAGTAAAACTACTACCACCACCGCCACCTTCCCAAGGTGAACCGCCACCGCCATAGTAGCCGCCGCCGCCGCCGCCGCCAGTTTGTCCGGTTCCACCAGGACCACCTACTCCTGAGGCTCCATTAGGTGTACCGCCAGCTAATTGTGTGGCTCCACCCCCAAGATAGGCTCCAGTAAGACCATTGGTACCTGTAAGGCCTCCACCATTACCTCCGGCATCACCGGTTGAATGATTTACACCAGTTCCACCACCTCCAGCACCAACAACAACTCGGTTTGCAAGTGCAGTACCTCCTTGTCGGATATCTGAAGCGCCGCCGCCGCCGCCGCCGCATCTACCACCAGACCAAGTACCACCTAAACCACCTCCATTATATCCGCCTGCTCCACCGGCTGATGCAGTACCAGCAACACCTTGACCTCCTACATATATGTTTAACACTTGTCCGGGAGTAACTGCAAGAGTACATTGTACACGACCACCAAGACCAGGAATAGCCGCCGGACAATTATAACCGAATCCACCTTGTGCGCCTTTAACATCAACAGATATGGAAGTTACCCCTGCCGGTACTGTATAGGTTTGAAGCCCACCTGTATAATTAAAGGTAGTTGTTTGAGCATGGCTTTGCGAAAAAGCGAATGCTCCAATTGCGAATAATTTCGCTTTTAATAGTAGATTTTTTCTTTTCATGTTTTTAAATTAAGGGTTCTTATTATTTATTTAATCGTTAATGTAATTTAGTACAAACTTCTGTTGTTAGCAAATTAATTGATGTAAAAATAGTTTATTGTAATGATTTTTATATAAAAAGTGATGAAATAGGTAAAAAAAGTGATGAAGGTTTCTGGATGTTAATTATAGGTTAATTAACCTTATTTAAAACATTAAGTAAATCCTCTCTCTTGGTTTTGTTTATAGAAAATTCGGTTTCTCCAACAATTACTCTGTCTGTTTTTATAACCGAAATGTGTTGTGTATTAATAATTGTTCCCCGATTTATTTTTTTAAATTTTTCCGATGGCAGTTTTTCGAGCATTTCAGAAATAGTGCTACGAACCATTATTTTTTTTCCGTTTTTTAATTCTAACACGGCATAGTTTTGGTCGCTTTGAATAAACACAATTTCGTATAAAAAAACTTTGATATAATCATAGCCTTCTTTAACCATTATAGAATCTAACGATTGTGATGAATTTTGCGAGAAGCTGCTTACAGCAATTTCTATGGCTGCATACAAGTCGTTTTTAGTAAATGGTTTTACCAAATACGCATTTGGTTTTACTTTTTTAGCGCGTTCAATAGTAGCTGTATCGCTATTGGCGGTTAAAAAAATAAGAGGTATGGCATATTTTTCACGGACGTATTCTGCCACATCAATGCCATCTTTGCCACCCCCTAAATTAATATCAATTAATAATAAATCCGGTTTTTCTTCTTCAACCATCTTAAGGGCACGGTTATAGTTAGGTGATGTAGGCGTAATAGAGTAACCTAGTTTTCGAAGTGTTAAGCAAATAGTATCTGCAATAACCATTTCGTCTTCAATCACCCCAATTTTTAATTGGTACATAATTTAGCAAATATAATTTATTTTTCGGTTTTTATCTCTGTATTACAATCAACACATTTGTATCGCTTAATTATTTTTGGTTTGCTAAAAATTAGTTTAATTGCATCTAATGTTTTAATTGGTGTTTCATACATTTTTCCAAAGCATTTATCACAAAGATGTAATTGAACATCTGCACGTTCAATAAACTGATGAATGTTTAATAAAGCCATAAACAAAATTAATTTTGAAAATGTAGTAATTCCAGAAAATGTGATGAAATCAATAAAAAAAGTGATGAGCTATTCCTTTTGACGAGTGGCCGTATCTTTAAACTCAATAATAAAAGTGGAAGTTCCCTCATTTTTATAAATGGCCTTACCTGACAATTGTCCTGCTAAGCCTTTTATTAAGCGTAAGCCGAGAGTGTTGGCATTCGTAAAATCAACTCCGTGTTTAATTCCAGGACCGCTATCGGAATAATTTAAAACATAATGACCATTATTAAAATCTTGTAATTGAATAACTATTTTTCCTGTTTTACACTTTATAGTAGCATATTTATAAGAGTTGGTAAGCAATTCGTTAATTATTAAACCTAAAGGTACAGCTGTATCAATATCTACAATTTTGTCAGGCATATCAATAGTTATATCCATTTTATAATCCAATTGTTCAAACACTTCTTTAACCTGGAGTGATAAATCGGTAACAAATGTTTTAAATTGTATGCTGCCTAAGTTTTCGTTTTGATATAAGTTTTGGTGAATTAACGAAATACTTCTTACGCGGCTTTGCCCTTCATCAAATGCTAATTTTGAAGATTCTTCGGTAAGTTCTTCCTTCTGTAATTCTAATAAACCCGAAATTACTTGCAAATTATTTTTTACGCGGTGATGAATTTCTTTTAAAAGTAATTCTCTTTCACCTAAAGATTCTTGTAATTGTTTTGATTTCTCTTCAATAATTAAATTTTTTTCCGCCAACTTTAAATTTGTTTGTGTAAGCAGTTTGTTTGCTTTTTGCTTTAGTCTGTAGCGATAATATAAGAGAAGGAATATTATCAAAATAATGCCTACCGAAGAAAACAAAATTATTTTTTGTTGCTTTTCTTTTTCTTTTTGCTCGATGGCAAGTTTTTGGTTTTTTAATTCCTGTTCGTATTCCTTTTTACTAAATTCATATTTTAAAGCATCCTCTGCTTGTTTTTTTATGGAAGCTGCGTTTAAAATGGAATCGGAGTATTGCTTATACAATTTAAAGTTTTCGTAAGCGGCTTTCGTTTCGTTGGTTTTTTCTAAAACTTTTGATTTTAATAAATACAAACTTGATAAATTATGATTTTGTTTTGTACTTAAACCAAATTTAATCCCCTCATCTAAAAATTCTAAGGCTTTTTTAAAATCGTTTTTGTTAAAATAAAGTTCAGCAATGCTTGTATTAATCTGCGTTATGGGATAAACTTTGTTCAGTTGTAAAAGATAATTATGTCCCATTAATAAATAATGTAATGCCGAATCGGGCATTTGTTTGGCTAAAAACAATTCCCCAAATGTGGCATAAACAAGGGACTTACCTTCGTTAAAATTAAGTAAATCGTAGTTAAATAAAGAGTTATTGAGAGCCGTTTTAGCCTTGCCATATTCTTTTTTTGCAATGTAAACATTGGCAATGTTTAAGTAACCTCTGCCAATTAATTTTTTTTGATTGCCTAATAATTGAATTTGTAATCCCTTGTTATAATAAAAAAAGGCTTTATCATTGTCAGGTTGTCCTAAATAAATACCTCCTATTAAATTACTCATTTCGGCAACTCGTGTGCTATCATTTATTTTTTCTGAAGCGTTTAATCCGTTCAAATAATATTCTAATGCTTTAGAATATATGCCTTGGAAGTGGAATCTACGACCAATAATGCGGCAAATATCAGGATACTCTTTAGATTTGGTAAAATTTCTGGAAACAGAAATCAACTCGTCTGTTAGCTCAGAAGCTCTCTCGTATTTTGCATTATCGAAGTGAAAATTTACACTATCAATTAATGATTTTACTTTTAATTCTTGACTATTACTTTGTGAAAAAACAAAGCTACAAATAGAAAAAAGCAATAATATTAAATTTCTCTTAAGAAGTATGGCATTGCTTTTCATAATGTTTTTTACAACACATTATTACACTGTTCTTTAATTTTTTCCAACTCATCTTTCATTAAAACAACCAATTTTTGAATTGGTGCATCGTTTGCTTTTGAGCCAATGGTATTTATTTCACGACCTATTTCTTGAGCAATAAAATTAAGTTTACGTCCGGCGCTTGGTTCAATCATGGTGCTCAAAAAATAATCTAAATGTGTTTGCAGCCGAACTTTTTCTTCGTTTATATCCAGTTTTTCGATGTAATAAATCAATTCTTGTTCAAAACGGTTTTCATCTATTTTGTCCTTCGTAATTACATCATATAAATTGTTGCGAATTCGAGTTTTAATGGTATCAATACGTTTTTCATCTAAAGTTTTAACTTCATCCAAACAGGTTTTAATTTTATTCAAACGTTCTTCAAAATCTTTTTTTAAGGATAGGCCTTCCATATCTCTAAAATTATTTAATTGAATAATGGCAACATTTATTACTTGTTTTATTTGTTTCCACTCATTTTCATCTGCCTGATTACGTTCGTTTTTTAAAACATCTGGCATTTTTAAAACTTGATATAAAACATCATTCAGAGGTTCCTCTAATTCAATGGCAAGATTGCGTAATTTATGCCTATAGGATTTTGCAAGTTCTATGTTAATTTCAACAGGTGTTTCTTCCTGTTTGGATTCTACATAAATGCTTACATCTATTTTACCACGCTCTAATTGTTTTGAAATGTCATTACGTAATTCTAATTCAAAATTTCGGTAAATAGACGATAGTCGAATGCTTATATCTGCTCCTTTGCTATTTAGTGAACGTATTTCAACCTGTACGGTTTTTGTATCTAATTCTAAAGAGGCTTTTCCAAAGCCGGTCATCGATTTAATCATTTTGTGTAATTTTTTTAGGTTTAAGGTTTACTAAATATAGGCCACAAATAATTAATGCACCCGAAAATAATTTAGTTGCTGTTAATGTGTCTTCGCCCATTAGTACTGCAAAAAATGAAGCTAAAAACGGTTGCATGTAAATGTACATACTTACAACACTCGGACTCAACGATTTTAATCCATAAACATTTAAGAAATAAGCAAAAAATGTAGTGGCAACTACCACAAAACACAGAGCAAAAATGGCATGACCATTAAAAGCGCTCCAGTTAGTATGTAAGGTATCGTATAAACCTATTGGAATAATATAAATTGTTCCAAATAAAAACAACCAACGCATCACAGTTACAGTGTTGTATTTCATCATTAGTGGTTTTACCATTACTACAAAAATAGCCCAACTAATAGCATTAACAAAGGTCATTAAATCGCCTTTAATTGTTTTACTACCCAATTCAAAATTACCTTTAAATAAAATAAGCGTTAAAGCTCCTGCAATAGCAAGACTTAAGCCTCCAATTTTTAAAAAGGTAATGCGCTCTTTTAAAACGATTAAAGTGAATACAAATACAATAATAGGATTGCTAATCATAATAATGGCGCTATTAATTGGTTCGCTTAAACTTAAGCCATAAATAAAAAAAACTTGATTGATAATTACCCCAAAAAGAGTTAATAACATTATTTTTTTTAAATCGGCACGTTGTACTTTTTCTGTTTTAACAAATAAACTTACCAACCAAAATAAAGCGCAGGCTCCAATAACCCTCATAAATACAATAGCTAAAGGGCCTATATAAGTTGGCATTAAGCCTTTGGCAATGCTATAATTTAAAGCATAAATAAGTTGTGCGGCAAATAAAGCTATATGTCCTTTTAAGGCGTTTGTCAAAGCAAATGCAAATATGCTAATTAAAATTTTGCTTTATTAAACTTAAATTAGTTAATTTGGAGGTAGCAATAAATTAATAGAAATTTAATATATGTCAGTTTGGAGAGTAAAACCTGTATCGGCCTTTGAGGCAGATATGAAAAAAAATGATTTAAAACGTGTTCTAACAAAGTGGGGGCTAACATCCTTAGGTATTGGTGCAATTATAGGTGGTGGTATTTTTACATTAACAGGTATTGCTGCGCATGATTATGCTGGTCCTGCATTAGCCTTGGCTTTTGTAATAGCTGGTATTGGTTGTTTATTTGCTTCGTTATGTTACGCAGAATTTGCTTCAGTATTGCCGGTTGAAGGTTCTGCATATGCTTATGCCTATGGTACAGTGGGTGAATTATTTGCTTGGTTTATAGGATGGAATTTAATTTTGGAATATATGATGGGTGCAACAACGGTTGCTGTGGCTTGGAGTGGCTATTTTGTAAAACTGTTGCATCTATTTGGTATCGAATTTCCAATTTGGTTATGTAATGATTTAGCAACTGCTACCGAAAAGTGCGTGAAGTTAGGAATAGAAGCACCAGGGTTTGCGTTTAATTTGCCTGCTTTTTTAATTACATGGATTGTAACAGCTATTTTAGTAAAAGGTATTAAAGAAGCTGCTAAGACGAACAATATTATTGTTATTGTAAAAATAGCAGTTGTTTTATTTGTAATTATAGTTGGGGCATTTTATATAAAAACAGCAAATTGGTCGCCGTTTATTCCGGCTGAAGTTCCTGCCCTGGATGAACTAGGTAAAGCCACTGGTAAAATGAATTTTGGTTTTGGCGGGGTTCTAACAGCTGCTACCATTGTATTCTTTGCCTATATAGGTTTTGATGCAGTTTCTACACAAGCTGGCGAAGCTATTAATCCTAAAAAGGATGTTCCTTTCGCAATTGTTGCCTCATTAATTATTTGTACAGTATTGTACATTTTAGTGTCCTTAGTTTTAACTGGAATGGTTAAATATAGTGAGTTAGATAAAGCAGCGCCAGTTGCTTCTGCCTTCTCGGGAATAGGAATTAATTGGGCGGTGTTTATTATTACCATTGCTGCAACTGCAGGTTTAACTTCTGTAATGCTTGTTATGATGTTGGGTCAGACTCGTATTTTTTTAGGGATGTCGAAAGATGGATTAATGCCTCCTTTTTTTAAAGCCTTACATCCAAACTTTAAAACCCCACACAAAAGTACCATACTAGTTGGGGCACTAATTTCGTTAGTTGCTGCTTTTACGCCAATTGATAAAGTAAGTGAAATGTGTAGTATGGGAACTCTTTTAGCTTTTGCAATGGTTTGTGTTGCAGTAATGATTTTGCGTAAGAAGAAACCAGAACTAGAAAGACCATACAAAACACCTGCCGTTTATTTAATAGGTACTTTAGGTGTGGCATTTAATATTTTCTTAATGACACAGGTTAGAGCCGCCACCTGGAAGTTTTTCTTAATATGGGGAGTAATTGGTGTAGTTGTTTATTTTGCTTATGGAAAAAGACATAGCAATTTAGAAAAGGATTTAAAGAAGTAAGTAATTTAATAAACTTTAACAAAGGCTGTTCAAAATTTGAATAGCCTTTGTTATTTTATGTAAAAAAGTTTAGCTGTTACTGTTAAAAAACTTCAATCGATTTTATGGAAAAAGAGGTTGCAATGTATCTTTATTAAAACAAAAGATATGCAACGATTAAAATTAACTATCTTATCAATTAGTTTCGCTCACATAGTATTTTCTCAAAGTATAATTAACGGTAATTTTGAGAATACAACGGCTACCAGCGACCAAATTAATCTTTCAAATTCAGCTATGAATGCTATGTTGCCGGATGTAAATTCCTTTGGCAGCTATGGCGATGTGGATATCATCAAATCTTCTGCTTACGGTGGGGGTGGTGCACAAGATAAAACATGGTATTTAGGTTTAACTGGCGGAGGAACTGATATTATTGCTATGACCTTAACCCAGCCTTTAGTAGCAGGTAATACATACAGCTTATCTTTTTACGATAGAAGGCATAATGGTTACACTGCAAGCCCTATTCAAGTGGGAGTATCTGAAAGCAATTCTTCATTTGGCAAAATTGTTTATACATCCCCTCAAGAACCACAATTGAACGTTTGGACTCAACGTACTTTTACATTTGTGGCTCCAAATAATGGAAAATACATTACTGTTCAAATGGCTTCGGGTGATATAAATGTTTGGGCTAATATTGATAATTTTGTATTGAATTCGTCAAAAAAGTGTGACGATATTTTGGTTTTGGATGCTTCCTCTTATACTATTAATAAGGGTAACGCAGTTACATTAACCGCCAATGGCAGTGCTAATTACACCTGGACATCCACTTCTGCAATCAGAAACACCAATGGGTCTGTAATTTCTGAAATACCATTGCTAACAACCACTTATTTTGTTTCCGGTAAAGTGGAGGGTTGTAGTATATTAACCGCATCAACTACAATTAATGTTATAGAACCTAAAAAAGACACCGTTATGGCAAAAAAGGAACCTCTTAAATTCAGTCGCCACAAATTAAATAATAGAAAATTAATTATACAAGAAACGCTTCATGTTCCTGATGCAACCGTAAAATTGCAGGTTTGGGATAAAAATACGGTTGATGGAGATATGGTTTCCATTTTTTTAAACGGTGTTTTAATTGCAGACAGTGTTGATGTGGTAAGTAGTAGAAAAGAATATTTACTTAATTTGCAAGCAGGTAGTAATTTAATAGTTATGCAGGCCATTAATCTAGGGAGCGTGCCTCCAAACACAGCAACCATTGGAATTAATAATCGAAACAAAAATATTACAATTGTATCAGACTTAGAGTCGAGTGGGGCAATAGAAGTGTTTTTTAATCCTGAAACAATTACCACAAAATAAACTAAACAATTGCTGTTGGCTTTTGTTAAATGAGTAAATATTGTATTTATTTTATAAATGAAAACAACACTTATTGTTGGAGCGAGCTCAGGAATAGGTAAAGCATTGGCTTCATCTTTATCTTCAAGTAACGAAAAGGTAATTTCCATTTCCAGGAATAAGCCTGAAATTGAGGAAATTGAACATTATACTTTTGATGTTTTAAGTAATGATGAGTTTCCTAAAATTATTGAGAGTATTGACGGAATTGTGTATTGCCCCGGTTCAATAAATTTAAAGCCATTTCGCACTTTAAAACAGCAAGATTTTTTAAATGAATTGCAATTAAATGTTCTTAGTGCAATAAAATGTATTCAGGCATATACTCCAAATTTGGCGCAATCAAAATTTGCAAGCATTGTATTATTTAGTACTGTGGCAGTTCAAACAGGCATGAGTTTTCATTCCTCTGTTGCAGTAAGTAAAGGTGCCATTGAAGGATTAACCAAAGCGTTGGCGGCAGAGTTCTCTCCAAAAATTAGGGTTAATTGCATAGCCCCTTCTTTAACACAAACGCCTCTTGCGGAGAAATTGATTAATACTTCCGAAAAATTAGAAGCAAGTAACAATCGACACCCCTTAAAACGTATTGGTACAGCTGAAGATATTGCTAACGCAACAGCGTTTTTATTATCTGAAAAAGCGAGTTGGATGACAGGTCAAATAATTCATGTGGATGGAGGCATGAGTTCGTTAAAAGTATAAGTTATGAAACTATCGTACTTCAATTTAGAAGCGATTCATTTAATGGAACAGCGGCACAGAGCTACCTTTATAAATAGCTTGGGAGGTTTTAAAAGTGTTTGTTTGATAGGTACAAAAAGCAAGGGTAATCAAACTAATTTAGCTATTTTTAATTCCATTGTTCATATTGGAGCAAATCCACCATTAGTTGGTTTTGTAATAAGACCTGACTCTGTGGAGCGGCATACGTTAAACAATATCTTGGAGACAGGTACCTACACAATTAATCACATAAACAAAAAAATATACAAGCAAGCGCATCAAACTTCGGCACGCTATTCGCAAGAAATATCTGAATTTACAGCAACAGGCTTAACCGAAGAATATAAAGATGATTTTTTAGCACCTTATGTGTTGCAATCAAACGTAAAAATTGGATTAGAATTAAAAGAAAAGATTGATTTTAAAATTAATGGTACAGTTTTTATTATTGGTGAAATAAAACATATTTATTTACCAGAGATTTGCTTAGAACAAGATGGTCACGTTAATTTAGAAAACGCAGGTACTATAACCTGTAGCGGTTTGGATAGTTATCACTTTACAACAAAATTAGCACGTTTATCTTATGCAAAGCCAAACGTAGATGTGAAAGAAATTTAGTTTATTTTGTAAATACGTAATCTGAAATGCCTTTATTTACAAGGTAGTTGGTTAGTTTAATAATTATTTTACCTTTTTTACCCACTTTTTCAGCCTCTTTTTTTTGTGTTGTATTTATATCGGCGGCCACAGCTTTTGGGATTTTAAACTTTTTTATATCCACTTCAAATACCATTACATCTGGCAATCCAAAATCGATATATTTCCCATATTCATAAGTGGTTAAAATGGTTCCGTTTTGTTTAGAAGTTATTTGCGACTTGATAATGACTTGTTGTTTTTCATCTACCCATAATTTACCCAACACTACATCGCCAGTATCACTTAATGGGATAACATTGATTAAGCTTATTTTATTACCGTTTATTGATTCGCTACTTTGATACATGGCTGTAAAAGCATTGGTATCGTTAATTAATTTGGTTAATTGCACAAAACCTTGTTTTGGAACAATTGCAATACTTTTTGAATCCACTTTAAATTTATCTTTTTGTTTAAAATAAATTTTTGCATTAATTGGTAACATTTTAATAAAAGGTAAATCTACTTTTATGTTCACATCTACACTATAATTATTAGCTTTATTAATCTTACTGTACACTAGATTTAAAATTTTATTGGGTTGCTGCGCCTTACTATTTATATAAATTAAGGTAAAACTTAATAATAAAATTGTTTTTTTAAAGGTTGTCATTAAGATAAAATGTCTTTTTTGTTGAATTTATATAAGGCTACGCACAGTAAAAATAAAATATGTGCAACTAAAATTGCGATTGAATATATAATTTGTGAAATAGATAAGGGGTCGTCAAAAAAATAACGCCATGCAGCCATGTGAGTTGTAAATAAAAAGGGCTTAATATTATCAAATACAGGAACTTCTAAGGTGCCAATTATTGTAAATAATAATATAATGCCCATGGTTGAAACAATTGGACCAATTGAGTTTTCAGAAAAACAAGACAAGGTTAGCGACAAAGTCGCCACAGTTACTAGGGATAGAAATGCAATTAAAAAACCGTAAAAAAAACGCCAAATAATATCCTGTTCTTGAAAAACAATTAGCCCTTCTGATTTTAGAACAATTAAATCGCCATTACCAAATAGTAATTTGCCCAACACTAAGGACATAATTATTAAACAAATAATTACTATTAGGGTGTAAACGCAACTTGCCAAAAATTTAGAAAGCAAAATATTGCTCCGTGAAATGGGTTTTGTAGCCAATAAGCGTATTGTACCCATGGCTGATTCACCTGAAATCATATCTCCAGTTACAAAGGCTATTAATAAAGGCACATGGATAATTAACATTTGTAAAATAATAAATGCTATTAAATTGCCATTTAAAATATTGCCTTCAAAGCTTAACGATTGTTCAAATTGTCCGGTAATAATTGAAATATAGAATTGACCATCGAGTTTTAAAGCAAATAAAATTAAGCTAAAAATAATTGTTATGCCTCCAATACCAATGTAACTTCTTGGTTTATAAGCAATTTTTAGCAATTCATTATAAGTGTTTTTAAAAAACATCAGTTCGTAATTAATTTTAAAAAGTAATCTTCTAGTTTACGTTTAGTTTCAATGGAGCTTATTAAAATATTATAATCGCAAAGCAGTTTGTTAATTTGAGGAATACTTTGTTTTGAGGTATGAAATAAAATGGTAGTGGCTGAAAAAGATTCAATTTGATTTGCGAATTGCGATTTATAAAGAATCTTTTTAGCCTCTTCAACATTGTCAATCGTAAAAGAAACGATTAATTCTTGGCTGCTTAATAAATGTGCTACATTACCTTGAACAACGGTTTCTCCTTTGTTAATAATAATCATTCGGTTGGCAATTAATTCTATTTCAGACAAGATATGCGAGGATAAAACAACTGTTTTGCCTTGTTCATTTTTTAATTGCAAAATTAAATTTCTTATGTCAATAATGCCTTGTGGGTCAAGTCCAGTAGTTGGTTCGTCTAAAATTATTAACTCAGGATTATGAATCAATGTTTGAGCAATACCTAGGCGTTGTTTCATGCCATGCGAAAAACCACTTAGTTTATGTTTTTCTCGCCCTTTCAAGCCCACAAATTCAATTACTTCGTGTATCTTTTTTTTATTTACGCTGATTCCTGAAATACGCGCAAAAATTTCTAGATTTTTTTCAGCAGAAAGGTATTTGTAGAAATCAGGTTTTTCAACAATACAACCTATTTTGCTTAAAATGAAGTTTCTATGAGTATGTAAATCTTTATTAAATAGTTTTATAACACCGCTGGAGGGTCTTATTAACGATAAAATAGTTCTTAAAGTAGTGCTCTTGCCGGCACCATTTGGACCTAAAAAACCAAATACGTCGCCTCTGTATACATCAAAACTTACATTTTTTACAGCACAAAAATTACCATAGTTTTTTACAAGTCCATTTACTTCAACTATTTTAAAATTATTATCCACTAACTTTATGAAACATTTTATCTAGATTTTTGTTTAAAGTTAGAGTCTTTAATGGATGAAAAAAGTAAAATGGTGTTAAATAAAACAGAAATCAACATTGTTTGGTTTAAGCGCGATTTACGTTTTACAGATCACGAAGCTTTGTTTATGGCTCAGCAACAACCTTTCCCCATATTACTAATTTATTGTTTTGAACCATCTTTAATGTCTTATGATGATAGTGATGTTAGACACTGGCGTTTTGTTTACGAGAGTTTGCTTGAAATGCAAGGAAAACTGAAAAATATAAATGCTCAGTTGTATGTTTTTCATAACGAGGTAAAAAATGTTTTTAATGAACTTGTAAAATATTATACCGTTAATACTGTTTTTTCTCATCAAGAAACTGGTAATAACTTAAGTTACGAGAGGGATATAGCCATGAAATCTCTTTTTTTAGAAAATAATATTGTTTGGAAAGAATTTCAAACAAATGGGGTTATTCGTAAACTAAAAAACAGATTGAATTGGGAAGAAAGGTGGCAACAAAAAATGAAAGAAACTCCAAAACTCGTTGACGAAAAAAACTGGAATATTTTAAAACTAAACGAAGAGTTTTATACGCATTTAAAGGGTGAAGTATTAAGTAAAGACATTACTACTCCAAATAAAAAATTTCAACAAGGAGGTGAGTCTTTAGCTTGGCGATATTTAAATAGTTTTTTAAAAGAGCGTTATGTAAATTATAGCACACATATATCAAAACCGCAATTAAGTCGAAGAGGTTGTAGTCGCTTATCTCCTTATTTAACTTACGGAAACATTAGTATGCGTATGGTATTTCAATACACCATGCAGCATTATTCTAATTCTCAAAACAAAAGAGCACTTACAAATTTTATTTCGCGCTTGCATTGGCATTGCCATTTTATACAAAAGTTTGAAGATGAATGCCGTATGGAATTTGAAAATGCAAATCGTGCATACGATCAACTTATTAAGCCTAAAAACGAATTATATATTCTCGCTTGGCAGCAAGGAAAAACAGGCATTCCCATTATAGATGCTTGTATGAGATGTTTAGTGCAAACGGGTTATATAAATTTTAGAATGCGCGCCATGGTAGTTTCTTTTTTTGTTTTTAACCTTTGGCAAGATTGGCGTGAATTGCATTTTTTGGCGCGTCAATTTTTAGACTACGAACCTGGCATACATTATCCTCAATTACAAATGCAAAGCGGAACAACAGGCATTAACACCATTCGTATTTACAATCCTATTAAAAATTCGGAAGACCATGACCCGGAGGCGGTGTTCATTAAAACGTGGTTGCCCGAACTGAAACATATTCCTCCGCATTTAATTCACGAACCCTGGAAATTAAGTTTAATAGACCAACAATTATATAATTGTGAAATAGGTAAAGATTATCCTTTACCTATTGTAGATATTGAAGTTACCAGAAAAAATGCAAGTGACATTGTTTGGAATTATAGAAAAAATGATGCGGTTAAAATGGAAGGAAAACGTATCTTACAAAAACATGTCAATAATCCCAAATCTTATTTAACTAAAAACAAAAAATAAAATGAATAAGTACTTAAAACTTGCACTTTGTATTTTTATTCCATTAATAATTGGAGCTATTTCAGGCATTGCTACCGCATCATCTGTGGATACTTGGTTTTTAACCCTTCATAAACCAAGTTTTAATCCACCCAACTATTTATTTGGTCCTGTTTGGACAACCTTGTATATTTTAATGGGTATATCTTTCTATTTAATTTTACAGTCTTCACAAGATAAGTTAAGGACTAATGCCATAGTTATATTTTGTGTTCAACTGTTTTTAAATTTTTGGTGGAGTTTTATATTTTTTAAGTTTCAATTATTAGGCATTGCGTTTATTGAAATTATTTTTATTTGGTTAAGCATCCTATTAATGATTTATATTTTTAGAAAGATTAATAAAACTGCTGCTTACCTGCAAATTCCTTATTTATTATGGGTAAGTTTTGCAAGTATATTAAACGGAAGTATTTGGTGGTTAAACAAATAACATGAAAGGTATAAAAAAGCAACATTTGCCTTCAAAAATATGTAGTGTTTGTCAAAAGCCTTTTAGCTGGCGCAAAAAATGGGAAAAGAATTGGGACGATGTAAAATTCTGTAGTGATAAATGTCGTTCAAATAAATCTAAAATTATATAAAACTATATTTCGTATTAAGTGTTTACTTAATGTATGATATTGAGATTAATTCTTGGCGATCAACTTAACTATAAGCATTCTTGGTTTTCAAAAAAAGATGAATCAATTATTTATTTGATAATGGAAATGCGTCAAGAGACGGATTATGTGATGCACCATGCACAAAAAGTAATTGGATTCTTCGCCGCCATGTATAACTTTTCAAATTATCTAACTAAGGCAGGGCATAAGGTTATCCATTTAAAAATTAATGATCCTGAAAACCTACATGACCTTCGAAAAAATTTACACCAATTCATCTTAAAACACCGCATTACCCAATTCGAATATCAATGGCCGGATGAATATCGTCTAGACATACAACTCCAAGAATTTTCAAAGGAATTGGTTATCCCTTACAAAGTATATGATACAGAACATTTTTTAACCAAGCGTGACGAGTTAGCCAATTTATTTGAAGGCAAAAAAACATATTTAATGGAAACGTTTTATCGCGCCATGCGAAAAAAACACAACATTATGATGGAAGGCATTACGCCAATGGGTGGTAAATGGAATTTTGATAGTGATAATCGTCAAACCTATAAAGGGGAAGAGAAAATACCAGAACCAATGGTGTTTAAATATGATTATTCTTCTATTTTAAAGGAAATTGATAAACAAAAAATTAAGTATTTTGGTAATCCGATGGCTGATGAATTTCCTTGGCCAACCACACGTAATCAGGCATTACAAGTGTTAGATTTCTTTACAAAAAAATTATTGCCATTGTTTGGAAAATATCAAGATGCAATGCATACCAACTATTGGAGTCTTTACCATTCTAGACTTTCGTTTGCATTAAATATAAAAATGATTTCGCCTAAAGAGGTGATTGACGCCGCTATTAAAAGTTGGCAAAATAACACTGCCAAAATTAGTATCGAGCAAATTGAAGGTTTTGTGAGGCAAATCCTTGGTTGGAGAGAATACATGCGCGGTATTTATTGGGCTAAAATGCCTGAATACGCTACTCTTAATTATTTTGAACATACCGAAAAATTACCAATTTGGTTTTGGAATGGTAATACAAAATTAAATTGTTTAAAGTATAGCATAAAGCAATCGTTGAATTTTGCCTATGCGCACCATATTCAGCGATTAATGGTTATAGGTAATTTTGCACTGTTAGCAGGTGTAAATCCTAGCGAGGTAGATAAATGGTATTTAGGAATTTATATAGATGCTATAGAATGGGCAGAAATTACCAATACCAGAGGCATGAGTCAATTTGCGGATGCTGGGATTGTTGGTAGCAAACCTTATGTGAGTAGTGCTAACTATATAGATAAGATGAGTAATTATTGTAAAACTTGTTATTACGATAAATCAAAAAAAACCGGAGAAAGGGCTTGTCCATTTAATAGTTTGTATTGGAATTTTTACGATAAGCATACTGATAAATTAAGTAAAAATCCTCGCATAGGAATGATGTACAACGTTTGGCAAAAAATGGCACCAACAGTCAAAGCAGATATTTTGCAACAAGCTGATTATTATTTAAAACATATTAATGAATTGTAATGAAACGCTCTATTGTTTGGTTTAAAACCGATTTACGCCTTCACGATAATGAAACCCTTGTACATGCCATTGAAAATAGTGATGAAATAATTCCGGTTTATTGCATTGATGAAGCTCACTTTAAGTTAACTAATTTTGGTTTTAAGAAAACAGGTAATTATAGAGCTCAGTTTTTACTAGAATCTTTAAGAGATTTAGATACTAGCTTAAGGATGGTTGGTTCTGGATTAACTGTTGTAATTGGAAAACCCGAAATTGAACTATTTAAATTAGCAAAAACATACAATGTTAAAAGAGTGTATGCTAAACGTGAAGTTGCACATGAAGAAAGAGCAACGCAAGAATTGGTTGAGAATAATTTATGGAAAATTGAATGTGAGTTAGAGACTTTTAGTACTAGTACTCTTTACCATGCTTTGGATTTGCCTTTTTCAATTAAGGATATACCAGACGTTTTTACCACTTTTAGAAAAAAGGTAGAGAAGGAATCAAAAATAAGACCCATTTTTAATAAACCATTAACTATTAAATCACCTCGGATAGAAGATCTAAAATTGCCCACATTAAGCCACTTTAATCTAGAAAGTATTGATAAAGACACGCGCATGGCAATAGATTTTAAAGGGGGAGAAACTAAAGGTATTGAGCGTATGCAGCATTATTTGTATGAAACGCAAGCTATAAAAAGTTATAAGGAAACACGTAATGGTTTGCTTGGAGCAAATTATTCAACAAAATTTTCACCATGGTTAGCCATGGGATGTTTATCGCCTCGCGAAATTTATTTCGAACTTAAAAAGTTCGAATCTAAATTTGGTTCAAACGAATCGACGTATTGGTTGGAGTTTGAATTATTATGGCGTGATTATTTTAGATTTATGATGAAAAAATACCACCATAAGTTTTTCTTGCAATATGGTATTCAAAATAAAACAGAAGCAATAAACCAGCATAATCAGGATGTTTTGCAAACTTGGATAGATGGAAAAACCGGAGTTGATTTTGTAGATGCAAATATGTTAGAGTTGAAAAAAACTGGTTTTATGAGCAACAGAGGTAGACAAAATGTGGCAAGCTATTTATGTAACGATTTAAAGTTGGATTGGCGTTATGGTGCCGCGTATTTTGAGCAGCAGTTAATAGACTATGATGTATGCAGCAATTGGGGTAATTGGGCCTACTTAGCCGGAGTGGGTAATGATCCCCGTGGCAATCGTTATTTTAATATTGAAAAGCAAGCGAATGATTACGATAAAAATAAAGAATATCGCAACTTATGGCTGAATTGATTGTTAATCTGTAAAACAAAAGTATGAGCAAACTTTACCGTGTAAATTTTAAACAAAATATTCCGTCAACCATAGATAAGGTATGGGATTTTATTTCTTCACCGCATAATTTAAAGCTAATTACTCCTCCTCACATGGGTTTTAAGATTATTAGTGAAATGGATTCTGAAAAAATGTATCCCGGTCAAATTATCGCCTATAAAGTAAGTCCTGTGGCAGGCGTAAAATTAACGTGGGTAACAGAAATTACGCATGTAAAAGAACACGAGTATTTTGTAGACGAACAACGTTTTGGTCCTTATACTTTATGGCATCATAAACATTTTATTAAACCCATTAAAAATGGGGCGGAGATGACCGATATTGTAGATTATAAAATTCCGTTTGGTTTTATTGGTGATATAGCTAACAGTGTTTTTATAAGAAAACAATTACAAACTATTTTTGATTATCGTTTTAAAAAAGTAATTGAAATTTTTGGAAAGTATGAAGGCTAGTAATGAAGATATTGAATGGTGTTATTACAGCGGAATGCCTTCTCCTTTGGCTTTTTTGTTGACAGAACAAGAAAAGAAAGAGGCAAAGTTAAAAGAACAGAACAGGCTTATTTTTTCTGATAAAGATAAAAATAGAATTATTGAAATGGCTTGGGAAGACAGAACGCCATTTGAGGCTATTGAATTTCAATTTGGTCTCAAAGAAAAAGAGGTGATTGAATTTATGAGAAAACATTCTTTACCTTCTAGTTTTAGAATGTGGCGTAAGCGAATGGCCAAGCGTAAAACGAAACACCAAGGGTTAAGAGATAAATCTACCTTACGTTTTAAATGTAATCGCCAACGTGGCACTGGTAATAAAATTTCTAAAAGATAATTTTACTCAAAGCGCAAGCTTTCGATTGGATCTAATTGTGAAGCTCGTTTGGCAGGGATATAACCGCTAATTAAACCAACTGTTACACAAATTATTACTCCCATAATTATCCAAAACCATGGAATAAAAAATCCGGTATCTAGCGCAAGACTAATAACATTACCAATAATTATACCTAATAAAATACCAACAGCGCCACCCATTACACAAATCACAACACTTTCTATTAAAAATTGATATTTAATGGTTTTTTGAGTAGCTCCTAGAGCCTTGCGTACACCAATTTCTCGGGTACGTTCTGTAACGCTTACCAGCATGATATTCATTAAGCCAATGGCAGCACCAAGTAGGGTAATTAATCCAATTATAGTAGCGCCAGCCGTTACTTTCTGTAAGTTTCCAATTAACATAGTTGCCAAATTATCAGCCTTAACGATGTCAAAATTCTCGGGATTAGTGGTGCCCACTTTGCGTATTTTCCGAAACACACCTTTAGCCTCGTTTAAAATAATGTTTAGCAAGGCCGAATTTTTTGTAAGTACATTAATCGTAAAACTCATGTCCGGTTTTCCAAAATACTGTCTGGCATTTGTAAGTGGAACAATACACACTTTATCGCCGCCAAAACCAGCACTATTGCCTTTTGGTTTTAAAACGCCAATTACTTTGTAGCGGTTGGCACCAATTTTTATTGTTTTATCTACCGCCGAAACATTTTTGCCAAACAAGGCATATTCAATATCATGACCTATAAGCACCAAATGTTTACCGCTTATTATTTCAGAAGATGTAAAATTTCTACCATTTTGTAGTTCGTAACCGGCTGTTAAAATATAATTTTCGTCACTACCAAATACTTGTATGTTTGGATTTGTTTTTTTGTTTTTATATTTTAAACGGCTGTTAAAGCTTGCTAGTGTTGAAACAGAAGTAATGACAGGATAATTAAATTCGTTTTTAAAACGTATCGCTTCTTTGTAAGTAATGCTGGGATACGCTTTTGCTTTTTTGCCTTTTCGCCCAATTCTGATATTTACATCGGCGTTACGAATGGTAAAGGTATTAGCACCCATACTGGTAAAATTATTATTAATGCCGTTTTTAATGGCATCAATAGCTGATAAAATACCAACCAATGCCATAATACCTATACTGATAATAAGCATGGTAATTATTGCTCTTAAGCGGTTTGCTTTTATGGATTGCAAAGCAATAGAAATATTTTGACGTACAAAAATCAACAGTTTAAAGGTAATTATTAAAAATGAATTAGTTAAATGCCTTTAACCGTAATTTTTTTTGAATTTATCGGAGCAAATTGTTTAATTACCTTTTCTTTTTTTCTTATGACTGTTATTTTTTAATCTGACAGCTAACATTTAGATTAGGGTGACTTATTCCTTTCTAAAAAACAACAAATATTTATTATTATTTAAGCGTTCATAATGTGGTTACAAAATAACTAAAACCAGCTTCCTTTTTTCTTTTTACCGCCAAGGCCTAAAGCGCCTAATAAACCACGTGCTACTTCTTTCATGACAGTGCGGCCAACTTGGCGTACCATGGTGTTTTCGCTGGCTTTTTCTACAAAACTTTTTTCTTCTTTCTCTTTTTTCTTTGGTTTTTCTTCTTCTTGCTCTTCCTCGTTTTCAGTAGTAGCTTTAATTTTTGCGTTTAAAATTTCATAAGCACTCTCTCTGTCAATCGTCTCGTTATACTTACTTACTAAATTACTAGTTGCTGTTAGTTGTGATAATTCGTCAGGCGTTAGTATGCCAATTCTGCTACTCGGCGCTTTTAAATGTACTGCCGCCAATGGAGTAGGTATACCTTTTTCGTTTAAAGCGGTTACTAGGGCTTGTCCGATTCCTAAACTGGTTAGTAGCTCGTCTGTTTTATAAAATTCACTAATGGGGTAGTTTTCTGCTGTTTTTTTTATGGCTTTTCTGTCCTTTTCGGTAAAGGCACGCAAGGCATGTTGCACCTTTAAACCGAGCTGCGCCAAAATTGCATCCGGCACATCGTAAGGGTTTTGCGTGATAAAATAAATACCCACACCTTTACTACGAATTAATTTTATGATAGATTCTATCTGATCTAACAAGGCTTTTGAAGCTTCGTTAAAAATTAAGTGTGCCTCGTCAATAAAAATACACAACTTTGGTTTTTCTAAATCTCCTGCTTCAGGGAAAGTGGCATAAATTTCAGCCAACAAGCTTAACATAAACGTTGAGAATAGTTTTGGCTTATCTTGTATATCCGTTAAACGAATAATTGAGGCAATGCCACAACCGTTGGCATCTGTACGCACTAAATCTGTTACATCAAAACTCCGTTCGCCAAAGAACTGCTCCGCACCCTGACTTTCTAATTCAATAATTTTTCTAAGAATAGTAGAGGTGGTAGCAGTGCTTAGGTTGCCGTATTCTTTTTTTATTTTTTCTTTTCCTTCTTCAGTACTATATTTTAAAAGGGCTTTAAAATCTTTTAAATCCACTAACGGTAACTGGTTATCGTCAGCATACTTAAACAGCAAAGCCACCACGCCACCTTGCGTATCGTTTAATTCTAATATTTTGCTAAACAACACCGGACCAAATTCCAACACCGTAGCGCGTAATTTAATACCCGCCTCTTTACTAATGGTCATAAACTCTGCAGCAGTGGCTTTAGTTTGGTAAGGAATACCTATTAGGTTATGGCGTTCTTCAATTTTTGGATTGGAAGTACCCGCTTTTGCAATACCACTTAAATCGCCTTTTAAATCCATCAATAAAACAGGTATTCCTGCAGCACACATGCTTTCGGCTATTATTTGTAGGGTAACTGTTTTTCCTGTACCTGTAGCACCAGCAATTAAGCCGTGTCTATTTAAAGTTTTTAAAGGTAATTTAACCTCTGCTTCTTTTTGCGGTTGTGCATCTAGCATAGCTGCACCAAGGGTAATAGCACTTCCCGTACTTGTGTATCCTGTAAGTATGTGTTGTTTAAATAAATCTAATTTTTCCATAAGAAATTTTTCTGCTTAAATATACGTTTTTACAAAAAATAAAATGCGTGTTTTATTGCAGATTTTAACTAATTTAATGCCTTATTAATTAGCTATTATGCAACTCTATACAATTAACTCAGGGCATTTTAAATTAGATGGTGGCGCTATGTTTGGTGTGGTGCCTAAAAGTATTTGGCATAAATTAAATCCGGCAGATGATAATAATATGTGCAGTTGGGCGTTACGCTGCCTGTTAATTCAAGAAGGAAATCGTTTAATATTAGTAGATACCGGTATGGGCAACAAACAAAACGAAAAGTTTTTTGGTTACTATTATTTGCATGGAAACGATACTTTAGAGAAATCGCTAAACAAATATGGTTTTTCAAGCGATGATATTACCGATGTGGTATTAACCCATTTGCATTTTGACCATTGTGGTGGGGCTATAAAATATAACAACGATAAAACACTTTTGGAACCTGCCTTTAAAAACGCCACATATTATAGCAATAAAATGCATTGGGATTGGGCTGTGAGCCCAAATCCACGTGAGAAAGCCAGTTTTTTAAAGGAAAATATTTTACCGATACAGGAAAGTGGACAATTAAAATTTATTGATGAAGCAACAGAATTAATTCCTGGTGTAAATTTTATTGTGGTGAATGGTCATACAGAATCGATGATATTACCTCTGATTAAATACAAAAATACAACCATAGCTTACATGGCAGATTTAATACCAAGTGTGGGGCATTTACCAATACCGTATGTAATGGCGTATGATGTTCGCCCATTACTTACGTTAACCGAAAAACAAAGTGTTTTAAACAAAGCCATTGAAAACAACTGGACTTTGTTTTTTGAGCATGACCCATCTGTTGAATGTGTTACATTAGAAAGAACCGAGAAGGGAATTGTGAAAAGGGATACGTTGAAGTTAGAGGAGATTTAAAAAAAGTTTATTCCAGAAATAAATAAGTATAAGGGCATTCCAAATGTAATATTTAATGGAAAAGTTACCGCTAATGCCATAGGCAAATAAAGGCCTGGATTAGCTTTTGGAATTGCAATTTTCATTGCTGCGGGAACAGCTATGTATGAAGCGCTGGCGGCTAAAACAGCAAACATAAATCGATTTTCAATATTTTGAGTTACCAAACTACTTAAAATAGAAACTACACTGCCATTAATTAATGGTATAAAAATAGCAAAGAATAAGGGAAAGGCGCCATTACTAACAAAGGAATTTAAATTTCGTCCACTTGTTATTCCCATGTCTAATAAAAAAATAGCCAAGAATCCCTTAAAAATATCGTTTGTAAAAGGTTTTATACCTTCAGCTTGTCTGGCATTAGCTAATAATCCTATAATTAAACTACCTAAAATAAGTAAAACGCTTCCATTTGTAAAAGAATGTTTAACGACGGACATTTTAGAAATAGTATTATTTTTTTCTTTTGAATACATACTCATTAGAATGAGACCTGCAATAATTGCTGGTGATTCCATTAATGCCATAATGGCTACCATGTGGCCATGTAAAGGTAGTTTTTGAATATCCAAATAAGAAACCGCAGTTACAAAAGTAACTGCGCTAACAGAACCATAGGCTGCTGCAATGGCTGCAGAGTCGTATATGTTTAGACTACGTTTTAAAATAAAAAAAGTATAAAAAGGAATCAATAAGGAGATGGCAATACCAAAAAGCATTGACCATGCTATTTCTATTGAAAAATTTTCATGGGCTAATTCTTGGCCACCTTTAAAACCAATCGAAAAAAGAAGATAAAGTGAAATGAATTTGGATGAGTTCGTTGGGATTTCTAAATCACTTTTTAATTTGACGGCAATAATTCCTAAAATAAAGAATAAAAATGCTGGATTGGTAAGGTTAGAAACAAGTAAATCTAAATTCATATTATTGTATTGGTTGATGTTTTATTTTTTTTTAAGATTAGTAATAAAATTTTAAGCGTTAATTTAAATTATAGTTTAATAAATTTAGTTCGAGAACAAAACCATACTTGTTTTTTGAATTTGGAAAAGGAAGTAAACCTCCCGCACAAATTTGTATTCGTTTAGTTATATTAACCATGCCACCAATTACTGTTACCGAATTATTATTTTTACCAGAAATAAAATCGCCCATTAAATAAAAGTTTTTGTTGAGAGGTATTTCGTATCCTGCCAATAAACCAAGTTCGTCTTTCCCAATAAAATATTTGTTACCATAATAGGTTCCAACCATAAATTTATAATTAGGTTTGGGTTCGTACTTTAATAATGCATAATGAAACTGTAAAAGTTTTATATTGTTTTTATTGGACGTATAATTAAAACCTGTTTGGGTACCAATATTAGAATAAAAATTAGATGAGATTTTAGATTTATACTGCGCGGTAAATAAAATAGCAGGATATAAAGGATATAAATTTATATTGTCATTTATTGTTGTTGTTGGACTTTTTTGAAATTGTAAAGGAATGTTTACAATATTAATCCCTACCTCCGCTTTACTTTTTAAAACGCCAATTACAAAGTGAGATTTAGATTCATAATTATTAATGGTATAAGCGTTTATTTGATGTTGGTAAAATACTCTTCCTTGAGGTGTAATATCTCCAGAAGGAATGTTAAATAAATTTTGCTGTGCATCTGCTAAAAAATTTAGAAGGAAAATAATTAGAAAAGAATAAAAAGAGTGCATTTAAATAATGATTTCTTAATTTTTAATTTGTAACCAACTTTCCATGCCAGGCTTAAATTCATTAACATATCCTCGGTAAACAGCAATTGATATTGATTTTTTTAAATGATTTGCTTTTTTATTAATCTTAAATTCTTTTGGAAGAAATGCAAATTGCAAATTTGCATTCACTCTGTCAAAGTAATCATGCCCATTATCTCTATAAAGTATACCATTACCGGCTATTTCGAAGAGTGTTAATTCAATAGAATGAGAAATTGTAATATTATTAAATGTAATTTTCCCATTAACAGTAATTGCTTTAGAATTATGATGAGTTAATTCAAGCAAATTGGCAGTATTTAAATAGCCTTTAAAGAAAAGTTTCGTGTCATCTAAATCCTCTAACCACCTATCAAGCGTATCACTACCAATTTTAAATTTACCGAAATCAAGCACAATATCAAATTCATTATTGCCTCGGTTAAAAAATAAATAACTCCCATTGCTAAATGAAAAACACTGTTGCCCTTGATAACATGTGTTTATATATGTTTTAGAAGAAATAATCTCCTGACAAAAAATGATTTGTGAGTATAGAGTAACAAGGATTATTATGGTTTTTTTCATAAATTAAACTGCTTTAATATTTTTTCGTAATATTTCACCTAATTCTTTACTTATATGGCTAATTGGAGTAGCGTAAATAATTAAATCATTAGAATAGAAATTTGTATTAATTTCCTGTTCAATACTATCAAACAATAATGCTTTGGTAATAAAATACAATCTTATTGTCGATTTGTTTTCATTTAAATCATACAAGGTATTTACATCAACATGTGTTTGTAAGGCATATTTATTCTCGATTAAAAAATTAGATATTTCTTTAGCTTTATTTTCGTTACCTTGAATTATATCAATTAAAATCATAAAATATTTGAATTATTCTTTAACTAAATCAATTTTAATATCGCAGTTTAGTTTAATTGTCAAATTTTCTTTAGCGGCATAATCAACTATTTTTTTTACTTCACTATTTACTTCGTTTAATTCTCTTATTCTCTTTTTTTGAAGCTCATTAATACTGCCAACTCTTTCTTTGGAAATAAGAGAATCTAAATTATGATAGTTAATTTTACTATTAACTAATGCAAATAATATTTTTGCTGCTTCGTAAGCAGGAAAACTTCCCTCTATCAATTTATGATTACTACTATTATTCATATCTTTTTTTATTTTTAAAATTTTATTTGTTTTCATAGAAAATTGTGGTTGTGTTGTATTAAAATCTTTTCAATATCTTGGGTTAAGATTTACTATATTTCAACCTTATAAATACTTTTTACTGGCAGCACAATTCCGCCTTTTAATGTAACGTGATTAGAATTTGCATTCCAAACAGTTGTCTCAACGTGTTTATTCATAAATTTATCTTTAAAAAATAATTTTACTTTGTGTTTGTAGTTGTTACCAAGCATCATTGCTCTTTTTAAATCTTCTTCCCGTCTGTATTTATCATCCAAATCATTTAAAACATCGTTTTTTTCAAAACTTAAATCAGATACATTTTTTTTATCAATTAAATGGCTTTTAACTGTTTGCATTTTAATTGAAAATTTTTTCGTTATTTTTTGTAATCGCTCTCTTCGTTTTAGCTGTCTAATTATTTTGTTTTCTCTTTTAATCAGGTTAGTTCTATTTTGATTACCATTTAAACCCATGTAAAATTTTAAGCATATTAAAACGGCAACTAATGCTATAAACCCGGATAAAAAATAATGATGCACTGCAAAATCAGCAATATCGTTTATTATTAAAGTAGGTTTAGAATGTAGAATAATACTGGCTAGGAAAATAAGAGCGCTTAAACTGGCCATGGTAATTAAAATTAACTTAGTTGTTCGGGATGAATTATTTTTTGTCGTTTCCATAATATTTAGTTTTAGATTGTGATACAAATTTCTGCATTCATATTCATATATTTTTATTTATATTTGTTATCATTTACATAAAAATAATTTATGAATTATACACTTCACCAATTACAGGTATTTGCAAAAGTTGTGCAACAAAAAAGTATTACAAGAGCTTCGGAAGAGCTTTTTATGACTCAACCGGCAGTATCTATTCAATTAAAGAATTTTCAAGATCAATTTGAAATTCCATTAACAGAAGTTGTTGGGAGACAACTGTATGTAACCGATTTTGGAATGGAGATTTATAAACTAGCGGAAAAAATAATAAATGAAGTTTACGCTATTAATTATAAGACAATGGCGTTTAAAGGAAATTTATCGGGTCGATTGGTAATTTCTGTAGTGTCCACTGGAAAATATGTAATGCCTTATTTTTTATCAAGTTTTATTAATAAAAACGAAGGTGTTGATTTAATGATGGATGTAACCAATAAATCACAAGTAATTAATAGTCTACAAAACAATGAAATAGACTTTGCTTTGGTTTCGGTTTTGCCTAAGGATATAAAAGTAAACGATGAAGTGCTCCTAGAAAATGAATTATATGTTATTGGAAACAAAAATGTGAAAAAAAATAATAAACCGATTTCGAAAAAAGAAATACTTGAAATGCCACTTATTTTCAGAGAAGAAGGTTCAGGAACCCGTTTTGTAATGGAAAATTACTTTAAGAAAAATAAGATTGAAATCCGAAAGAAAATGGAATTAACTAGTAATGAAGCTGTTAAGCAGTCAGTAATTGCGGGGCTGGGGAATTCAATCCTTCCATTAATAGGCATTAGAAATGAATTAAAGACTGGAGATTTAAAAATAATTCCAGCAACAGGCTTCCCTATAAAATCGAAATGGCATCTTATTTGGCTGAAAGAAAAGAAGTTATCTCCCGTTGCACAGGCATATTTAGAATTTTTAAAGAAAAATAAGGATTTAGTTTTGAAAGAGCATTTTTCTTGGATAAATAGTTTTTCAAAATAACTACTTCAAAAATTTTCTATCACTTAAACTTAATAAGAAATTTTCCAAATCTTTTTTTTCTGTTTCTGTTAAGTTTAGAGGTTTATTTAAAAGTGTATCACGATTAATGCTATTGGGAACAAATTTACTTGGGTTATCGTAGTAGTCAATAACCTGTTTTAACGTTTTGTGCATACCATTGTGCATATATGGTGCAGTTTGCGCTATGTTGCGTAAGCCTGGTATTTTAAAAGCCCCTAAATCTTTTGGATTTTTTGTAATCTTATAACGTCCTTCATCTTTAAGATCTTTACCGTTATATAATCCAATATTTCTAAACTTATCATTACCCGTAAAATCTGGACCAAAATGGCAATCAAAGCATTTACCTTTGTTATTAAAAATGTCTAAGCCACGTTTTGCACTTTCTGAAAATTGAGTAGTGTCTTTACCCGAAATATAATCGTCAAATATAGTATTGTTAGTTTCTAAGGTCTTTTCATAAGCTGCTATTGCTTGCGCCATTAAATCGCGGGTAGGCATTGAACCGTAAACAGCCATAAACGAATTCTTATAACGCTCGTTTTTAATCAATTTTCTAACAGCTAAACTAATTGGTAAATCCATTTCCACTCTACTTTCAATAGGACCTAAGGCCTGTTCTTCCAAGGTTTCAGCTCTGCCATCCCAAAAATAGAAATTACGGTCGCGCATATTCATTGTACTTGGCGAATTTCTATCGGTTTGCTGATTGTAAATGCCCTTGCTAAAAGCAACATTATCCGCAAAAGCAAATTCGGGCTTATGGCAACTAGAACAGCTAATAGAACTGTCACGTGAAAGAATAGGATCAAAGAAAAGAGCTTCTCCTAATTCTTGTTCAGAATAAAGTTGCTTAATTTTTGAAGGATTTGAACAGCCATAAAAAGTAACAAAAGTGCCGACCATCACTAATTGCTTTAAATAAAACCCCATAATTGTTTATTGTAATAAAATTAAATACATTTATAATCGCCAAAAATATAAATAAATACGACACTCATTTTTGGAATTAATTTAATGTATGGAACAAACGGATGAGGACTTAAGACCAAAATTACCTTTTAATAATTTATATCTATTATCAGGTTTAACCAGTGGTTTTAATAAAGGTTGGATGTATATTTTTACCCTAACATTATTGGTTATTGGTTACGTTGGTTATCAAGCAATAATAGCTGTTCCGTTAGTAGAATTAGCTAAAAAAAATGGCGTTACTATGGAACAAATTCTTGAAAATAACAATCTTATTTTTGATAGTGATGCCTTACATATTAATCGGAACATTATTTTGCTTTTGCTTTTTGGTATGTTTGTATTTGCTTTTGGTGGATTTTTGGTTGGATTAAAGGCTATTCATAAAAAAACACTAACTAGTGTATTAACGGGTTTTGAAAAATTTAGGTTTAAACGTTTTTGGTTTGCTTTCGCTGTTTGGGGTTTTATGCTTGTATTTACGGTTTTAGTTAATTTTATAATTGAACCAGGTAGCTTAACTTTTAACTTTAATCCAGGCGGTTTTGCCGTTTCTTTGTTATTAATGCTTGTTTTCATGCCATTACAAACCGGTGTAGAAGAGGTGGTGTTTAGAGGATATTTATTACAGGGATTATCGCAAGTATTTAAAAATGGCATTGTCCCCATAATTATTACCTCAGTTCTTTTTGGTGCTGCCCATATGACTAATCCTGAAGTACGGGAGTATGGTTATATAACTATGTTAAGTTATTATATTGGTTTTGCATTATTTATGGGCGTGTTAACATTGTTAGATGAAGGAATTGAGTTAGCTTTTGGAATTCACTTTGCCAATAATATTATTAGTAGCATATTAGTAACTCAACCTCATTCAGTTATTAAATCGTATTCTATTTTCGAGGCAAAAGCCGATGATCCCAATGCCGAAATAATTTTATGGTTTTGTATGACAGCAGTTACATTTACTATTTTTTACATAAAATACCGTTGGAAAAATTTTAATCTAATAATCAAATAAATATAATGAAGAACTTACTTATACTCATTACCTCTTTTTTATCTCTACATAGTATTGCCGACGAAAATTATTTTTACTCTATAAACTTAACAAAAGTAGATAATGACAAAGTATCTGTGATGTTAACTCCCCCAACGTTTACCCAAAGCGAAGTGGAGTTTTGTTTTCCAGCAATGGTGCCAGGAACATATGAAGTATACGATTTTGGTAGGTTTATTAGCAATTTTACAGCTACCGGAAAAAATGGAACAAAAATTACGGTAATCAAAGTAGATGTAAACACATACAAATTGTCTCCTGCTGATCAATTAGATAAAATTTCTTATAATGTAGATGATACTTGGGATAAGACAGATTTGCCAAATACAAAAGATAAAATTGTGTTTGAACCAGGAGGTACAAATATTGAAGATGGAAAAAACTTCTCAATAAATACACACAGTATGTTTGGTTATTTTAAAAATTTCACCAACAAAAATTTCATCTTAGAATTTCAAAAACCAAAAGGTTTTTATCCAGTTACAGGCCTATCAAATATTAAATTGTCCGACACAAAGGATGTAATTACAGTATTTGATTATCATGATTTGGTTGATTCTCCCATTATGTATTCATTACCAGATACGGTAACAGTGCAAGTAAGCAACACTAAGGTTTTGGTTGGATGTTATTCTCCAAATAAAAAAATTAATGCCAATTACATTGCTGGTACTTTAAAAGAGTTATTAAACGCGCAAAGCGATTATTTAGGAGGTCAATTACCAGTAGATAAATATGCATTTATCTTTTATTTTATAGATAAAGCCACTCTTTCTGGAGCAAGTGGTGCTTTAGAACATTCTTATTCTTCGTTTTATGTATTGCCTGAATTAGATAGTACATTGCTGCAACAAGAACTTCGTGACGTTTCAGCACATGAGTTTTTTCACATAGTAACACCATTAAATATTCACGCAAAGCAAATTGGAGATTTCGATTTTAATAATCCTCAGATGAGTGAGCATTTATGGCTTTACGAAGGTATGACGGAATATGCAGCCCATCACGCGCAAGCAAAAGGCGGTATTATAAACGTGGACCAACTTTTAAACACCATGATTCAAAAGTATGAAAATAGCCTAAGTAGCTTTAACGATACAATGAGTTTTACGTGGATGAGCAAAAATGTTTTAAAAGACAAGATTCATCCTCAGTACAATAATGTTTATGAAAAAGGTGCTTTAATTGGCATGTGTTTAGATATCTTGCTTCGCGATTTAAGCAATGGTAAATATGGCACACAAAATTTAATGAAGGATTTGGCAACAAAATATGGTAAAAATAAGTCGTTTAACGATGATGACTTATTCAACGACATTGAAAAATTTACTTATCCTGAAATTGGTAATTTTTTAAAGAAACATGTAAGTGGTCATACACCACTACCAATGATTGAAGTGTTTTCAAAAATTGGAATAACTTTTGAAAAAGAACTAATTACCAACGAATTTACAATTGGTGGTCCTGATTTGGATTACAATCAAGAAACTCAGCGATTAGTTGTAATGAATATTTCAAACATGGATGCATTTGGTAAATCTATCGGATTTAAAAATGGAGACGAGTTAAATATGATAAATGGAAAATTATTAAAAATAGACTCTGTAAAGGAAATTATGCGAAATTATTTTGAAACTGTTAAAGAAGGAGATAAAGTAGAATTTGAAATATATAGACCAAAACGAAAACAAGGAAAGTACAAGGTGAAAAAACTACAGGCAAGTGCAAAAAAAGTAACAGTTGTTAGAAAAAATCAAATTACTTTAATGGAAAATATTTCTGATAAACAAAAACAAACTTTAAAAGCATGGTTGGGATTGTAGCTATTACTTGTTTCAGTTTTTTTTATTTACGAATGTTTAACCTAAACGTTTGTTAATTATTTTACTTACGTTGCCAAATACCTGACCAGGACTAAATTTACGCCAATCAAAATCATCCAGTTCCCCTCCATATACAAAAAAGTAATCCAGTCCAGCTTGCTTAAATTCTTTCAATACGTGTTCTCTAAAGTTTAATAATACAATCCAACCGTCGTCAGCATTATCGTCAAACCATTCTTCGTAATAACTGTCGTCACTGTTATGAAAATTTAAGACATTTTCGCCTATAAGGATAAATTTGCTAATGCCACAAAAAATTAACTCATCTATAAAATCGCGCTTCAAAAGCATGATATCGTTATTGATGGCATCATTCCATTCGCCAATAAATTCAATTATAGCGTATTTTTCATCATAATCAACAAATAGAATTTTTATATAAAGTGTTTCGCTGCCAATATCGTCCCATTGAGGGTGGATATAGTAATTGTAGATAGTTTTACTAAACTCAAATTCGCTATATTCTGTTCCGTAAAAAGGCGATTGAGGATCGTCTGCGGCAATATATAAATGATGCCAGTTATAAAAGGGCTCTATTGTATGCATTTACTAACACAAAATTACTTATAAAATACAAAGTTTACATAAATAAAAAATGTATTATTCCGTATATTTATAGATTAATTAAATGAAAACGGTAATCACAAGTTCTGATAAATCTATTTTAAATCTTGGAGAGTTAAAAAGTTACAGTGGATTGTTTAAATATCTATCATTACGCGATGTTTCCGTTCGTTATAAGCAAACAAAAGTTGGTTTTGCATGGAGTATTCTCCGACCAATTATTAATATTGCTATTTTTGGATGTTTATCTATTTTAGTTGATAAGTCTCAATCGCCAAGCGATAAATTCTTAATGGTATCTGCCGGCATTATTTTTTGGCAATTAATTTCTACAGCCATCACTGAAACCAGTAATTCCTTAACGGCAAATGCTAATATTTTAACAAAAGTTTATTTGCCAAAATTAATTTTACCCTTATCAAGTCTTTTAGTCTGCATTATTGACTTTTTTATTGCTTTTACTATATTTTTAATTGTATTCATAATTTTTAAAGGATTGCCCGCTTGGCAAATTGTTTTTACTCCATTTTTGTTAATTTATGGTTTGATTTTTTGTTTTGGACTAGGATTAATTTTTGCTACTGCTTCTGTTAAATTTCGTGATGTGAAATTTATATTACCATTTATAATTCAAATCTTATTTTACGCTTCACCTGTTTTTTTAAATACCGAATTTATACTAAAACTAAATATTCCGGAGTTTGTAAAAGTTATTTATCAGATAAATCCATTAGTATTTATGCTGGATGCTTTTAAATATTGTATTTATGGAAGTTTTGAAAATTTTAATGTGCTATATTTTTGTATCTCTTTTGCAATTACTTTTTTGATTTTAGTAGTATCGTTAAAGTACTTTTTAAACTTCGAAAAATCGTTTGCAGATTATATTTAAAAATGAGTGGCGTAATTATAAAGGCAGAAAATATTGGCAAAAAGTATACGATTTTGCATAGTCAAAGAAACGAAAACAATTTGCTATTAGGTTCGGTTGCGAGCACAGTTAAAAGTATTTTCAATTTCAAAACTGATAAAAAAGTTAGTGAAGAATTTGTTGCACTTCAAAACATTAATTTTGAGATAAATAAAGGTGATAGAGTAGGTATTATAGGTAGAAATGGGGCAGGAAAATCGACCTTATTAAAAATTTTGAGCAGAATTGTGAAACCAACTTCGGGTACTATTGAATACGAAGGCCGCATGGCTAGTCTTTTGGAGGTTGGTACCGGTTTTCATGGCGATTTAAGTGGCCGCGAAAATATTTATTTAAACGGCTCTATTTTAGGCATGAAAAAAAACGAAATAGATGCAAGGTTTGATGAAATTGTGGCTTTTGCCGAAGTGGAACAGTTTTTAGATACCCCGGTAAAGCGCTACAGCAGTGGTATGTACGTCCGTTTGGCTTTTTCGGTGGCAGCACATTTGGAATCAGATATTTTAATTATTGATGAAGTATTGGCAGTTGGCGATTCAACATTTCAGAAAAAATGTTTGGGTAAAATGGAAGATGTAAGTGCCAACCAAGGAAAAACTATTTTGTTTGTAAGCCATAGTATTGAAACGGTTTTAAGACTATGCAATAAAGGTTTATTATTAGAACGGGGTCAAATAAAAGCAATTGGCGAAATGAAAGATGTTGCAAAAGCCTATTTAGATACTAATACAGGTTTGCACTCCAAACGTTTTTACGATAGAAACGACAGGCATAATCCTGGTGGAGATAAAATAAAATTAATAAGCGTTATTGTTCACGATGCTAATTTTGAAAATAAAGAAGAGTTTGACATCACTCAACCTATAGGTATTTCTATGGAATACGAGGTAGTGGCAGAAGATTTAATCTTTACGCATAGTTATAATTTTAATAACGAAGAGGGTATTAATATTTTTAATACGCACGATACTGTGTCGGATTTTAGAAAAGAAAAACGTGAAAAAGGGGTTTATAAAACCACCATGTGGATACAACCAAATTTACTGGCAGAAGGCGTTGTTTTAGTTAATGTGGCCGCCATAAAAATAGAACCATTTACCATTTTATTTCACGAATTGTCAGCGGTTTCGTTTACAGTAATGGATTACATGAGAGGCGATTCTGCAAGAGGAGAATATATGCTTGGTTTTCCGGGAGCAGTAAGACCTCTTTGTAACTGGACAACCATAAAAAAATAAGTTATGATAAAAAAAATTGCCAGAAAATTATTTCCTGATACTTACAGTAAATTATATCAATTAAAAAATTTTAATCCAGATGAGTATGTGATGTTACCAAAAAACGAACTTACTTATAAACAGGATTTATTGTACACCTTTCATAACGCCGATTTTATTAAAGAACCTCACTTTGCTGAAGCATACAGATTGTGCAAAGAAATTGGCGGCGATTTATTAAATAATTATGATATTGAATGGCGAGTTTACATGCTCTGTTGTGCCGCCCATCATGCTTCAAAACTCGAAGGCGATTTTATTGATTGTGGTGTTTATACCGGTTTTTGTACAAGAGCCATAACACATTTTGTTGAATTTGAAAAATTGAACAAAAAATATTATCTAATGGATACCTTTGAAGGCTTAGATGCCAAGTACAGTTCAGAATATGAAATGACTCGAAATGAAAAATTAGGTTATGGAAAAAAAGGTAGTTTATACGACTCGGTTAAGGAAACATTTAGAAATTACAATGTTGAATTGGTTAAAGGCCCAATACCAGAAACACTTCCTTTGGTAAAGACAGAGAAAATCGCATTTTTATCTATTGACATGAATACCGAGTTACCGGAAATTGCAGCAATGGAATATTTTTGGGATAAATTAGTGAGTGGTGCAATTATTGTTTTAGATGATTACGGTTATCCAGGTTGTTTAAATCAAAAAATAGCTCATGATAGATTCGCAAAATCAAAAGGCTTGTTGGTGTTTCCTTTACCTACCTGCCAGGGATTAATAATCAAACCGTAGTAATGAGTGTAAAGGTTTCAATATGTATTCCTACGTTTAATCAAATAGAATTTTTGAAAAAATGTCTTGAATCTATCGTAATTCAAATTTTTACGGATTTTGAAATAGTTATTAGTGATGACTCAACAAATACTGAGGTTGAGAAATTGGTAGTTGCTTTTTTTAAAAACAAAAATATTAAACATACTTATCATCATAATAGTCCTAGCCTTGGCTCTCCTGCTAATTGGAATAAAGCTATATCTCTAGCTAGCGGTAAGTATATTAAAATTATGCATCACGATGATTGGTTTAGTAAAGAAGATAGTTTACTTAAATTTGTAAATACATTAGAAAATAACGATAATTCGGATTTTGCCTTTTGTTCATCAAATATATTTGATGTAAAAAACGAAACATATTCATTGAATAGTCCTGATAGTGATTTTTTGAATACGTTAAAAAATGATCCCTTAACACTTTTCAATAGCAATAAAATAGGAGCTCCTTCAGCTACTATTTTTCGAAATATAAATAAATTGGTGTTTGATAATAAAATGAGCTATTTGGTAGATGTTGACTTTTATATTCAATGTTTAAAACAAAATCCACGATTTATCTTTATTAATGAACCGCTAATAATAAATACATCTAATAATTCTAATCAAGTTACGGCTTCATCCATAAATAAAAAGATTCAGATAGGTGAGTATTGTTACCTTTATAATAAATGGTTTAATGGAAAAATTCCAACAAAAAAATACAGAGTGTTTTTTAAAGATTTATTTGCTTGGTATAACTTAAACTCTTTTAATGAAATTGAGTCAATGGGATATGAAAAACCTCGTCCGCATTGGATATTCAGATTGCTAACACTTCAAGCCAAACTAAAGAGAAATGATTAATCCTCTTATAAGCATCATATTACCTGTTTATAATGCGCAAGATTATATAAAAGAGTCTATCGATTCTATATTAAACCAAACATATAAAAACTTTGAGTTTATTATTATTAACGATGGTTCTACGGATAAATCAGAAGAAATTATTCTATCTTTCAACGATTCTAGGATTAAATATTTCTCTCAAAAAAACATTGGTTTAGCAGGTACATTAAATGTAGGATTAAACTTCGCAACAGGTATTTATATTGCCAGGCAAGATCAAGATGATATTTCACATAAAGATAGGCTAGAAAAACAAATAGATTATTTAGAAAAAAATCCAAGTATTTTATTGTTAGGAACAAGAGCGAAAATTTTTTCAAATTCTCAGCAAGATTTAAGATTTCATAATCATGCCACGCATCCTGCTGAATTAAAATTTGATTTATTATTTGATAATCCATTCGTTCACAGTTCTGTGATGTTTAAAAAAGAAATTATTAATGAAATAGGCAATTATAATACCGATAAATCATTTTTTGAAGATTACGAATTATGGTCACGTTTTTCTGCAAAAGGGTCTGTTGCCAATTTAAAAAATGTTTTAGTCGATTATCGCCACCATGAACAAGGGTTATCAAAAAGCACAACTTATTTTAAATCCGATGCCCGATATAATCAATCTGTTCTAAATATCGAGCGTTTAATGGGACATAAGGATAAGGCGTTTAATGAGTTAGCTGCTCTATTTCATTGGGAAAAGGAGAAATGTATTGGTTTAAGTATTAAAGAAATTGATAGTACTTTACTAAACATTTCAAATAAAATAATGACCATTTATCCTAATGAGGAAAAAATTATTAATGAACGATTAATCCAGTATAAAAAAATCTTCAGACATCGTCTTAACGTAATCGAACGAAGGAAAATTAAATGGAATTATATTAAGTTATTAATTTTAAAAGTCGAAAATAAATTATTAAAGTTACATCCGCATATTGTAAACAGTTAATATGAGAATATTTCATTGTGTTGAGTCTTATTTTCCTGCCGTTGGTGGCATGCAGGAGGTTGTAAAACAACTTTCAGAAAGACTAGTGGTGTTGGGTCATGAAGTAATAGTTTTAACCAGATTTCATCCTGACAGAAATTTTGAGCTATTAAATGGAGTTAAAGTAATTTCATTTAAAGTGGAGGGTAACCCAAAAGAAGTAGTTTCAGATGCTGAAAAGGAATATGTTAGTTTTTTATTAAATCAATCTTCTGATATTATCACCTTTTTTGCAGCGCAACAGTGGGCAACCGATTTAGCATTGCCAATTTTAGGAAAGTTAAATGCAAAAAAAGTATCTGTGCCAACAGGTTATTCAGGACTTTATCGCTCAGAGTACACAAATTATTTCGAAAAAATGAAACAATACATTCATGGTTACGACATGAATGTTTATTTATCAAATAATTATAGAGATATTAATTTTGCTCGTGAAAATAAAGTGAGTAACGCTAAAATTATTATTATTCCTAATGGCGCTGCAGAAGATGAGTTTGAAAATATTGATTTTACAGGTTTTAGAAAAGAACATGCTATTCCTGAAAATGATTTTTTAATTCTTCATGTTGGCAGTTATACCGGTGATAAAGGGCATAGAGAAGCTGTATCAATGTTTTTTAAAGCCAATATAAAAAATGCTACCCTTTTATTTATTGGGAATAAATACGAATATTTTATTAAACGTAGTCGTTATAAATATCCTTTATTACTATTGCGTTGGATGTTTGCCGGATTTAAGAATAAAAAAGTAATATTCTCTTTTTTAAGCAGAACCGAAACCGTAAAAGCATTTAAAAGTGCAGATTTATTTTTATTTCCATCTAATATTGAATGCTCACCAATTGTTTTATTTGAGGCAATGGCAGGGCATACTGGTTTTTTAGTTTCGGATGTTGGCAATAGCAAAGAAATTATTGAATGGAGTAAGGCGGGGATATTAATTCCAACAAAAATTAATCAGAAGGGTAGGAGTGTGGTAGTTGAAAGTGAAGGAAAAAAATTAATAGAAGAATTGTATTCTCACCCAAACAAATTAAAGGAATTAAGCGCCAATGGTTATAAGGTTTGGAGAGAAAAATTTACTTGGGAGAAAATAACAAAACAATACGAAGTACTTTACAAACAATTAATTTTGAATAAATGATTATTGTAAAATTAATGGGAGGATTGGGTAACCAAATGTTTCAATATGCCGCAGCAAAGTCATTGGCTTGCATGCATGGCGTTGAAGTAAGAGTAGATTTAAGTTATTTGAATGCAGACAGTAAAGGAAGTTATACCCCACGCAGGTATGACTTGAGTATTTTTAAAGCCAATGTAAAAATTGCAGAGCAATCCGATTTAAAGCCCTATATCAAGAGATATACGAAACTATCGCGACTATTAAGAAGAGAAATGCCCTCCTTATTTAAAAATTTATATGTAGTTGAAAGAGGCATTAAATACCATGAGGCATTTACAAAATTTCCAAAAAACACTTATCTAGATGGTTTTTGGCAGAGCGAAAAGTATTTTGAAAATTACAGGGAACAAATAAAATCAGATTTTACAATTAGTAAACCCTTGCCAATTGAGTTAGAAGATATTTTTAATAAAATAAAATCTACTAATAGTGTTTCAATACACGTTCGTCGAGGAGACTATGTCACATTAAAATCGGCTAATGATTTTCATGGATTATCTACATTGGAATATTATCAAACATCTATAGATATTATTTCTGAAAAATGCAAGGATTTAGAATTATTCATTTTTTCGGATGATATAGAATGGTGTCGGCAACGTTTCGATTTTAAACTACCTAAGCATTTTATTCATCATACATATGAGGCATGTTGGGATATGTTTTTAATGAGTAATTGTAAACACAATATTATAGCTAACAGCAGTTTTAGTTGGTGGGGTGCTTGGCTAAATCAAAATCCCAACAAAATAGTAATTGCACCTAAAAATTGGTTTGTTGATAAAACATTAAATACCGATGATTTAATACCAAGAGAATGGATAAGACTTTAAGTAATACCACTCCTTTTATTTCGGTGCTAATGCCAGTTTATAATGGCGAAAAATACCTGCGGGAAGCCATAGATAGTATTTTAAATCAATCCTATCCAAATTTTGAATTTATTGTAATTAATGATGGATCGATTGATTCCACAGAAAGTATCATTTTATCGTATAATGATAATAGAATTAGGTATATAAAAAATGAGATTAATTTAGGACTGATACAGACATTGAATAACGGCTTCGCTATTGCCAAAGGCAAATACGTTGCCCGAATGGACGCCGACGATATTAGCTTGCCAAACCGATTAAAACACCAACTAGAGTTTATGTTGTTACACCCAGAGGTTGGGGTTTGCGGCTGCGATTACGTTCAATTTTCAGGGGCGGTTAAAAAACATCACACCGCTTTTTATAAGCATGATGAAATTTTTGGCTTTATGCTTTTTAATTCATCTATCATCCATCCTTCTTTATTAATTAAAAAAGAGGTGTTACAAAATATCAATCCTATATTTGACAGTAATTACAAACATGCCGAAGATTTTGAACTATGGGCTAAATTAGTTTTTACAACAAAATTTTCGGCAATACAAAGTACTGAATTTGAATACCGATTGCATAAATCACAGGTTACAACGGTGCATAAAGCTGAACAAATTAACTCTGCTAATAAAGTTCGTAAAACTATCTTACAAAAAGCAGGTTTTGTTTTTTCTGAAAATGAATTGGCAATACATTGCAAAATAGGCAGTTCACAACGTTTTACTTCTTTTGCCGAATTGCAACAGGTTGAAAATTGGCTAAAAAAAATAGTAGAACAAAACCAAACATTAAAAATAATTGACGAACAGGTTTTTAATAATATTATAGGCAAACAATGGTACGATAGCTGCGGCAACACATCGCTTGGTATAAAAGCCTATTCGTTTTATTTTAAATCTCAGTTAAAAAACATTTACACCGCAAGTAGTATTAAATTGCTACTTAAATGTATTATCAGAAAAATTAAGAACTAATTTTTTCAGTTACTTCGATAAATTTGGTTGCCCAACTGTCCCAGTTTAGCTTTCTATCATATAAATCTCTTGCAGATTGTTTTAATTCTAAATACCTCTTCTGGTCTTGCCAAATTTCTTCAATTTTTTTTGCATATTGCTCACCATTATCATCGTAATTAATTAAAAAACCATTAACACTTTCTTCAATGTGTCCGGCTACCCCACCGGTATTAGCTGATAATATAGGTAATCCAAAAGCACTTGCTTCACAAAAAACAATTGGTGTACAATCAAAACGTGTGGGTAATATAAAAAACGAATGCGATAAATAAAGTTCTTCTAGTTTTTTTAAGCCTTCTGCAGTATTTTTATTTAAAAACGGAATAATAGTTAACTTTTCGTGTTTAATAGGTTCATCAGGTTGACAACCAACTACAGTTAAACTCGCATTTACTCCCTTTTTTAAAAGTTGCTTTAAAGTATTAAACGCAATATCAGCGCCTTTATTTTTCCAATAAGTACCTATTAGTAACAACTTACATTCATTTGTAATAATGCAATTATTCATTACAAAATCAGCAGTTGGAACACTATCAATATTTGCTCCAAAAGGCATAACCAAAAATTTCTCTTTTGGCATTTTATAATTGTTTAGAGCGTAATCAGCTGCCCAATGCGAGGAAAGTATATTTAATTTTGCCTTTTTTAAACCTAGTTTTTCGGTAGTTATACTTTGTTGCTCACTCCATTTCCATAAATTATTTAAAATAGTGTGGTAGTTTATTGCATTACCAATAATTCTATCGCCAACAAAAATAATTGGAACATTCGTTTTTAAATAGGCAATGCTTGCAATACCGGCAGGAGCAACTACTATATCATATTTCTTTTTGGATATTTTTTTATCAAATAATCGGGCACAAGCTTTCGAGTAAAGTGTTGAATGCCTATAATCAAAGCGTTTTTTAAATACGTATAACGAAAATCCGTGAATTGCCTTACAAAAAAGGGTAATTAATTTTGGTTCATCAGGGCCTAACCCATCAACAATTTTGTAGTTTTTTTTTAAAGTTGCAAATATATAATAATCAGTTCCACTCCACGAATGTCGGTTGTTTGGGTCTGAAACGGTTATATAAGCTATGTTTTTGCTAATAGACACTATTGTAAAATTACGTAATTAATTTTATTCAAATATTACAAATATCTCAAATTACAGTTATCAAATTTTTTATTTTTTTTAAGGAATTTACAGCTAAATAAGCTAAATTTCGGGTATATTTAAACTATGTCAAACTCTATAAAGGTGCTGTTACTTTCGGACACATACAGCGAACATACCGAAAAATGGGCTTTAGGTTTAGCTAATGAAGGCATAAGTGTTGGATTATTTAGTTTTAATAAGGCCAGTTACGAGTGGTATAATCATAAAAACATTACAGTTTTTTTTGAACCGGATAGAAAAATTAATGCAGAAAGTACATTCACCAAGCTATCTTATATAAAATATGTTTCTATTTTGAAAAAAATAATTAAACATTTTAAGCCAACTATTTTGCACGCTCACTATGCAACCAGCTATGGATTAGTAGGTGCTTTATCTGGATTTAAACCTTTTATGCTCTCTGTTTGGGGTTCCGATGTTTATGATTTTCCAACTAAGTCCAAACTACATAAAAAAATTTTTCAATACAATTTAAACAAGGCTGATGTAATTATGAGCACCAGTCATGTTATGAAACAAGAAATTTTAAAGTATACGAAAAAAGAAGTTGTGGTTACACCTTTTGGTGTTAATGTTAATACCTTCTCTAAAAAAGAAAATCCGTTAAAAATGGCGGATACCATTTATATTGGAACTATTAAGCCTATTGAAGAAAAATATGGAATTGCAACAATCATTAATGCTGCTAAGATAGTTATTGAGAAAAATAACACGTTAAATTTTAAATTTTTATTAATTGGATCAAGTAATAATATTGATATTTATAAAAATCAAATTGAAGTATTAAAATTAACGGATTACTTTGAAATTACTGGTAGAGTGCCGTTTGACGAAATTAGTACTTATCATAATTTATTAGATATATTTTTAAACGTTTCAATTGACGATAGCGAAAGCTTTGGAGTAGCGGCAGTTGAAGCAATGGCATGTGAAAAACCAGTAATAGTTACAGATGTAGGTGGTCTTAAAGAAGTTGTAAATAATGGAGAGTTTGGTTGTGTTATTCCAAAAAATAATCCTGAAGCATTAGCAAATGCAATAACAGAATATGTTTTTAATAAAGAAAAGGCGAGTGAAATTGGAGCTAAGGCCAGACAACACGTATTAAAACTATACAATTGGGATGATAACTTAAAGCTAATGATAAACGAGTACAATAAACTTACTCTTAACTAATGCGAAAACTGTACTATAAAAATAAATTTTTAATTAGATATTCAAAACCTCTTGAAAATAAACGGTTGTTTACTGCCATAAAATTAAATATTATTACTTTAAAAGATTATAATTTATGGCCAGAAAAAGTGATTGCGTTAGATGCTTTCTGTCAAACTGGATTACAATGGTCTCGCGTATTTTACAAAGAAACCGATTATCTTGAAATGTGGGACACCAATTCGGATGCAATTAGATATGCAAAAAAGGAATTTCCTAAAGCTGTTATAAATTGTGGTGATTCTATTGATGCAATAGTAAATAATAAACTAGGAAGAAGAGATTTTAATTTTTTAATTATAGATACTCCATTACCCTATATGTATTCTGATGGCTCATTTGAACATTTTGTTTTTTTTGAAAAACTATTCCAGAATATTAATAATAAAGCTATCATAATAATGAATGTTGTTTGCAATATAGAAACTATAATTAGTAAACATACCCATAGTAAAGATTTTATTGAAAAATGGATTGTGGCTCGCCAGGATTTTTATAGTACAGATAAGGGTTCTGTTGTTTTACCGCAAACAATGATAAATGTTTACAAACGAAAAGCAGAACAATTAGGATGTGATGTAAACTACGTTGCCTATAGTGCCAGAAATGAGTATGTTGGAATGTTAACTTTATGTGTTTGTAAAAAGTGATCTTAAAAATAATAAATAGAGATACGTATATCGAAAAAGCAGAGAGTTTCATTGGCGTTTTTGCCAGTAAAAAATGGCTTTCTGTTTATGAAGATAGATTGACTTTTGTTGGTATTTATAGGGACGAACAGCAAATGATAGGCGGCTTTTACTATTTCAAAACAAAAATTTATGGAGCCACATTTTTAAAACTTCCGCCGTATACACCTCATTGCGGACTCTTTTTTACAAATGAAAGCAAAAATAATTCTTCTGTTACAGGTTTTGAAAAGGAAGTTATTACTGAAGTTTCTGACTACATTTCAAATCAAAAATCTGCATTAACTATTTTAGCATTTCCCCACTGTATAAAAGATTTACAACCCTTTATATGGAATAAGTATAAAGTAGTTCCAAATTACACCTATCAAATAAATTTATTAAAAACTATAGATGAAATAAAAACGCATTTTGATTCTAAGAACAGGAATGCTATTACAAAATCTATAAAGGAGGGGGTTGTGGTGCTTGAAAATAATTTATCTAAACAACATTTGTTTGAATTTTTTATTAGTTCACTAAATAATACAGATGCAAATATTTATAATGAAGAATTAAAAAATATTTTTTTAAAATTTTCTGATGATACAAATTCGTTTAGTCAAATTGCTTATAAAAACAACGAATTATTAGGCGTTGTATTTTGTATTTATGATAAAAACGTTTGTTACTATTTATTGGGAGGAGTAAATAAAAAATCTGGTATTCAAGGTGTTAATAATTTACTAATTTTAAAATCAATAGAAAAAGCGAAATCTCTTGGCTGTACAACATTTGATTTTGAAGGTTCTATGTTAATTGGCGTCGAAAAATTTTTTAGAAGTTTTGGCGGAAATTTAGTCGCTTACTTTACAGTAAATAAAGCAAAGCTGATGTTAGAGATGGTATTAAAAATTAAAAAAAGAGAAATATTTTAGTAAGTGCAAACAATAAGATATATAAAACACAATGAGATAGATTTTAAAAAATGGGATAAAACTGTTCTATCTTCAAAAATTCCATATGTGTTTGCACAATCTTTTTATTTAAATGCAACAAGTCCAAATTGGAATGCGTTGGTTTATGAGGATTATGAAAGTGTATTTCCTATTACCAATAAATCAAAATTCGGAATTTCGTATTTGCCTCAACCACCCTTTACATCGCAATTAGGCGGCTATGGTAATTTAACAGAGGCTATTGAAAAACAATTTTATAATTATATATCCAATAATTATAAACTAATTGAAATTGAACTCAATTCTTTTAATAATTTAAAGTCTCCGTTTACCTTTAATAAAAAAACACACATTATTGAATACGCTTTGGGTTATTCTTATAATCAAAACACAAAACGTAATATTTTAAAGGCGTCTACTAATCACTTAAAAGTTATAGAAGTAGAACAAAATGATATATTGCCTCTTTCAAAAAAGTATATCAACTCATTTCTTTTATCTGAATTAAAATTACCAAAAGCCAGTGTAACTTTATTTGATAATTTAATAGAGAGTTCTATAAAAAATGAATCGCTTGTTTCGTTTAAAGTTATTGATCTTAAAAATCAAATAAGAGCTCTGGCACATTTTATATTTAATAGCAACTATGTTGTTTTTTTAAAGGGAACCAACTTTGATAAATTAGAAAATTCAGGAAGTATGCATTTGTTAATTAGCCACGCCATCACCTATTTTTCTGATAAATGTCAGTGGTTTGATTTTGGAGGTGGATCATTAAACGAAGGATTGGCGGGATTTTATAAGGGGCTTGGGGGCATGGAGCAAAATTACTCATATTTAAAAATTAATAATTTACCAAAATTCATTAAATTATTAAAAAAATAATGAAAGCCATTATATCGCACGATATTGATCATATTACTGTTTGGGAACATTTGTTCAGAGATACAATTATTCCAAAGTATATGGCACGTATGCATATTGAATTATCAACAGGTAAAATATCTTTAAGAGAGTATATTCTTCGTTGGGCTGATTTTTTTAAGAACAAATGGCAAAATATTGATGAACTCGTTACCTTTAATAATATTAATAATGTTCCATCCTCATTTTTTATAGCTGTAAATAAAGGATTAGGCTTAAATTATTCACCAAAAAATGCCCTGCTTTGGATTGATCAGATGAAATGCCGTAAATGTGAAATAAATATTCATGGAATAGAATTTGAAAGTTTTTCTGCTATTAAAGAGGAACACCTTCAATTTGAAAGTATAACCAAAAATAAAAATTTTGGAATTAGAATGCACTATGTAAGAAATAATTCAGAAACCTTATTAAACCTTTCAAAAGCCGGTTACTCTTTCGACAGTACAGAACACGCATTTAAAAATCCGTATAAGATTGGCGAAATGTGGGAGTTCCCTTTCCAAATTATGGATGGGTGGATTATTGAAAATGGAAAAAAATGGCAAAGTACTAACTTAAATACTGCAAAAGAAAATACTTTAAAAATAATAGACAAAGCCTTTAAAAACAACATAAATTATTTAGGAATTGATTTTCACGACCGCTATTTTTCTCACTCTTTCAAAACTTGGCTTGATTGGTATATGTGGCTTATTGAATATTTAAAACAAAATAAGGTTGAATTTGTAAATTTTGAAAATGCAATTCTAGCACTAGAAAATAAAATTACTATGTCTTCCGAAATGCTAAATAAACCAACATCATTTTAGAGATAATGCTTAAATTTTTGTTTTTATTTTGCCTTATTTCTTCCCCTCTTTTTCCACAAAAGAAAAAGGACATTGTAAATAACCAAATTAAAACAATAAAAGTTATTGATATTAAAGCAGGACAAACAATTTTTGACTCTAAAACTACATTTAATAAAAATGGTAAGATAATTGAAGAATTAAAATATGATTCTTTAGGAAAATTAAATACAATTATAAAATACCGTTATAATTCCTACAACCATGTAATTGAAGAAGTTAGATATAATGCAAATAATGTTTTACAAGAAAAGATTAAAACCATTTACAATAAATTTGGTTTAAAAATAGAAGAACAACACTATAACGTTTACTCTAAAATAATAAAAAAACATCTCTATATTTATAACTTTAAAGGCTTTAAAACAGAACGAAAGACCTACGACAGCTTAAATAATTTAGTATTAACAAAGAAATATATTTATCAATAAAATTTTGCTTGAAAAATTAACATACAATTTAAAAGATTATAATCAATTGAATTACGGATTAATACCTGATTCAATTTTATTAAATCGAATTGAAAAAAAGTACATTTTAAATCATTCAGAACTATTAAATATAATTAACGAATTAAGAACAAATTATTTATGCCTTGAGGTAAATGATAGTATAATTAATAAATATAACAACATCTATTTCGACACTCCCGATTTTGATTTTTATCTACTTCATCATAATAATGTGGCAAACCGGTTAAAAATTAGAAAACGGTATTATAAAACTACAAATACTTCTTATTTAGAAATAAAGCAAAAGCAAAACGAACGCACTTTTAAAAGTAGATTACAAATAAATAATTCTGAAATACATTTAGCAGAAAATGAATTGGATTTTATTTTAAAAAATACTTCGTTAACCAATAGTTTTGCTATAAAATCTAACGTTCAAATTAATTATAAACGTTTATCTCTTATAAACAAAGATTTTTCTGAGCGCTTAAGTTTTGATTTTGATATTGAATTTATTTCAAACACAAAAAAAATTGAGCTGCACGATTTGGTTATTGCAGAGTGTAAACAAATTCAATCATATAAGTCACACTTTGTAAACGCTATAAAATTTCAAAATATTAAGCAAACTTCCTTTAGTAAATATTGTATTGCAATTAGTAAATTATTTCCTTCAATAAAGCACAATAATTTTAAGCAACAACTTACCTTTTTAGAAAACTATTTTTATGACAACGCTATTAATGCTGTTACAAATTAATGATGAGACGCTTGTAAATAGTTTAGAAACTATTCAAAAAACTTCAAGTAAATTAATTTTCAGGTTACTTATTGATTTAATTTCCATTTTTATTTTAGTGCGACTGGTGTACTTTAAAGCCAATAAAAAAAGCGATTTAAATTTTACATTTTATATGTTTAATATCGTTATTTTCTTTATTTGCTTTTTATTAAATAAAGTAGAGTTGAGCCTTGGTGCAGCATTTGGTTTATTTGCAGTTTTTGGAATGTTACGTTATCGAACTGAAGACATTAGCATAAAAGATATGACCTATCTATTCTTAGTAATAGCAATAGGATTAATTACCTCAGTAACTAAAATAAAAAATACAGACGATGGTATTGAATATTTATTTATGACAGCTATTAATGCGGTTATACTGATTATTGCCTTTGTATTAGAAAGTAACCTCTTTTCAAAAAAGGAACAAGTAAAGCTAATTGTGTACGAAAAAATTTCACTTATTAATTCTCAGAATCAAACAGAATTATTAGCAGATATTATGGAACGCACTGGGTTAAAAGTACATCGTTTAAACATTACTAAAATAGATTTTATGAATGATTCGGCATTGATTAAAATATATTACTACGAAGATAATTCCTAATCTTAGTTTTCATTTGACTTCACTATACATTTATTGTTACCCCATTTTTTTTGTTTTGGTAAAATAATTATTTGTCCATTACAATCAACATAATCTCCAAGTTTATTTCGTTTAATAACAACAGCTTCGCCACTATGAATTGCATTTATCACAATTTCAGAAAGTTTAACTAAGTTTTCTTTCTTGTATTTGGTTCCTATTTCTAATCCTAAATCATTATTTTTCAAATCCATTATAGTTCCTAAGCTATCAGGCACTTCACCGTTTTCAAACTCACTCTTTAAAAACTGCTTGTAATTATATTTTTCATGAGCTATACCCAATTTTTTTAATTTTCTAATCTTAATTTTTTGAGCAAAGGCGGCCATAAAAAAAGTATGTCTAAAAGCATCTAATTTTCCACCATTTGCATTTTTATCTAATTGTATAGTTATAGTGGATTGTTGATATATTTTAAAACAATTTTTGCTAATATGCTTTACTTTTAAAGCAGCAATAGGATGGCAAAAAGCCCAGCATTTTTCATAGTTAGAGAGCTTTTGTCCCCAAACAAATGTGTAGGTCATCAAGAAAAATAATAATAATAATATAGATTTTAAAAACATTTGTAAATTTTGAACCTTCGTCTAAAAATAACTATAATTAACACGTAGTTGTTAGTACAATTAGCTAAAATATAATTTTAAGCAAACAAAACACTATATATTTGCTTTGTGGAAATTAAAACGGAACTTATATCAAAATTAATTAATAAAAAATCAACTGGTTTGGTAACCAGTATTAATGATTTGCGTGACAAGGAATTTAGTGGAGTTAAACTATCGGCAGAAGAAAAATTTGCCTTATCTAATTTTGATAAATACCGTATTAATGTTCTCAATTCTCAAGAAGAAGAGGAAAAATTTCATTACCATTACCGTCAATTACAAGTTATAGCTAATCTTAGCGATTGGAAAGAGTTTTTGTCTGAAGATTTCAGTAACTAACATCTTTATTTCCTTTTTCAGCCTTTTTTTTTAATTTTGGAGGATTATGTTACCCGAAAAATTTATAGGCTAACATTTTGTTAAAATAAATTTATTATGAAAGTGAAAACATTAGGTCAATTTATAATTGAAAAACAATCCGATTTTCCTTACGCTAAAGGCGAATTATCGCGTTTATTGCGCGACATTGGTATTGCAGCAAAAATTGTTAACCGCGAAGTTTCAAAAGCAGGATTAGTGGAAATATTGGGAGAAACGGGTGAAGTAAATATTCAAGGTGAAAAAGTAAAAAAACTTGACGTGTTTGCTAATGAACAATTTATTGCGGCCTTTAAAGCCGGAGGAGAAGTTTGTGCAATTGCCAGTGAAGAAACAGACGAAATAATTCCTATTGATTCTGAAATATCAAAAAGTGCAAAGTATGTGGTAGCAATGGATCCGTTAGACGGCTCATCAAACATTGATGTAAACGTTTCGGTTGGAACCATTTTTTCTATTTATCGTCGTAAAACATTAAGTGGACCTGGTACTTTAGAAGATTTTATGCAACACGGCACGGAGCAAATTGCTGCAGGTTATATTATTTACGGAAGCAGTTGCATGTTGGTTTATACCACAGGTAAAGGCGTTAATGGGTTTACGTTAGACCCAAGTATTGGCGAATTTTGCTTATCGCACCCAAATATGAAAACTGCCCAATCGGGTAACACCTATTCAATAAACGAAGGGAATTACTTACACTTCCCTGATGGCGTAAAAAAATTCATAAAGTATTGCCAAGAAGAAGATAAAACCTCTAATCGTCCATACTCTAGCCGTTACATTGGTAGCGGTGTAGCCGATATTCATCGTAATTTAATTACCGGTGGTATTTATATTTACCCAACCACCACAAAATCTCCAAAAGGTAAATTACGTTTGTTATACGAATGTAACCCTTTAGCCTTTATAATAGAGCAGGCAGGAGGCAAAGCCAGCACAGGTAGTAAACGCATTATGGAAGTGCCAATTACCGAATTACATCAACGTACCCCTTTATTTATTGGCAGCGCCGATATGGTAGATGTAGCTTTGGAGTTTATGAAGAAGTATAGTATTGAGTTAGCTTGAAATGGATAATAAATGAGCTATATTCTTTATTTAATTAAAGAAAAAGTTTAAATAATATCATAATAATGATTAATAAAGGCGATGGGGAATGGATAAACTTCTTGTGACATTGCGTGAGCAATAATACAAGCTGTTTCTGTATTATTTACATATTGATATCCAATATTTAAAATAACAAATTCTTCATCTCTATATTTTCCTTTTATTTTTTTTCCTTTATATAATTCTGTATATTTCTTTAATTCAGATTTTAAATTTTCAAGTTTTACAATCATATCTAGTTTTTTATAATTTTTTTATTATTTTTCTTTTAGCGTTTTAAGAGCCCATTTTGTAACAAAGTACAATATCCTAATTGGATAGACAAATGAAATTACGAATATTTCAATGATAAAAATAACTCTATTATGAAAGTATATTTCCTCTTTATTTTTAGAATATTCTATATTAGCTAAGTGGTCAATTTTATATTCTTCAATTTTACTTTTGTTGTAATCTAAATCCCATTGTGTTGGAATATATTTCGGAAAAGATTTATTTGATTTAGGAACAGTAACATTTCCAATGAACATAATTAAAAAAAATATTGCAGTTGTAACAAAAAGTATTAAAATTTCTCTTGCTAGTATTTTTTTATATCTTAAATGTTTACTTATTTCAAACATGATTAAGTAAATTTACTAAAAACGAAAAACAAACAATTTGTTCGTATCATGTTAGAATTTTTAAATTATGACTAAAATAACTAAAACACATGCTTTTCAGCATGATAGCTACTTCTAACTAAAGGTCCGCTTTCAACAAATCTAAAGTTTTTGTTTAAAGCATATTCTTTGTATTTTTTAAATTCATCAGGGTGCACGAAACGCGCCACAGGCAAATGTTTGGGAGTAGGTTGTAAATATTGCCCTATCGTTAACACATCGCATTTAACCGCTGCTAAATCATCAATGGTTTCGTAAATTTCTTCTTCGGTTTCGCCTAATCCTACCATTAAACCACATTTTGTTTTTACTCCGGCTTCATCTAAACGTTTCAATACTTCCATGCTTCGGTCGTATTTAGCTTGAATTCGCACTTGCGCTGTTAAGCGTCTAACGGTTTCTATATTGTGAGAAACAATATCGGGTTGTACATCAATTATTCGTTGTAAGTTTTCCCATTTTCCGGCAAAGTCAGGTATTAAACATTCAAATTTTGTTTCGGGACTAATTTCTCTAATAGCTTTAATTGTTTCGGCCCAAATTATTGAACCCCCGTCTTTTAAATCATCTCTATCTACACTTGTTATTACACAATGTTTTACACCCATTAATTTTACAGATTCGGCAATTCGTTTTGGTTCATCCCAATCTGCAGGTTTTGGTTTACCGGTAGCCACAGCACAAAATCCGCAGCTACGGGTGCAAATATTACCTAATATCATAAAGGTTGCTGTTCCTGCGCCCCAACATTCGCCCATATTAGGACAATTACCACTTTCGCAAATGGTATGCAATTTATGCTCGCTCACAATGCCTCTAACTTTAACGTATTCAGCACCGGTAGGTAATTTTACGCGCAACCAATCTGGTTTTTTTATTTTAGGAGTTTCTGTAGTAAGTTCCATTTAAATCCACTTTTTACCAAATACAAATCCAACATGGAATGTAATAATAAAATTCTCTCGGGGGTTACGGGCCATAATAGGCAAGCCTTTAGGGAAATAATCAAAACTAATACCCGTTTCTATGGCTCTAATTAAATTAGTGTAACTGGCGTACTCAAAACTTAAATTAAACTTTCCTGTAATTCCGGGGTAAATTTTAGTTTCAGCCAAGCCATCGCTAAACTTACCTCTTCCAATAACACTATCTTGCGTAAAATCACTTTCATTAAATTTAGCTATTGGTTGATCAGCACCGATATTTCCTGAAGGTGTAGCAGTGGCTAATTGGTAATAGTAAGGTTTTGCTAATGCCAATACTGGACCAAGTGAATACGAATAACGAACTTCTACTGCTTTAATATCAGCCTTTGCAAACAAAACATTTTGTACACCAATGGCGCCCCTTAGTAAGGCTATGCTATTTAACTTACCGTAAACAAAGCGTTTATTGTTTTGTGCTTCGCCTTTTACCTTAATTTCCTTTGGCGATTTTAATGTTTGAAAATCAATTTCGTAAAATGAACGTGTTTTGGCAGTGATGTGCTTACCTCTTCGGTATAAAATACCAAAACCTCTTGTATCGGCATATATTTTTCCGGCGGCATCGTTTCTGTATAAAATGTTAAGGTTAGTTCCATCATCTTCCCCTGCACCTAATAAATTATTTTGCCCAAAATTTATTGTAGGCAAAAACAAAATAGAAAAACATATTAAAACAATTCTTTTTAACATTACAACAAAATTAATACATTTAAGCTAATAAAACTATCTAAAAATACACAAATAATATGGCAACAAGCACCGTAACCTATCTTGGCGAATTACGCACAGAAGCAAAACATATACAAAGTGGTAGCACTATAATAACCGATGCTCCTAACGATAATCATGGTAAGGGACAGGCATTTTCACCAACCGATTTAATGGCTACCAGCCTTGCCAACTGTATGTTAACGGTTATGGGTATAAAAGCCAGTACAGAGGGGATGACTTCTATCGATGGTACTTTAGCTGAAGTTACAAAAATTATGTATGCCGAGCCAAGAAGAGTTGGCGAAATTCATATTAAATTAACTTTCCCGAAAAATAACTTTAGCGATAAAGAAAAGAAAATATATGAAAATACTGCCCATACCTGTCCAGTAGCAAAAAGCTTACATCCCGATTTAAAGCAAGTGTTGCAGTTTATTTGGTAAACTAAACCACAAAGTGCATAAAATAGGCATAAGGTTCACAAAAAAAATAAAAACTTAGCGCACTTTGTGTAAATATTAGTGCTCTTTGTGGTTAAATTAATTCGTAACTTCGCCAAAATTTTTAAAGAATGATTTCGGTTAACGGCGTTACAGTTAGTTTTGGTGGCTACAATTTGTTTGATAACATCTCCTTTTTAATTAACCCTAAAGACCGTATTGGTTTGGCCGGAAAAAATGGCGCCGGTAAAAGTACCCTGCTAAAACTATTGGCCGGGGAACAAAACCCTACAAAGGGTGAAATTGCTGTGCCCCGTGATTGTAAAATTGGGTACCTTCCTCAGGACATGATTCACCAACATGGCCGCACCGTATTTGAAGAAACCGAAACCGCTTTTGCCGAAATTCAAAAATTAGAAATACGCATTGAAGAAGTAAACAAAGAAATGGAAACCCGCACTGACTATGAAAGTGACGGGTATATGCAATTGATTGAAGAACAGACGGAGATTTACACACGTTTGGATATGATTGGCGCTGCTAACAAGCACGAGGAAGTTGAGAAAATTTTAAAAGGCTTGGGATTTGAACGTAAAGACTTTCATCGTCAAACATCAGAATTTAGCGGGGGCTGGCGCATGCGTATTGAGTTGGCAAAATTATTATTGCAAAAACCAGATATTTTATTACTCGATGAGCCTACCAATCACTTAGATATTGAAGCTATTTTGTGGTTGGAAGAATTTATGGAAACCTTTGCAGGTTCGGTAATCTTAATTAGTCACGATAAAACATTTTTAGATACGGTTACTTCTCGTACCATCGAAATTTCAAATCAAAAAATTTACGATTACAAAACTAATTACAGTAATTATTTAAGACTACGTGTTGAACGTATTGAGCAACAGGAAAATGCAGCTAAAAATCAACAACGCATTATTAACCAATACGAAACCTTAATTGATAAAAATCGTGCCAAAGCCAGTAAAGCTGCTTTCGCGCAGTCTTTAATAAAAAAGTTAGATAAAATGGAAATTATTGAAGTAGACGATATGGATACTACTTCTATGAACTTTCATTTTCCGGCTCCGGCACACAGCGGTAAAATTGTGTTAACGGTTGAACATGCGGGAAAAAAATACGGCGAAAAACGCATTTTTAAAGACGCTAACTTCATCATCACCAAAGGGGAAAAAATTGGTTTGGTGGGTCGTAATGGTGAAGGTAAGAGTACTATGATGAAAATGATTGCCAAAAAAGTGGAGCATGAAGGAATGGTGCAATTAGGACATAGCGTGTTGATGGGTTACTTCGAACAAGATCAGGAGGAAAAACTAGACCCTAAAAAAACGGTGTTTGAAACCATTGACGAAGCGGCTGTAGGCGAAATGCGTAAACAAGTACGCGGATTATTAGGTTCCTTTTTATTTAGAGGCGATGATATTGATAAAAAAGTGCAGGTATTGAGTGGGGGAGAACGTGGACGTCTGGCGTTATGCAAATTATTACTAGAGCCTTACAACTTATTGTTAATGGATGAGCCAACGAATCATCTAGACATTCGTTCAAAGGATATTTTAAAAAAGGCTTTAATAGATTACGAAGGGACTGTTGTAATGGTAAGCCACGATAGGGATTTTATGAAAGGCATTTGTAATCGCCTGTTTGAATTTAGAGATGGACATGTAAAAGAGCATTTATGCGACATTGAAGAGTTTATGCAATTACGTAAAGTAGAGCGTTTAAATGAATTGGATTTGGATAAAAGTAATAAGGTGACTGAAGGAAATGAGGAAATTAAAGGAACAAAGGAAAACAAGACTAACGACTTGCGACTAAATTCTAACGACCAAGAAAAGAAGCAACTCCAAAATAAATTAAAAAAAATTGAAGAGACAATTGAGAAATTAGAGTCCGAAATTAAAGCTTGCGACACAAAACTATCCAACCCAACCGAATACGAAAAACTAGTAAACGATAAAACCTTTTTTGATAGCTACAACAAACTAAAAGTAAGTTTGGACGAAGAAATGAAAAAATGGGAAGAGGTTTCCGCGTTGTTGTAAATTAAAATTCCAACCTGTTTTCAAATTACGTTTTTTATTAAAGAATCGTCATTGCGATCACGCCTTAGCGTGAGAAGCAATCTCCTGCTTGTTTGCCCACAAAAAACCCATTTTAGGTTAATAAATTATTAAATATTACTAGGAATAAATCTTTCTAAATAATAAATCTACATTGGTATAATTCGTGCCAATTCTTGTCCCAAAACCATAGTGCCCCTTTGTATCCTCCGTGCCTTATTGGTTAAATTAATCTTTCCCAATCTTTCTAATAATAAATCTACATTAGTGAAATTCGTGTTAATTCGTGTCTAAAAACCTTAATGTTCCTCAGTGCCCTCTGTGCCTTTGTGGTTAAGTTTATCGTAGGCCCACAAACCCAAACACACATTCTACAAACTCAAACGGGCATTACACAAAATGGCTGCTTTTCGTATTGCCTTATTTATTATATTTAATGGTTTATTGCCTAAAACTATTTGAATGAAAAAATTAATACTTGTTTTTGTTTTTATTAGTGCATTTGTAAACGCACAAAAATCATCCATAAGCTTTACCGAAAATAAAGGGCAGGTGAGTGACCAATTTTACAACCCCCGCCCTGATGTTTTATTTTCTGGAACAGATGGCAGATTGACTTTTCATTTAAAAAACAATGGCATTTCATACCAGTTAAATAGAGTTGAAAGTTGGAAAGAGCAAGAAGATGAAAGAACAAAGGAGAAAATAATCACACCTAATCAGTCAACAATTTACCGTTTAGACTTAAATTGGTTAAACATTAATGTAAACGCACAAATTGAAAGACAAAAAGTAGTTGATGGCTATACTAATTACTATTTACCAACGTGTGCTAATGGTGCAATAGAAGTAAAAAGTTATAAAGAAGTTATTTATAAACAAATTTATACTGGTATCAATCTAAAATGGTATGAAAAAGACGGGCACTTAAAATACGATTATATAGTTGGAGAAGGTGCAGACTACAAACAAATACAAATAGAAATTAATGGCTCAAAAAAAATAACAATAAACAATAAAGGCGAATTAGTTATAAAAACGCCACTTGGTAATTTAATAGAACAAGCACCAGTTGTAATACAGGGGAGTAAAATTCTTAGATCAAAATGGCAATTAATTAGTAATAAAGCAAGTTTTTTTATTGAAGGAATTGATCCGGCAAAATCATTTATAATTGATCCTGCGGTGAGATCTTGGGGAACATATTACGGCTCTAATGTTACTGAATTAGAAGGTGCTTGCTCTACGGACGCATCAGGAAATGTCTATTTATCCGGTTATACAAACGCAGCTACTACTATTTTAATTGCAACAGTAGGTAGTTTTCAGAATTTTTATGGCGGCTCAAATGATGCGTTTCTTGCTAAATTTGACGCGAGTGGTGTTCGCCAATGGGCTACTTATTACGGAGATGCTTCAAATGATAGGGGATTTGCTTGTTCAACGGATGGGTTTGGAAATATCTTTCTTATGGGTCAAACTACTTCATCGGGAACTTTCTTCGCTACAGCTGGTGCACATCAATCTACAGGAGCAGGGATTCAGGATGCATTTCTTGCTAAGTTTAATGCTTCAGGCGTTCTCCAATGGAGCACTTATTACGGTGGTGCAGGGGATGAAAGCTGTTACTCATGTTGTACGGATGTTTTTGGTAATGTTTTTTTATGTGGCCGCACAGCCTCTTCAACAGGTACAATTATTGCAACCGCAACTTCTCATCAGCCACTATTCAACGGAGCAACCGATGCTTTTTTGGTAAAATTTAACGGTTCAGGTGTAAGACAATGGGGTACTTATTATGGTGGTAGTTCCGGGGACGACAGCTATTCATGTTGTACAGATCCTACCGGCAATGTATATTTATCAGGTTTTACAAGTTCTTCTGGAGGTACTGTTATAGCAACTTTAGGAAGTCATCAAACTAATATTGGGGGAGGTAATGATGCTTTTTTAGTTAAATTTAATACTGCTGGAATTCGGCAATGGGCCACATATTACGGTGGAGCAGGAAGTGATTTAGCCGAGTACTGTGCAACAGATGCTTCTGGTAATATTTTTATATGTGGGGTTAGCAACACTTCAATTGGAACCGCAATTGCAACAGCTGGAGCTCATCAGCCTTTAAATGGAGGAGGAGCCAATGATGCTTTTTTAGTAAAATTTGATAATACAGGTACACGCGTTTGGGGAACATATTATGGAAGTATAGGTACGGAATATGCGATTTCTTGTTGCACTGACCCTTCTGGTAATGTTTTTATGTGTGGTACTGCACCATCATCAGCAGTAATAGCAACTACTGGAGCTCATCAAACGATTTACGGAGGAGGTACATTAGATGGATACTTAGTTAAATTTAATTCTTTAGGTATTCGACAATGGGGGACATACTATGGTGGAAGTGGTAGCGATTATGCAAGAATATGTAAAACAGACGGTTTTAGTAATATTTTTTTATCTGGACACTCCGATTCAAACAACGGAACTACTATTGCTACAGTTGGATCTCATCAGAATGTTAACGTTGGTGGACTTGATAATTTTCTAGTAAAATTTGCCGATTGCCCAGCGGTTCAGTCTGCACCTACGGATTTAAATAGTACAATTAATACAAGTGTTTGTGCAATAGGTTCTTTTTCAATTAACGTTCTTGGTTATGGCGCAATTGGATGGTTTACTTTTGCAACAGGCGGCACAGCAATTGGAACTGGCACCACTTACATTACACCAACTTTAACAAATACAACAACATACTATGCACAAGATAGTTCCGGTTGTGGTGTAAGTCCTCGGACTCCAATAACAGTTACTGTTTATCCTAACCCAACAATTATGGCAACATCAAGTTCAACTGCTATTTGTGTAGGGCAAACAGCTAACTTAATAGTAACGGGCGCAAATACTTATACCTGGAATAACGGTAGTACAAGTTCTACACAGGTTGTTAGCCCAATCGTTACAACAACTTATACTGTTAATGGTACAGATGCAAATGGTTGTTCTAATTCCGCTTTTATAACACAAAGTGTGAGTTTATGTACTGGCATAAATTCGGTAGCTGAGGCTCTAGAAGCCACGTTGCAGATATTTCCAAATCCTAGTAACGAAATTTTAAATGTGATTTCGACAAGCTCAATCACCGATATCCAAATTTTAAATACATTGGGGCAAGTTGTTTATCAATCTGCTGTTACCAATGTCATCCCTAGCGGAGTCGAAGAGCAAAAATCTTCAATTAAGATTCAACAATTAAGTAACGGTATTTATTTTGTAAAAATACTTTCGGGCAATAAAGTAATTATTACCCAAAAAATTATTAAAGATTAAAATATTATTAAATGAAAAATTTATTATTTATTTTTATTTTTATTGGCGCCATTGTAAATGCGCAAAACTCATACATTAGCTTTACCGAAAACAAAGGTCAAATTAGCGATCAATTTTACAAACCCCGCCCCGATATATTGTTTGCAGGCTCTGTAAACGGCATGGCTTTTCATTTGCGTAACAATGGTATAAGTTACCAATTAAACAGAGTTGATAGTTGGAAAGAAGAGGAAGATTTTAAAACCAAACAAAAACATAAAGTAGCTGACAAAACAACCATTTACCGCATAGACATAAATTGGTTAGGCATTAACGCCAACTATACAACACAAACCGAAAAAGCTTTGGAAGGCTACAACAATTATTATTTAGAAGTTTGCCCCAATGGTGTGCATAATGTAAAAAGCTACGAGGGTGTTTTTTACAATAACATTTACAGCAACATTAACCTGCATTATTACCAAAAAAACAATGCTTTAAAATATGATTACATTGTTGCCCCGGGTGGCAATTACAAACAAATACAATTACAACTAAAAGGTGCAACGGCAATTAACTTACAAAAAGACGGTTCGTTACTAATAAACACGCCTTTAGGTAAAATACAAGAAGGTGCCCCTTTGGTTTACCAAAATGGTAAGCAGCTAAAAGCAAAATGGCAAGTAACTAACAATGTTTTAGTCTTTGATATTGAAAACTATAACCCAAAACTGGAATTGATTATTGACCCGGCAGTGCGTTTATGGGGTTCATATTATGGAGGAACTGGTAGCGAAACAAGTAGTTCATGTGCAACTGATCCGAGTGGTAATGTTTATATAGCTGGGTCTACGAATTCCAGTACCTCAAATATATCAACAGTAGGAAGCCATCAAACAACTTTTGGTGGCGGAGCTAATGACGCGTTTTTAGTAAAATTTAATACTTCAGGAATTAGACAATGGGGGACCTACTATGGCGGTTCTAATGATGATAATGGACTTTCATGTTCAACAGATAATTTTGGAAACATATACCTCTCTGGCAATACTGCCTCAAATGTAGGTAATGTAATAGCAACAGTAGGAAGTCATCAAACAGTAAATGGCGGTGGGCAAGATGCTTTTTTAGTACAGTTTAATTCTAACGGCATAAGACAATGGGGGACCTTTTATGGTGGTTTAGGGTCAAATGATAACGCATCTTCATGTTCGACCGATGCAGCAGGAAATGTTTATATTTTTGGGAATACTGATTCAAACACTGGTACTATAATTGCAACTCCTTCAAGTCATCAACCGACACTTTCAGCTGCTAATGATGCCTTTGTTGCAAAATTTAATTCAAGTGGGGTTAGACAATGGGCGACATATTACGGAGGAACAGGTGCTGATTTTGGTAATTTTGGCACTGTTGACCAAAGTGGTAATATTTACCTACTTGGCTATACAAGCACATGTGGTGGTACAAATATAGCAACAATCGGAAGTCATCAACCTAACTGCGTAAATACTTGGGATTCGTATTTAGTAAAATTTAATAGTATTGGCGTTCGCCAGTGGGGGACTTATTACGGAGGTAATGGAGGTAATGATTATGGATATTCCTGCTCAATTGACATCTCAGGAAATATTTATTTTGTTGGAACAACAGATACAGGAACAGGAACTGTCATTGCGACCGCTGGTAGTCATCAAAACACTCCTGGTGGTGCATTTGATGCTTTTTTGGTAAAGTTTGATGCTCTCGGTGTAAGACAATGGGCTACTTATTATGGATCTACTGGAAATGAATACGGTTTATCCTCCATGTTAGACAATAGTGGAAATATTTATATCTCTGGCTCGTCTTCATCTGTTACGAGTTCATTAATTGCGACTTCTGGTAATTATCAGTCTTCAAATGCTGGTGGCGGTGATGCCTATGTTGCCAAGTTTAATTCAAACGGTATAAGGCAGTGGGGCACATACTACGGTGGGACAGGTAATGATAATGCTTACGGTTCTGCTATTGACGCTACGGGTAATTTTTATTTAACGGGAGTTACTACTTCAAGTGCAATTGGAACTTCGATATCAACGATAGGCTCGAACCAATATGTTTACGGCGGAGGGGTATGCGATGGGTTTTTAGTTAAATTTTGTAACAATCCGAACTCTCCTCCTAACACAACCACTATTACAAACCAATTTATTTGCTCAAATAATTCTACAACATTGTCCGCTTCTGGCACTTCTACTTTAGGATGGTATTCTGCCTTAACCGGAGGAACATATTTGGGAAGTGGCAGCGTGTATACTACCCCAATACTAACTTCAAATATGACTTACTACGTACAGGATAGCTCTATATGTGCCAGTATTCGTACACCAATAACAGTTACTGTCAATTCAAATCCTACCGTTTCTGTAAATAGTGGGGCAATATGCTCAGGGCAGTCTTTCACAATAACTCCTGGTGGAGCGAGCACTTTTACATTTTCGAGTGCAACATCAGTAGTAAGCCCTACAGTAAATTCAACATTCTCAGTGACTGGTACAAGTTCAGTTGGTTGCATAAGTTCAAACACCGCCATTAGCTCATTAACTGTATATGCTTTACCAACCCTTTCGGTAAATAGTGGTAATATTTGCAATGGTAGTAGTTTTATAATAACACCAAGCGGTGCCAATACATATACTATAAGTGGGGGTGCGTCTATTGTTAACCCTACAATAAGTTCTTCATATAGCGTTACTGGAACAGATATTAATGGATGTGTAAGTTCAAATTTTGTGGTTAGCTCAGTTACAGTAAACGCTTTGCCTATAATTAATACAACTAGTAGTAACAGTTTAATTTGTACAGGGCAAACAGCCTCAATAAATGCAACCGGAGCAAACACTTATACTTGGAGTAGCGGTGGAATAGGTTCTACAGAAATAGTTAGTCCAACTGTGACAACAAATTATACTGTAAACGGTACGGATGCAAATGGTTGTAACAACACTTCGACATATACACAAAGTGTAAGTTTGTGCACAGGTGTTGCAGCGCTTAGCGGAGTCGAAGCGCAAAACGTAAGTATTTTTCCAAATCCGACTAGTGGGATGTTAAATGTTGTTTTGCCAAACTCAATCACCGAAATTAAAATTACAAATACATTAGGTCAAATTGTTCAAACAACAAACATCTTAAATCCAACAACCCAATTAAACATTCAAAATTTTCCGGCTGGCATTTACTTTTTGCAAGTGTTTGATAAAGGCAATTTAATTGCTACACAAAAAATTATTAAGGAATAAACATATGAAAACAAAACTATTAAGCCTTTTTTTATTTATTCTACTTTTACAAAGCAACACTGCTAAGTCGCAAATTGATACCAGTTTTTGGTTTGCAGCACCTTGGATAACACCCGACCATTGGTGGAAAGACGATATTAAATTACACATCTCAACCTTTTCAACTACCACCACTGTAAGGTTACGTCAGCCAGGAGCTATAGCACCTAACAGATATGATACCACAATTATTATTCCTCCTTACACTACTTTTAATTACGTTTTTTGGAGAGATAAATTGGCCTCTGCAACCAATTTTGCTTTCGATTCTTTAGAAACCCGCCCTGCAAATACTGTTGTACCTTACGGACTTTATATTTCCTCGTCTGCTAACATTACAGTTGTTTATGATATTCTTACACGCGCCCCAAGTTACATTAATGGTGAAACATTCTCTTTAAAAGGGCAAAACGGTTTAGGTCTGCATTTTTTATGTCCCTTCCAAACAAAATTAAATAACCAAACTTTAGGTTTTGATTGGAACACAGACGGCATTGTGACCCAACCTAAACAACAAATAAATATTGTGGCTTCGCAACCCAATACCATTGTTATTATAACCCCAAAATGTAACATTGTTGGGCATTTGGCAGGTATTACATATACTTTATTATTAAATAATCCTGGTGATGCTTATACTTTAGAAAATACAACTCAAACAGTTTCTATCAGTTCAAATAATTTATCAGGTACTGAAATTAGTTCCAACAAACCTATATCTGTTACTGTTGCCGATGATTCGGTAAGAGGTATTTCTGGTGGCTGTTATGATTTAGCAGGCGACCAAATTGTGCCAAGTGATATAATAGGAACAGATTATGTTTTAATAAAAGGTTTTATGAATGCTCCTGAATTGGAGGGGGTATATGTATTGGCTTCGCAAAACTCTACTTCAATAACAATTAATGATGGGATTATTACTAATACAGTAATTAATCAAGGTAATACCTATTTTTATAAAACCAATCAACAGCAAACGTACGTTAGTTCTTCATCACCTGTATACTGCATCCAATTAACCGGATATGGCTGTGAATATGGCGAAGCAATATTACCACCAATAAATTGCGCAGGATCTAATCTAATTTCATTTTCTAGAAATACTAATCAAAACTTTTTATTAAACATTGTTTGTAAAAATAGTGCCTTAACAAGTTTTTCATTAAACAATTCGTCTGGTACAGTTACTGTGCCAATTACTGCCAGCAATTTTACAGTAATACCCGGCACAAGTATTTTACCAGGAGGCCCATTTTTTGGTTCCCAAATTAATTTATCGCCAACTCTAACACTTCCAACTGGTTCATATAGTATCGCAAATACGGCGGATGTATTTGGCTTAGGTGTATTTGAAGGAAACTTATCAACTAGTGGATGGTATTATAATGCTTCTTCTTTTTTAAGAAAAACAAATGTTGTGGCTCAGCCAAGCACAAATATTTGCGTTAGCTCTTCTGCTTCAGTGGCATTAACTGGCACCGTTTCGGGTGCTGCCATTACTGGTACTTGGAGCACTGCAAATGGCACTGGTGCTTTTGGAGCTTACACCTCAACCTTTAATACTATTACCGCACCATATTATTTGTCTAATGCAGATACCTTATTATTTAATTTAAAGTTTTATATAACAGCCATAGATCCTTGCGGTAAAATTTATAAAGATTCTACTATTGTAAGTATAGATCAACGTCCTCATGTTATAGTATCAGCTAGTTATTCTGTTTGTGATAATATTTCATCAATACCATTAACTGGGACAGTTACAAATGCATTTGGAGGCTCTTGGAGTGGCGGAAGCGGTGGTAGTTTTTTAGGGGCGGGTATTACAAATACATACATCCCAACTCTAACAGATGTTTCGTTAGGGTATATCAATTTTACTTTAACCTCGGTAGTACCATTTTATCCAAGTTGCCTAAATACAAGTAATGCCTTAACTGTTACATTGCTAAATTCTCCAAGTATTTCAATTGTAAGTAGTTCGAGTTTATTATGTGTGGGACAATCTGCAACATTAACTGCAGGTGGGGCAAGCACCTACACTTGGAATACGGGATACATGGGTTCAATAGGAGTTGTAACACCTCCTGTTGGAACAACAAATTACACGATAGCTGGGACAAACAGCAACGGTTGCTACAATTCATCTATTTATACCCAAAGTGTAAGTTTATGCACAGGTCTTAACTCATTGGCTGAGGCTCTCGAAGCCACGTTGCAAATTTTTCCAAATCCAACGAAGGGAATTTTAAATGTGATTTCGACAAGCTCAATCACCGATATCCAAATTTTAAATACATTGGGACAAGTTGTTTATCAGTCTAATCACGCTTCGACTCCGCTCAGTGTGACGGTTAACATTCAACAATTAAGCAATGGTATTTATTTCGTAAAAGTGTTGGAGTGCAATAAAGTAATGGCTACACAAAAAATTATTAAGGAATAGTAAAGAGATTTAAGGGACAAAAGAGATAAAAGAGACTTGAATGGAAATTAATTTGCAACATTATACAAAATAACGTTTAATTCTTTTACTTTATTAAAGCCCTTATCTGCTGTTATAAAAGGAAAACCAGTGTAAATAGCAGTAGCTGCAATTAAGGAATCGCCCAACTTAGTATTGTATTTACTTCGCAAGTGAATAGCTTTCTTTTTTATGTCGGCATTCATATCTATAACAATACAATCATCAATAAATTGTGTTACATGTTGTTTTTCTTTTTTATCTAATTTATGATAGCCTAGCAGTTCTATTTCGGTAATAAATGATAAGTATAAGTTTTTTTTGATAAAGCAATTCGCTTAAAGTTTTGTCGCCATTAAGTAAATAGAGCACAGTATTGGTATCCAAAATAAAATTATCCCCACTCATCTCTTAATTGTTTTTGTATATGCAAGGGGTCTTCTTTTAATTTTATAACGCCTGAATACTTTTTAGTATTAACGCCTTTTTTTACTTTTAATTTTTTTAAAAGTAATTCCAATTTTTGCTGGCTTGTGCCTTTCTCAATAACAATAACCATATGGTTTAATTTACGACTATAAATTTAAGCATTTAAAATAACAAATTTTCTTGCCGGTATTTATTTTTAAACGTTTTTGCATAGTGGTAAATTAATTGCAACGCAAAAAATTATTAAGGAGTAATTTCTTTAATTCCTTTTCAAATACCTTTTTTGTTAATTCTTATCAATAACTTCCCTTGCAAAAATTACATTTTAAAACGTATTTTTAGCTCTTAAAATTTTTACAATGAGTACCCCACATTTAAGCGAACAAGAACTATTACGCCGCCAAAAGTTAACCGAATTACAACAATTAGGCATTAACCCTTATCCGGCAGAAGAATTTAAAGTAAATGTAAATGCTTTAGATATTATTGAAAATTACGACCGCGATAAATTAAATTATAAAGATATTTCTATTGCCGGTCGCATAATGGCGGTACGCGATATGGGCAAGGCCTGTTTTGCTCAATTACAAGATGCAACCGGACGTATTCAAATTTACGTTCGCAGAGATGATATTGCTGCGGGCGAAGACAAAACTCTTTACGATACCGTTTGGAAGAAATTAATTGACATTGGCGATATTATTGGTATACAAGGCTATGTGTTTACTACCAAAGTGGGCGAAATATCCATTCACGTTACCTCTTTAAAATTATTAAGTAAATCCTTAAAACCTTTACCAATTGTAAAAACCGACGAGAGTGGTAATAGTTTTGACGAAGTAAGCGACCCTGAATTCCGTTACCGTCAGCGTTATGTAGATTTAATTATTAATCCGCAAGTACGCGATACGTTTAAAAAACGGTCGCAAATAATGAATTCTATTCGTACTTCGTTAAACGATGCAGGCTTGTTAGAAGTAGAAACACCTATTTTACAAAGCATCCCGGGTGGGGCAGCAGCTCGTCCGTTTATTACCCATCACAATGCATTAAATATGCCTTTGTATTTGCGAATTGCCAATGAGTTATACTTAAAACGCTTAATTGTAGGCGGTTTTGAAGGCGTGTATGAATTTGCAAAAGATTTCAGAAACGAAGGAATGGACCGTACGCACAACCCTGAATTTACAGTGTTGGAGTTTTACGTGGCCTATAAAGATTACAATTGGATGATGACTTTTTCTGAGAATTTATTAGAAAAAGTGGTAATGGATTTATATGGTAAAACCGAAGTCACCATGGGTGATAAAACCATCGACTTTAAAACACCGTTTAAGCGTGTTACCATGTTTGAAGCCATTAAAGAACATACTGGTATTGATATTAGCGCTATGGATGAAGCAGGTTTGCGTGATGTGTGTAAACAATTAAACATTCATGCCGAAGCCAGTATGGGCAAAGGCAAATTAATTGACGAAATTTTTGGTGCGAAATGCGAGGGTAACTATATACAACCCACATTTATAACCGATTATCCGGTGGAGATGAGTCCATTAACTAAAAAACACCGCACAGTAGAAGGTTTAGTAGAACGTTTTGAGTTAATGATTAACGGTAAAGAAATTGCCAATGCCTATAGTGAGTTAAACGACCCAATAGACCAACGCGAACGTTTTGAAGATCAGTTAAAATTACAAGAACGTGGCGATGATGAGGCGATGTTTATCGATCATGATTTTTTACGTGCTTTAGAATATGGTATGCCTCCAACGGCTGGTATTGGTATTGGTATCGACAGATTAACTATGCTATTAACTAATAATTCTGCTATACAGGAAGTATTGTTTTTTCCTCAAATGCGCCCCGAAAAGGTGGAAATTGAGGAGGGGCATTCTGAAGTTCAAAAATAAAAAAACTAAAAAACGCTTCTAAATGAGGCTGGAGAAGGTTGAAGTTGAAAAGGAAACTCAGTCTTAATATTTTAGCAATAATATACCAAAGTCATGCTGAGCTCGATTCAGCATATCCGTTCTCTTCTGATACTGAGACCCTGAATCAAGTGCATAATGATGGAAATGTACTAATTGGGTAGTTAATAAAAAAAACTATAAAAAATGCTTCTAATGAGGCTGGAGAAGTTTGTTGTGACGGGAGAGTCTATTCATAATCTAAGTTCTGTCACATCGAGTAGAAAATTCTGCCTCTTTGAATTTTCGTATCGAGATGTCAGTTCTCGATACATTTTTTTCGCTTAGGCGTAAAAAATACTAGAACTGACTAACTTTAACCGAGTAAATTCTTAGTTCATTTTTAAAAAGTAAAATAAAAAACAAATTAATGTTAATTACTTGTGCCGGAAATGAACACAATTAGCAATTTATTATCTATTTTTATTAAAAGTTTTAGTTTGAGAAATAATATTAAAATAGTTTTATTTGTTGCATTTGGCTTGTTTCTTTTCGTTGCTTGTCATCCGGACAAAAAGGAGGAAGTAAAAGCTCCAGTTAGAGTTTTTGAAGGATTTCACCCTTTGTTAGACAAAATTGTTTTAACCAAAAAAGGAGTGTTTAGAGGTTTAGATTTAAATGCAAAAGCTGATAGTATAAAAAAAGTGGAGGGAGTTGAGCCAATTGAAAATTCGCCTGGGCACTTGTATTTTGAATATAAAGCTGACAGTTTAACCCATTATTCCATTGATTACACTTTAAACAATGATAGCTTGGAAGAAATTAACGTGCAAATAAATAGTAATGATTTAGAACTGACATCCTACTTATTTTGTGATTTAAAAGATTATTATGCTAATAAACTTCCAAACCCCACCGAAGATAAAGGCTACGTAGTTTACAATTGCTTTGAAGGTCAGCGTAAACCATTCGTGGTATCGTTAAGCGATAATTCTAGCCCATCAAAAGGCATCATCAACATGGTTATCTATAAAGACAAATAATTTTCCCTAAAAAAATATGAAATTTCATAAAGAAGGTTACGCTAGTTTATTAATTGTTTTAGTATTTAGTGCAATAATTACGTTTATAGCGCACTACTTTTTTCCCACTTTTTTTATTGCGCATTTGTTTGCGTATTTATTGAGTGGATTTTTAATCATCGTTATTCTCCAATTTTTTCGTGACCCTAAACGGACTTTTACAACCGGTGATAATTTAATAATTGCTCCTGCTGACGGAAAAGTGGTAGTAATTGAAGAAACTACCGAGAACGAATATTTTAAAGACAAACGCTTACAGGTAAGTATTTTTATGAGCCCTTTAAATGTTCACATTAATCGCTATCCCATTGCCGGCAATGTGAGTTTTTTTAAATATCACCCTGGTAAATTTTTAGCAGCTTGGGAACCAAAAAGCAGCACAGATAATGAGCGTACTACTGTTGTAGTTAAACATGCAAAAGGCACTGAAATTTTATTCCGTCAAATTGCTGGAGCCTTGGCTCGTCGTATCGTTTGGTACTGTAAACAAGGCGATACGGCTGCTCAATGCCAACAAATGGGATTTATTAAATTTGGTTCGCGGGTTGATTTGTTTTTACCAATTGGTACAAAATTAAATGTAAAAATTGGTGACGTGGTAAGAGGTTCACAAACAGTGTTGGGAGAGATTTAGTTTAATTGGTTTGAATTAAATTTTATTTAAATATTATTTTACGGTTTCACTTTAAATTATTTTAAATATGTTTCATAAAATATTTTTTAAAACAATTTTTCTACTTCTGTTTCTAAGTCTTGCGACTTTAAATACCTTTTGTAAAAGGAGTTTGACTAAAAAAATAACTTATGAAGGAACAGTTTACGATACTGATACAATAAATAAAAGGAAACCGGTGGATGGCGCTATAATTGAGTTGTTTGCGTGCAGTACCAGTCAAGAAAAAGCCTCGTATTATTGTTCAGGAAATCAAATTTTTATCGGTAAAGCAACCAGTGATGCTTCCGGTCATTTTAAAATAAAAGAAAAGGCTGCTAATTCTGGAGCATATTTCATCTATCTTAACGGTAAACCATACAACCATGCTAGAATTAGTGTACAGGATTTATCTGGGTATTACTCAAATATTTACACCATATTTGTCAAATAATAAAAATAAAACCAATAAATGGCTTTATTAATTTGGTTCTTGGGTTGATCTATTTTTACCAATTGGTACAAAATTAAATGTAAAAATTGGCGATGTAGTTAGAGGTTCTCAGACGGTGTTGGGGGAGATTTAATTCTTATAATTTATAGTTTAAACTTCCGTTTAAATAAATAATATTAAGTACTGTAACAATAAATTTTAATTTGTACTCCGCTAGTTTTAATTCCGATTCTAACCATTTATTTTCGCGAGTGTTTAACATAAACAACGAACTTTCTCCATTATTAAACTTCAACTTTTCAGCCTCTACCAATTGTTTGCTATAGGTTGCAGAACGTTGTGCAATTTGAAGTTGTTCAGATAAAATACTAATGTTTTGCTTAATAGCATTTACTTTAAATGTCAATTCGTTGGTTTTATTTTTTAGTTCAAGACTATTATTTTTAGCAACAATTTTTGTTAGTTTGTATTCGTTCATTGGATTTCTTAACAAAAGTGGAAAAGATAAATTTAATCCCCATTTATAGTTATTGTTAGAAAAAGCTGGGTTAACTGAATTAGCATTATTTGATAAAAAATTATATTTCACATTTAAGTTAGGTTTTACCATTTCCTTTTTTAATCGTGTATCAACGTCTAATACCTTTTGATAGGCTGAATATTTTAATAAAACGGGATTGGCTAAAGCCGCTTGATTTAAATTATCAGAAACAACAGTTTTAGCTTTTGTAAAATAAACATCCAAACTATCCATGGGAATAAAAGTGCTCGATAAATCAGCAGCTCCAGCATCTTGCCAATTAAATGAAGAGAGATAATTTAAACTTTTTTGTTTTTCAATAATTGCATTCTGTAAATCTAATAACCGTGTTTGGTAAAAAATAGCGGCTTCAATCGTATCTACGGCTGCTTTTTCGCCAATGTTTGCAAGGGCTTCAATACCATTTAACCGTTGCTTAGCCGTTTGCATAAAAAAGTTATTTAAGGCAATTTGTTTCTCTGTAAAAAGCCATTCAAAGTAACGTTGCGACGATTCGAATAAAATGGTATTGAGTTGTATTTGTTTTTCAGCGTCATAATAATTTACGTATTCCTTTGCTTTTAAAACTTCCGCCCTACGTTTGTCAATCATTAATCCTTGCAAAAGTCCTACCTCGGCACCAAAGTAGGGGAGCCCCTGTTTTGGCGTATATAGTTCAGGACTAATATTTGTGCCTATACCATAGTCGTAACCAAATTTTAAATATTGTGAGGTAAAAATGGGTTGTTTTAATTCGGCATTTAACACCGAATAATAATTGCTACCATTAAATTGCTTTTGATCGTAATTACCGCTAATTAATGGGTCGTAGTTACCTCTGGCAGCTCTTAATTTTAATTCACCTGTCTTACTTTCATTTTTTGCTCTTTCAGTTAATGGATGATATTTTAAGATATTTGTAATAAAATCATCATAACTTAATTTAGCATCCTGACCATTACCTTTAATTGAGAATAGTAGCCAAATTAAATTGTAAAGAAGTATACAATTATTTCTTTTCATTTTTTTTAGTTGAATTAGTAGTTTTATAAAACTCAGGAGGAAAACCATTGACTTTGCGCCAAAATTCGTAAATTAAAGGAACGTTATTTAAAAGTGCGAATCCTTCAACACCACCACCAATTTGAATAGCTTCCGGCCATTTTTCCCCTACATTTTTAGCTAATAATCTAAACTTGCCGTTTTCAGATAACACTTTATCAAAAGCTACAATTTCGGCAGAGTAGGTGCCATAGCTTATTCCAGGCCATCCTGAAAAAACAAAGGCCGGCCAACCATCAAATTGTAGTTGAACTTTTTGCCCTTTGTGAATTAAGGGTAAATCCACCGGTTCAATGTATAATTCAACAGCTTGTTCCTCTTGAGTTGGAACAATACTACATAAAGGAGCACCTTCTTTAATTATCTCTCCAATACCTTGTATTTGAGTTTTTGTGATGTAGCCATCCTGGGGCGCTAAAACGTAATAAAACCCTTTGCGCATATTATAATTGGCCAATTGGTTTTGAAGCTTGGTTAAAGAACCTTCTCCTTCATATAGAAATGAAAGTGCCGAAAACTTATCAGATTCTGCTTTCATTAATTTTTCTTGGTATTCTTGTTGTACTGAATTTAATTCTATTTCAGCATTTAATAATTCGTTTTTAGATGCGAAGAATTTATTTTCTGCTGATGTTTTTTTAGTCAAGGCTTCTTGCACTTTTATCTTTCTGTTTTCTAAATCTGTTTTTGATACCACACCTTTTATCACTAATTCTTCATAGCGTTGAAACTGTTCTTCACTTACTTTAAAATTATTAGCAGAAGTTTGTGATTCTATACTATCCGAAGCAACTTTTAATTTTACCTGATTGAGTTTGTTGCGCGTTTGATTCATTTTTAGTAATAGTGTTTTATTCAATGCGTCAATTTGCGAGTTAACGGCATTAATTTTATCCTCATACGATTCTAAAGTAGTTTCTTTGGCTTTTATAATTTTTTCAGAACGTTGAATAAGTTGAGGATCGATGTATTCGTCTTTAATTTCAGAAATAAAAGCTATGGTATCATTTTTTTTAACAAAATCACCTTCCTTAATAAACCATTTTTCAATTCGACCACCTATACGTGAAGTGATTGTTTGTGGTCGATTTTCAGGATTTAAAGTAGTTACTTTTCCGGTAGATGTTATGTTTTGTGTCCAAGGCATAAATAAAATAACCAAGCCCGTTAAAAATATGGCCAATAAGGAGTACTTTATAGTTTTTGAGTATGGCCTTGAATAAATATTAGATAAACTTTTTAAATGAGCAGTTTCGCCATTAATAAATGAAAGTTCTTTTTTTTCACCAAAAAGTCCTTCAATTTTATATAAGGCGGTAACAATGTCATAAAATGTATTTAAACTGCCTACCAATTTTTCAACAGAATTAATAACTAAGAAAATAATAATTTCTGAAGCAATAAATTGTCCAATATTCAGTTCGCCCTTTTGAACCAAGAAGGCACCTAAAAAAAGTAACAAGCTTATAAAAATTATTTTAAAAATAATAATTGCTTTAAACTGTGTTTCAAGAACAGAGTAGTGATTTTTTCGATTAATAAAATAATTCTGTAAGTTCGTTTCGATGCCCTCTGTTAAAATGGATTGTTTTTCTAAAGCATTTCCTTGAAACCAATCCATTAATTTATATTTTTCGTTTGAAGTTTCAATATTAGTTTCAATACCCTTTTTGCCATAATAACTAATAATAAAGTAAAATGTTATACTTAATAAAATTGTAAATACTAAAAACCATGAACTGTATACTGGTAAAATTAATAATCCAAACAAAATGCTTATTATAGAAAAAGAAAAATCAAGTAATATTTTACTAATTCCTTTTTGCAGTGTTACTACTTCCATAAATTTATTTAGTTTAGATAGAATCTCTTTTGAAGGAGTAATATGGGTTAAATACGTATTTATGCGAGCAACTAAATCGCCAAAAATTTTTTGATGTAACGTTTCGTTTATTCGCATTTGCCACATTTGAAAGAAACCAATGAACGCGGTAGCAATAATGGTAACAATACCTAACAATATTAATGAAGCCGAAAAACTACCTGCCATTATAAAGGTAATAATACCCTGTATGCCTAATGGTATTGAAATATACATTGCGCCTTGAAGCAATGCTAATAGGTATATTTTATAAATAATTGCTTTTTCTTTATAAAGCCAATTATATAATAATTTCGATTTATTCATTTTTCATATTTTTCTCAAATATAGTAATTGTATATTAAATAATAGTATTACTATTATATTTTATGTTTTTTTAATATTTAGTATATTTGTACTATTAATTTAAAAAGTATGGATTTAGATATTAGGATTAAAATGAATGATAAATTGTTTCTCCGCAATCCGGAGGAATCTGTTTTGGGTAAAAAAATTGTAAAACATGCACTTTTATTAATTAATAAAATTGGTTTTGAAGACTTTACTTTTAAGAAATTAGCTTTAGAAACAAATACAACTGAAGCCAGCATTTACCGCTATTTTGAGAATAAACACAAACTGCTTGTATATATAATTACCTGGTATTGGAGTTTTTTGGAATACAAGGTTGTATTTAGTATTAATAACATAACAAATACCGAGCTTAAATTAAAAACCATTATTAAAGTTATAACAGAAGAGCCAAAAAACATATTAAAAAACCATGATTTTATTTCTGAATACGAAAGTTACAAGCTTGTTATTTGGGAAGGGTCGAAAGCATTTTTAACTAGAAATGTAAGTAATGATAATAAGGACAGATTATTTAAACCTTATAAAGATTTATGCGAACGTTTTTCGGCAATTATTAAGGAGTATAATCCTAAATATAAATTTCCACACTCTTTGGCAAGCACAATATTGGAAATGTCTCATGCTCAAAAGTTTTTCAAACAAAACCTACCGGCTTTAACTGATTTTCCAAGAGAAGAGGATGATAAAAAAATAATACTTTTTCTAGAATCATTATTATTTAATTCTTTAAATATCAAGTAATTAAAATTTTAACGAATTAAAGTGATGTTACCTTTCACCTTATAAGATTTTCCATCAAATCCAACGGCTTCACAAACACTAAAGTAAATTCCTGCCTGGCAAGGCTCGCCACTGGTAGTATAGCCGTCCCAAAAACAATTAATCTTATCGTCGTAATAAATAATTACACCATAGCGATTATATACCCACAGTTTTAATTCTTTAATTCCTCTTGCTTTAGGCTTAAAAACATCATTTATACTATCATTATTTGGTGTAAAAACATTTGGCAAACTAATACCACTACTATCGGATATTCTAAATGAATAATCAGAAGTATCGTTACAGCCAAAAGCACCATAACTAATTAAAGACAAGCTATAAGAGCCGCTGGTAGTATATGTTTTTACAATATTTGTAACCGTATTTGTTCCTGCCACATCACTAAATAACCAATTGTAGGCAATAGCATTAGTTGAATAATTTGTTAAATTAAGCTGTGTAGGAAAACCTACTTCTAAAAACGTAGCATTAAAAGCTGAATGAGCCATTTTTGTAACAGAAATGCTTTGGGCAGTTGTAAAACTTCCGCTAGCGTTAGTTACTGTTAAAGTTATAATATAACTACCTGAATTTAAAAATGTTAAAGCAACAGCCGAACTGTTTAAATCAGGTAAAATACTTACAGAAGTACTCGGAGAAATGCCCCAAGTATAAGCAGTTGGCGTATTGGCGGTAAGCGTTGTAAATGTTAATGAAGTTTCGGTACACATTGTTAAAGATGGAACAACAATAGTTGCTGTGGGCACTTGAGCCTTTGCAAATACTGCCATTAAAATAATAACCGACAGGCTAAGTAATTTATTCATAAACCGTTATAAATTTACTAAAAATTTCAATGTATTAACATTATCGGCAAAATCTGTTATAACAGGTTGTTGTGAATAACCAAAGGGAATATGATTTTTACCAATAACGCACTGCAATTGTTCGCTATTTTTGCTTAAATAATTGGCAATATCATTTTCTGTTTCATAAAAATCATAGTATAAAACCCCTACAGGTGAGTGCAAATCTTCACTTTGTTTTATCATTAAGAAATTGTTATCTAAAAATGTAATTTGTTCTAATAAATAAATGGCTCGGTGGTAATCGTAATTATTACCATACTTTTTATTATTAATTACAAAACCAAAATCTATTATCGATTCGAAAAACAAATTGAAACTATAATTTTTGGGTACCAGTAGTTTGCTTACATTTCTGCATCCTAAACCAAAATAAAGAAAAATATCATCTCCCAATTTTTTTAAATTTTCGGTAGATTCGTTTCCGCCCAAAACAGCAATAGAAGTTCTATTTTTTCGGATGATGTTTGGATATTTACCAAAATAAAAATTAAAATAATTGGCGGTGTTATTACTACCTGTGGCAATTACGGCATCAAAATTGGCCAATTTAGCTTGAGCAAATAATATGTTTTTCTCAAGTTCAGGCTCATAATGTGTTAACAGTTTTAAGAAAAAGGGTAACAAAATATCGTCGTCGCTAGATAGTTTAATCAACACATTATGCCCACTTAAAATCACGCACATAATATCATGAAAGCCCACCATAGGTATATTGCCGGCACAAATAACCGCAACCGTTTTACTGGAAGCTGAGCTTGTCGAAGTGTCTTTTGATTCAATATCCTTACAAAAATCAGTAAGCGATTTTTCATCCAACATTTTACCAATATTTCCAATGGCAGTGTTTACAAACTGAGGGATAAACCAGTTATTATAAATATTAGCAGTTTCAATCAGTTTTTCTAAGCCCTGGTGAAGTTGCGTTTCATTTTCTTTATAATTATTCTCAAAATGCCTGTTTATAAACAGTCCCAGTTGAACAAAAGCATCTATTCTTTGTTGTAATATCATAAAAAATGGTAGTATATTTGCACTCTATTTTTAGTAAAACTAAGTAAAAAATGGCAATTAAAATTACAGATGAGTGTATAAATTGTGGAGCTTGTGAACCAGAATGTCCTAATAATGCAATATATGAAGGCGGGGCAGAGTGGCGTTTTGCCGATGGTACAGGCGTTAAAGGTTTATTTAAAGGACACAACAGTGGTTTGGAAGTGGATGCGGATGATCCTCAAGTTCCAAAAAGTATGGATGTTTATTTTATAGTTTCTGACAAATGTACCGAGTGTAAGGGTTTTCACGATGAACCACAATGTGCTGCCGTTTGTCCTGTTGACTGCTGTATTTTAGACGAAGACAATGTAGAAACAGAAGATCAATTGTTAGCTAAAAAAACTGCTTTACATTTGTAGTTTTTAGTACTTGTTATGCTGTCGATGATGATAAAGGCGTATTCAAATTAGCTTTAACATATTTCTCATACATCTCATGTACAATACCATCGCTTAACCCCACTTGAGGAACAAATACTTTTTCAATATCTGCATTTTTCATCACACTTAAAAATATTCTGGCAGCCGGCACAATTACATCGGCTCTATCAGGTTTTAGGTCTAAACGCTCTATGCGCTCTTGGTAAGTATATGAGAGAAGCATATCGTAAAGGCCTTTAAGCTTTTCGTAACTTAAATGTTTGGTTTCTTTTTTACCACTCATTTTAAACAGTTTATTAATATTTCCGCCCGAACCAATAGCACTTAACGGATGTATGCCAACTGTATTGCGTTTAAGCCAAATTTTCATGTCGTCCCATTCGTTCTTATCCACTTTATCCAATAACATACGCACTGTGCCAATGTTAAACGAACGAGCAGCAATCACCCGGCTATCAAAATAAAGTGTAAGTTCAGTACTTCCGCCACCAACGTCTATATATAAATAGGCGTGTTTTGGGTTCAATAATTCTTCAATATGGTTCGAGAAAACTAAAGCAGCCTCGTTTTTCCCATCAATAATTTCAACATTTATGTTGGCTTCGTTTAAAGCGCGATTAATAATATCGGCGCCATTCATTGCATCACGCATGGCACTGGTGGCAACCGCTCTATAATCAATTACTCCGTAAGCCTGTATTAATTCTTTAAAACCCTTTAAAGAAGTTATTAATCTATCTGCCTTTTCTAGCGAAATTTTTCCATGCAGAAAAACGTCTTCTCCTAAACGAATTGGCATACGAATCAATTCCTCTTTACTAAAGTGAGGTTTTCCATCAACATTATAAACTCTACAAAAAAGTAATCTAATGGCGTTACTTCCAATATCAATCGCGGCAAAAATCATTAGTTAATAATTTGTTTTTCTAATTTGTTAGTACCTAAAAAGCTCGCTTTGTCGTTTAGCAAGTAAGTGTATATTTCATCTTGAACTCTCACCTTTTTTTCACCAGGCATCGCCTTTTTATAATGATTTTCTTGCTTTTTATCTAATATCCTCACTTTAGTGTTGCCTGATAATTGAATATTAATTATATCCTTTAATTGCTTTCTAATATCTTGGTCGTAGATCGGAACCGCCACTTCGCTTCGGCTATCCAAATTTCGGCTCATCCAATCAGCGCTGGAAATGTATATTTTTTCGTCTCCATTATTGTGAAAAATAAAAACTCGGGTATGTTCCAAAAATTTATCTACAATGCTGTATGCTTTTATGTTATCGCTCCATCCATGTAAATCAGTTACCAACGAACAAATGCCTCTAATAATTAAAGTGATTTGAACGCCTGCTTTACTTGCCTCATACAATTTATCTATCATTTCCTTATCTACAAGGCTATTCATTTTTAAAGTAATAGCTGCCGGTTTTTTCTTTTTGGCATTATTAATTTCAAATTGAATTAAATCTAAAAAGGTTTTACGCATGTAAAATGGAGCAACAACCAAATGTTTAAACGGATAGACTTTAAAATTGTTTTCATAAAACTCAAACACCTTATTTAGCTCTTCGGCTATACTTTTATTTGATGTTAGTAAAGAAAAATCTGTATAAATACGAGCTGTATTTTCATTAAAATTACCTGTGCCAATATGAGCGTAATACACTTCTTTGCCATTTTCGCGTGCTGTAATTACAAATAATTTTGAATGGACTTTTAAACCTGGTACGCCATATATTACTTTTGCACCTTCTTCTTGCAATTTATTGGCCCAATAAATATTATTTTCCTCATCAAAACGTGCTTGTAACTCAACTAAAACCGTTACTTTTTTTCCATTCTTAATGGCATTAACCAATGAAGTTGCAATTTTACTTGAATCTGCAACTCTATACAATGTAATTTTAATGCTCTCAACTGTAGGATCAATAGAGGCTTCTCGCAGTAAATTAATAATATGATTATAAGTATGGTAAGGATAATGCAATAAAATATCTTTATTTTTTATTACTTTTAAGGTAGTTTGATGATTGTTTACCAATAGTTTATGCTGTAATGCCTGCGGGTTATTATACACTAGTTTTTCATCACCCAAATTCGGGAAACTAATAAAATCTTTAAAGTTATGGTATCTTCCACCTGGTATAGCATTATCTTTTTTAACCATACCCAAACGTTTCATTATATAACGTAACATATCGTTAGGCATGGCCGCATCGTAAACAAACCTTACAGGTTGTCCCTGCTTACGTGCTTTTACGCTTTTAGATATTTTTTCCATCATGCTCTTACTTACATCATTATCAATATCTAATTCAGCATCACGAGTCAATTTAATATTATATGCTTCAATTGTTTTATAACCAAACACTTCAAATATTTGATCGGTATTAAAACGAATAACATCATCAATTAACATTATAAAATTTTTGTTACCTTGTTTAGGTAAAACTTTAAAACGCGATTTGTTGGATGGAATTTCAATAATAGCGTATTTATTTTTTTGCTTCAAATCAATAGCTTCTAGCTTTAGGTACAAATAACTGGCCTTGTCTTTTAAAAACGGAAAAGGTTTAGTATCGTCTATCATTACCGGAAATAAAGTAGAAATTACCTCCTGACTAAAATAATCTTTAATGTATTTTTGTTGAGAGAGGTTTAAATGACTTTCGTCAATTATAAACACATTACTACTCGCTAATTCTTTAAGTAATTCTTGATAGGTCGCTTCAAATTTATTTTGCTGTTCAATTACGCGTCGTTGTAAACGCGTTAATAACTCTTTTGGATCTTCGCCGTAAACCACTTCAGCTTTTTTACCCAATTTTGCCAGGCGTTTTACTGTAGCTACTCGCACACGGTAAAACTCATCGCGGTTGTTGCTAAATATGCCTAAAAATTTTAAACGTTCAATTAAAGGAGTGGTTTTGTCGGCTGCTTCTTGCAGTACACGTTCGTTAAAAGATAACCAGCTAATTTCGCGATTGATATAAGGTGCTTCTTTTTTCTTAATAGCCATAGTACAGGGTTAGTCGTTATTTTTAAAATCTTTTGGAAATTGATGAAATTGTATTTTTGCTTTTTTTGGAATTAAATCTTTCCAATTGCTTATATCTAATTTTAAGCTAACAATGCCACACGTTGGCACATTATCAAAAAATAAGTCATCAGTTAATTCGTTGCAAATATTTGTTAACGTTGGGTTATGACCAAATATCATAACAGAATTAGAATTATTATCTACGTTTCTAATTATATCCAACAAATGCTCAACAGAACTTTCAAAAACACTTTCTTGCAGTTTAAAATTTTCCATATTAAAATGAAAGGCTCTGGCAAAAATTAAAGCGGTGTTAAAGGCTCTGGTAGCTGTACTCGAAATGATGGTATCAGGCAAAGCATGGGTATTGTTATACCAATTAGATGCAAAATAAGCATCTGAATAACCTCTATCACTCAAAGGTCTATCAATATCTTTCAAAAACTCGTTACCCCAGTCGCTTTTAGCGTGACGAATAAATGTAAGTTGCTTCATATTTTATATTTCTAATATTAATTAAGCAACGAATTTAATTAAAAGGTTTTTTTACTGACTATTAATAAATTAACAATTTACCATTATCAAAAATCGAATATTTTTTTAATAATAAGGATAATTTTAATATCTATTAATTATATCAATGTCTATTATTCTTTAATTTGAATTTTATTTTAATATAATATTAAATTTAACACTATAGATATTAATTTTTAATATCTAAATTTATTTTTAATTAAATATTATCCATAAATTTGTAATGTGGAAGTTTATAGCAAAAATACAATAAAATCAATTGATATAGTTTATTTAAAAGGACTTTTAAGCGAACATAGCTCTATAAAAACGTTCGCTTTCAGGACGATTAATGAAATGAATACAATAATAACTAAATCTGACCAGATTATAGAACAAGTGTCTAATTTTATAAATAGTTATGAAATAATTAACAAAGAGAATAGTGAAAAAAAACAATCTCAAAATTCTAGATTACGAAAACAAAAAATTAACTGGGGTAGTCATATTATAGAATCATTAAAGGAGAATAATTGTCTTATGTCTTCAAAACAAATTTTGAACGATGTTTTTCCTAAATTAAAAACGGATGAGTCGAAAGTAGAATTAAGACCTTTACTATCGTCAGTTTTATATAAATTATGTGATAAAGAAAGAATAATAAAATACAGTTTATCGTCTAGAACAAATTATTTTGGACTTTTTGAATGGTTCGAGGAAAGTAATGGTCCTTTTGAAAGTCCAAAACCGAAAATTGAATACGCGTTTTAACAAAAAACGCATCTCATATGAGATACGTTTTAAAAATATTAGCCCGTTAGTTCCATAGTCAGGGGGAGCTACACCGACTTTTAATCGGCTGTACCAAGGATCGAAAACCTTGACGGGCTGCTTAATTTTACACAAATGTAGCAAATTTAACTTGAAATTTGTTTACGATAATTTTTAGTTTACTTTTATTGTATTTATCATGAGTAAATCAACCATAACATGTCCAAATTGTAAACATGAGTTCGAAGCAACAGATGCTTTAAGAGATGAAGTCCAAAAGGAATTGAATTTAAAAGCAAAGGAATGGATTCAAAAACGCGAAGAAGATTTTAAAAGAAAAGAGGAAGATTTTAATGCAAAACTAAATAATGCCTTAATTGTTCAAAAAAAAATGATAGAGGAACAGGCAATTAAAAAAGCCGCCTCAGAAATGGAAGTTCAGGTTAAATTTCTTAACAATGAGATAACAGAGAAGGATAAAAAATTAAAAGAAAGCCAAGAAAAAGAGTTGGAATTATTAAAAAAAGAAAAATTAATTAAAGAAAGAGAAGAATCTTTAAAATTAGATTTAGAAAAACAATTATTAGAACGAGAAAAGGAAATTTTTGAAAGGGCCCAAAAAGTAGAAGCCGAAAAATCGCAATTAAAATTACGCGAGTTGGAGAAGAAAATAGCCGACCAAAACGAACTGGTAGAAACCATGAAACGCAAAGCAGAGCAGGGGAGTATGCAATTACAAGGCGAAGTGCAAGAATTAGCATTGGAAGAATTATTACGACTCACCTTTCCGTTTGATTCCATTGAAGAGGTGGCCAAAGGTGTAAAAGGGGCGGATTGTGTTCAAATTGTAAGGAATAACATTGCCAATGAGTGTGGCAAAATTATTTACGAAAGCAAACGCACCAAAGCATTTACTAACGAGTGGATTGAAAAATTAAAAAGCGATATGCGCTCGCAACAGGCCGATATTGCCGTAATTGTTACCGAAACTTTACCAAAAGACATGGATAGCTTTGGGTTTAAAGATGGCGTTTGGATTTGTAAATTTAGCGATGTAAAACCTCTTTCTTTCCTGTTAAGAGATAGCTTAATAAAAATAAACACAGCCATAGCCAGCCAGGAAAATAAAACAGATAAAATGCAATTGTTGTACAATTTTTTAACCGGCAATGAGTTTAAACAAAGCATGGAGGCCATTGGTGAAGGATATATTGCATTACGTGAAGGTATTATTAAGGAAAAAATTCAAATGGAAAAAATTTGGAAAGAACGCGAAAAACAATTGGATAAAGTATTGCTTAACACTTCTCAATTCTACGGCTCCATACAAGGTATTGCCGGCAGCGCTGTCGGAGATTTAAAGATGTTAGAGTAACAGCAGAAAACAAAAAAGGCTTTGAGTAATCTCAAAGCCTTTTTAATGAAACATTGTTTTTTATTAATGACTCACAATTACTTTTTTAACTGTTTTAGTAACTCCATTAGTAATGCTTACAAAATAAATGCCATTTGGTTTATCGCTAATATTTATATTCACTACGTTATTAGTTACGTTTTCTAAAGAGTTGTTAGAAATTTCTTGTCCTATAGAATTGTAAATTCTCACATTAATTTTTTCTTCGTTTGCAAATGTAAATACTAAACTAAATACACCAGTATTAGGATTTGGCATAATATTTATGTTGCTTGTAAATTCGTTTGCTGTATTTTCTTTAATGCCTACTATTGGTCGGCAACTTACAATTGGTAATATACCCAATTGTACTTTTGCACCACGATTATAACGTAAGGTTTTCCAATTGTTACCAAAATTTAAAAACCAACTGCTTGAATCGTTTACTAAATTATTTGTAGTATTCGAAAATATTCTAATCGAATCGGCAGGTGAACCATAAGGTGTTTGCACTGAAGCAAAAAATCCGGTAAGCGGCAATATTGGTGGAGAAGCAAAAGTAAACTTATAGGGTATAATTTGTGTAGTTGTAAAAGTGTAAGATTGTGATCCACAATACATAATACTTTTTGGTTTAGGGGTATAACTGGCAATACTACTTATACTTGCTGCCGTTTGACCAATAAAAGAGTTCGGTCCGTTGGCTGAAGTACCCCCGTATAATTTACAATAAATTTGTGTAGTAGGTGTACTAGGTCCAGGTTTGGTCCCTAAACTATCAAACAATACAATTACATCACTTACTTGAGGATTTGGTGTATCGCTGTAACTTCCTGCAGGATAAAATTGAGCAAATTCTTTGTCTTGATAACAGTTTGTGCCGGTTAAGAATCCTGTATTGCTGGCAGAAGAACAAGCAAGCACTAAAGTATTTACAGGAGCAGGATAAGTAATTAATGTGTCAATATACTTAATAATACGAATAGTATCTAAACAAACCGGACATTTACCCACGTTGTTAATAGCCATAGTAAACGTAGAAGTATTCGTAGTATTAGTTACAACTAAAGATAAAACATAGTTTCCTGGTGCGGTAAAGGTTATAGCAGGAGAGGCAACAGTAAAACTTGTTGATATAGACGCATTAGGAACCGAAGACCAAGAATAAGAAGGCGAGGTACCGGAAGACATATTAACTGGAAAAAATTCCTGACCAACACAAGGTTTAACAGGCAAGGAGAAAGAAGCTACGGCTGGTCCCGGTGATGGTGTTACCACACTGCATAAACCATGTGTACCTAATAAGCTTCTAAAAGTCCCTTGGGTCATAGCTGTTTGAGCACGTGTTTTTTGATCGTTTGTAAACATATACATACATAAATCATCAGAATAATCCATAAAATTCATTGTCATCTCACCTGTAGTGTTACCTGCGCAACCACCAACGTTAAAAGGGTGAGTTTTGCAACCAAAGTTTGAAGTTTGAGCAGGCGGAATATCTGCACAAAAGTCATTTGCACAAGCGCCATCTCCCCAAACATGTCGTAAACCTAACCAATGTCCTAACTCGTGAGTAATAGTTCTACCTTTATGATAAGGTGGTGCAGTAGCTGTACCAATACTACCAAATGAAGTATTTAAAACAACAACCCCATCATTTGTTGCATTGCCACCACCCGTAACACCTGCTAAACTTGTGCCAGCAGGAAAAGTAGCATAACCTAATAAGCCGCTTCCTAAATTTGCTACCCAAACATTACAATATTTTGTCGGGTCCCATATAGTATTTGGTTTTACGTTTGCATCAATGTATGCAGATGTATATGGGCCATTTGTCCAGCCTTTTGTATTTCTATCTACTCTATCAATACCAGGCTCTGCCAATATACCACCAGTTGGATCTTTTACAGCCAAACAAAAGCTAATTTGTAAATCAGCTTTAACGGGTGCAAAAGCAGCCGGTGCTGAACCATTGTTTAAACCTGTTCCTGCAAAATCTGCATTTACAATGTTAACCTGATCAATTACTTGTGCTTGGCTAATATTATCAGCAGTTCCAATAGGTTGTCCATTATGAATCACATGCACAATGATAGGAATTACCCATGGAGCTGCGGTAACTTTACCACTGGCAATATCAGCCTTTCTTTGTTCAACTAAAGCGTTAAACCAATTATCCCATTCTTTTGACGGAGTAGGTGTTCCACAAGTTCTTCCATTATTAGGGTCAAAATTGGGTTGGGCTGTAACACTTAAAAAAGTAATGAAACAAATACAAAATGATAGTAATTTTTTTATCATAATTAAGACTTTTTAATTTCAACTAAAGTATAAAAAAATTCATATCAAAAAAAATTATTTACTCATTTGTTTATATTAATAAATAAATAAAAATTATTTTTACCAACAATAACTTAGCTTTACACCATAATTATTTTTTTACTAAACAATTTAGAACTCAATGAAATATAAACGCATTCTTTTAAAATTAAGTGGCGAAGCCTTAATGGGAAATAAAGGTTTTGGAATTGACCAAGTACGTCTTATGGAATATGCTAGTGAAATAAAAAGAGTTTACGATAGCGGCTGTCAGGTAGCTATAGTAATTGGTGGTGGTAACATTTTCAGAGGCATACAAGCCGAAGAAGGTGGCATGGATCGTGTACACGGCGATTACATGGGGATGTTGGCAACTGTAATTAATTCCATGGCCATTCAATCTGCGCTAGAAGGCTTGGGTGTACAAACCCGATTACAAAGCGCCATAAAAATGGAGCAAATTTGCGAACCTTTTATCCGTAGAAAAGCTGTAAGACATCTAGAAAAAGGTAGAGTGGTAATTTTTGGGGCGGGTACAGGTAACCCTTATTTTACAACCGATTCAGCCGCAGCACTTAGAGCAATTGAAATTGAATCCGATGTTATTTTAAAAGGCACACGTGTAGATGGAATTTATACCGCCGACCCAGAGAAAGATAAAACAGCCACCAAATACGAAACTATAAAATTTGAAGAGGTTTACGAAAAAGGATTAGAGGTAATGGATATGACCGCTTTTACACTTTGCAAAGAAAACAACCTGCCAATTATAGTTTTTGATATGAATAAAAAAGGTAATTTATTTAATTTAATTAATGGCGATAAAGTGGGTACCCTTGTAGAAGTGTAAATACATTTTAATATTATTTTTATGGAACACTACGATTTGGTTGTAATTGGTGGCGGCCCAAGTGGTTATGCAGGAGCTATGCGCGCCATCGACTTTGGTAAAAAAGTATTGTTAATCGAAAAAAAAAGAATAGGGGGTGCGGGTATTTACAATGGAGTTTTAACCTCTAAAACACTATGGGAACAAGCGCTTAAGGTTCTGTCTATAAGAGAATTAATACCGGATTATAAACCAAAATTTGAAGATATTTCTAAAGTTGTAAATGAAGCTGTTTTTGAGAGAAAAACGCAAGTGACTGTGCATTTACAATTACTTCAAAAACAAAAAAACCGTTTGTTCTTTTACGAAAAAGGAACTGCGAGTTTAAAAGACAAACATACTGTTGAAATTAAAAAAGAAGATGGCAGCATCAAAACAGTTACTACCGATTTTATTTTAATAGCTACCGGTAGCCGCCCACGAAAGCCAGCTAACATAACAGTTGATGAAAAAAATATTGTTACCAGTGATGGTATAAAGAATTTAACTGAGTTGCCTAAAAGTATGGTAGTGCTTGGTGCCGGGGTAATTGGTTGTGAATTTGCAACTATATTCTCTAGCTTTGGTACCACTAAAGTAAGTTTGATTGATAAAGCTGACCGTATTCTTCCTTTTGAAGATGCCGATATTGCTAATGTCGTAAAACATAATTTAGAAATTAATAATGCTCACGTTCATCAAGGTGCTTCGCTTAAAAGGATGGAGATTATTGATAATAAAGTGGAGTATGAGTTGGAATATAAAAATGGGTCGACTGAAGTTTTTAAAGTAGATAAAGCCTTAATCTCTATTGGTCGTGTTCCCAATATAGAAGGTATTGGTTTAGAAAATGCCGGTGTGAAATTAAATGAACGTGGTGGTATTTGGGATGACGATACACAAACCAACATTAGTAATATTTATGTGGGCGGCGATGTAACGACTGAAGTAGCATTGGTTAATGTTGGTGAACGAGAGTCACGTCACGCTGTTGTAAGAATGTTTGGACCAACCATTAAGCCATTAACTTACCAAAACATAAGTAGTATTATGTTTTTAAATCCCGAAGTAGCTGCTGTAGGAATGAATGAGCAAGAATGTGTGGCGAAAGGCCTGGCACATAAAGTGGTGAAGCTAGATTTTAGCACAAATGCACGTGCAATTGCTATGCGTAAAACTCAAGGCTTTTTTAAAATTATTGTAACAAACGATAACGGTATGCGAATACTTGGTATGCGCGTGGTTGGAGAACATGCCAGCAGCGCCATACAGGCAGTAGCTTATTTAATACATACCAACCAAGGCATTAGAGAGCTTGCGGACATGATGCATCCCCATCCAAGTATTATCGAAGGAGTGCAAGAATGTTTACGTATGTTATTGGGTAAATCTATTTATAAGCCCTACATTTTTAAGGACAGATTAAAATGTTATGTTTGCGAAAATGGTGTTTGTACTCCTATAGAAAATTTAATCTAATAAACTCATATTAAATTAATCAGTTAACTAGTTTAAAAAAGCAAACTACCGTTACTGTTTGATAATTTTAATCTTCTCTTTTACAATTTCCTTTCCAGATATTTCAACAAAATATATACCACTTTCCAGCAAAGAGAGGCTTATAGGGTACTCTTTTTTATCTTTACTAAACTGTATACTTTGATTCAAAATTACCTTTCCATTAACATCAAATAATTTAATAGTTGCATCCGTCGATTTAGTACTAGAATAATTTACTGTAATTCTGTCGCTTGCTGGATTAGGGTAGATTTTAATTACAGAACCTACGTTCGCAAAATTGCTTATTCCTGTGCATATAAGAACCTGAATGGTAATAATATTGCTACCAACACAACCGTTCAAATCTGTAGCATTGCAGGTATATGTTTGAGTAGATGACGGTGAATCTGAAACGCTTGTACCTATAGAGTTTAAAGGCAGCCAAGTGTAAGTGTTTGCACCTGAAGCGGTTAAGCTTGTTGTTTGTCCATTACATATTGTCATATTTGAAGCGGATAATGATAGAATTGGGTTAGGATTTACATTAACAGTGGCTGATAAATTTGCTGAACACGAACCAACCGCTCCATTAACAAAATAAACGGTAGTTATTGTTGGGTTAACATTTATTGAAGCTGCAGTTGATGTATTGCTCCAGCTATATGTTGTGGCTCCACTGGCTGTAATTGTAGCACTTGAACCAGAACATATTGATTGTAAATTTGAGTTAACAGTTAGTGTTGGACTAGGGTTAACATTTACAGTGGCTGTTTTAATAGAAGACACACAAGTGCCATTATAACCAGTAACTGTATAAACTGTAGGAACTGCAGGGCTAACAACAATTACAGAAGTAGTGGCAGAATTACTCCAACTATAAGTTGTAGCACCACTAGCAGAAATAGTGGCATTTGAAGAGGCACAAATTGTTTGAACACTTGATGTCACTGAAATTGAAGGAGTGGCAATAACATTTACGGTTTGATTTGAAATACTTCCTGAACCAAAGCCATTATTGGCTTGCATGCTTACTGAGTAAGTTCCTGGAGTGGTAAATATAAATTGCGGATTTTGTAAGGTGTTGGTTGTAATGGTTACCCCTGCTGAAGGAGTAACACTCCAGCTCCAGCTGTTTGGAGCATTTGTAGATATATCATTAAATGTTTTGATAACTCCGCTGCAAATTGAACCACTTACAGAAAAACTACTTACAGGAGCAACTGCCGATGGAACAACATCTACTTCATAAACTCCTCTACCGTATGTTGCAGCTCTTAATTTACCTACTGCTGCCGGTGAAATTTCCAATTCAGAAATTGGTGTATTTGGTAAACCCGTATTATACAATGTCCAGGTTGTACTTAAATTATCTCTATAATAAACACCTACATCCATACCAACATATATTCTATCATTAGTTCCTGGTTCATAAACAATACAATTATTTGGAAGATTTGGTAAGTTTGATGTAACATTAGTCCATGTTACTCCACCATCAGTAGTTTTAAAAATTTTATTAGCTGCAGAGTACCCACTTAATGTAACCCAGGCAGTATTGGGATCGCTTGGTTTAATACAGATGTATGTTGGAGCAGCTGTTCCAACAGGTACCGTTCCTGTAACATTTGTCCAGGTAGTTCCACCATTTACAGTTTTTCTAATTGAGCCACTATGCAATACATAAATTATTTGATTATTTGAAGGAGCAATTGCAAATTCAATAATTGAACCGCTTCCACCTGTGGCAGGTAATGCCGAGAAAGAAACCGCAGAATTATTTGAAACATATAATTGAGTTCTACCAGAATAATACCTTGCAGCAACAGAAGGGTCTTGTTTAATTGGCGTAACCCATGCACCGTTTTGAGAAGGACTAAATGTTGAATAACTCCAACTTGTTCCTCCATTTGAAGAATAGGCGTGGCTTCCACTTGGATTAGAAGCAATTAAGTAATTATCATTTGTTCTATCGATCTGGCAATCCATTCCGTCGCCTGCTAACTTGGCTTGATATGCGCTACCGATATATAAATTGGAACCATTATCTTGATGTCCGGTAATCCATCGGTTTGCAGTTAAAGAAGACAGTCCTATTCTATAAATTTGTGCAATGTTTCTATTTGCTGTAATATCAGGCCAAGTAGTTCCTGTATGGTAATAAACACCACCGTCGTTTGTTGAGTATAATACACCATCTGAACGGTAATCTAAATCATGTACATCGGCATGAATATATGGTGGACTAGAAGTAACACTATTCCAACATCCTATACAGGTCCAACTCGTTCCTCCGTTAGTAGAACGCCAATGGTTTACACCACCTATTACAACTTCGTTTTTATTTGTTGGCGAAACTGCAATTGCCAAATCATACCATCCTTGTCCGCTTCCTGCCGTTCCTGCGCAACTATTAGCAAGTAAGTCAGGACTATTAGCCATTAACGAAAAACTAGTACCGCTATTTATTGATCTATAAACACCTTCTAAGCCAAAGCCACTATTGCTTGCGGAAACTACATAAACATAATTTGGATCCGCAGCGGTAACTGCCAAATTTTTGCGAATTACACCTGTGGTAGAAATTCCTGAACTAATAGCAGTAAAACTTGCGCCACTATTTGTCGACAAATAAAATGAGGTACCCGTAGCATAAACAGTTGTTGGATCACCTGGTTTAAAATCTAAATCATATGCATTAAAAGTGGCAACCTGAGTCCAATTTGTACCTCCGTTTATTGTTCTATAAACACCTCCACTTGTAGCAGCCAAAAGTATTTGTGTGTTTGTGGGGTTAATAATTAATTTACGAATTGAACCATTTGAAGATACGGCATAGGTTAAACCAGTGGCTACCCATGTTGTACCCCCATCGGTAGATTTATAAATTCCTAAACTTGGTGTGTCACCTGCATAACCATCGCCGGTAGCTAAATACATAATGTTGGGATTGGTAGGGTCAACAACCAAATCTGTACAGCCAATATGAGCCAAATTACCATTTAAAATTGTCCAAGTAACACCATTGTCAGTAGTTTTCCATAAACCTCCAGCTGGCGAACCAACCCAAAAGGTATTTAAGGTTGATGGATGAAATGTAATAAAATTATCTCTACCTGCTTTGCGAGGAAGTCCATTGTTGGCCGATCCTGTCATTGCTCCTAAGGGTCCTGTTGCAGTCCAGGTTGTGGATGCTATTTGACTGGCGCTTCCTACTTGTTTGAAACTATTAATTTGATTGCTTTCGATATAGGACTGAAAATTTTGAGCACTTAGTTTTAACAAACCTAAATTTCCACTGGGGTAAACGCGTGGCTCAACAAAATATTCCCATCTCTTATATGCTTTATAACCATTACCAGGTACAGAAATATCCTTATCAGCCCAATACATATTAAAATCTTGTTGAATATCATAGAAATTACTATTTGGCTGTTGCATCTTCTCAACCCAATTTTGAGAACGATAAGATAAGAAACAAATAACTACTAAAACGGCTGTAAATATTTTTTTCATTTTTTAATTTTTTTATGAAATTAAATACAAACATGTCAAATTCCAAATTAAAGTTGTTAAATCTAGGTTGTATATTTGTAAATTAAATGAACAAGCAGTCATTAACTATTTTTTCAGTACTATTTTCTATTGCTTTGTTGGTACTTATTTTTTTTCAAGTGTATTGGATACGCAACGATTTTAAAATAAAAGCCGAAGTTTTTGAACAAAAAGTAAACGAAGCACTAAATGCTACTTCTAATAAATTAGAACGATTAGATACGGTGAGCATTTATAAACGAACCAAAGTAACCCGTCAAGGAATTAAACTAAATAACGGGATTTTGAATTCTAAAAATCCGAATGCCTTGAGTTTTAGAGTCTCAGAAATTTTAAATATTGATAGTAATGGTTATCAATACAGCCGCATGACATCTAAAGATTTATCGGCAGATTCATTGCAGTTTAATCCAAAAATAAAATCATTTTTGGAAAACATTAATGATCATAAAAACGGATTCCAAAATCCTAATAACGATTTATTTAAAAATAACCTAACTAAGGGTAATGATATTTTTAAAGAGGAATACACTTTTGATTATTATAATAATTACAAACAAAAAATAGATACTTTGTTATTGGATTCTTTATTAAGTATTGAATTAAAAAAAGTAAATATTAATGCAAAATACAAATATTATTTAACCTCTCTCTATCCGGGTAGTCCGCACCACAGTGATTTAAAGTTTGCTGAAAGTATGGAAGATTCGCTAGGTGTTGTTTATAAAATTAGCTTGTCTCCCAGCAATCGTTTTATTGACCCTGAATATTTAATTGTTCATTTTCTAAATCAAGATAAGGCCATTTTCAGAGGCATGTGGACTATGTTGACCACCTCTATAGTTGTTATTTTAATTTTAATTATCTCGTTTTACTATATAATGGCCAGCAATTTAAAGCAAAAAAAGTTAAGTCAAATTAAAAATGATTTTATTAGCAATATGACGCATGAGTTTAAAACGCCAATTAGTACCATCTCTCTGGCAAGCGAAATGTTAAGCGATTCCAGTATATCTCAAACACCCGACAAACAACAACGTTATTTAAAAATGATTCGTGATGAAAATAAGCGCTTGAGTGTATTAGTGGAAAGTATACTACAAACTTCTATTTTAGATAAAGGCGAGTTTAAATTAAAACCTTCGGAGTTAGATATTCACGAAATTATTAATACGGCCATAAACAACACCCAATTATTAATTGCTCAACGTAATGGGACAATTCAAACGGTTTTAAAAGCACAAACATATAAGCTCATGGCAGATAGAGTGCATTTAACCAATATTATTTTTAACTTAATAGATAATGCTATAAAATATACCAAACAAAACCCTGAAATTAGCGTTACCACATACAATACTGCCGAAGGAATTATGATTGAGGTGAAAGATAACGGTATAGGCATTAGTAAAGAAAACCAGCGAAAAATATTTGATAAATTTTACCGTGTGCCAACCGGTAACGTGCACAATGTAAAAGGATTTGGATTAGGATTGTCGTATGTATTAGCTGTAGTTTTAAAACACGATGGTACTATTTCTGTTGATAGCGAATTAGGCAAAGGCAGTACCTTTAAAGTGCATTTACCATTTAAGGTTTAATGTAAATAAAGCCGTTTGGTTAAAATAACATAAGCCATGTAATTGTATTGTTCCTGAGTAAAATGGCAACGACATGGGTAAAGAGACATTAAATTATCTACTGGTGGTACATAATATTCACTATTTGCATCTTGAGGACCACTTGAGTAACCACAAATGGGGCCAACTACATTACCTATTGGAAAGGGATCTGCTTCAGTATCGCAGAAACCATCACCACGAGTGTAACAATTTGTTCGATTAAAAAACTCTAAACTGGGAGAACCGAGACTAGAAATTTCCTCAAAAGTATGTGGTAGTCCAAAAAAATGTCCAAATTGATGAATTGGAATATGGCTTTGAAAAGGCACACTGTTTGAGCTAACCAAACTCCCTTTTGTAAGAACAATAACATCTTTAGCACTTACTGTATTGCTTGCAGGTGGGGGGTAAGCATATTCATTTTCATAACTACCACCTGTTACTGTATTTGTTATGTAAACATTTATTGTTTTATCTGTATAATAGTTAGTTGTAACAATTGGATCTACTATGTTTTTTGTCCAATTATCATATGGATACTGTGGAATAAATACAGTGCTACAATTTAAAAACTGAACGCAAATGGGTTTAAAAGCTGCATTTAAATTTGCAACCATAGTATTAAGGTTTGCAGGCGTTGCATTGCCAACGGAATAGTTACTGTCAAGTACAATATAAAAAACAAGCGAAAATTTTTTGTTCAAACAGGTATCATGCTTTAAAGTGGTAACCATATTTTGAATCATGTTGCCACTTCCGTTACTTGTATTTTTTACCTGAGCATTAAAATATAATGCCGAAAAAATAAAAAGTATAAAAATGAGTTTTTTCAAAAAATAAAAGGTTTATTGAGTATATTTGATTATCAAATTTATAATTTTAAATGACATGAATTTCCAAAAAATAAAATTATTTGTTTTTCTTTTTTTGGTATTTGCGTTTAATAATTTGTTTTCACAAATTTCTGTTTCTCCAACTGTTGGTTGCGCTCCTTTAACAGGAGTAGCATTTTCAGGGCCTGGTGGAGCGACCGGTATAACCTGGAATTTTGGAGATTTAACATCTTCCAACCTTGCTTCTCCAAGTCATAATTACACATCTGCCGGAAACTATACTGTAACGTACAATGCAACCGTTGGTGGATTGCCGGTTACTTATACCGCATTAGTTGTTGTTTATGGAAATCCAACAGCTAGTTTTACATATACGGTACCGCCCAATCATTGCAAACCTCTAAATGTTGGTTTCACAAGTACAAGTAGTGGTCCGGCAGCTATTGCAAGTTACACATGGAATTTTGGGGATGGGGGAACAGGATCTTCAAACAATGTTACATGGGCATATACTTTACAAGGTAGTTTTTTTGCAACCTTAATTGTGGCTGATGTTAATGGTTGTACAAGCACTGTCTCACCGCAACAAGGCCCCATAAATGTCTCTAATCCTCCAACGGCTATTATAAGTTCAAATCCGTTGTCATTAACATCTTGTACTGCTCCTTTTACTGCGGCATTTAGTGGTAGTAATTGCGTTTCGGGCTCACCAATTTCTGGCGGCAGCTTATCTTATTCTTGGAATTTTGGTAACTCACAAACATCATCCTTACAAACACCCGGTAATATTACCTATAATACACAAGGTTTGTATACTGTTAGTTTAACAGTAACTGATAATAATAATTGCAGTGCTACTGTTACAACACCCGTAAGTGTGTCTCAGCCAAGCATTAATGCCACAATACCGGGCACTGTTTGTTTAAATACTCCGTTTACATTTAGTTATCAAACCAATCAACCTTTTTCTACCTGGAATTTTGGAGTAGGTACTCCCACTGGTTTGGCAACGTCTAGTGCTGTTAGTACATCTAGCTTGTTTACCTATACTGCGCCGGGTACTTATACGATTAGCTATTCCGTTGGAACCTCTCCTTGTATAGCTGTTCAAACTAAAACTATTTATGTAGAACAAGTTACAGCTAATTTTACACTTACCCCACCTGCATTTACTTGTAGCCCAACTTTTACGGCTAGTTATGTAAATTTATCTTCTCCAAATGCAACATCATTTACTTGGACAGCAATAAACTATAATGGTGTAACTACTACTACAAGTACTGCTACAAATCCTACTTTTACATTTACTCAGGGAAGTTTAAATCCATACACTATTTTTTACACCTATTCTGTTTCTGTTACTTTAATTGCCAAATCACCAAGTGGTTGTATCTCAACTTTTACAACACATGTTTTCGATTCAATACGACGGCCAACCGCTTGGTTTAATACCGATAAATTAGAGGGATGTGCCCCATTGGTAGTAAAATTTAGAGATTCGAGTTTTACAAATACCACCATTTATCCGATTACAAGTTACACTTGGAATAACGGAGCAAGTCCACCAACTATTGTATCAGGAGTGATTCCACCACCAATGGTAAATCCAACGTTTACATACGCAGCACCAGGAACGTATACACCTTTTTTAATAGTGCAAACCGCATCAGGTTGTATTCATACTTCGTATATACATACTATTACGGTGGTTAATCCACCTGTTATTAACTTTTCTGTGTCACCAACAGGGCCAGTGTGTTGGAATACACCTGTAACAGTTTCAGCAACATCTACATCTACAGCTGGTGTTCAGCATTGGCATGTAAATAGTGATAACGGATTCTTTTCACATTGCATTAATAATTCAACACCCACTTGGTTTTTTACACACATTGGTGTATTTACTTTTTCGGTTGACGGTTACTCGCATAGCTGTAAAGGAACATCAACCTCCACGCAATCTATTCAGGTTAAAGGCCCAATTGCTCAAGGACGATTTGTTACGAATTGTGCTGCGGGTTCAAGAAAAACAGTAAATTTTTATGCCGAGTTACAAGACGTAGCCTTAGGAACTTTAAATTTTGGTGATAACTCTTTTGTGAATTTTGTAGGAACACCAGGTTCAATTGTGTCTTACAGCGCAGCTCCACATACTTATTCCGCTTCAGGAAACTATACAGCCGTTTTAACCACGTCAAATGCAGCAATAGGCTGTGCACCTTATACTTATACTATGCTTGTAAAGGTAAGAGATGTTCAAGCTAATTTTAGTTTAACAGCCGTTGGATGTACAAGCGTATCACAAATATTTGATGCATCGCCATCCATTGACGTTTACAGCGGTTGCAACAAACGCGGTTACATTTGGTATGTTGATAATTTACCCCCAATTGATACAGCTTATGCTATTGGACCTCCAATATTATCTCAAGCATTTACAACAGCTGGAACACATACAGTTTTACTAATGGTGAAAGATGAAAATAGTTGTTTAGACACAACAAAACATACCATTCGAATTAGCAGTGCTAACCCAACCTTTAGTTTTAGTGCCAATCCAATTTGTTTATCTACCGGTACTGTGCAAATGCTAAATACTACAGCACAAACACCTGACCCTATAACAAATTATATTTGGGATTTTGGAGATGGTTCGCCATTAGTAACAACAACGTCTTTAACCTCTCCAATACATTTATATACAAGTGCAACTCCTCCAAGTCAGAATTACGTTGTAACATTAACTGCTACTAACTCGCAGGGTTGTACCGATGTTGTCACTCACACACTAACTGTTGTAAATCCTGTAGCTAATATAGTTCCTTCATCCAATCCAATGTGTATACCAACAAGCACAAACAATTTGGCTACAAATGTTATTTCGTTTACAGCACCTACTGGAAATACAAGTTACACATTTAATTTTGGTGATGGTAGTAGTGTTTATACCACTACTAATAATTTTACACCCCTTCATACGTATACCGCCGAAGGAAGTTATTCCGCTATTGTAATTGTTGATGCTGCGGGTTGTAAAAACAGCAGCACGGTAGTAGTTAACGCATACAACTATCCTGTTCCTAACTTTTCTTTAAATACAGGAACAGTTATTTGTAGAGATACTCAGGTACAATTTAGCAATACGTCAACCGTAACCGGAACCCCATCTTTTAACTGGAATTTGAGTACAGGAAGCCCCATATTACCAATTTCACCGGTGGTTTGGACATATACAGCAAATGGAAGCGCAGTTATTACACTTACTGTAACAACAAACGGCTGTGCATCTGTAATTAGCAAAACGCTGAGTATAATAGGAGCAAAGGCAAACCTTAATATAGATAAACAGGTGGTATGTTTAGGTAACCCAATTAAATTTAATTTATTAAACGATTCAAATCATGTATTTGGATGGACGTATGATTTTGGTGACGGATTAACAAACACATTTGTTGCCAATCCGGTACCTACTCAAACGGTAACACATTTTTACAATTTTTATCCAACCGGAGGCTCAACATCAGTAACCGTTACTTATTACCCAACGTCCAACCCAACGTTATGTCCCTTATCAGATGGGTTTCCAATCCAAGTAATAAAAATTAATGCCGATTTTGATAGGAATAACGAAATATCAAAACCAGATAGCGTGCATTGTTTGAACGTAATTGATAATTTTACTAATCAAACACCTAATTCGTCGGGTTATAATTTTAATTGGGCATTTGGTAATGGAAGCACTGCAACAGGCCAAAATCCAAGTTACACATATCCATTACCGGGTCAATATCAGGTTACTTTAACCGTAACCGACCCTGTAAATAATTGTTTTGGATACACTGTGAAAAATATGACGATTAACGCCTTACCAAATTCAGCAATTTCTGCCAGAGATACTTGTAAAAACCGACCATTTATTTTAAACGCTTCACCAACTGCTGGAATGCCACCTTATTCATATACTTGGACACCTTCAGTTGGAGTGGTTACTCCTAATAGTCCTGTGACTTCTGCCACCGCATCTAATTCAACAACTTACACATTAAGTATAAAAGATGCCAACGGTTGCATAACAGATGTTACAAAAAATGTTTACATACAATTACCTGCCGATAGTTTGGGTTGGGACACCACGGTTATTGTTGGACAAGTAATTCCTCTGCATAATAATTCAGGAAGTAATTTTACCTATACATGGAACCCAGTAACTGATTTAAGTTGTACCAATTGCCCTTATCCTGTTTCTAATTCAACTGTAAATATAACTTACAGCGTTACAATTGCGGATAATATGGGATGTTTTGTAAGGGTAAATACGCATACCGTTATAGTTGAATTAAAAGGAACAGTAGATGTACCAACTGCTTTTACACCAAATGGAGATGGCGTTAATGATATAATTTATGTTGATGGATGGGGGATACGTAAATTAAATTACTTTAGAATATTTAACCGTTGGGGGCAATTATTATTTGAAAGCAATGATATAGAAGTTGGCTGGAACGGATTATTTAATGGTGTGCCACAAAACATGGAAACTTATGTATATCAGGTTTCGGCAGAAGTTTATGCAGACGCCGAAAAACCATTTTTAAAAACAGGTACATTTAAATTGATTCGATAAGTTTTGAAAAAAAACATTTTATATATTTTTTGTTTTTTAGTTGCGTTAAATTTAAATGCTCAGGATGTTCATTTTAGCCAGTTTTATTTTTCACCTTTGTCTTTAAATCCTGCTAATACCGGAAATTATAAAGGTGATTATCGTTTTTTCGGAAACTACCGCAGTCAATGGCGCGACATTTCAAAAGCGTATAATACATTTAGTATTGGCGGCGATTTTAACATGTATCCAAGTAACCAAAACGTCAGTGGCGGACTAATTTTAATAAATGATAAATCTGGAGGTAATTTGCATGTATTAAAAATAATGCCTTCAGGTGCATTTCATAAAAAAATTGCGGGTTATAACATACACATTGGCATACAACCAGGGTTGGTAATAAAATCAATTGACTTTTACTCTCATTCTTTTCCCGAACAGCTAAACTGGGGAACAGGAAAATTTGACAATACTTTACCAAATACTGAAACAAACGTTAGTCAGCGATTTACATATTTTGATTTAAACACTGGAGTTGGAGCTTCTAAAAAAATCGGAAAATTAGAGCCGGAAATTGGTTATACAATATTTCACATTAACTCTCCTAAGGAAAGTTTTTTTGGAAGCGACAATAAGTTGAAAATTCGTCAGGCATATAATTTAGGTTTAAATTATTATTTAAATCCTAAAATAATTTTAAGAGGCTATACCATGTATGGTTACACCACAAAAGTAAGTGATTGGGTTAGCGGTGTTAACTTTGAATACGTTTTGTCTAAAAACGTGTTTTTTACCAATTCTGTTTTTGCAGGTTTTATGTGGCGCGATGGGTTTAAACGTAACTCGGATGCAGGAATTGTTACAGCAGGAATAAATTATTCGCATTACACCATTGGTTTTAGTTATGATATTACTTTTTCACAATTAAAAACAGCCGTTGATAGCAAAGGTGCTTACGAGATAGCATTTATTTATAAAGCAAAAAATACACGTTTAAGTAAAAAAGCAATTCCTTGTGAGAGATATTAAATACATAGCTATTTTTTTACTATTTGCTTTTGTGGCCAAATCACAATCGGATACTATGCTTGTAAAACGATCGTCTCCAAAAACTTTAAAACGTTTGGGAAAAAGTGCTATGGAACAAAATGACCCAAGTAGTGCCATTACGTTTTACGAAGCTTATTTAAAAGTAAAAACCAACGATGCCAAGGTAATGGATGCATTGGGTCAGGCTTATTTACAGATAAGAGATTACGAACGGGCGCAAAAACTATTTTTAAACGCTTATACAACAAATGCCGAAAAAGCACCAACAGCTTTATATTATCATGCACAAATGCAAAAATCGAATGGAATATACGACAGTGCTAAAATAAATTTTCAAAAATTTAAAAAAGAATACAGAGGCTCTGAAAAAGGATTAAAAAAACAAGCTACTAAAGAAATTGTGTTTTGCGATTCGGTGCAAAAATTAGTGAATACCGAAAAGAAAATAATTATTACACATTTAGATTCTACCATTAATAAAGTTAATACCGAAGGGGCACCTTTAAACATTGATGAAAATACGCTTGTTTTTACATCTTTAAGAACAGATAAAAAAGAGTACATTATTGAAGACGATACCTCAAAAACTATTAAACGAAAATTATATGTTGCCAAACGAAATAATAACGCGTGGAAATTTAACGGAGAATACGGCGATAATTTAAACGAAGCTAGTTTTAATACTGGCAATGCTTGTCTTAGTCCTGATAGAAAACGGATTTATTTTACGCGTTGTAAATTAAACGTTAAGGAAGAAATGATTTGTGCAATTTACGTTTCCGAAAAAAACGGAGAAACTTGGAGCGAACCTATTAAACTGCCTAAAACTATAAACAACCCAAAATATACGTCTACAATGCCTGCCGTTACAACTGACCCTGCGAAAGGTAACGATATTATTTATTTTGTAAGTAACAACAAAGAAGGTAAAGGTGGTTTGGATATTTGGTACAGTGTTTACGATAAAAAAAATAAAACTTACAAAACCCCAAAAAATGCCGGAAATAAAATTAATACCTCGCAAAACGAAATAACACCTTTTTTTGATAATGAAACCCGCGCCTTGTATTTTAGTTCTGATGGCTTAGGTGGGCTAGGGGGTTACGATGTATTTAAAGCCATTGGCGACGGAAAAAAATGGATTGCTACCGAAAACATAGGACAGCCAATAAATACCGGTGCGGATGATATTTATTACACCATCTCTCTAAACCGTGAAGAAGGATTTTTTGTGAGCAATCGTAAAGGAGGTAATGCTTTAAAAAACAGTACCTGTTGCGATGATATTTACACGTATAAACATTCGGAATATATACGTATAAATTTAGCCGGAAATATTGGCGAGATGATTGATCCAAATCAATCCATCCCACAAGCTACCGTTGAAGTTTATATTATTGACAAAAAAACAAAAGAAAAATTTTTAGTGAAGAAAATAGAGAGTGATAATATAGGCAACTACAAAACAACGGTAGAGGCAGGGCAGGACTATTTTTTAATTGTAAAGAAAACTGATTTTTTAGGGAATTCAACAGAAGTAACTACTAAAGGAATTACAACCTCACAAGACATTACTAAAAATGTACAATTGGCAAAAAAACCAAAAGAACCGCTTCACATTCCAAACATACAATATGAGTTTGATAAATCGAATATTTTAGAAGGAAGCAAAATTGCGATTGATACAACTGTTTTTTCTTTAATGGAAGCTAATCCTGAATTAATTGTTGAGATACAATCGCATACGGATAATAAAGGGAGTGATAAGTATAATGAAAAACTTTCGCAGCAGCGTGCAGAAAGCGTAGTAAATTATTTAATAAGCAAAGGCATACAGGCAGAACGTTTAAAAGCAAAAGGCTACGGCGAAAGTAAACCTGTTGCTCCTAACGAAACACCCGAAGGCAAAGATAACCCTGAAGGTAGAGCCAAAAACAGACGTACCGATTTTAAAATTATTGGTGTGTTAGATGTAGAGATTATTAATGCGGCAGATTTAGATTAAGAAGTAATCCTCGTCCATTCCACGATAACGTGATGATAACTGTCGTCTCGAGTGTATTTCCATTTTGTGTTGCAGGTATTGCAGGTTAATAAAGCCACATCCATGGTTTGATCTTTCTCAAGATGGTTAAGCGTTAAAGTGCCATCCTCAAGAAAATCTTCATATAGTAACTCCTTTTCTGCATTTACTTCGCAGGCACATTTAGTTTGTGGCATATTCATTTTTCTTAAAAATACAAATGATTATTTGCAAAGCCAAAAAAACAAGTTCAGGTGTAATTGTGATAATCTGGCTTTTTTGAATAAACCTGTAGATGCTGTTTACGGGTTGTTGTTTTTCTAACTACTACTCAAGTTTTATTCTTTGCTAACCTTATTTATAATTGTCATCAAATCAATCATACTTTCCTGACTAACCTGCGTGAGTCCGCGATTAGGCCTATCAAGGTCTATAATGAGGATAAATGAAATTGTGATTACAATACATAAAATTATTGCTGGGTATCTTGCATGTGTGGCGGCTAAACCATTTCCATATCCAAGAATACCAATTGCTAAAGCAGCAAAAAGTAAAAGTCCGAGTAATACTATCTCTGGAACGTGATTAGATATGGCAATATCTCGTTCTGTTTTAACGTCAATGAGTTGGTTAATAGAAGTTGCAAATAGTCCGGCGGGAACTGATAATGGATTGTTTTCAGTTGCTGCAAATGCCTCATCCCACATTAATGACTGAAGTTGTTTTGCCTCCATACTTTGTTGTTTTTTTTCTTTTAAGGGAACATTGGCTCTTGAAGTTATACTAAATTCTACATTCACGTATTGTTTGAATAATGTATTCATTTTGGCTCGTTGATTTTCCTGCAAAAGTTTAGACCTTAGTACAGCAGTTCCTATTGCGTTTGATTCCTTTACAACCATTTGTTTCCTATTGTCGAAACGAGAAAGTGCCATAGCAAAAGTAAAACCCAAAAGGAAAGTAAATATTGTAAGTATTGCGGTTTGGATAGTTGAAATTTGAGATTTCATTGGTTGTGTCATTTCAACTTTAGCTTTTAATCCTATCCAATAACCTGCCTCAACAGAAATAATAAGAAGAATAAGCGTTACCATTCCAATTAGCCATTGAGGCTGACTATATAAAAATTCTTCGGTCATAAGCTTGTACAATTTGTTTAAATAATTGTTAAAGTTGCGCCGTCCTAAGATGACCGCTAACGATTACAAGCTTAATTCCCGTTTGGAGTTTGAAACTTTTTTATAGAAACGTTTACTTAAAGATACAATTTTTTTAGATTTTTGCAAAATGAAAATACTCATTTCGAAGCGATCTTGAATTTGCACAAGATAATAGCGGTATTAACTTCGTTCGCCTTGTGCTTAACCGCTATTTGCAGTTGACCATTTTATTTTTTCATTCTTACATATTCCTCAAAAGTCATTTCTCCTTGTTGAGGGGCAATTGTGTCGTGTTGCATTACTTCTATAAAAAAGACAAACTTGTCATAAGTGTTTTTGCTAAATAATTTTATTATCGGTAATGTCATTTTGAATAGACTCATAGGAACTGTCCTTATTTTCTTTTGACTATTTATTTCATTCTGAACAATTTCATTTAATTGTTTTCTTGTATAAATTTTCTTACCACCCGCTTCAATAATACTGTTTTGTAAATTAATAGCTTCAACCGTTATTTTAGCAAGGTCGCCCTCATAAATTGGATTTGTTTTTTTATCGCCTTTCCCTATGTTAACAAGCTGTCCTTTTTTAGCCATATCTATCATATCGATGAATGCACTAAAAATTGCAGGAGGCTTAATTATTGTATAATCAAGTCCTGATTTTTTAAGAAGTTCAGAAAAGTCATGATGCACTTTGAAATATTCCAAATGCAAATATTTTTCAGAATGAAATGCGGAAACATATATAAATTTTTTAACTCCTGCTTTTTTCGCCTCGTTTAAAATGTTCTCGTTTGCATTGTAGTCAACCTCTTTAAATGTTGGTTTACTTTTGTCGTTAGGAGATACACTTTTACCTAAAGCAGATATTACCATTTCTTGATCATCAAAAATGTTATCAAGAGTTGATTTATTGCAAACGTCTGCAATAACATATTTTGAAGTAATGTCAGACATTTGTTTAGCCTTCGTTTCATTTCTAACAACAATCGTTAAGTCGAAACCCCGCCCAACTATTTCCTTTGCAATCTCTTTTCCAAGATTTCCTGTTGCTCCGAATAATAATATTTTCATTTTGTTTTTTTAGCAAAATTATATTGTTATTTGGACATTAAAATTGTCATGGGGCAATTAATTGTTTAGCGTATTTTTTTTCTAATTCTACTCAATGAAGTTGGGGTTACTCCAATAAAGGATGCTAAATATTTTTGGGGTATTTGTCTCATTAACTCGGGATTTTTCATCAAATCCAAGTAACGTTTTTCAGCTGTATCATTTTGTAAAGAAGAAAACCTAGGAATTACCACTACTAATGCAGCTTCCCATATTTTTCGCATTAACTCTTGGGTTTTTGGTTGTGTGAGATATAGATTTTCAAGTTTACTTTTGGAAAGAATATAAACTTCCGAATCTTCGATTGTCTGCAAGAAACAAATGGATGGAGATTGACTAATGAAACTTTGTACTTCCATAGCAATAGAACTATTTAAAGAAAACCATGCGGAAACTTCAATACTGCCTGACATATAAAACATTCTTATACAACCTGTCTTTACAAAAATGAAATCTTTACAGATGTCACCAGATTTAAGTAAATACTTTCCTTTCTTAATTGTCTTTGGAGTAAAGCATGAGGTAATATTTAGAAGTTCCTTTTCTGTAAGGTCGATAAAGGATTTAATAAAATTATTTAGCTCTGAAGTCATGGTTTGTTTGTCAATATGGTTTGATACTAACGGTTTCAAGCTAAATTCCGTTTGGAGTTTGAAACTTAGTCTACCGAAATGTTAGTTTAGAGATAAATGTTTAATAGACTTTTGCAAAGCGAAAATAACTGTCTTTTGCGAAGCGACTACTTTTGCAAAAGCCTTGATGTCTGCCAAACTGTTTGCTTAGCGTGTATTGGGCGCTGTGCTTTTTTCGATTTAAGTTGTCTAATGAACAAACTTAACGCAATACTTTCGTCTTCAGTCAATGGTTTTGGGTCAACATAAATTTCTAAGTCCTCTAATATTTCTTTCTTTTTCATAGCTTGTATTTATTTAAAAGATTTAACGCTGCTTTGGTGTCTAGAACTAAAAGGTGTCCGCCGAAATGAATTGCACCTAATTTTTTCACATAGTGGTGTATAAGAATTGTTTTTGCTCGGAAAGAAACGAAACCGTCAGTCCCATGCTGAAAAGAAAGTTTGCAAGCGTAAGCAACTAAATTACCAGCAACACCCGCATAAACTTTATTTTTACCAATATTAAATGGGGCATTTTCAACCAAATGCATATAAACATTGTCTGGTGTCACTGCTAAACTAACTAAACCTTGAATTACGTCTGTATTATTGGTAATGGTTAGTTTATAAACGTCGCGGTCTGGTTTTAAGAATTCAGATTTCCAGTCAAATTTCCAACCGTTCTTTTTTGTAATTGTTTTTAAATCGTTTTTTGTCAAAGGTAAAACGTCAGTAGGAAAACTGTCACTTGTAATAACATTTTGAATTGAATTTGTTAGTTTGTCAACTTCAATGTCTATGAGGTTTGTGTTTTTTTTCACGTAATAAAGATACAAAATAAGAAGGAGAATTCCAATTTTCAGGTGTTTACAAGCATTGCACCCAACGTTTGGCGAATAGACCCAGGCGGACTTACGAAGCATCACCAGTCTTAACCGACCAAAGGTTATTTGAAGATACTTAGTTTATTAGTGAGCCGCAAATAAAATTTCACGAAGTGGCCACTGTTTTGCGCGCGAACGATGACCCGAGTCTGCCCGCTTACTTTTGCTTGCTGGTTACCGGTTGGCCATTAAGGCCCATTTAGGTCACTTTCAATTGTCGTGTAAGGTTCTAATTTGTCAATGAATGCTTGATTGTTTTTTATTGTGTCTACAATTTTTTCGAATTCAGCACATAATGCCTTTGTTGTTAAAATTAGGTCAGGGTAAAATAATTTTACATGGTTTTTATTTGCCAATTTTTCTCTTAGTTCGTCATTGCTTTTGTCACCCTTGTAATATGTTTTTATGAAGTCGTCATTTATGATTTCGTTGATTAAAAAATTCGGCTTGTCTGGATCTGAGTCAATATAAAAGTCGGGATGATGTAAAAGCATTGCTGATTTGGGATGCTTAAAGAAGTTAGCCCAATATTTTATTGATTGTAGAGCAGGAAATAAACTCCAATTAAATTTATTATTACCATCCACAAAATCTAGTTCCTTATATATTACTCCTAGTCGTTCAGCGTGTTCATAAAACAGGAAGGTATATAGTCTTAGATAATATTGAATGTGCTGACTGTCCTTGTTCGAATTAAGAAAATATAAAATGTTCGATGCGCTGTCGTCAAAATTACAAGCAATACAATTGTGCGCAATTATTTCAGATTTGCCACTTTTTTGTCTATAGTTGTCTGAAAATGTCTTGTAAATAGGATTATAAATTGACTTCTTGCTTCCTGTGACTTTGTTACGTTCATCATTAGGGTAAAACCATGATTCAAAGTATTCCGCACATTTTACGGTCTGATCTGAAAAGTATTGTTGATGATTTGTCACGATATTGTTTTTGTCGTCTGTCTATGGCTTACCGGTAACTTGTTTATACCCGCTATAAACTTTCGCTTATCTTGCTATTTTTGCAAGATTGCCAAAGGTTTGTGTCTATTATCCAAAGTATCATTTTTAAAACTTTGGGCAGGTTACCAATACACGTTTGTTTCGCTTATGCTTTCTGGCAATTTCGTAAACTATACTTACTTCGTGCGCACCCTGCGAATTGTTTATTCGTAGCGAGCTTACCGTTAAATCGTAACTGTAGCCAATTCTAAAATTTTTATCGGGTATCTCTAAACCCACCAATAACGAAATGCTCTCGCGGTTTGGATAACCGGGTTTGTATTTTTTAAAAGGTAGGCCTCGGTACCAAATTCCTAAATTAACTAATTGCTTAAAATAGTAAGCTCCAATATCTAATTGGTCGTATTTTTGTTCGTGGCGGTAATGCACACTGGCACTTACAAATTCTTCTAATTTTGTTTTACCCGCCCCACGTGCCGAAATGATGTACCTGTATCCCCCATGAATACTAACGAATAGCGGTAATGGTAAAATATCGCCCACCATACTGGCATTTGGCTGATTAATGTGCTTTACCGCAAAACCTGCCCAATAATTGGTTGAATTAAATAAGCCACCTACACCCACATCTAAATAATTAATTTTATCAATACTCAATGCGTCTTGAGAGACGGCAGAACCGGTAATTAACTGGTCATTAAACAACAGTCTGGTATTATCTAATTTTTTTTGAACCATGCTAATTTGTAAACCGGCTCGTGCTTCAGAAAAACGCCCTACTTTAATTCTATAGGCAAAATTCAAGCCATTTTGTGAGGTAACTAAATTGGATGTACCGGCTCTATCTTGTAACGCAAAAAAGCCAATGCCACTGTTTAAATTACTGATATTGTAATCGTAAGTGGCCATATACGTAGTGTAAGCCCGCTTAACACCCGGCCATTGATTGCGATAATTGGCACTAAAACGGTGTTCGTAAGTTAAACCGGTAAAGGCAGGGTTAAGGTAAAGCGGCGTAGCATAAAACTGAGTAAATTGAGGGTCTTGGGCTTTTACTGAAAAAGTAGCTAAGAGACAAACGAAACTAATAATTGAATAGAGACGACATTTTTTGTTTAAACGAAAAAAATTATCGAGGAAAACAGACATACATTTAAACTGAACATTAATATTATTTCTTCAAAAAATCCTGTCAGTTCGAGTAAGAAATTTTGCCTCTTTTCTTACACACCTACCAGACAAAATGTATAACATACATTTTTTCCTGTATTGAGAACTGTTTAAGCACTTCTCGATACGCTCTCTTTAGGTCGCTACTCGAAGTGACTTAACTTTATAAAAATACGTAAAAAAAGGGAAATGGTTGCGTAGAACTTTAATTAATTATTAAAGCTTAATAAAACTGTTTTGCCGTTTTTTAAAAACTCAATCGAGTCAGCTAAATTTTTCATTAAAAACACACCTCTGCCACCTGCTTTTCCAATATTGGCTGGGTCAGTAGGGTCGGGGAGATCGTTGTAGTTAAAACCGGTACCTTCATCGCTAATACTAAATATTAGTTTTTTGTTGGCGTTTTGAAATTCTATATCCACAAATTTATTGGGATTGTTTTGATTACCATGATTAATGGCATTATTAACTGCTTCGGTTACCGCTATTAAAATATTGCCATAAGCATCTTCGTTCACTTTAAATTCCTGACAAACGGTGTCAATTAATTTTTCTACCAAATGTATATTATCTGCCTTTGAGCTAATTTTTATATTTTCACCTTTTTGTAAAGTCATTTACTGTTTATTACTAAGATTATTACTCAGTACTATTTATTTACGCTATTAAAATAATTATTTACTTTTTCTTTATAATAGGGCGTTAAACTGGGCGGAACGGTATTTAACAACTCCATTTCTTTTTCTTTGAGTCTTTTATACTCTAAAAATTGCGTAGGGTTGCTTAAATTTTGATTTTTTGCCTCATTACTTTTGCGTTGCTCGTCTTGCTCGCGTTCTCGCTCTGCTTTTTCGCTTTCTAACAGTTTTGTTAAAATATCTTGCTGACGTTTCATGGTTTCGTTTGTAAGTTGCTTATTTACAAGGTCTTTTTCGGTTTGCTCCATTAAATCGGCAATGTTTCCTCCGGGGTTTGAGCCCTTGTTTTTAATTTTATCCATTAACTGCTGCATTTGTCTGCGTAATGCCTCCTGTTGAGCCGCCATTTTAGCAAATTGCTCACTACTTCCGGGTATCATATTTAACCCATTTTGCCCTTGTTTACCCATTCCGCCCTGTCCTGGTTTTTCACCGGGCTTTTGTCCGGGTTTATCGCCTGGCTTGTCTCCCGACTTATTGCCTGGTTTTTGGCCTTTTTCCATGGCTTCCTTTAATTGCTTAAGCTGTTCGTTAAGCTGTTCTTGTAATTTTTTCATGCTTTGCATACTTGGTTTAGAAGAGGGCTTGCTACCTTCTCCGCTACCGGGCTTTTTACATTTGCCTTTTTTACCTTTTTGTGGTTTGCTTTGCATTTTTTGCTGCATTTCCTTTTTCATTTGATCTAAACTTTCGTTTAACATCAAGGCTAAATTATTTACGGAAGTCATGGTACTTTGCATACGCATGGTACCTTCGCCGGTATTACGCTCAGCCAAGGCTTTTACCGTTTTTTCCATATTTAAATTAATTGCGCTAATTTCCCTATTAATAAATGAACTTATTTTTGGAACGCGTTTACTAATGGCTAAAAGACTGTCTTCAATTATTTTAGTATCGTCTTTTAATTTATTTTGTTGTTTTGGAATTTCAACATATTGAGGGTTATCAATTCGGGTTTTTGGTAAAGCTTTTATAAGTTCTTCCTGCGCAAAAGATACGTTTAGTAGATTTTCGAGAATCTGACGTAAAGCTGCGGCATTTTCTGAGTCTTCTTTTTCTTCCGATTCTTCCATAGCTTGTTCCATTTCGTCCATCATCTCCTGCATTTTATCAGAGGCAGATTTTTGATCTTTCGCCGCATCTTTTTTACTGTTTTTATTCAGTTTGTCGGATGCGTTTTTCATGTCTTTACTAATTTCGTTCTGTTTTTGTTCGGTATTAGGCAGTTTATTAGGCTCTTCTAATTCAGCGTTTTTTTTGTTTAAGTCTTTTAAATCTTCTTTAAGCTTTTCAAAATCTTTGTTTAAATCCTCTTGTTTTTTTTCTAAATCCTTCGTCTTTTCTTTCTCTTCATTTCCTTTTGTCTCTTTAGTCTTTTCAGTCTCTTTCTGCAAATTATCCTGTTTATTTTTTAATTCTTCTAATTTCTCTAAGGCCGCTTGCATTTTTTGTTCCACCTCTAGTTGTTTAAAAGCTTCTAAGTTCCGATCCAGTTCTTTTTCAATGTCTTTATTATCCAGTTTAAGCTCTTCTAATTTTTGCTGAATTTCATTCTTATCTAATTTTTCCAACATTTTGTTTAATTCGTCAAACAACTTTTTCATTTCCGGTGTCATAACGTTTTCAAACAATTGTTCTAATTGTTTTTGTTTTTCCATTATGTTTTCGTCGGTTTTGGTAAACTCGTTTTGTTGTTGGTTGTTTTGTTGATTTTCTTGCTTTACTTCTTCTATTTTATTTTTTAGTTCTTGTTGTTTTTTTATGACGTCTTCAATTTTCTTTTTTTCTTCAAAGCCCAACTGCTTTTTGTCGTTAATTTTTTTTGCTAAATCATTTACATCTTTTTGTAATTGTTTAGCCTTAGAAATACTTTCCTCTAAATCTTTTTTAATTTCTGTGTTGTTTTTATCAGTGCTTTTGCTAATCTCATCTAATGTTGGGGCTTTAAAGGTCATTAATTGTGTTTTTGCAGGTTTATTGCCATTTACACCGTCATTATCGTACACTTCAAAATAATAATCAATTTTATCGCCGGGTTTTAGGTTGTATAAGCTTGCATCTAAGAAATAAAAATACGGTTGGTTGGTTTGAGATTTATTGATTAAGTTAATGGGGTAACTACCATTGGTCTCAGTACTTTTCCCCGTACTGTCTGTTCCATATTTTTTAAAATGAAAAGTTAAGCGACTAAAACCATAGTCGTCTTTAATTTGTCCGCTGAAGTAAATGTTTTTAGGATTTAATGAATCAAGTTTTTCAGTAACATTAATTACCGGAAATTGGTCGGGGATGACATTTATGCTGTAATTTACTGAATCGGCAGCTTGTAATACAAATTGATTCAAAGCTTTTATGGTGTATGAATTGCTCTGCATAAATTTGCGCGAAAATTGAAATTGATTCTCTGTGTTTTTTTGGGGAAGAACTAAGCTATCAGAAAAACGTAACTGTAATTTATCGGTATTTTTTGTGTTAAAAATCCAATTTACTTTTGTGCCTTGTGGCAATTGTAAATCGCCAGTATTAGCAATATTTTCGTTGGTTTTGTTTAAATAAGCCGGATAAATAATTTGCAAATTAAATTGTTGAAGTGAAGGCTTGGGAAGCACGGAGAGCTCGTATTCTTTACTATTAAATCCAGCGGCCGAAAATTGAAAATCAGTAGTTTTTTGAATGTTTTTAAACGTGTAGGAAAACGATGCGTTGTTTTCTTTTTCCAATTTGTATTCTACACCATTTACATCTATAAATACCTCGTTAGGAAGTTGGCTACCTGTAATTTTTAAATCTAATTTGAAATCTTGCGATTGTAAAGCTTGTAAATTTTTATTTTGAATTTCGAATTTAAATGGCATTTCTTTTTCGTAGTAGGTAGAATAATTTACCAAACGTTTGGTTGATTTGGTTATAATTTGTGGCCAAATAATAAAAATGCCAAGGGTTAAAAATAAAGGAGGCAGGCCATACTTAAGGTATTTGGTATTTTCTTTAAAATCGATTGCCGTAGTAAAAGGTACTGGCTTTAATTCTGTAATTTTTTGGTTAATGCTTGCCAGCAATAGTTCGTTGGAGCCTTCTAAAATTTGATTATTTTGTAATTGTAAAACGTTAAGTAATTTATCCTGAACATTTGAAAAATGGCTGCCAATAATTTGTGCAGCTTGATTATAGGAAATGAGAGTACCAATTTTATTAAGTTTTAAAAGCGGAATAACAATGTAATTTCCTACAACACCTAAAGTGGCAGTTAAAAAACTAAAGAAAAGGATGCCTCTGATGGTTGAATTGAACTCAGCAAAATATTCTAACAATACTACCGATAAAAATGCTCCTAGAACTAAAGCACTGGAATAAATAACGCCTTTAATTAATTGGTTTTTATAATACTTACGAATAAACTCGTCTAGTTTTTGAATAAGTATTGGATTAGAACTTTGCATATATTTTAAGATACATGTTTTATGAAAATTCCATAAAAAATGGCTTATACAAATATAACATAATAGCCAAAAAATAGTTACACATTATTGTTAAAAAGTGTTTTCTAATCTGATATTCTAAAATTTATGTTAATTTTAATACTTCTCATATTTTTAATTAATTTGTTAAATGTCAATTAAACAATTTTATAAGATTTTTAGTGTATTGTTTTTTTTGGCTTCAGTACAAAGTTTTTCTCAGGCCGGTTTTACAAAAGAACAACTTTATAAAGTTTTGAGTAAGCCTCAACCTGATACTATTTTAATTGATACTTATACAGAATTATGCTGGCCAATCTATTCTTATGATGATTTAGATTCGTCGATTTATTTTGGTAAAAAGGCCGTTGATTTATCAACTAAAATTAATGATACAAAACGGTTAAGTATTGCTCATAGAAGAATAGGAATAACTTACACAAATTATAATGAAGTAAAAAAAGCAATGTTTCATCAACAAGAAAGTTTTGTTCTATCTGAAAAAATAGGTTTTAAAAAGGGCATGCAATTAGCACTAAATAATATTGGCGTACTTTATTTGAATAATCAATTGTATAATAAAGCTCTATTTTATTTTTTAAAAAGTATAAAAATTATTGAAGAAACAAAAGACTACAAATCAGCCTCAAACATTTACATTAATTGTGGCATTATTTATTTGAAAATAGATAAGATTGAACAAGCGGAAACCTTTTTTTTAAAAGCTAATAATAATGCAAAATTGCAAAAAGATATTTCAGCATTAATCGTTTCTTATACTCAATTAAGTACAATTTATCGTCATAAAAAACAACCCGATTTAGCCATATTGTACCTAGAGCGTGCTCGTACCGAACTTGATAATCAAGGGAATAATTATTTGAATTTAGACTTTTTTATTAAACTAAACGAAGCCATTATTTTTTCTGATAAAAATGATTATAAAAAAGCTCTGGAAATTTATATAAATATTATTGCAAAGGCCACTAATTATACTGATAAGATTACGGTATTTATAAATATTGGTGATGTTTATAAAAAAATAAACAAAATAGACAGCTCTTTATATTATTATGAATTAGCCTATAAACAGAGCCTACAGAATAAAATGTATTCTGATTTGGAATATTTGTCTCATGAAATAGCAGCTATCCATGCTAAAAAAAATAATTTAAAAAAATATTCTGAATTTATAGAATACCATCTTAACTTTAAAGACTCGAACGACAATATCAATAAAACTCAAAATATAATAAGTCAGCAATTAGAATTTGATTATGAGCGAAAACAAATTGCAGATAGTATTAGTTATGCAAATAAAGAGCAAATTAACACCGCTAAGTTAGAGGTTCTTAATGCAAAATATAAAACAGATAAATTAATTAGAATTGCACTAATTGTGTTTGTTATTATTATTGCATTTGTTGCATTTTTTATATACTCACGATTGCGTTTAACCAACAAACAAAATAAAATTATTGAGCAACAAAAGTTGTTGGTTGAACAGAAACAAAAAGAGATTTTAGATTCTATAAATTACGCCAAGAGAATACAAAAAGCCATTTTGCCACAGGAAAAATATATTCAACGCAAACTTAACGAGCACAAAAAAAAATAAGGTTCAACTTTCCTATGTAAAAAACAAATTATTCCTTCATAAAACGCCTATAGGCGTTACCGCACTTAATATAGTAAATACCTGGGGATAACTCTTTCAAATCTATTTTCACTTCTTGCAATTCAACATTTTGCGATTTTACAATAACACCTTTATGGTCGTAAATATTTATTAAAGGATTACCGGTTGTGTTAAGCACATTTAATTGGTCGGTAGCAGGATTTGGATATATACCAAAGCCTTTTTCGGTAATTTCATTTTCATTTACTCCAAGTACAATATTTACGCATTGAATCATAAAACTTTCGGTAGGCACGCTGTGTAATGCTAACCAATTTGTTCTGGTTTCAGTAAGGTTCTCGTAAACAATTTTTCCAGCAGTTTTTAAAGTGTTCATTTTTCTTAAAAATTTTGAAACACTGTCAATCATTGGGGTATAAATTGTGCTTCCGTTATTACTTAAAAAACCTCTAAAATTCATTGTGGCACTGGCTGTGTAAAAGGTTGCGGTAGTAGTAGGTGCAGAGTAGCAATAGTTAATATATGAACTTAAATAATTATACAATGCGGTAATGTTAGTCGTATCATCAATTGCCCACTTTTTACAACCATTTCCAATATTTATTAAATTACCACTTGCATTTTGGCCAAAGGTAACACTGTTTGTTCCTGCTGGACGCCAAACGCCAAATGCGTTGAAATCATTTGTATGCCCCGGTGTACCACCTCCCCAAAGTGTTGTGGGTGTCCAAGTATAGCCTGGATAAGCATTGCCAACCAATCCATTTTTCCAAGTTGTCCAATCTTCAGAAGCAGGATTGCTCCAATCGGTATCTTTATATAAAAACCCCCCTACATTGGTTCGAGCCGGAGTTAACCCACAAGAATCTAATAAATGAGCTAAATCGGCATAGTTATTTGGATTATAATTGAAACCTTGAGTTGTATTCATATGCCCATGTGGATCAACTTCAATTAAGGAATGTGAATCAGAAGCTTGTAAAAAATCTGTTGAAGATGAAAAAGCATTGTCGTTTATTAAACAAGCTTTAATAAAGTTTGATTCAACTTGCATATTCCATTTGGCTTGATATTTCACAACTGTGTCTTTTATTTGTGTTAAAGCGGACTTAATTAAATTATAAGTAGCCGTTACCGTATAGTTAATTCCCTCCTGATTGTCTTGAATTTCATTATGAGAATGTAATCTAAAATGAACTGGGTTTTGGGCACTGTTTAATATACTAATAGTAAAAAAAACAAAAAGTAATAGTTTTTTCATAAATTAAAGTTTTTAATTTTTAGTTTGATATAAAAAAATGGCTCAGGTTTAAAAATAAAAAAAATATTATAAAAAAATGCTTCGTTTATGAAATTTATCAGAAATATAACACTGTTTGCGTTAGTAATATTTACCAGTGTAGTACATTCTCAGTCGAATAATTTAAATAAATTAAATTGGTTGATTGGGCATTGGAAAAAAACGGATTCTATTACAAAAAAAACAAGCATTGAAAATTGGAGTAAATTATCAGAAACTGAATTTGGAGGAATTGGTTGTACTTTAAAAGTAAATGACACGGTATTTGTAGAAAAATTGAAAATAATTTCGAAAGGCAATACCTTATACTATGTTGCTGATGTAAAGGAAAATAAGGGGCTTGTATTATTTAAATTTTCATCCATTACCAAAAACGGTTTTGTGTGCGAAAATCCTGAACATGATTTTCCTAAAAAAATTGAATACAAATTAACCAATAAACACTTAACCGTAATTATTAGCGACGATAAGAAAAAAATTAATTTTGAGTTTGATAGAAAAAAGTAAACTACTTCTTCCCAACAACACATTCAATCAAATCTTTCTCCTGCAAATACTTATTTGCTAAATCTCTTATTTCTTGCGGCGTAACCGTTTTAACAGCATTAAAGTAATTGGTAAAATAATCATAATCCAACCCAAATTCCCAAATTGATTTGAATTTATCTCCTAAGGCAAAAGGACCATCAACGCTCCTTAAAAATTGCCCTAAAATATAGTTTCTAACCGTTTCTAATTCTTGCTCACTTACTAAATCTTCTCTTAATTGTTTAATTTCTTTATAAATTTCGTCCAAAGCAGGTTGACACACATCGGCACCAACCTCCGTACTTATAAAAAAGTTACCACCGTTTACCATAGAGGATAAGCCACTGCCAATGCCATAGGTGTAGCCTTTTTCTTCACGAATGTTGGCCATTAAACGCGAGCCAAAATACCCACCCAGAATTGTATTTAACATTTGAAACTTAAAATAGTCAGCGTGAGTTTTATTAAATAATGGTCGTCCAATTCTAATGGCAGATTGGATGGCGTCCTCCCTAAAAATAAAATGTTTAGTTTCTTTTGTTGTGTTAAATGGAATGAGTTGGTTTACAATTTTTTGTTGAGTATTACCCCAATTTGCATCACCAAAAAACTGCCCAAGCGTATCGTTTAAATTATTAGGCAAATGTCCGGATGCTATAATCGTACAATTGGCAAAATTGTAATGCGTATTAAAAAAAGATATTATTTCATTTAAATTAATCCTGTCAAAATCGTTATCTGATACATCAATTCCATATGGGTGTTTTTCGCCAAATATTAATTCAGAAAATTTGCGTCGCGCCAAAACACTCACTTTTTGAGAGTTTATTTGATGCTTTTGTTTTTTGTTAGCAATATGGATTTGAAATTCGTCTTGAGGAAAAGTGGGGTATTTCAGCACTTCCTCCACAAATTTTAAACTTTGAGAAAGGTATTTATTTAAAGAAAATAAGGTAATGGTAGCATAGTCTTGTCCTACACTAAACTCCAAAAAAGAACCAAAAAAATCAACACCATCACTAATTTGATTGGCTGTAAATGATTTTGTACCGCATTCTAACAAAGAGTTGGTTGTAGAAGCAATTAAAGCTCCTGTTTGATAATACATTCCAGCTTTAAAAACAAACTCTAACTTGGTTAATTCTTGACTGCCAGCATTAATCGAATAAATATCTATTCCATTTTTTAATTGATAATGATTGGCTTTTGCTACATCAATTTTTGAAATAGTTTTAAAAGCTGGGGCAACTGTTCTATTTAGCATATTATAAAATCGGTTTTTTAGTTATGGATTCAACGAGTTGATAGTACTTTTCGGGAACTCTAACATTTACACCTTTACCATGTAATTGATACAATGTTAATGAATTTATAGTAATTTTTATAGTTTGTTTATCAATATTCCAAATGTAAACTTTAAGGTCTTTTATTTTTTTTGGTAAAGAACTTGAGGTTAGTTTTAAAATTTTACTTTTGGTGTTTAAATCATCTTGTAACCAATTTAAAGGCACTCGCTTATAGGAATTTAGATTACTAATAGAATCATTAAAACTAAAAACTAAAAAAGCATGGAATGGTTTTGGCACCTCATGGAACGTTAATTTAATTTCCATTTCCAGTGGATTATTGCTTACAAATGAAGTATCGGTAATTTTTTTAAGTTCAAAAAATTCAGCATTTTCATCTATTATTTTTAAATTTGAAGTTTTATAAAATACCGAATGCTTAATTTTTTCTTTTCGTTTTAATAAAACTCTACTCCATTTTTCATCGTACATTATTTCGTCATAAAACAATTGGTAATATGGTTTTTCAGTTTTTAAGGCAAAATAATAATCACAATTCATTTGCATTTGTTCGCTGTCGTCCATAGGATTTAAAACGGAATTACCTCTATAATTTAAAAAGGCAAAATTCATTTCGCGCACACGATGTCCGCCAATGGTAAATTGTTCTGTTTGATTTAATTGTTCTTTCTTTAAATAATCGTATATAGTTTTTGGTTGTGTGTGGTAATAAAATGAGGAGAAATTTTTAAGATTAATAGAGAAACAAAAAAATGACAAAGAAGAAAATAAAACTAATAACGAAATTGTGGAAGCGACTTTTGGTTTAAGAGTATTAATAAAAAAAGCAAAAGACAAAACAAAAAACAAATAAAAAAATAAACCTGTTCTATCCTCTGGATAATTAACGTTTACAAGTTTTTTTAATAAATAAAAAGCTATTACCAGCCCAATTAACAATATTGGATAGACTATTTGTTTTTCAAAAAAAGCAGTTAAAGTAATTTTATTTTTAAGTAATTGGAAAATTAAAAAAACGGATATTAAAACAAATCCGGCAATAAATAATAAGTGAATCCCTAAAGCTTCTGTTCCAAATAGAAATAAGATTAAAGTTTTAAAGGTAACCAGCCAATAGTTGTCGCCAACGCCATAATCTAGTCTACCTTGCTCTTTATAAAAAAACGAGAATTTTATCCAGAAAATTAAACAAATTAAATTTGCGATATTTATGAGAGTTGTTTTTAAATGAATGAATGTTTTGTTTTTTATTTGAAAAATGTAGATGTACAAAAAAAGTATGGCTAAAACAACTACTAAAATTAAATTAGCGACTAAGGCCAGTTGCCAGCAGATGGAAAAAAACAAAAAATATTTAATTTTTTTAGTTTCAAAATAATCTAAAAGATAAGCCATACCTAAAGTCATAAGGCCAAAAGATAGACCGTAACCACGGCACAGTTCGAAAAAATCTAAAAAGTTATAAGTCAATAAAAAAAATGAAATAAGCATAATTTTAGAAGCATAATTTTTCAGATATTTAAAGTGCTTAAACACCCCAAAACATAAAATTAGAAATGCTAAAATATTTGGTAAACGTAAAATAAAACGATGAGACCCGAATAAGTGGTAACAGATATTGGCCAATGCACTATTTAAAACATGATTATTGGTATAAACATGAGCGCTGTATGGTAAATAATTATTGCTTTGAACATAAAAGAAAAATGTGGCAGCCTCATCGTGACTAAACGGCAATAAAAAAGCCCTCAAACAGATAAAACCAAAAATTAAAGTGCTTAAAGTCCAAAATAGTTTATTACAGTATCTATCTAAAAAAAGATTCAAACTAATCTAATAAATAATTTTGGTGCTTATTAAACTTCTCCAAAGTTCGAATGCCGGAAGAACTAATATGTTCAAATTCTTTATCACAAAAAATATTAATAATTTTAATATTCGGCATTAATTCTTGGATATAACGGTATTGATTTTGTTCGTACTGAAAATCAGTAGAGTTTCTTAAACCACGCACTACAATAACTTCATATCCCAACGATTCAACATAATCGGTTAATAAGCCATTGTATTCTGATAATTGTCTATTTTTTATGGAGTTGGGTATCTCCCAATTTCTGACAGCTTTATCAGGATTTTTACCAAACGAAATAATTACTTTGTCAAATATTTTTTCTGCTTTTTGTAAAACGTTAAAGTGCCCTTTGTGAAACGGATTAAAACTCCCGCAAAAAACACCAATCAATGGTTTTCGTTGTTTTACATAGTCAATTAACGCATCTAATTTTCCATTTTTATTTAAACTCATTAAAACTTCAACGCGTTTTGGTTGATAAATAGTGTAATCTACAAACTGAAATTCTTTAAAAATTTGATGCTCAAACTCAATTAATTTCGATAAAGGTTGATTTAAAATCTCTAAATCCGCATCAATAAATTGTTTTGATTTATCTGATGAAGCTTGATGTTTTTTTGTGTCTAATATTAGCTGTTCAATTTCTTTAATTGAATGTTTTGATAACTTTGAATTTAAAGCATGTTTAATAAATAAATTGGCAGATTGTTCTTCATTATCATTAGCCTTTGGATCATAAATTGCATCATGATAAACAGCGGCTAAAAATAATTCATCATCAAATACTTGGTGTTTATTTAAATTTGTAATAACCTCTATTAAGTGTTGGGTAGTATGATAAAACCTATGCGGTTCTTCATAGTTCAATAAAATTTCTTTAGGAAATTTTAAATCAACTAATCTGTCTGAAATATATTGAAGGTTAATCATAAATGATAGTTTTTATTCACTATTTTTTCTTTGCCAAGTAATATAAAGTACTACAATTGGTTTCGTTTAAGATTAAATTGGCCTGTTCTTTTATTTTCTCTCTAGTTACCTTGGCATATTTTTCAATTTCTTGATTAATTAAATCCGCATCTCCAAGTAACTCACTGATAGCAAGATTTGTGGCTTTAGTAAGCACATCCGTTTCGCTATAAACAACTGTGCTTTCAATTTTATTTTTACATTTCTGTAACTCATCTTCACCAACCCATTCATTTTTCATTTTTTCAAGCTCCTCTATAATGCCTTGTTCAGCAGCTTCAACCGAAATATTGTCACTAACCTTACCACTCACCACAAATAAACCTTTATCAAAATCTCCTTGTACATAGGCATTAATATCCGTAAATAGTTGTTTCTCTTTTATTAACGATTTATACAGTCGCGATGAATTTCCTCTGCTCAAAATATCCGAAATAATATCAATGGTATGATATTCTTCATCTCTCCGCGAACACATGTGATAAACTTTGTAAATAGAGTTGGCTGGCACATCTCTTTCAACCGTTAGTTTTCTTGCTTCAGTTTGTTTTGGCTCAATAGGTAAATTTCGAACAGGCTTTTTACCTGCTTCAATAGGTTCAAACCATTTTTCAACTAATTTTTTCACTTCATCAAAATCAACATCACCCGCAACAACCATAATAGCATTACTAGGGTTATAATGTTCTTTGAAAAACGATTTTACGTCGTCCATTACTGCATTCTCAATATGAGAAATTTCTTTCCCTATTGTACTCCATTTGTAAGGATGTGTGTTATACGCCAAAGGACGTAACAATAACCACACATCGCCATATGGTTGATTTAAGTAGCGTTGTTTAAACTCTTCAATTACAACATTTCTTTGCACTTCAAGGCTTTTATCCGTAAAGGCCAAACTCAACATTCTATCGCTCTCTAACCAAAAGGCCGTTTCAATATTTTCAACCGGTACTGTACAATAATAATTTGTAATATCGTTGGTAGTAAAAGCATTGTTTTCGCCTCCAACTAATTGCAAAGGCTCGTCATAATTAGGAATATTAACACTTCCACCAAACATTAAATGTTCAAATAAATGAGCAAAACCAGTTTTATTTTCATCTTCGTCTCTTGCCCCAACATCGTATAAAATATTAATACACGCCATTGGTGTGCTCTTGTCTTGGTGAACAATAACCGTTAAATTATTTTTAAGTACAAATTTTTTAAATTCAATCATATATAGTTTAAAGAAATAAAATTAAAGATTAAAAACTACTATTACTACTTTTTTGGGAATTTAATAATGGCATATTTTATTAATTTAGTGCTTTAATGATTTTTAAAAAAACATACTTAGTAATCCTAGTTTTAGGTCTTTTTTACTTTTTACCAGCTTTTTCTCAAACAACAACGGTAATCAAAGTAAAAAAACAAAACGAATTAGTTTATTTTTATCAAAAAGGGATAAAATCAGACACCTTATCAGTTCTTAAAAATAATTTATTCTATTTTGTGTTAAACGATTCATTAAAACTTTCGACACAATTATTATTAGAAAATGCCACTTGTGTAAAAACAGATAATGACAGTATTATTAAAATTATTTTTATGCCTGGATTGAAATACGAAGCTAAGTATACAAAGGATAAATTTGATACTTCTAAAGGACTAAAATTTGTATCGTTAATAAATGGCACAACTACTTTCGATAAAAATCAAATTCTCATACAAGTTGTATCTACACTAAAAAACGAACCATTAATTGAAAATAAATTCTATTACAAAAATTAATTATGCAAAAAAAATATCTATTTGTTATTCTTTGTCAGCTGTTGATTACTCTAACTTTTAATGCTCAAAGCATTAAAACAAAACCCTATTGGCAACAGTTAAAAACAGATGAATATAAAGGAAAACAAGACGATATTTGTTTTATAAATGACAGTATAGGCTGGTATTGCAATGGCAGCGGAAAAATTTATAAAACCACTAACGGTGGAACTGATTGGAAATTAATTTTTGAAAAGAAAGGAACATTTTTTAGATGTATTGGTTTTATAGATAGCCTACAAGGCTTTGCAGGAAACATTGGAATTGATTATTTTCCAAACGTAGAAGATACAGTTCCTTTATATAAAACCTTAGATGGAGGTAAATCTTGGTCCCAAATTTCTTATAAAGGACCAAGCGTTAAAGGGTTATGCGCCATTGATATATACAAAGAGCCAATAATCAATGCCGGCGTTTTAAACTATAAAGCACATATATTTTGTGGAGGTAGGGTAGGTAGCCCAGCTTTTATAATGACAAGTCACGATAACGGAATAACATTTACAAGTATGGATATGAGTAAATATTGCAGTTATATTTTAGATATTAAATTTTTTAATTTAAAAGAAGGTATTATTTGCGCTGCCTCTACAGCTGAGTTAGATAAGAATAACGCCTTAATACTTTTAACCAATGATGGTGGAAAAACATGGAAAAATGTATATCAAAGCAAACGCCCTTATGAATTAACATGGAAAAGTTATTTTCCTTCACGAAATGTGGGTTATGTTACAATTCAAAGTTATGATACAACAAAAACAATGGATCAACGCTATGTGGCTAAAACAACCGATGGCGGTAAAACTTGGAAAGAAGTGCTATTGGTTAAGGACTTAAAAGTACGCGAGTTTGGTATTGCCTTTACTGATGATTTGCATGGATGGATTGGAGCAGTGCCTAATGGATTTGAAACATTTGATGGTGGAAAAACATGGCAAAACAGTTACATGGGGCCGGCAACAAATAAAATTAGAATTATTACCAAACCTAATGGCGAAAAAATAGCAATGGGAATTGGTGTAATTGTAAGTAAAAATAAATCGATAATAGAAAGTGGTTACGATGTAATTGCTGCTATGCGGAATAATTATGCGGGTGGCAAATGGTATAAAAATTTTACTTTCAGTCAAAATACACATTTTTTTAAAGATGGTAAAGAAGAAAAAACAGAAATTTGGCACGAAGCGGCAACTTTTCCTGGTAAATTAATAATTAAATTTAATACAAAAGACTCTAAAAATGGAATGTTATTTGAGAATAATAAGTTTCATCTTTTTAAAGAAGGATCAAAACCATTTACCAAAAAAACAGTAGATCATTTATTACTTACCTCCTTTGATGTATATTTTTTAAAACCTTTTGAAACAACTCATCTTTTAGACAGCTTAGGATACAATTTAAAAATAGTAAGAGAAGATACTCTAAATGGCAGAAAAGTATTGGTTGTGGGTGGAAAGCAGGGAGATGAAACAAGTAATCAGTTTTGGGTTGACGCTGAGCGTTTTTATTTAAATAAAGTAATTTATAAAATGGGAAATATAAATAATAGTGTTCTTTTTAGTAATTATTTAAAAATTGGAAACAATTGGGTGGCAACAAAAATAGCATTTAAGCAAAATGGCGTTTTAGTTCAAACTGAAGAGTATTTTGATATTGCATTTCCGCAGGAAATAAATTCAGATACTTTTATACCAGAAAAATTTGCAGAAATAAAATTAGATTAAAATAGAATTATTCAGGTTCCTCAATAGTATCCGAAATACGCTTAAAAAATTTTAAATGCGTTAAAAATTCTTTCGCCACAATTCTAATTATTGTATAAACAGGTAAAGCTACAACCATACCAAAAATACCCCCCAATGTAGCCGCCATTAAAGTAACAAGAAAAATCTCTAATGGGTGCGCCTTAACTGAACTTGAAAAAATGAAGGGCTGAATAATAAAACCATCAATTAAATTAATACTTAAAAGTGTAAAAAAAATTTTATTAATTGTAGGGCCAATCAATTCATAATGACCTGAACTAATACAACCACTTACACCTAAGAATATTGCAACAAGCATTGTTACAGCCGATCCAATATAAGGTATTACATTTAGTACCCCAGCAATAAAGGCTATAATTATGGCATTTTTTATACCTAAAATACTTAAAACCAAAAATGCAGTACCTCCAACAATTAGCATATCCAAAAACAAACCGGCAAAATATTTTCCAAGCATTTTTTTACTTGTTTTTAAAATATCCTTCATCGCTCCTTCCGTACCTTTTGGTGTTATTGTTAACAAACTATTACTAACTAATTGCTGGTCTTTTAATAGAAAAAAAGTAATAAATAAGACACAAAATATTCCACCAACTAAGGTACCCATGTACTTAAATATATTGTTTAACATATCACCAATATTGGTTGTATTAGCAAATGTGTTAAACTGAGCGGTAATATTATTTTTTAATTCATCTTCAGTACCAAACTTCAATAGTAGATTTTTTAACCATGGAAATTGTTGCAAACTGTTATGAAAAACATCATAAAAATTTAAAGTAGATAAAAAATTTACCTCAGTGGCAAGGGGAGGAATTATCAAGAAAAACAAACCTGTAAAAATTCCAATAATTAATACTAAAGTTATTAATGATGCTAGGCTATCCGGCAATCTTTTGTTTTTAATTTTTATATTCTCTAATCTATATGTAACCGGATAAAAAATTAAAAACAGCACTAAGGATATTGTTAAATAAATAACTATTTTGAAAAATAAAACAGCGAATAAAATTATGGCTACAATTCCCAAAATACGCCAAATATTTAACTTAAAAAGCATAAAACAAAGATAATTTAAATCCTTAACTTTGTGGTAATTGAAAAAAATATTTTTAAAAATATTTGTATTTATCCTTTTGGTATCTTCCTGCCAAACTCAAAAACAACGCTATACTGTTAAACCAACAAAGAGCTTGATAAATCCAGATAGTGATTTATTAGAGGTAAACGCAGTAGCATATCATAATAATGATTCGGTTACTACTTGCTACTTGCAAATAATAAACGAAAATTTAATATATAAACGACCTGATACAACAACTGCATTTTACTCAGAGTTAAAAGTATCCTATAAATTATTTTTAGAAAATAATTCAAAAAAAATAATGGATAGTAGTTCGTATTTTATATTAGACCGAGCCGGTGAAAATGTAGAAATGAAAGATTTAACTTCTAAATTTTATTTAAAAACCAGAACTAACTCTGTTTATTATCTCGAAATATACGTGTTTGACATTAATAAAAAAACAAAGTATTCCAAATACTTGATATTAGACAAACTTGACAAATATAACGATCAAAATTTTCTAATTACTTTAAATGGAAAGGTATCTTTTAAAAATAATTTTTTACCTAATAATGAGGTAAATATTAAATTTAATAACCCCGCAATTTATAATGTTACTGTGGATTGCTTTTTTAAGGAATTTGCAACTGCCTTACCACCATTTTCAATGAAGGAACCCGATCAATTAAAATATAAACCCGATAGTATTTTTACGCTTAATACCAGCACTGATAATTTTTCAATTGTTATTCCTCAAAATGGGTTTTACCACATTAAAACTGCCAGTAATACTCTTGAAGGTGTAACATTATTTAGTTATGATAAAACATTTCCTGGAGTAAGTAATAGTGACGAAATGATAAATGCTACCCGATATTTAATGAATAAAGCTGAATTTGAAGAGTGTAAGGATGCAAAAGATAAAAAAGCTGCTATCGATAAGTTTTGGATTAACCTCGGAAGTGGTAGCGCAGAGCGCGCAAAAGAACTTTTAAAACGGTACTATGGACGTGTAAAAGAAGCTAATAAATATTATACCAGTTACACCCAGGGTTGGAAAACTGACAGAGGTATGATTTATATTATTTTTGGAGAACCTACCAATATCTATAAAAGTTCAAGTCGCGAAATTTGGGTGTATGGTCTTGAAACAAACCCCGCCGCTACACGCTTCACATTTAATCATGCAAAAAACCCATTTACTACAAACGATTATATTTTGGAACGTAGCCAATTTTTTAAAGACCCTTGGTACACAGCAGTAGATTATTGGCGCCAAGGAAACGTATATATTAATAATGGTAAACAAAGGTAATACCAAACATTTTAACGAAATACGTGATTTTTTAAATGAACGTTATCTAAAATACAATCAAAAATCATTTATTGAAAACGATCCAATTTGTATTCCACATTTATTTCATAAAAAGGAAGATATTGAAATAGCCGGCTTTTTAGTTGCAACAATTGCTTGGGGCAACAGAAAGTCTATAATTGCCAATGGAACTAAATTAATGCAATGGATGGATTTTGAACCACATAACTTTATTTTACATCACAATAAAAAAGATTTAATTCCATTTAAAAATTTTGTTCATCGTACGTTTAATGGTAATGATTGTACGTTCTTTATCGAATCATTAAAAGTTATTTATAGTAAATACGATGGTTTAGAAGCCGCTTTTAATTCTAGTTCTCTAGATTTAAAAGAAAGAATAGTTAATTTTCGAGACATTTTTTTAGAAACAAAACATTTATCTAGATCTGAAAAGCATATTTCAAATCCCTTAAAAAACTCAAGTGCCAAACGCTTATGTATGTTTTTGCGCTGGATGGTTCGTAACGATAATTGTGGTGTTGATTTTGGTATTTGGAAAAGCATTTCACCGTCGGAACTGTGTTTACCTTTAGATGTTCATACTGGCAATATTAGTCGGCAATTAAAATTGTTAACGCGCACCCAAAACGATTGGCAAGCAGTTGAAGAAATTACTTCCATTTTAAGAACATTTGATAATAACGATCCTATCAAATACGATTTTGCATTGTTTGGAATTGGTGTGAATAAGGAGTTAGAAAACTAACTCTCCTTTAATCCTCTGCCTTCTTTGGTTATTTTTCCATCGCGGCGCAGTTCAGCAATTATTTTATCTAACACACCGTTTACAAACACTTTACTATTTGGGGTGCTGTATTCTTTACTAATATCAATATATTCGTTTAACGATGCTTTTACAGGAACGTTTGGAATGTGCATTATTTCGGTCAAGGCCATTTCCATTAACAACATATCTATATTAGCAATACGTTCTACTTCCCAATTTTGAGTATGTTTGGCAATTAATTCTTCGTACTCAGCACGAAACATAATTGTTTTTTTAAACAATTGACTCATAAATTCTAAGTCATCTTTTTCATCTTTTAACAAAGGCATTAATTTAAAGTCGCCTTCAAAGCTCTCAAAATTTCGAATTACAGAGTTAAACGCCACAAATGCATCATCAACCCAGTGCATATTCTTCTCCTCAAACAACGACATTAACACTTCGTTTTCGCTTAGATGTTCCGTAATAATTTCAATTAAAAAATCACGATCTTCAGTAACAGAAGTCGTTTTATTATGCATATAATTAATGTAAGCTTCCGAATTTTTTATTTCTTGAAATAATTTTCTTACTACATCAAAATCACCTTGCCACGAAATTTTTCGTTTCTCTAATTGTTCCGCAAATTCTTTATTGGCACTTAAACTCACTAGTAAAGAATTATTTGCAAATTTTAAGTTAGGCGACAAATCTTCTTTAGTTGGTAAGTGCTTATTTTTATGTTCATCGATCATTACCAATGCCACATGGTGTATATCACTTACTAAACATAAAATAGACAAGTATAGTTCGTGAATTTTATCTAAACTTTGAAATAAGTTTTTTTCAAATACAACTACATCACCTTTTTCGTGTTGAAAGAAGGCGTATAAGGCCTGCATTACTTTTATTCGGAGAAATCTTCTATTTAACATTTTCCATTTAAGAATTTAGATTTAAGATTTTAGACTTGATGAATACATAATTAATTTTTCAAAATCATTCTAAATTTTTCAAAATCTTTTATTTTAAAGAACAGCATTAATACGTGCAATAGCATCAATGCGCTGTTCGCCCAACCGGTTGGCTGCCATATATGTTGGTATACCTTCTTTTTTAGCCAGTTCAAATAAATCAAAGGTTGTGTTGTAAATTTTTTCGGCATGCGCTAATGCGCGTTCTCTGTTATACCCGTCCAATTCGTAATACACATTTATTATACCACCGGCATTTACAACAAAGTCAGGGGCATATAAAATTCCCTTTTCCGCCACTAATTTCCCATGAAAGGTTTCATCAGCTAATTGATTGTTGGCAGCTCCACAAATAATTTGACATTTTAATTTAGATAAAGTTGAATCATTTACTGTTGCACCTAAAGCACATGGAGCATAAATATCAATATCTAAATCAAACATGGTATCAGCGTTCACTACTTCTGCTTTGTATTTTGCCGATACTTCTTTTAAGCGTTCTTCGCTTATATCGTTAATATAAACTTTAGCGCCATCTTTGGTTAAATGATTAACTAAAACTTCGCCAACATGTCCTATTCCTTGAACCAATACTTTTTTACCACTTAAGCTATCACTGCCCCAGGTTTGTTTAGCACTGGCTTTCATACTTACATAAACACCATAAGCTGTAACAGGACTAGGGTCGCCACTACCGCCCATATTTTCAGGTAAACCACTTACATAGTCGGTTTCCATTTTAATTATTTCCATATCACGACTTGTCATAGCGACGTCTTCGGCAGTAATGTACTTACCTCCTAAGCTGTTTACAAACTTACCGAAGCGACGTAACAAGGCTTCATTTTTTATTTTTTTAGGGTCACCAATAATTACGGCTTTTCCACCACCTAAATTAATACCGGCAACCGACGATTTATAAGTCATACCGCGTGACAAACGCAACACATCTGTTAAAGCTTCCATTTCGTTGTTATAATTCCAAAAGCGCGTACCGCCTAAAGAAGGCCCTAACACCGTATTATGAACAGCAATAATGGCTTTTAAGCCTGTTGCATTATCGTTACAAAACAAAATTTGTTCGTGGTTATGTAAACTCATTTGAGCAATAACCGGGTTTTTAGATAAATCTATCTCGTTTAAAGTTTTAACCTCCATTGGATTTAGTTTTTGAAGCGCCCCAAATGTAGATTATTTTTACATATAAACGAAAATTTTAGTAGAACATTTCATAATTAATTGTGTTACTTTTATACAAGGTAAAATGTATACTAGAAATCAAATAATTACAGCTTTATCGCAAATTCCAGATCCTGAGATTCCTGTTATTTCAATTGCCGAACTAGGGGTAATTAGAGATGTTATACTTGCCGATAACTCAGTGGAAGTAATTCTTACCCCAACCTACAGCGGCTGCCCAGCCATGAAACAAATGGAGGACGATGTTAGAAAAAAACTGCAAGAATTAAATTTTGAAAACATAAAATTAACCATCGTGTATAACCCGCCATGGACGACAGATTGGTTAACGGCTGGAGCTAAAGAAAAACTACAAAATTATGGCATTGCTCCACCGGAAGAAAGCACTACCGACAAATCGTTTTTAACCGGAAATAAGAAAAATATTACCTGTCCGCGTTGCAAAAGTACAAACACCTATATGGTCTCGCAGTTTGGCAGCACTGCCTGCAAAGCTTTGTATAAATGTAATAATTGTTTAGAGGCTTTTGATTATTTTAAGTGCATCTAGTTTAACTATTGTTAAACATCCACTGTGCATCGTCTTTCACCTGTTGTTCAACGCTAATATTTTTTTCTTCGGCTTTTTTCTTAATTAGCTTCATCCAGGCGTCGTCAGCTTTAATACGTTTAATAATGTCATCCACGCTTTCTTTCGAATTTAATAACTCTTCACTTAATAAATATTCGGCTTCAATTTTTAACTGAGCATCAAGGCTTATTTTGTGTTCAATAGCTTTTTTATTAATGCTTTCTAACCAATTTTTATCATACTTCATATTTCCAATTAACTCATTAAGGCGTTTGGAGTTATCTTGACAATATAATTTATAAGCATTATCGACAAATCCATAAGGGAACATATAAAAAGTTGCCTCAGTAGCAATTAGCATTATCACATCTCGTTGCGCTATGGAAGCACTTAGGTTTAAGTTTTTTACTTCGGCACGTTTTTCGTTTTTAATCAGTTGATTTTTGTTATAAAACCAAAACTCATCTTCCTTAAAAAAGTGCTTTGGTAATTCATCACCAACCAAACACCACCAATAACTGTCTCCAATTACTAACACATCTGGTTTATAAACATCTTCGTCCTTAAATTTATAAACCGGGTATGGGTTAGGGTCAGCTTCAATAGGATAAGTTAAATTCATTAGCACACCTACGTCGTAATCTGTGCCTTTAAGTGCTGTGTTGTAACTAACTACTGAAAAATCCCAATCAGCCATAGTGATATTTCGTTTTTTTTCAATGAATTTTAAAATGGTATCAAGCGCCACCGCCATACCGTAATGATTCCAATGGGTACCGTATTTGGGATAAATTTTGTGTTTAAAATTTGCTTTGTTTTGATAGAACCACTTATTTAAGTCTAAGAAATTTACTTTTTTAGTGGCAAATTCAGAGGCATATACTTTATAGTTCGTACTGTCTTTTTTCTTTGATAAATAAGTGTCAGGAATTAATTCAGGATAGTACGATGCTTTACCAGGAGCAAACACAACAATTAAATCTTTACCTCTGGCTTTTAAAGAATCTTGTATTTGTTTTATTTTAGAAACATTTTCGGTTATTTTCGATTTTCCAACAAAATTGCGACCAATGTATTCATCAATATATGATTCAATAAATAATTCATCTTCTTTACCAATTACAACCCCTGGCGCCTTGGTGGTATTAAATAAAGAATACAACACCTGATTATAACCTCGCACAAACTCGGTTCTAAAACCAAAATTATCATTTAAGTAAGCGTTATAACTCTCTTGCCAAGTTAAATTAAAGTAATCTTCTTTTTTAAATTGTGGTTTTTCGGTTACTGTGGTTACACCTTCTAATTTCTCCTCATTGATAAAAGTAAATTTAGATTGTAGCATGGGTATTAACAGCGCAAGAGCTATTAGAGTACCTAAAAAATATTTCAATGTATTTTTCACTAGAATCTAAAATATATAAATGGATTAAATGTTGTGCTGGAAATGGATGCTAAACAAAAGTAGAATAAGGCAATACTAACAATAGTAGTAAGCGTATAGCCTACAATTGAGTAATTTGTAAAATAGATTTTTTGCTGCATTTTTTTTCCGAAAGAGAATAGGGTGAAGAAAGAAAAGAGAAATGCTAAAATAAAGTAAACTTTAAAATCATTACCTAAAAAAATGTAATTGATATTGAATTTAAAGCGAATTAATTTTTTTATAAAAATAATGGCGTCACCAAAATGCTCTGCTCTAAAGAATATCCAACCCACCGCTACAAATAAAAATGTTAGTATTAATGGTATAATTTTTGGGAGTTTGCTATAAACTTTTAATAAAAATAAACGTTCAATAATTAACAGAACCCCATGGTAAATACCCCAAATAATAAAGGTCCAAGCGGCACCATGCCATAAACCTGATAACACAAATACCAACCATAAATTAAAGAACAATTTCCATTTTGCATTTACTTTATTACCACCTAATGGAATGTATAAATAATTCTTCATCCAAGCACCGAGGGTAATATGCCATTTGCGCCAAAATTCGGTGATGCTAAGTGAGGTGTAAGGATTATCAAAATTTTCAGGGAATTTAAACCCAAGCATTTTGCCCATACCAATAGCCATATCACTATACCCACTGAAATCAAAATAAATTTGAAAGGTATACGCCAACATACCCACCCAAGCCATAGGTGTATTTAATTCATGAAGATTTGATTTAAAAACCGAGTCAGCAACAACAGCCATACTGTTAGCAATTATTACTTTTTTACTTAAGCCAATAACAAATCTAAAAAATCCGGTTAGGGCATCATCAATGGTTTCTTTACCAATACGTCCTTTAATTTGGTCTGATATTTCGTGATAACGAATAATAGGTCCGGCAATTAATTTTGGAAATAAAATAATATACAATTGGTAATCCCAAAAATTTCTTAAAGGTTTATGAATCCGTCTGTAAACATCAACCACATACGTTAAACTCTCGAAGGTGTAAAACGAGATACCGATTGGCAAAACAACAGCCGTCCATTTTATTTGTTTACTTGTAAAAAGTCCTAAAACAGAATTGGCATTATCAATAAAAAAATTGCAATACTTAAAATAAAACAACATACCCACATTTAAGCTCAGCGATAGAATTAAAAAGAGTTTACGTTTTTTATTAGAACTGGCATTATGCAGCGTATTTACAAGAAAAAAATCGATAGCAGTGGTAATTAAAATGGCGAAAATAAATTTTGGTGCGCCCCACATATAAAATAAAATGCTCACGATTAATAAAAAAGCATTCTTTACCTTGTTGTGTAATAAATAGTAAAGTATAAATACTACAGGAAAAAAATAAGCTAAGAATATAACGCTACTAAATGCCATTAATCTATTTCTACCTCCAGTAATTTTCCTATTAAATTGTTTTTGGGGAAAGGGATGAAATTTTGCTTAAAAGGCGCTGTTGGCCACCATTCTTGATAATGAAATTCTTGAGATAAAACCATTACCATTTGATTGTTAGGAATGCTAGTCATAGAATCATCCATGCGGCAAATCTCTTTTAAGTTAGCTTTATCTTTGCCTATACGCCAAATAATACGCTGGGGTTGCCAATCAATTTCAAAATAATAAAAGTCATCATTAAACACTTCTTTATGCGGTGCAACTTGTTTACTTGTAATTAACTTATTAAAAAAATCCCATCGGCAGAATTCGTATTCTTTCCCCTCCACATTTACTTTTTTTGCGCCTACTACATAATTTTTTGGTTGCTGGCAACCCATGTCCCAATTGGTGCAACAAATTGTAATATCACCATTGTTATAAGAGTCGTAAGTAGGTTTAACATAATTTTCGCGGTAACTTTCTTTTGGCCAGTAATTACTTTCTTTCAGAATTTCAAAATCAATTTCAGAGTACGTAACGGTGGGTAGTGCTTTATTTATTGCATCTGCATTATCCTCAACACCTTTAGGAATATATCCTACCTTTGAATGACAAATGCGTCGGTTATTCCAAGTAGCATCTGCCTGAAAAATAAGCCAAAACGCACTTGTTAAACCATTCCAAACATTATCGTTACTTATAATTTTTGGGAATTTAATTTTAGCGCGCCATTTACCATAAGTAAAACCAATACGAGAAATAACCCCCACGTGTTCTTTCTTAAACTCATTGGCTTGATTTCCTGGGTTAAAAACAGTAATAGCATCTGAAGTGCTATCCGAACTTACTGTCTTACATGGACAATCAGTAGAATAACTGTAGGTTTGAATAAAGTTCTTACTTTTTCCGTATGTGCTTACCAATTGTTCATATTCATTTCGAGTAATATTTTCACCCACAACATCCCTTATTTCTTTAATGTTTTTTAAAACAAAATTCTTGTTGATATGATTAAAAAACTGAGAGAAATGTGCCTTGCGCCTTAATTCATCACTTGTGCCACATCGATTAGAAAATAGTGATGTGTTTAAATCCGGATTATTGTATTTTATATTGTCTATAAAAATCCCAGATCCCGTATTCAATTTAGATGTAACCGCTAACTGAGTTTTAGGAATAATTACTTTTACCCCAGGTAAATTTTTACCCTCGCCATTTAAAAAATAAGTAAACGGATTTGTAAAACTTCCTGCTTTATTCTTATTTGTAATATTGGTAACATCTGAAGGAATTTTGGCTAACCCTTTTCCGTTGCACACCACCAGCATAAACTTATAATTACCCATCCGAGGATTACGTTTATAACGATTGTTATCCGTTTTTTCGTTCTGGAAGTAATGATCAACTGACCACAAGGCTTCTAAATAGACTTGTTTTTCGAACGAGATTTTATTTTCTAAACATTTTTGTTTAATACTTTTTACCCAATCGTTTTGTTTCAAAATAAGTTTGGTGTAAAAATCAATAATACTGTCATTTAGCTTTACATTAACCGGGTTGGCACCATAATATAATTTTTCATCACGCGGATTGCCAATAATGCTGAAACTGTCAGTTACATTCAATTCATTATCCACTAAAGGGGTAATTTTAAATTCTAGGGCCGCTTCTTCCCAACTGCCATAAAAATTTTCGTAGTCTAATGAGTCACCATTTTGCCATTTATAACTTTCGTTCTGATAATAGAGCTTATAGAAAAAGGGTTGGGATTTATTATGATTTTTGATTTTAAAATTAAATATGAATTTGCCGTTTGGTAATTGATTTATGGATGGAATTTGGACACCATAAAAAACGGCATCGCTTAAATCGGTATTGATACTATAAGTACTATCATTTTTTTTTGTAGAATAATTAGTTAAAGGATTAAAATCAACAATCTCAAAGTTGTTTTTTGTACAGCCAAATGCCAAAAGAGAGAGTAAGGCAAAAAAAACGTATGATTTTAAATTTAAACGCACAAAAAGTTAAAATCCAAATATACATTAATTTGAATAAAATAAAATCGAAAAGCTATTATTCAACTACCACTGAATCTTTAAAGCCGTAATAAATTTTTTGTTTTCGGTAAATTATTTGAATAGGATTATTTTTTATTGTTTTACAGGCCTCATCAAACAATTTAAAATTGTAACTACATAAGCTACTATCCCTTTTAAAATAAATGATTTCGTCATCTACCTGAAAGTTTTTTAAATCCTTTAAAGCTATTATTTTACTAAAGGTTCCAAAAACATCAAACACATAAATACCAGTTTCTGGGCAATTCAAATACAAATAACCATTATGTTCAGTTAAAAAGTTAGGATTGATATTTGACCTTAGAATCTGTTTTAAATTACCGGTTGAGGCTATTTTTTTTGAATTTTCATTAAAACGAATTAACTCATTATTTTGCTTATTATAAATCCAAAAACTATTGTTGGTGCTGGCACAAACAAGGTCTGTTTGTTCATAGCCTAAGTCTTGTAAACTCACAATATCACTATTCAGAGATAACTGATTATCTAAAAATAATATTTGCTGAAAATCGCGGTAGTAAAGTAGAATCTTTAATGGATTGGTGGCATCTACACTGGTTATGCTTCCTAGTTGCAAATTACTGTAACGTCCAAAAAACTTACCGGTAGGTATATACTTAACTAGCTCTTCGTCTTTAACCGTATATACATTTCCCAAATTGTCGCTTGTAAAATAATCTAGTTTTGCCTTTATTGTTGTACGTTTTTGTTGAATAAATCCCAAACAAAGACAAAAACCTAAATAGAAAAGTATTTTAACAGCCGTGTTCACTTAACAAGTTTAAAATTAAGCTTTAAACGTAACAAATGATCAATAAATTGTTAAGTAATTTAACAAAAAAACCTAAAAAAACTCATATTTGTTAAAGCACGTTAAATAAAATAAAAATTATATCTTTGGCACAATACATGAAATACCTTAAATAAGAAATTAAAAAAAACAAAAAATGAAAACTTCAAATTTACTTTTAATCCCAGCTATCGCAGTTATATCTCTAGTTGGTTGTAAATCAAAGAAAACGCCTATTCAAAAAGAAACTGGCGCTGTAGAAATCTCTGTGCCGTTTAGCGAAAGCAAATACCGCTCAGATAATGAGTATTTCCGTGCAAAACAAGTTGGTAAATCTCCTGATTTAGCTACCGCTAAAAAAATTGCTTTTCAAAACGCAAAATCTGAAATGGCCGGTAACATTAATAGTATGATAAAAAGAGTAACTGATCAGTACACAAATCAACGTACTGTTGGCAATACTCAAGAATTTGAAAATAAATTTGAGGAATTAGCTCGCGAGGTAGTTAATTTAGAAATGAGTAACGTTAAAGAAATTGGCGAGAAAATTTTTAAAGAACCAAATGGCGCATTTAGTTATTGGATTGCTATTGAAGCGGGTAAAAAAGAAGTTTTTGATAAATTAGATTCGAAAATTTCGAGTAATGCAAGCACAAAATTAGATTACGATAAGCAAAAATTCCAACAAATTTTTGATGCTGAAATGAAAAAATTAGCTGACGAAGGAAAATAAATTTAATCTTTAAAAATATAAAGAGCATCCCTAAACCAGATGCTCTTTTTACAAAAAAGAACGTTGAATAAAAACTTTAAAATATTTAGTGTACTAATAATTATTAGTTTGTTTTCTTGCTCAGGCTCTAAAAAATATTTTAAAGCAGCCGAAAAACTCGAAAAACAAGGTTTATTTAATGAAGCTGCCAGTTATTATTTAGAGTCGTTGCAACGTAAACCTAGTAACGTAGCCGCAAGAATTAAATTAAAAGAAGTTGGGCAAAAACACGCATCGAGTTTAGCTTCTGAATTTTTTAGAAATTATAATACCCAACAATTAGAACCATCTTTGGAAACCTTTGAGCGTTTAAAAGCTTTTACCGATAAAACCGCTGCTTTAGATGTAAAATTAGATTATCCAAAAGCTTATGATGAAGATTATCAAAAGGCCATTGAAACCTATTGCCAAAAAAATTATGCTCAGGCATATACCTTAGTCAATCAAAAAAAATTCAGTAATTCGCTAGAATACATTAGAAATGTAAAAAAATACAATCCAACTTACAAAACAATACAGCAATTAGATGTGATTGCTGTTTGCGAACCTTTGTATCAAAGTGCTGTAAATAGTTTAGAATCTAAAAATTATGCTGGGGCCTTAAACTTATTATCAAGCATAAAAAATAAAACCGAAAACTATAAAGATTCCAAAGATTTATTAGACTTATCCATTGCTCAACAGTCAAAAAGTTTTATGCTGTTTGCTCCTAAAGCTAACGCGAATAACAAAGGAGAAAAAGATTTAGAAGATTATTTATTTACAAATTTTAGTCAGGTGGCTTCACAAAAATTTACAAATACCAAAGTAATTAATAATACACCTTTTGTTACTCTGCCCGATGCTTCGGATATAAATTCTGCAGGTAGTGTAGATTTAATCCAAGCCATTCGTAAAGCAACCGGTAGCGATTATTTTTATGTTTACGATGTTTCAAATAAGACTGAAAACAACTCCGGACCACAAAAGCAAAGCAATAAAGCTTTTCAGGAGGTTAAGACAAGAAAAAACGATACGTTGATTATAACCACTTACAACGATGTCTATTACAATACAGTAAAAGCAAATCGTTCTTATAGCTTCGAGTTTCGCTACAAATTAATAAACGCCTATTCAAATCAAATTGTAGCGTCACAAACTCAAAACATTACGGCTAACGATGCCGTTGAATACAACGAATTTTCAAAACAATTTTCAGGCAACATAAATACACTTTATCCTTATAATCCTTCAGTTACAGCTCCCATTGCCAGATATAATCCAAATTCATGGCGTGGTCAGTTTAGTGCCAAAAGTACTTTAAAATCTTTTGAAGAATTAAAAGGTGATGCCTTAAAGAAAACCATTAACGTATTTACAAGTTCAATCTCTAATTATATTAAATAGTTGAAAAAAATTACTTACATAGCGTTTTTACTAATATTGCTGTACTCGTGTAAAAGTAAGCAAGACCTTTCAACTCAAGCTGCAGTGGTTGCTGAAAGTAAACCAGCACCTCTTTGGGTAAGTAGCCGCCCTAATAATGGATTTAAATATGTGGGAATAGGATTTGTAGATAAATCAAAAAGCCAAAATTATCAAATAGAGGCTAAAAAAAATGCCTTGTATGATTTAAGTTCCGAAATTAAAGTAGATATATCCAGTAACTCTGTTTTATACACGGTTCAAAACAATAACAATTTTAATGAGAGTTTTAATTCGATGATAAAACTCACCAATAGCGATAATATAGAGGGGTATCAATTGGTGGATAGTTACGAAAATGATAAACAATATTGGGTATATTATTCGTTAGATAAAGAAGAATATGCGAAACAAAAGGCCGTAAAAAAACAACAAATTGTTACCAAGGCAAGCAATTTAATTGCCTTAAGTTTTACCGATGAACAAAACAAAGATTTTTCAGCGTCTTTAAAAAAACGCATTCAAGCATTTGGTGTTTTAACACCCTATTTAAGCGAAGAAATTAATTTTGATGCAAGTGCCACTAACGGTATTAAAACGGTATTTGATTTAACTAATTTAGTTCAGCAGCAATTACAATCTATTACGGTTATTCAACCAAAATTTATGTCGCAGTTAAAGCCCTACCAGCAAACATACACTCCATTAACTTACACTTTACAAATAAAAAACTCCAATGCGCTTTCTAGCTTTCCACTCATAGTTACTAGCGAAGAAGATAAAATAAAAGTATTAGACAAAGCCATAACTACCAATAGTGGTGAATTGCAAGTGAAGGTAAACTATGTTGAACCCATGAATCAAATGGTGGGTTTTGCATTGAGTCCTGACATTTCTTCCTTAATGGGCGGCGATTCAGTTGGTAGAGCAGGGATAGCGGTTTTAAAACAATTTATTAATACCCCTTCTTTACGTGTTTATGCTAATGTTTCAGCCATTAATATTTATGTAAATTCGGTAGAAACCAATTTTGGCAAACCAACTGGTTTAAACACCATTGCTACGTTTATACAGCAAAAATTTAATGGTCAAGAAGTGCGTATTGTTGGTAAGCCCGAAGATGCTGATTTTGTTATTGATGCCGTTACAGATACCAAAGAAGATGTAAGCAGCGACGTTTTAGAGAAAAATTACAATATTAAATTGGCCGCATTAGTTATTAGCCTCGAATTAAAAAGTAAACAAAGTACCGAGGTTTTATATAAAAACATAGTAAGTGATGTGTTTGGATATGCCAATAGTCTCGAAAAAGCGGGCATTAATGCATACTCTAGCGATAAACTCAATGCCAAATTAGGCGAGGCCATTTTCTTTTTAAAGAGAAAGATTTTGGTGTATTAGTTCCTACCTAAAACAATATTCTATATTGTGGTAACACAAAAAAGCGTAACTGATAATCGGTTTTAACTACTTTATTAGTGATGTCATACGTTTGCTGAAACACGTTCTGATTTCTTGTAATATTTTGAATATCGACACTAAACTCATGCGTTATTTTTTTGGAATTGATTCTAAAACCGGGTTTTACATCTAATCGAAAATAATTGGGGTATTGAAAATTGTAGGCATTGGTACCATCTTTAATTTCGTCATTGGCAGCAATACTGGCTTGCAAATCTATAGGCACATAGCGTTTACCACCTGCATAAGTTCCTCTAAAATCAAAACTTAACGTAAGTTTTTGGCCAATTTTAAATTCTTTACCGCCTAATAAATTAAAAACGTAATTACCATTAAATGCAGTGTTTCGTTCAATACCATCACTTCCTTTATATTTACTTTCAAATAAACTGCTGGTAAATAAAAAATAATAGCCCTTGCTATAAAATTTTTCTAAAGTAATTTCTATACCATAGTTTAAACCTGTTCCGGTACTAACTAGATTAGTAACATTTGGACTATTAAAATCGGCACCCAAATTTAAAGCAGAAAAGTAATTGGGATAATTTTTTACAGGAGCATTATAAATGTATTGGTAATAAATTTCGGTCTTTAGCCTAAAATTGTTGCTAAAGCTATTATCGTATGCTATAACTCCATGTATTGCTCTTGTAAAATCAAGATTTCTATTCGTCTCAACTCGTTTACCTAAAACAGTATCACTGGCAAAATAAACATAAATGGGTTGCAATTGCGAGTGCATACCACCACCTAAACTTATACTTTGTTTGTTGTTTATTGAATATTTTAATCCAATACGTGGTTCAACAGCGTTTGAATTATTCAACATAAAAAATTGATTGCTTATACCTGTATTTAAAAATAATTTATCACTAAATCGATGCTGCCATTGTATAAAACCTCTTATTAAACTCGTTGTGCCCTCATATTTTCTTAAAGTCCTAAAAGTATTGTACCCAAAAACATTATCAATACTATCTACAAACAAGGTATTATATACTTCAGCATATACGCCGCCATTTAAAAAATTACGAGAACTAAATTTTTTGTTGTAGGTGCTATTTAAAGAGTAACGAATGTTTTGAGTTTTTTGGCGGTATTCGGGTTTTAAATTTTTTGGTGTTTTAAACGCGGTATCTATTCTATCGGCAATGATATTGTTATATTGACCACTAATACCAATGTTTGTTTTAACGTATGCATTATTTTTAAGTAGTATTATATGCGAAATACCACTAGCCCCAACATTTGAACGAAAATATGTGTCGCGAGAACTGTAGCCATACAAATCCTGTCCTTCCTTTTTATCGCTTTCTAATAAAGCTACATAGCTTAACCCACCAATGCCCCAAAGTGAAAACTTACCGCATTTTTGTGTGGCAAAGTCCACTTTAAAAGTGGCATCTTGGTATTGCGGAATAGCATCGCCTGTACCAAAATCAATGTTTAGGGCTTTAAAAACCGATAGGGTAGAGTAGCGGTAATTGATCAAAAACGAAGAATTTTTGTTTTTCGACAATGGTCCTTCTGCACCCAATTCAAACCCGTTAAAACCAACTTGACCTAAAAATTCAAATTTTTCGTTGTTTCCTTGTCGCATTTTTAAATCAAATACGCCTGCCGTAGCATTGCCATAATCTGCTGCAAAGGCGCCACTCATAAAATCACTATTATCAAGTGTGTTGTTATTTAAAATACTAATGGGGCCGCCTGTACTTCCCGCATTTCCAAAGTGATTAGGGTTAGGAATATCCAAGCCGTTTAAGCGCCACAAAATACCAGTTGGCGAATTTCCTCTTATGATAATATCATTGCGACTATCGTTGGCACCACTTACTCCCGCAAAATTAGCTGCCATGCGAGCGGGGTCGTTTCTGCTTCCTGCATACCTTGCGGCTTCTTCAGCACTAAAAATACGCGAACTCACGGTACTCATCTTGTTATTAGTTTTAGTTTTATCTTGTTCTGCAACCACAACTACTTCCTGCCCTTGGATAACACTTTCTTCCAACTCTATATTGTTCACACTTTCTTTACCCGCATTTAAAATAACGGTAATGTATTTTTCTTTGTAACTTATTACCTGAAACTTTAATTGTAAACGGCCAATTGGGACATTCGTAATTTTAAATTCTCCTTTTTCGTTGGTTGAAGTGCCTAGTAATGGATTTGAATTTAAAACCTGAACAATTACTCCCGGAAGAGGCATTTGGCTTTGTTTATCAACCACAACACCTTTTATAGTTTGGGTAATAGTTTGTGAATAGAAATTATGTGATAAGAAAATAAAAAAAAGTATAATTTTTTTTAGCTTCATGATTTCTTATTCGGGTAAATGTCTTTGTAATAAACAAGGATATTTATAAAAACAAATTCCTCTTATTACTTCTTTCAATAAATCTAGTTTAAAGTCCTTTTCGGTTTTTATAAAAAGTTTATAATTAGGCATCTTCCATTCTTTTTTAAGGCATGCTTTGTCATATTCCTTTATTGAATTGTTATCTGGTGTTCTTTTAAAATGTTTCCATGCTTCGATTAATGTGTAAGAACCGCACTTGATATTCAAATTTGCAATGCCATTATCATCCGTTTTTACACTATCAATGCATTTATTTTTTTTGTAAACATAAAAGGTATGTTTATCCAAACCTCTTTCCTTTTCTGCTTCAGAAAGTATCTCAGCACTTGGTCTTGCTCCTCCGCAATAAGGCTGTTTAAACACAAATTTTAATTGAACATTGTACTTTTGAGCAATAACGCTAGAACAAAAAGTAAGGAATACCAAAAAAAGTAATGTGTTTTTCATAATGTAAAATTAGAATTTTAATTTGAATCAAATAAAAAAGCCTTACAAAATGTAAGGCTTTAAAATAAAACATTTTTTAAAACTTAAGCAACCGCTTTGGCTAAAGCAGCTTTCAAATTGGTATCTAAAGCTGATAAAAACTCTTCAGTATACAAGTAGTGTTCGCCATGTTTTACATTATTGCCATGAGCACAAACAGCTAAATCCTTAGTCATTTTACCGCTTTCAACAGTTTCTACACACACTTTTTCTAAGGTTTGTGCAAAATGAACTAATTCTTTATTGCCATCTAATTTTCCACGGAATTCTAAACCGCGAGTCCAAGCAAAAATACTTGCAATCGGATTGGTAGATGTAGGTTTACCTGCTTGATGATCGCGGAAGTGACGGGTAACAGTTCCGTGTGCAGCTTCTGCTTCCATTATTTTTCCGTCTGGTGTAATTAAAACGGAAGTCATTAAACCTAATGAACCAAAGCCTTGAGCTACTGAATCTGATTGAACATCACCATCATAATTTTTACAAGCCCAAACAAAACTTCCGTTCCATTTTAGAGCACTTGCAACCATATCATCAATTAAACGGTGTTCATAAACAATACCGGCGGCTTCAAATTTAGCTTTGTAATCTGCTTGATAAATCTCTTCAAAAATATCTTTAAAACGCCCATCGTATTTTTTTAAGATAGTATTTTTTGTAGATAAATATAAAGGCCATTTTTTATTCAACGCCACGTTAAAGCACGAATGAGCAAATCCACGAATAGATTCTTCAACATTGTACATACCCATTGCAACACCAGCACCTTTAAATTGGAAAATTTCGTGCTCAATTACTTTTCCATCTTCCCCTTCAAACTTCATGGTTAATTTACCTTTTCCCGGAACAACAAAATCAGTTGCTTTGTATTGATCCCCAAATGCATGACGGCCAACAATAATTGGGCTTGTCCAGTTGGTAACTAAACGCGGAACGTTTTTACAAACAATTGGTTCACGAAAAACAGTACCATCTAAAATGTTACGGATGGTGCCATTAGGCGATTTCCACATTTGTTTTAAATTAAATTCTTTAACACGAGCTTCATCAGGTGTAATGGTAGCACATTTAATACCTACTTGGTATTTTTTAATAGCTTCAGCAGCATCAATAGTAACTTGGTCATTAGTAGCATCACGGTGCTCCATGCCTAAATCGTAATACTTAATGTCAATATCTAAATAAGGAACAATTAATTTATCTTTAATAAATTTCCAAATAATACGGGTCATCTCGTCTCCGTCTAATTCTACTACCGGGTTAGCTACTTTAATTTTGCTCATAATGTGTTTTTTAGGGTTTGTTTAATAATATGACACAAATTTAAAAAAGTAAAGCAAACGGCAAATTTTTGTGAATAAATTATTTTTCGAAGTCTTTTGGTAAAATCTTTGGTATTTGGGCATTATTTTGAAATCTGTACGCTGGTTTGGTACTTCGCTGGACGAGTGAAATGGAGGATATATTTTAAAATAGAAATTCCGTAAAGGCGAATGTGTTTTTATTTTATTCTGCATTCTTTTCTTTCACCTCATTGCGAGCAAAGCAAGGCAATCTCAAACAAAAAGATTGCTTCGGCTTAAAAAGCCTCGCAATGACGGGTAAACAGGTTAAAAAACTAACTTATTTACAGTATTAAAAATGATAAAATTATTTTTTGCAAATCCTTAAAAAGTCCTTATATTTGTCGCCTATAAAAAAATTAAGAGCATGTATTTAACATCAGAGGTAAAAAAAGACATTTTTAAAAAACATGGCGGCGACGCTAAAAACACTGGCAGTTCAGAGTCTCAAATTGCATTATTCACCATGCGTATCGACCATTTAACAGGTCATTTAAAAGATAATAAAAAAGATTTTGGAACGCAACGTTCATTATTAAACTTAGTAGGTAAACGTCGTGCTTTATTAGACTATTTAAAACGCACAGACTTAATGCGTTACCGCGCTATTATTAAAACATTAGATATTCGTAAATAATTTTTTGCGTATTGATTATTAAAAGGGGGCATTCTGAACACAATTCGGAGTGCCTTTTTTGTTAAAAGAGAATAATAACAAACAAACAAATATAAACCCGTTCTAAAAAGGTTAGAACACAAAACAGCGAGGCAAAGGCTCGCTGTCGCGAGTAAAAACCTCGCGACAAAAAGAAAAAGATGTCACAAATAGGAATCACACACAGTTTTGATAGCGGCGATGGCCAAATCATTACTTTAGAAACTGGCAAACTTGCCAAACAAGCCGATGGCGCCGTAGTTGTAAAAGTAGGTAACACTATGATTTTAGCTACCATTGTAAGTAATAAAGATGCAAAAGAAGGTGTAGATTTTTTACCATTAACAGTAGATTATCAAGAAAAATACGCTTCAACAGGTCGTTTCCCTGGCGGTTTTTTTAAGCGCGAAGCAAAATTATCCGATTATGAAGTTTTAATTTCTCGTATTGTGGACCGTGCGTTACGTCCTCAATTCCCTGATGATTACCATGCCGATACACAATTAATGTTATCTCTTATTTCGTCTGACGGCGAAACAATGCCCGATGCTTTAGTTGGTTTAGCTGCCAGTGCTGCTATTGCCGTATCTGATATTCCGTTTAACGGACCAATCAGCGAAGTGCGCGTAGGGAAAATTGACGGGAAATTGGTCTTAAATCCTACTAAATCTCAGTTAGAAACATCTACCATTGATATGATAGTAGCAGCTTCTGCTACTGATATTGCTATGGTAGAAGGTGAAATGAGCGAAGTAAGCGAAGCAGAAATGTTAGAAGCTATTAAATTTGCACACGAAGCTATAAAGCTACAAATAAACGCAGTTAAAGAATTTGCCGTTAAAGCAGGTTTAAAACCAAAACGTGAATACAACCACGAAACAAATGATGAAGATTTAAGGGCTAAAGTTCATAAAGAAACTTATGATGCTGTTTATGCAGCCGCAAAAAAATTAGACGCTAATAAAAACAACCGCAAAGCCAATTTTAAAGCACCTTTAGAAGAATTTAAAAAACAATATTCGGCTGACGAATTAAAGGAAAAAGAAACTTTAATTAATAAGTATTACCACGAAGTGGAATACAATGCTGTTCGCCGAATGGCTATTGACGAGAAAGTACGTTTGGATGGTCGTAAAACAGTTGATATTCGTCCTATTTGGGCAGAGGTTGGTTATTTACCTTCTCCACATGGTAGCGCCGTATTTACACGTGGCGAAACGCAATCGTTAACCACCGTAACTTTAGGTACACCACGTGATACACTTATGATTGACGGTGCTTTTAACAAAGGCGAAGATAAATTTATATTACATTATAATTTTCCAGGCTTCTCAACCGGTGAAGCAAAACCTAACCGTGGTCCGGGTCGTAGAGAGGTAGGGCATGGTAACTTAGCCTTACGCGCGTTAAAACGTGTAGTGCCTATGGATACTGGCTACACCATTCGTATAGTAAGTGATATTTTAGAAAGTAACGGCTCAAGTTCAATGGCTACAGTATGTGCCGGAACTTTGGCGTTAATGGATGCAGGTGTTAAAATTAAAAAACCTGTTGCCGGTATTGCTATGGGTTTAATTACCGACGACAAAGGTAACTACGCTATTTTATCGGATATTTTAGGAGACGAAGATCACTTGGGTGATATGGACTTTAAAGTGTGTGGTACCAAAGATGGTATTACTGCAGTTCAGATGGACTTAAAAGTAAACGGCTTACCTTACGAAGTTATGGCGCAAGCTATGGAGCAAGCTAAAGCTGGTCGTTTACACATTATGGGCGAAATGTTAAAAGCATTACCTGAAGTACGTGAAGATTACAAAGAACACGCACCTCGTTTTGAAAAAATTGTTATTCCTGGTGAATTTATTGGCGCCGTAATAGGGCCTGGTGGTAAAGTAATTCAAGAAATGCAAAAACAAACCAACACCACTATCGTTATTAACGAAGTTGATAAAACAGGTGTGGTAGAGATTTTTGGAACAAACGCTACCGATGTAAAAGCTGCTTTGGCTAAGATTAAAGCCATTGTTGCCGTACCCGAGATTGGAGATATTTACGATGCAAAAGTAAAAACTATAATGCCTTACGGTGCTTTCGTAGAAATTATGCCGGGTAAAGATGGTTTATTACACGTAAGTGAATACGATTGGAAACGTACCGATACTTTAGAAGGACTTTTAAAAGAGGGGGATATTGTACAAGTAAAATATGTGGGTGATGATCCAAAAACAAAAAAAATAAAATTAAGCCGCAAAGCTTTATTACCAAAGCCTGAAGCGGAAACAGAAAAATAAAATTAAGGCGGGATTAAGTCCCGCTTTTTTATTGATTGTCAGTTCGAGTAGCGTAGCGTATCGAGAACTGTTAGGATAGTCACTTCTCGATACAATTTTTTGCAAGAGGCATGCAAAAAATCACTCGAAGTGACAGTATTGATGTCAGTTCGAGTAGCGAAGCAATCTTAATTACATGAGATCGCTTCGTACCTAGCGATGACGAATTCTCTATAAAGAACTTTTATATAAAAACTTGTTAATACAATTTTACTAAACTTTCTATTTCAAGTTATATCTTCACAAACAAAAAATATTACGACATGAAATTTTTTATAGATACAGCAAACTTAGAGCAAATTAAAGAAGCACAGGACTTAGGTGTTTTAGATGGTGTAACCACCAACCCAAGCCTTATGGCCAAAGAAGGCATTAAAGGTCAGGAAAACATTTTAAAACATTACGTGGATATTTGTAACATTGTTACCGGTGATGTGAGTGCTGAAGTAATCAGCACAGATTTTGAAGGGATGGTAAAAGAAGGCGAAATTTTAGCGAAGCTTCACGAACAAATTGTTGTAAAAATTCCCATGATTAAAGAAGGCGTTAAAGCCATTAAATATTTTACCGAAAAAGGTATCCGTACTAATTGTACTTTGGTATTTAGTGCCGGACAAGCCTTGTTAGCGGCAAAAGCTGGCGCTACTTATGTATCGCCTTTTATTGGTCGTTTGGATGATGTAAGTACAGATGGTTTAAATTTAATTGAAGACATCCGCCAGATTTACGATAACTACGGTTACGATACTGAAATATTAGCAGCTAGCGTACGCCATCCAATGCACATTATTGATTGTGCAAAAATTGGTGCTGATGTTGTTACTTGTCCTTTAAGTGCAATCACAGCTTTATTAAAACATCCTCTAACGGATATTGGCTTAGCACAATTTTTAGCGGATGCTAAGAAGTAGTTTTCGACATCAAATAATGCTGTATTTGTCCCCACAGTAAAAAAGATGTTTCTTTAATACTATAGCCACAGCTTTTATAAAATTTAACGGCATTTTCACGCGCTTGAAGTTGAATTTCCTTGAGTTGTTTTTCTTTGGCTTTTGCTTCCAAAAATTTAATAATCATTTTTCCTAAACCTTTACCTTGATGACTGGAACTAACTGCCATAAAACGGATTTGCCCAATATGGTTTTCATTCTCTTGTAAACGGCCGCAAGCAATAGCATTTCCATTTTCATCTTCAATAAAAGCGTTAATAGAACTTTGTTCTAAATCATCCGTCGCCGTTTCAATGGGTTGGTTCCATGGCTTTCTTAAAACATCAAAACGCAATTGCAAAATGTTTTTAAAGTCGGTTTCAGTGCTGGCTTGTTTTACTTTGTACATAAAATATAATTCTATTATAATCCGTCATTGCGAGCAATAGCGAAGCAATCTATTATAATAAAGATTGCTTCGTCGTTCCTCCTCGCAATGACGAGAGACTCCGACATTTTGATCTATTAATCTTCAAATTTAAATGCAATACTCGAAACAGTAATTAATTCTTCTCCCTTGTTTTTAAATTTTATTAATTGCGCCTGAGCCTCAGGTAACTCAAACACTTCTTTCAAATTACGGATTTTGCCAATAGGAATTTCTCTTTCTAAACACAAATTGTATAAGTCTTTAAAATTAAATTGCTGAATGTAATTGTATAAAATGCTATACAAAGTCATTCTGTTTAAAACACGTAATTGATTGGTAGCATATTTCGTGTCAGTAGCTAAACTTTGGTACTGAATTAATTCACACAATTCTTTAAACTGTTTGTTACTGCCTATAGCAAACGTCACTTGTTGTTTATCTTTGGTATCAAATAATTCCCCATAAGGTGCAATGTTGGGGTGGAGGCTACCCATTGCTGTAGGCAAATGATTCGCAATTAGCCAATTAGTTGCTTGATTAGCCAAAGAAGCGATAGCACTATCAAATAATGACACGCTAATATGACTGCCCTTTTTTGTTTTTAGTTTTTTAATGAGGGCAATTAAAATGGCTTCTTTTAATTGGTGACCGGCCAATAAATCAATCAACGCCACAGGCATTTTGGTTGGTTTGCTTTTAGGCTCACCATTCATAAACATAAAACCGGTTTCCGCTTGTAAAATTAAATCGTAAGCAGTTCGTGGTGAATCTGATCCAAATCCATTGATAGAAGCATAAATTAATTCTGTATTAATAGTAGAAAGGGTAGGGTAATCCACTTTTAATTTTGCATCATCTCCGTGTTTATAATTGCTAATTATAATATCCGCTTCACTTACTAATTTATAAAGCTCTTGCAATTGAGAATCAATGGTAATATCTAAATAAACTATTTCTTTTAAAGCGTTCACACTCCAAAAATAAGCACTCGTATCACCTTTTTGGTTTTCGGTTTTTAATTTCCAGCTGCGGGTTACATCTCCATTTGTTTTTGGATTTTCAACTTTTATCACCTTGGCTCCTAATTCCGCAAAAAATAAACCAACACTAGGACCGGCCAAAACACCGGCTAGTTCAATCACTTTTAAATCTTTAAAAATAGGTTCCACAATTAGTTTTGGCTAAATTAATACAATTATTTTAAGCCCAATATATAAGGCACACGCTCTTTGCCTTTAGGCTCATTTTTTAAATTGTGTATAAACTGCCAGGCGCGTTCAATGCGCAATTGCGAATTTTTAATTTTGCTGGTATAATAAATAATGTTGCGTTGCTTTCCCGGGCTTAATTCCTCAAAACGTTTTCTGCCCTCAGGGTCTTGATTTAAAATTTCTACCAGTTCTTCAGGCAAAGGCATTCCAAATTCGCTCTCATCTTTTGTTAATTCAATTTTAAATTCGTCCTCGTCGTTTAACTTTAGCTTTTTATACTTTTCTTTTGAAAGCATAATATAACCATTGTCATCGCCTGTTGGCATGATGGCACAAGGAAAGGGATCATTGTCATTGACTTTGCATAATAATCTCACCTTATATCCACCAATTTTATCTATTTGCTTTTTGGTAATAACAATACAATTAGCCCCAAAAATACTTTTGTGTTTAGTAATATAGGTTTTAAACTTTATAAGAAATTGTTCTGATTTCACATTACAAATTTAAGATTTTTTATAAAATGTACTTTTTTAGACTAGCCTAAATATTTTTTTAAATTAGTATTAAAATGTTATTTTTGTATATGCAAATTAGTTTAACTGAAGAAAACTACATTAAAGCTATCTATTCTTTATCGGTTAAGGACTCATCAGAAGGAGTTTCTACGAATGAGTTATCTAATTATTTCAACAATAAGGCAGCTTCTGTAACAGATATGCTTAAACGCCTAGCTGACAAAAAATTAATTAATTATCAAAAGTATAAAGGGGTTGAACTAACCTCAAAAGGCTTAAAAGTGGCCATTAAGATTGTACGAAAACACCGTTTATGGGAAGTGTTTTTGTTGGAGAAGTTAAATTTTAAATGGGATGAAGTACACGATATTGCTGAACAATTAGAACATATTCAAAGCGATGAATTGATACAACGATTAGATAAATTTTTAGGCGAGCCTAAATTTGATCCACATGGAGATCCTATACCAGATTCGAACGGGCAAATAAATTCAATTAAAGCTAAACCATTAATACAATTTTCTAAAAAAGGGAACTACATTTTAATGGGAGTTTGCGAACACTCAAAAGAATTCCTGCAACATTTAACGCAAATAGGTCTAAAAATAGGCGATATTATAAAAGTAGAAGAAATAAATAGTTTCGATCACTTATATAAAGTAAAGATAAACAGCAAACAAACCCAATTTTTTAGTAGCAAGGTGGCAAGTAATATTTTGGTGGAGGTAAAAAAATGAACAAGTCTTTAGAAGAAGTTAATGCTAGTGTAAACACCAATAAAGGTGGTAAATTCAGACGTCTCTTAGCATTTTTAGGCCCTGCTTACATGATTAGTGTTGGTTACATGGACCCAGGAAATTGGGCTACTGACATTGCCGGTGGTAGTAAATTTGGTTATGATTTATTGTGGGTATTGGTAATGAGTAATTTAATTGCCTTACTATTGCAAAGCCATTGCGCCCGTTTAGGAATAGTTACCGGCAAGGATTTGGCTCAAGCTTCCCGCGAAAATTACCCTCGTTTTATAAATTTATTTTTATACATATTGGCCGAAATTGCTATTGCCGCTTGTGATTTAGCAGAAGTTATTGGCATGGCCATTGGTTTACATTTGTTGTTTCCAAGTATAAGTATTTTAACCGGGGTATGTTTAACCGTATTAGATAGTTTCGTACTTCTATTTCTTTTAAACAGGGGAATAAAGAAATTGGAGGCTTTTATTATCAGTTTGGTATTATTAATAGCGGCTTCATTTTTTGTTCAATTATTTATAGCCAAACCGGATGGCGGTGAAATAATGAAGGGCTTAATTCCATATATTCAAAATGAGGAAGCTTTGTATATTGCTATTGGTATTATTGGTGCGACAGTAATGCCACATAATTTATACCTTCATAGTTCCTTAGTTCAAACACGAAAATTTGAACGAACACCAAAGGATATTAAAAAAGCCATTCGTTACAATACCATCGACAGTACCATTGCCCTTAACCTCGCCCTGTTTGTAAATGCAGCTATTTTAATTTTAGCTGCCACCACTTTTTTTAAAAATGGTAAGCACGATGTGGTTGAAATTCAAGATGCACATCAATTATTAGCTCCCATGCTAGGTAGTGCTTTGGCGCCAATATTGTTTGCTGTGGCTTTAATTTTAGCAGGACAAAGTTCTACCATTACGGGTACTTTGGCGGGGCAAGTAGTAATGGAAGGTTATTTAAATTTACGTTTACAACCTTGGATTAGAAGGCTTTTAACGCGTTTAATCGCAATTGTTCCGGCCTTACTGGTATTGGTGTTTATGGGGGAATCAGCAACCGGAAAATTATTGATTCTAAGTCAGGTTATTTTAAGTTTACAATTAGGCTTTGCCATTATTCCTCTTATTCATTTTGTAAGCGATAAGAAAAAAATGGGGCAATTTGTAATTCCCATGTGGCAAAAAATAGCTTCATGGATTGCCGCATTAACGATTATCTCACTAAATATTAAACTAGTTTATGCTGAAGTAACTGATTTAATTCTAAATAGCGAACACACCGTTTTAATGAGCTTTACAATTGTTCCGATTTGTGTTTTTTGTTTTATTATGTTGCTTTATATTTTAATTGTTCCTTTTATTACTAAAGAAAGATTACATGCCAACAAAGGATTTCACAACGAATTAAAACCGTTGGTTGTTGAAAAATCCCATGTGTTTAATCATATTGCAGTGACAGTTGATTTTAGTGATAGTGATAACAAAGCCATCAACAAGGCTGTTCAGTTTGGTAATAGCCATACAATATTATACTTAATTCATATTTTAGAAAGTACAAATGCTGTGGTTTATGGCGAAGATGCTTCAGATTTAGAACGTGAAGAAGACGTTCAAAAATTAAAGCAATATCAGCAACAACTTCTTGAACAAAATATAAATGCGGAGATTAAATTAGGATTTGGTAATCCAAAACAAGCCATCCCTGAATTAGTAACCAAAAATAATTGCGATATGCTAGTCATGGGCACACATGGTCACAAAACATTTAAAGATATTTTGTTAGGGACCACCGTGGAGAGTGTAAGGCATAATATTTCTGTGCCTTTAGTTTTGGTTTAAGAGAAGCCTTATTTATTATGTTTTAATGTAAAAAAATTAACCATTTAAGGCATATTAGGTAGGATAGTATCAAGCTATTCTTATATGTTCTTAATTACTTAACTGGTCCAAAAAAATATTTTTTTACGTTAAATCTATTTATTAAATCATTAATGTGTAAAAAATATCACTTAATACATTCTTTTAAATTTTAATAATAGTTTACTTTATATTATGAGTAAAAAAGTACACTTAATTGCCATTGGCGGTAGCGCTATGCACAATATGGCATTAGCACTTCATGAAAAAGGATATTTAGTTAGCGGTAGCGATGACGAAATTAATGAGCCAAGTAAAAGTCGCTTAGCTAAAGCCGGCATTTTACCAAGTGAAATTGGTTGGTATCCTGAAAAATTGACTTCTGATATTGAAGCTGTAATTCTTGGTATGCACGCCAGAGAAGATAACCCGGAATTAATAAGAGCAAAAGAATTAGGCTTAAAAATTTATTCGTATCCTGAATATATTTACGAAGCTACTAAAGATAAAACCCGGATTGTAATTGGTGGTAGTCACGGTAAAACAACCATTACGGCTATGATTTTACATGTGATGCACTATCATAACATTGAAACAGATTATTTGGTTGGTGCGCAGTTAGAGGGATTTAATACGATGGTTAATTTAACCAATTCTTCTAAATATGCTGTTATTGAAGGCGACGAGTATTTAGCGTCGCCAATTGACCGACGTCCAAAATTTCATTTATATAAACCTAATATTGCTATTTTAAGCGGCATTGCTTGGGATCACATCAATGTGTTTCCAACCTTTGAAAATTATGTTAGTCAGTTTGAAACGTTTATAAAATTAATTGAACCTCAGGGGCATTTAATTTATTGTAAAGAAGATAAGGTGCTTGAAGAGGTTTGCAACAAAAACTTTGGTAATCTGGAAAGTAAAACGGCTTATTCCATTCCTACTCATATTATAGAAAATGGCATTACGTATCTTTTGGTTGATGATAAAAAGACTCCACTCCAAATTTTTGGAAATCATAACTTAATGAATTTAAATGGTGCCCGCTTGGTTTGCAATAAAATAAATATTAGTGATGCTCAATTTTATGAAGCCATTCAATCATTTAAGGGAGCCGCCAAACGCTTAGAGTTGGTTTATAAAAACGAAGTGTTTAACTTCTATAAAGATTTTGCCCATTCCCCATCAAAATTAAAAGCAACCACTAATGCGGTAAAACAACAATTTACAGACCGTTATACCGTGGCATGTATGGAGTTGCATACCTTTAGCAGCTTAACAGAGGAATTTTTAAACGAATATAGTGGTGCTATGGACTTAGCCGATGAAGCCATTGTGTATTTTAATCCTCATACCATTGCTCACAAAAAATTAAAAGAAATTACGGTAGAACAGGTAAAAAAAGCCTTTAACAGAAGCGATTTAAAAGTATTTACAAAAAGTAGTGAAGTAACTGATTATTTAAAATCTCTTAACTGGGAAAATAAAGTCCTGTTAATGATGAGTAGTGGAAATTTTGATGGTATTGATTTTAATACCTTGGCGAAAGAGTTGAAAGCAAATTAAGGCGTACTCAAACTCACAGGTAAAATTTTACCATTAAAATAGTTGTGTCCGTTAATAGCAAAATCGTAAATAAATGTTGCCATTTGTTTGGGTTGCAAAGGTGCTTTGTAACCTGGGAACGCTTTATTCAGCATTTCGGTTTGTACCGCACCAATGGCTAAACAATTTACTGCGATGTTTTTATCTTTAAATTCTTCCGCTAAACATTCAGTTAAACCACTTAAAGCGGATTTACTACTGCTGTATGCACTTAAACCAGCAAATTTAGAACTGCCTTGAAAACCACCCATACTGCTAATGTTTACTATATGCGATTTGGCTTTTTTTCCAAAAAACGGCAATAGCTGCTGTATTAGTTTAAAAGGTCCAAAAACATTGGTATTATAGACACTTTCCAATTCTTTTTCACTAATTTTTTCAAAAGGTTTGTTAACTATTTGTCCTGCATTATTAATTAATATACCAACGGGTAATTTTATTTTTTTAATAAGGTCAACTACTTTTTTGTGTTGTTTGCTGTTGGTAATATCTGCTTTAAAAGGGATTAAATTGGTGGTGTTGTTTGCGTTTACAAGCTTTGTAAGCGAATCAATATTACGTGAAATAGCAATAATTGAATAATTGGGATTATTTAAAAACAACTTTACAATTTCAAACCCTATACCTTTGGAGGCACCTGTTACTATTACTAACATAATTAACTTAAGTGTTGAGTTTTAAAAATAATAGTGTGTTCTTCCAATTCCTTTAAAAGAGGTTCGTAAATTTGAGGTGTTGTAGGTATTTGTACGCCAACATCTGTAAATTTTTTGGTGATGAAATTCTTAACGGTAATAGCCAAAGGTAGGCCAACTGTTTGTGCCATGGCAGTATCGTGATTATCTTTCCCTATAACGACTAAAGAAGAATTGGTTTTAAATAGTTTGTTAGCATCACTTGGTAATTTATATTCAAATTGGTGTTGCATCACAATCATGTCTTTGTCAGTATCTTGTAATTTCCATTTTTCTTCTAACAATGCTTGCAACAATTGGGCTGGAGAGCCTTCTGATAATGTTATTTTTTTATCTGAAAACAATTCTAAGTAATCAAGCATAGTTTCAATTTCATTGTCCCAATTATCCTTTAAAAAGCTTTTCAATTTGTCTTTTAAAGAGCCGGCCCCATTTGGGAGAAACGCATTTAATAAATCAGAATAGGTTAATTGATTGGAATGCGTAATTTTTGTCGTGTCGTCTGTTAAACCCAATAAAATAAACACATTCCAGGCTTTACAATAATGTTGCTGACGTAAGGTACCGCGTAACATCGTTTTAGCACTTTGTAACCCGTAAATTTCTTGATATGAAATACTATCTCGGTTGGCATAAGCGTCAAAATTTCCATAACCATTCATACTTATGGTATCGGATTGAGAAAACAAACGGTTATACGGTAAAAATTTTAAAGCGCCATTTTCTAAATATTGAGCCGTTCCTTGTCCCGCTAAAATTACGTTTCTTGGGTTCCAGCTAAACTTATAGCCCCATGGATTATCATTACTTTCAGGCGCTACCAAACCACCACAATACGATTTAAAAGAAATCACTTCCCCACCTTTTTGTTTTATTTCATTAATTTCTTTCATGGCACTGGCGTGATCAATTCCTGGATCCAAGCCACACTCGTTCAGTAAAATCAGTCCTTTTTTCTGTGCTTCTTTATCCAAAGCTTTCATATCTGCACTCACGTAACTCGCTGTAGCAATATGTTTGCCAAACTCTACACAATCTTTAGCCACCTCTCCATGCATAAAAGCCGGTAACATCGAAATCACAAAATCATGTTTCTGTATAATTTGTCTGCGTTTATCAGCATCATTAATATTAAAACTAATGGCGGTAGCATTTGTATGGTTAGCAACTTTTTCTTGAGCCAATTTAATATCGACATCAGCCACTGTAATTTTAAAATTATAGGTGGTGGAATTTTGTATTAAATAATTTATTAACGAAGTGGTAGAGCGACCTGCGCCTATTATTAAAATATTAGTCATTGTCTGTAAAAATACTATTAATTTATGTGTAATTTTGAGGCACTAGTTTAAAAATTATGAACGTTTTAATATTGGGTTCGGGTGGTAGAGAACACGCCTTTGCATGGAAAATAGCTAAAAGTAAACTCTTACAAAATTTATATATTGCTCCTGGTAACGCAGGTACGGCAAATTGTGGCACCAATGTTAATATTGCCGTAAATGATTTTGACGCCATAAAAAACCTAGTGTGGGAAAAGGACATCAATTTAGTGTTAGTGGGGCCGGAAGATCCTTTGGTAAATGGCATTCATGATTACTTTTTAAATGATGACGTTTTAAAAGAAATACCTGTTATCGGACCAAAAAAAGACGGTGCACAATTAGAGGGTAGTAAAGATTTTAGCAAACAATTTATGCAAAAGTACAATGTGCCAACTGCGCGTTATGCTACTTTTACTTCGGCTAATATTGAAGATGGTTATGAGTTTTTAGAAACATTAAATCCTCCTTTTATTTTAAAAGCTGACGGGCTGGCTGCCGGAAAAGGAGTGTTAATACTTAATACAATTGCTGAAGCAAAGGCAGAATTAAAAACGATGTTAGTAGATGCAAAGTTTGGAACCGCCAGTAGCAAAGTAGTTATCGAGGAATTTTTACACGGCATAGAATTATCGGTGTTTGTTTTAACCGATGGAAAATCTTATAAAATTTTACCTGCAGCTAAAGATTACAAACGCATTGGCGAAGGCGATACAGGTTTAAACACCGGAGGTATGGGCGCTGTAAGTCCTGTTCCTTTTGCAGACGAACAATTTATTAAAAAAGTAGAAGAAAAAGTGGTAAAACCAACCATTGCAGGACTTAATGCCGAAGGAATAGATTACCGAGGTTTTATTTTTGTAGGTTTAATGAATTGCAATGGCGAACCCCAAGTGATTGAATATAACTGCCGTATGGGGGATCCTGAAACCGAGGTGGTAATTCCACGCATTGAATCTGATTTTTTAGATTTATTAATTGGAGTAGGGCAGCAAACCCTTCATACAAAAGAATACAGCACAACTCCTCAAACAGCTACAACTGTTGTGATGGTAAGCGGTGGGTATCCTGAAGAATTTAAAAAAGGATATGAAGTGGATGGATTGGAATTAAAATTTGACTCTCATGTTTTTCATTCAGGCACCAAATTGGAAGGCGATAAAGTACTTACCAATGGTGGACGAGTTTTTGCAATTACTTCTTTTGGTAATACCATTGAAGAAGCCGTAAATAAAAGTTTTGCAAGCGCTGAAAAAATTAATTACACCAATAAATATTACCGCAAAGATATTGGAAAGGATTTAATAAATTATTAAAAATAAACCTACCAAACCGCCGGTCCAAACCGTTTTGTAATTTTACTTTTAGGGAACAGTTCGTAAAATATTTGGTCGAACCAAATTAGTACTTTAAAACTATAAGTAGGCGAATTTAATTTATCGCCGATTTTTTTATTGTTTTTTAATGTAAACCTGTAAGCAATATCGCTTCCTAAACCAAACCATTTAAATACTTTAAACTGTGCTGTTATTCCGGGTTCATACAATAACAAAAATGATTTTTTATCTCCTGAATATAAATTAAATTGTTTGCTTCTTTGAAACCAAGCTAATCCGGTTCCTGCCTGAATTGGCACACTTAATTGCCAGCGTTTGGTTTTATAAAAAACAAAATCAATATAATAACACAAATAAGTAAATTTTAAATATTTTGTGGTCGTATCAATTCTTCCAAATTCATTCGTACTATAAAAATCGTTAGAGAAATTAGACTTCATCCAGCTAATTCCTCCACCAATTCTTAGTTTACGTTGGTAAGCAACGCCCAATCTCACTCCCGTAACACTAATTAATTGGTTACTAATAAAACTGTTTCTACTCTCCAAACGAGCATCAATACTCGATTTGTTATTAAATACGTTATGAAGTGTATCTAAAAACTGTGCTTTAGAAACAAAATAAAAAAACAAAATAAATGTTATATAAAAAACACGCTTCATTTATAACAAAATTACGTTTATAAACTGTTTAATTATTTCTTGGTTAACAATAATTTCAACAAATAACTTGTTTAATTTTATGTGTTTATGTTAGATACCCCCATTGAATATTTAAAAGGTATTGGTCCGCAACGGGCCGATGTTTTAAAAAAAGAATTGGGTATTTTTAATTATGCAGATTTAATTACCTATTACCCTTTTCGATATGTTGATAAAACTAAGTTTTACAGCATTAGAGAAATAAACGAGGAATTGCCTTACATTCAACTAAAAGGTTATATTGATAAACTTGAGGTAATTGGACAAAAACACACAAAACGTTTAGTTGTTACTTTTAAAGATAGAACCGGAAGTATAGATTTGGTGTGGTTTAAAGGCTATAACTGGATGGCAGAAAAATTAAAACTGGGTATTGAATACATTGTGTTTGGTAAACCTACCCATTTTATGGGTCGTTACAATATTGCACATCCTGAAATTGATGAAGTAACCGAAGAATTATTAAAACAACAATCTGCTTTCCAATCTGTATACAATAGTACCGAAAAACTGAAATATAAGGGATTGGATAGTGAAGGTATTAGAAAAATTCAACGCAATTTAATTCAACAATTACAGGAGCAACATTGCCCCGAGAATTTGAGTAAGGAAGTTATTGAAGAGCAAAAACTCATTTCACATTTCGATGCGTTGAAGCAAATTCATTTTCCTGAAAGTGCTCAGCAATTAAAACAAGCAGAACAACGTTTAAAATTTGAAGAGTTATTTTACATACAATTAAAGCTTTTAAAATTAAATAAAGTCAGAGCCAATACCACTCAAGGTTTTGTATTTAGTAGGGTAGGGCAGGTGTTTAATGCTTTTTTTAATGAGCATTTGCCTTTTCAGTTAACCAACGCCCAAAAACGCGTGTTAAAAGAAATTAGATTAGATATGGGGAGTGGCAGACAAATGAATCGTCTGCTGCAAGGAGATGTGGGAAGTGGTAAAACGCTTGTCGCCCTAATGAGTATGTTGTTGGCTATTGACAATAATTTTCAAACCTGCTTGATGGCGCCCACCGAAATTTTAGCGCAACAGCATTACGAAACATTTAAAAAATTATTAGAACCTTTAAACTTAAATGTTGGTCTTTTAACAGGCTCTTCCAAAACAAAATCTCGAAAACAAATTTTGGGAAAACTAAAATCAAACGAAATCCCCATTTTAATTGGTACACACGCATTAATTGAAGATGTAGTCCAATTTGCCAATTTGGGCTTGGTAATTATTGACGAACAACATCGTTTTGGTGTGGCGCAACGTGCCAAGCTTCAAAAGAAAAATACGCATCCTCCCCACATTTTATTAATGACAGCTACACCAATCCCTCGAACTCTGGCAATGACATTGTATGGAGATTTAGATACCAGTTTAATTGATGAATTACCACCTGGACGTAAACCAATAAAAACTGTTCATTATTTCGAAAATCAACGCTTGCGAGTGAATGGTTTTTTAAAAGAACAAATTGCATTAGGCAGACAGATTTATATTGTGTTTCCACTCATTCAAGAAAGTGAAAAATTAGATTACCAAAATTTACAACAAGGTTATGATAACTTAGTTATTGAATTTCCTCCCCCACACTTCCAAATTAGCATTGTACACGGTAAACTCTCAAATGAACAAAAGGAATTTGAAATGCAACGTTTTATTAAAAACGAAACACAACTAATGGTGGCAACAACAGTTATTGAAGTTGGTGTGAATATTCCTAACGCAAGTGTAATGGTGATAGAAAGTGCCGAACGTTTTGGCTTATCACAATTACACCAATTACGGGGTAGGGTAGGACGTGGGGCGGAACAAAGTTTTTGCATTTTATTAACTGGTTCTAAATTAGGAAAAGATAGCAGATTGCGAATGAAAACTATGGTAAGCACAAACGATGGTTTTGAAATTAGTGAAGTAGATTTGAAATTACGTGGGCCTGGCGATATTGAGGGAACACAACAAAGTGGCGTAATGGATTTAAAATTAGCCAACCTAACGCAAGATGGCCACATTCTTCAGTTAGCAAGACAAGCAGCTCAAACAGTGTTGGATGAAGATGTAAATTTTGAATTAGAAAAAAACAAAGTGTATCATTTGAATTTATTAAAAGAACAACAGCACAAAACCAACTGGAGTAAAATAGGATAATAAAAAATCCCGATAAAATTATCGGGATTTTTAGCTATTGAATTTCTAGTTTACTTATCTGTATAAACTAACATTGCCTTTCTTTTCGTAAGTCTGCCCGTCTTTACCCGTAGCTTTAATTATATAGAAGTAAGTTCCAGAGGCACATTCTTTTCCAGATGGATTCAAACCATCCCAAGCTATATTACCCGTGCTGCTTGTTAAGTCATAAACTTTATTACCCCAACGGTCAAAGATTAAAGCTGTAATCTCAGTTAAATTACTTGTTTTTAAGAAGAAAATATCATTGCTTCCATCACCATTTGGTGTAAACACATTTGGTATTTCTAACTTACTTGGTATATCAACTCGTATTACTTTATAAGCAGAGTCAACACAGCTACCTTTTTTACTTACTATCGTTACAGTATAGGTTCCTGGGTTATTATAAGTTGCGCTTGTTCCAATAGCTGTTGAAGTGGTAGTTTGAACAGATCCATTACCAAAGCTCCAGTTTGTGGTAATACTCGATGTTCCTGTTGCCGTATTTGAAGAAGAGCTCAAGTTATTAAAATTAACACTTAAAGGAGCAAAACCTGTTAATGCACTTGGACTAAAATCTGCATTTAAGCCACCAGTTGCAACGTTAAATAATCCAACATCGGAACAACCTGTGGATAAATTCTTCACAACAAATCTATAATCTCCTGGTTTATCAACTAACAATGTTGCTGTAGAACTTCCCGAAGGAGTTACTGTCATACCATTGGGTGGAGTTGTCAACTGAATATTTGAAAATGTTGTGCCTTGAGGGTAATTTGTAAATAAAAGACTCCAAGAAGACAACGAACTCGTTAATGCAACTGTTATTTTAGTTGAGCTTAAACTACTGGTTGCTGAGCAATCAAGAGTAAATATTGGTAATGCGGCTAGAACTGGTTTATTAGTTTGGTCTAATATAGTTATTATCGTATTTGTTACACATCCATTTTGACTATCCTTAACAGCTATACTATAAGAACCCACTGAACAAGCGTTTATACTTGATAAAGTAGAAGTGTTAAATGCAGGAGGCGGAGTTGTCCAAGTATTGGAAGGTATTGAAACACTTGTCGATAAAAGCGCATTTGTAAAAGAAATATTTACACATAAATTCTGACACGTAATAAAGGAAGGTGAACTTACGCCTAATCCAATATTTCGTGGTGG
>JANRJN010000011.1:0-20827 GCA_033763945.1 Bacteroidota bacterium | reverse complement strand
ATCGCAAACAACTTGGACTAAAAATTTTCCTGTCCTCTTTTAAATGTCCTATGATGATGCTTGATAATAAAGTCTGCGTATTTTACGATGAAAAAGGTACTGGGTCACACAGGTGTGTGAGTCAACAATTGCACTCTAACTAGTGGCTAGGACTAACTTATCCGTTTGTAAACGTTTGTAAGTATTTGTAAACGGTTTTTTTAACTAAGTTATAAAATATATTTAAATAAAAAATTTATTCCTGAATATACACCCGTTTCACGCGTGAGGATACGGAGGTCAACACCTCGTAATTAATAGTATTTAATGCCGTAGCTAAAGCATTTATTTGTTCAGTATTTTCAAATATAATAACCTCGTCACCTTCTTTACAATTTACCCCAGTAACCTTTATCATACACATATCCATGCAAATATTGCCAATGGTTTTACAAAACTGCCCATTAATAAAAACACCGTGTTTACCATTGCCTAATTGGCGGCTAAACCCATCCGCATAACCAATGGGTATGGTAGCAATAAACGTATCGCTTGTAATTTTTCCATTTCGGTTATAGCCAATGGTTTCGCTTTGAGGCACAAATTTAATTTGGCTAATTTTTGTTTTTAAAGTCCCAACATTTTCTAATTGTTTCTGCTCCTGCTCATTCACACCTAAGCCATACATGCCAATGCCTAACCGCACCATATTAAAATGCGCGTGTTTAAAACGCGATATAGCGCCCGAATTACAAATGTGTTTTAAAGTAGCGTAACCAATTTCATTTTCAATAGTCGAACTTATTGTTTCAAACACATGTATTTGTTGCTTTGTAAATTCATCCAGTTCAGGATTATCACTGGCGGATAAATGCGAAAAAATGGAAGTGATTTTTAATTGGGCATATTTTTTTAATTCCGAAATTAATTGTGGAATATCTTTTTCTTCAAAACCCAAACGGTGCATACCGGTATCTATTTTCAGGTGTACAGGGTAAGGTTCCGAAATGCCTAATTGGTCCAGCTTGGCAATAAACTCGTGCAATACTCTAAAGCTGTAAATCTCAGGTTCTAAATTAAAATTAATAATATCGTCTAACGAATCCGTTTCGGGGCTCATCACCATAATTGGTAATTTAATTTGCGAGTTACGCAATTCAACTCCTTCATCGGTATAAGCAACTGCCAAATAATTTACACCAATATGTTCCAATGTTTTTGCAATGTCGCTGCTGCCGCTGCCATAACCCATAGCCTTTACCATGGCCATAATTTTAGTTTTAGGTTCTATCAGCGATTTAAAATAATTTACGTTGCTTGTTAGTTTGTTTAAATTCACTTCAAAAACCGTATCGTGACTTTTTTGTTGTAACAAACGACTAATGTTTTCAAAACCAAAACTGCGAGCACCTTTTAAAAGTATCGTGGCATCATAAAATTGATGATTGATGAATGAGAAGTGTTGAATGAACGATTCTGTATTTAAAAAGAACAACGAATTGTTTTTAAATAAAGGTTTGTTTGCCGAAATGTCTTTGCCAATACCAACCACCAAATCTACTTTAGTTTGAGAAAATAAATCGGCGAGCTGTTTGTATAAATTAGCCGCTAAAACTCCCGATTGTTCAATATCAGAAATGATGACAATTTTTTTGGCACGGCGGTGTTGCTGTTGTAAAAAACTTAATGCAATGGTTAAGGAGTCTAGATCGGAATTGTAATAATCGTTAATCAATAACGAATTATTAATGCCGGTTTTAATTTCCAAACGCAAGGCAATAGCTTGTAATTGGTTTAATTTCTGTTGAATGGTTTCTTCACTATAACCCAAATGTAACAATACGGCTACACAGGTTGCGCCATTGGCAATAGAAGCGCTATCGGTAAAATTAAAATGAAACGAATAGTTTTTTGAAGCCGCTTTTAAGTGAAGCGTATTTTCAGAAAAACTAAATTGTAAATCAGCATCATTGTATGTTGAAACAAAAATAGTTTTTGGAAAGAGAGTGGGGGAGATGTTATTTTTTTCTACCCCGTTAATAATTACATTTTTAGAATGAGTAACCAGTTTTAATTTCTCTGAAATTTTGTTGTCTTTGTTTTCAAAACCTTCATCGTGCGCGGTGCCAATAGATGTAATAATTCCCAGAGTTGGTTGAATTATTTTTTCAAGTTTGTCCATTTCGTCCGGTTGAGAAATACCGGCTTCAAAAATAGCAAGGGTGTGTGAAGCATTTAAATTCATTACACTTAAAGGCACACCAATTTGTGAATTAAAACTTTTTGGACTTCTGCAAATAGTGTAATCTGATTTTAATAATTGATACAACCACTCTTTAACTACTGTTTTACCATTACTGCCTGTAATGCCAATTACAGGAATAGTAAATTGAGAGCGATGATAAGCAGCCAGTTGTTGTAAACTTTGTAGGGGATTTTTTGAAATGATAAATGAAACTTTAGTATTGTTCACACTTGAAATATCGAACTCATGTTCTTCAATTAAAAAACTGGTAACACCTTTTTTAATTAAATCGTGAATGTAATTATGTCCGTTGTTGCGTTGTGTTTTAAGTGCTATAAATAAAGTGTCAGCTGCATTTTGCAGGGTGCGGCTGTCGGTTAAAAAAATAGTTGGTTTGTAATCAATAATGCCAACGAATTTACCGGACGTGATTTCTGATATGTGTTTAAGAGAATACAATTGGCTTGTTAAAAGCTATAAAGTTATAAAAATGTTTAACTGGCGATTAAGAGTTAAAAAAGATTTGATGAAGAAAAATAATACACAAATTAATTATTTACTAAATTTACTCAATATATGGGAGGTTCCAACAGCATTTATAATGATTTATTAAACCTAATAAATGGCTTTTCCTAGAACTCTATTTTGCGTTTTCTTTTTTTTATGTCTTGCGTTTAAGGCGCAAATAAGTAATTCCAATGTATTTGTTCATTTAAATCAGGAAAATGGCTATACGGATAAAGTAGTTTATGGCATAATATCCGGGGAGTTAAACGAAACTTGGTTACTTACCAATGATGGTTTATTAAAAAGCAATGGGCATAGTAGTAAGATATACAGCTTTAATAATAAAGTTCGGAGCAATAATTTAAATAGAAAAGTAATTAATTTTTACAGAGATAAAGAAGGTATTTTCTGGATTTCTTTGGCTTTTGGAGGTTTTTGTAGTTTTAATCCGGCATCAGAGTTATTTGACTATTATACTGACATTCCCGATTTGGCCAACAATCAGGTTGGAATTTTTTTTGAGTCTAAGAATGGTGATTTCTACATGCCAATGTGGGGTGATGGATTAGTAAAATTTGATAGGAAAAAACGGACTTTTAAAAGATATGTTTCTGATAATTCAAAGCCTAATTCTTTGAGTTCAAATGAACTAACTTGTATGATTGAGTTAGAGAATGAAAAGCTTTTAATTGGTAGTTGGGAAAATAGTAATGTATATAAAAATAAATTTTTAGATGTTTTTGACCCTAAAACAGAAGAATTCCATTCCCTCAACTTTAAAGATTTTACTTATGGCAATGAAAAAGAACTAAACACATTAAAAAAAGTACTTTCAAATGTTCGCTTTCTTTGCCCCGATCAACAAGGCAATTTATGGATTGGAACCTATATGGGATTAGTAAAATTAAATATTAATAAAAAAAACATAAAGCGAATTGAGGGTATTTCCGAAAATTTAAATGAAAAAGGAATTTATGATAATTTAATAGATTTTGTATTCGATTACGTTTATAATCGTTTATGGATTACAACCGAGGTAAATGGTTTATTTTTATTGGATTTAAACTCTGATTTAGTTAAAAAAATTGAGAGGGATGCAGATGAAATATATGGAATAAGCAGTAATTACATCACGTCTATTTGTATAGATAAGTCAGGTAACACAATTGTTGGTAATTTAAACGGCGGGCTTGATGTGTACTCACCGCTTTTAAATCAGGTTAAAAAGCAAACCATATCGTATTTGAATTTATTTAAAAATAACAGGCGCCAGGGCTATAAATACATTACGTCGTTAAAAGAAAGTAACAATGGCAACGAACTTTACTTATGTCATGGCAAAGGACTCACAATTTTTAATTTAAAAACAAACAGCTGTAAGTATGTTGTTGTAGATAAATCAAAACCCGATATTTATCAATCTTACGAACCGGGAGCCTTACTCAATGTTATTGAAAAAAAAGACTTTTTAATTTTAATCACAAAAGGGGCCTTATTTAAGTACGATAAAAAAACAGAAAATGTATCTGCCATTAATTTAAGTAATGGTATTGATAATATGGTAACTGGAGATTTTTCGAATGAAATACTTTCAACATCCGGTAAATGTAATACTCATCCGCAATCTAAAAATTGTTTTATGTTTTATTTACTCGATACTAATAATTTTAGTGTTAAAGAAAATCTAGGGCAAATTCATGACGTTAAATACATACCGGACGATTATAACATAAAAATATATACACGTCAAGTAAATAAGAAAAACTGGTTAATATATACCCGCTTTGATGAGTTTTACATACTTAATAGCGAAACTAAGCAAATAAAGCAGTTAAAAAGTACCGATTTTGGTAATGCCGGAAGTGTTATACCGGTTTGCCAAAACAAGGATGGAAAGGTTTATTTTATTTCAGATAAAAGTTTTTTTCAATTTGATTCGCAAAAAAACAGTACGCTTTTATACCCTGTAAATTTTGATTTTGATTATAAATTAAGAAGAGGTTACAATGTTGATACTGCCAACACGCTTTGGTATATTGCTAATAACACTATCAACAGTTTTAATTTAAAGAGTAAAGAATACCGTAATTATTTTTCTGGTTCAACTATCAATTTCGGATTGTCAACTTCTGTATTTAATAATTTAAATAAATCAGGTAATATATATTTTCCAACTACCGAGGGACTAATTTATTTTAACCCTTACAAATTGTCGGGCCAACTTGAGCAACCAAAGTTGTATATTTCTGATATTTCAATAAATAGCAAAGAACTTTCAGAAACCCAACGAAGTAAATTTGTAGCTGCTGAAACTACTCTTAATTATCATCAAAATAATTTGCAATTTGAATTTGCCTCCAATCAAACCTATTTTCCGGGTACTAAACATTATTTTTATCGTTTAATTGGTTTTGATTCTGTTTGGCATACTGAAGTCAATAAAAATTACGTTAGTTATTCCAATTTGCCAAAAGGCAATTATATTCTACAAGTTAAGTACACCAATTCATGGCTACAAAAAAGTAACCTAATTAATATACCCTTTGTAATAAAGGCACCATATTGGCAAACAAATTGGTTTTATGCTTTTGTTATTGTTTCATACATTTTTTTAACTTTTATGGTTATTCGTTATATCATAAAACGAAGAATAAATAAACAAAGAAAAATTTCAGCACTATTATTAAATGCTCAAGAAGACGAGCGACAAAGAATTTCAAGAGAGTTACACGATAATATTGGTCAACGGTTATTATCCTTAAACATAAAAACCAAAAATCAACATGTTGATGAAATTAATCCATTAATTGAAGAGGTAAGAAGTCTTTCAAGAACCATAACGCCTGTTAAGTTTAAAGATACAGGCTTGAAAGAGCTGATTATACGATTAATTGACGATTTAAAGGAACAACAAATTTATTTTACTTATGATATTGAAGAAATTATAATTGCTAATGTCAATTTTAAAATGAATGTCTTCAGAATCATTCAGGAATCTATAAGCAATATTATTAAACATTCAAAAGCATCTAATGCCAGAATAGTAATTTTTAAAACCGACAAAGGATTTAAAGTTGAGATTAACGACGATGGACAAGGTTTTGATTTAGAACAATATTTATTAAACAACTCCGTTGGCTTATCATCAATACATGAGAGGGCATTGGTAATTGGAGCTGAGTTAGTAATTAAATCAGGAATTAACGGAACAAAAATTGAATTAGTTTGCAATGAAACAAATTATAAAAATTCTGGTAGCTGACGACCACCTTATGCTGCGCAAAGGTGTTATTGGTATTTTAAACGACAGCCAAATGGCTTTAGAAATTATGGAAGCGCCCGATGGACAGGAGGCTTTGGATTTATGTATAACACATCAACCTGATATTGCCCTGCTGGATATGGAGATGCCAAAATTAAATGGTTTAGAAGTGTGTGCAAAATTGCAGCAACTGAAGTTAAGAACTAAAGTACTTTTTTTAACCATGTATAAAGAGGCCGACTTATTTAATAAGGCGTTAGATTTAGGTGCATGGGGCTATTTAATTAAAGATAATACAAGCACTGAGCTTATAAATGCAATAACTGAATTAAACGATGGAAAAAAATATCTTCCGGATAGCCTTAAAAATCAATTAGTATCCGGTAAAAGCAACATTATTGTCAATAACGAGATTGCCCAAAAAATTGCTACCTTAACAAAAACCGAAAAAGATATTTTGTTGCTCATTTCAAAGCAAGTTATTTCTAAAGAAATTGCAGCAAAACTTTTTATTTCAGAAAAAACAGTAAAAAACCATCGCTATAATATAATAAAAAAGTTAGAACTAAGCGGTGACCAAAACGCATTACTTAAGTTTGCTTTGGAGTATTCATCGTATTTAACATAAAGTGCAACTTTAAAAAATATTGAACTAATTAGTTATTGTTGACCTATAACCTTAGTTACATTATTTACATTATTAGCTGAAACTTTTATAAACAAAACACCTTTATAATTTAAATTTTTAATTTCTATAACGTGTTTATCGGCTAACTCGTTAGATTTTATCTTTTTAATTAGCCTGCCTGTTACATCCATAATTTCTACCTCCAGTTTATCCGCAGTTGTAAGGTTTACTTCAACATTAAGCAAATCTGTAAAAGGATTTGGATAAACGTTTATTCTTATTTCTTCATCAAGCAACTCATTAATCGAATTTGAAGAAAAATTGTTTGAAGATCTGCCGATAGTATTATCAAATAAGCCTGATGATCCGGAAGGATTATAACCGTCTGTTCTTAAATCTAAAGGCGGCATCCAGGTATTTGTGCCGTTAAATATTTTTTGCATAAAATTTGCTGTATTTAAATCAGTAGCTCTCAATCCCGGATGCCAGGAAACATTTCCAACCACGTCACTATTAAACCAGGCTTGAGTTTTAAAGCAAAAGCATTCTGAACTCCTGTTACGTTCGTATGGACAAATATTATTAGCATCTATTATAGGAATCCAATTGCATAGTTCTTGTAATCCATGAGTGAATTCGTGTACACCATGATCAAACCTTCTAAATGTCTTATCTAGTGGCCTGTTAATAATGCCTTTTTTACAAGTCAACTCTTCCGAAACCAATATTCCCTCTGCCATGGATAAATAGGCTGCACCGCCTCTTGTTACTGATACAAATTCTGCAGAGTATCCATACTCTGATTTTGTAAAGAAGTGATTTGGAATAGCGTAATTCAAATCGTTTTTATTAATTAAAATTATGCTGCGTCCTTTCATTTCGGCAAGCGTTTTAACTAGGGTTGGATTTACAGCGGGGTCTGAAGGTTTGGGCGAAACAACCGCATTCATCATGTTGTTTATAAGAAAATAATGATTTACAACCACCCAATCGCTAGAGGTGTTTGTCCCAAATATGCTTACGCCATTAGTACCTTTTAAAAATTTGTTGTAATTTTTCTGAATTTCTGGTGCTGATTGATTGATGTTAATATTAGGGTTTTCGTAGTATAAGGTTAAATTATCTTTGGTTGGAAGCGGTAGAAAATAATCTTTTACCATTTGGTTAAACTGGAAAACCCAGGTTTGATCTATTTCTCTTCCAATTGGAAATTGCGTTAAGACATTATTATTAGAAAATGCTAAAGATTTTGTTCCAAATACTCCGGTTATTTTAAAAGCATTAGTTCCATAAATGGCTTGATTTGAATAATTAATATCCAATTTATCACAACCTAAAGCATTTGTTGTAAAACTGGTCATCCCAAAAGCCGATATTGAAAGTGGATTTGCTTCACCCTTAACCTTATTAATCAAGTAAAATTTGCCATTACCCGCATCCTTTGTACGCCACAAAAAACGATCGCAATTTCCTGAGGCAGGAATTAACTCCATAACAAGCTTCTCGTTACCGTCGTAAGTAAGCCCTTTTTTTTGATCAACAGTATAATCAGCGCTTTCCAAAAGTACTTTTGATTGAATAAAAAACCAAAAACCCTCATCCGTCATTTTTGGGCTTGCTCCAACATATTTTGGAGTAATGGATGACCACTGGTTATTTGATTTCAAGTATCTTTGATAGTTTCCGGTGACATCAATTTTTATTAACTGATTGTCGTTATCTTGCAGCAAAACGGCTTTTGAGGCAATTTTTGATGCCTGCCCGTTATCAGATAATGCCCATACACTGCTATCCGAAGCATTAATGTAGTAAGATTTAGAATCTATGGTAATTATTTGTAGAATATCTGTCCAGCTGTTATTAGAAACATTAAAGAGTTTAATCGTAGCATCTTTTTGGTGCGATAATATGAACCCATTTTCATTTCTAAGGATATCACACCCTGTAAGTATTTGAGTGGTGCCATCAAAAACTAAATCTCCGTATAAGTATAATGTTTTTTGATTACAAAATAATATTTGCTTTAAATAATCTGTATTAAAGTTGTTATTGAGATAGATTTTGGGTTTTACCTGACCAATTTTTTTAATTGATAATATTTCTTCTTCTATTCCATCCCCTGTAATGGTGTTTGTTACACGACCAAAATATTTATTCATTTCTACTACTCCGGTAGCAATAACGGCCGATGTTGAACCCATTACTTTTGATACAGTATCACCTGACAGAACAAAGGTATTCGCACCAATACTAATACTTTTAACTACTTGAAGATCATAGCTACCTGCTGCCAATTGCCACCCATCTACAACTATGTAATAAGTACCGGAAGGTAGATAAAGATTTATTTGAGAGTTTTGAGTTCCTGAATTACCTCCTCCTGAAGCAATAAATCCCGAATCTTTATTGCAAGAATTGAGTAGAATTAAATCAAGAGCCGCAGATTTATTAGTAAGATTTATTGAAATATTTCCCCCCGGCCAAACTAATTTATGCACAATTTCAGGACCGGTTAATTTCCACCACGGATCGTTATTATATGTGGATACATTGCTATTTCCATTAACAGTATTTCCTTGATACACCAGCCCGGTTGTCAACGTTACGGCGCTACTACAGTCTAGTTGCGCAAAACTATTCCTATGGTTTGTAAAAAGTAAAAGAATAATTAAAGAGAAATAATAATTATAACGGGTAGATGATTTTTTTATACCAGTTATAGCTGATTTTCGAACCTGCTTGTTTTTAGATTTGTTTTTTAGTTGTTTTTTCATGTTTTTTGGTAAATTGGTTTTAATTAAATAGTTGTTAAGAGTGAGTGTGTTACGATATATGTTTTAGAATTATTTGTTAGCAAATTTTAATATCCGTCAGTTTTAGTTTTTAATAATTTTTATTACTTTTTCAACAGAGCCATCTTCAAGCAGGCATTCGGCGTAATAAATGCCATTAGTAAGCGTGCTAATATCGTATGTGGCACCACTAATTGGTGTTTCGTAAACAATTTGCCCTAATGGATTTGTTATTATTAATTTTTTAACCTTAAGGTAATTTTTTAGAGTAATGGTTGTATTGGCAGGGTTCGGATAAATGATTAAATCAGCCAAAGAGTTTTTGTTGCACCTTTCGGTTACTATTGTTTTAAGTGTTTTTTCACCGGCATCTAAATCTTTCTCTATCAATTTATAATAAACAACATCGTTTGTATAACTATCATCTTCATCAATAAAACTATATGTGTTAGTGCTTTGTTTGGAGTTATTTGGAATAGTTTTATTAATTATTTTCCAATCATCCTGACCTGAATAACTTTTTTGTATTTCGTAATAATCTACATTTTTTTCGGAAGCGGTTTGCCACTTAATGTTTACATTGGTGTTTACACAGTTTGTAGAAAAGTCTATTAATTCAATTGGGAGGGGTGTAATGGTATTTGTAGAAGCTAGTGTGATATATTTTGTTGAATTATTAGAGATATGATTGGTATTTATTAAAAAACCAATTCTAAGGGGCGTTCCAGCAGTATAAATTACTGTTCCTAAACCATCACCAGTATAATAACATTGCGTTCCTCCATTTGCAAAATTGCCATCATTATCAACTAATAATTTTAAATTCCAAGTAGAAATACCTGTAAGCGCGGCACTTGGTAGCGTAATTTCAAAATAAAAAACATCATTGCTATTGCTTCGTTGAACACGCCATTCTCTCTCAATTCTTGATGTGATGCCACAACCTACCGGAATTTCTGTATTTGAATTTACTGTACTGCATAATTTGCCTTTGTCAGCTCCACACATGATATAGGAGTGATCTGTTAAAAATGAGAATGGGTTACTTGGGTTATTACTAAATAGATTGCCAATGTATATAATAGTACTATCATCCTCCGTATGAGATTGCTTTTGACTTAAACCTTCACTATCCTCCCTGCCAATTCCAATAATATTGTTGGTGTAAGTGCCACTAGCAGTTGTATTATAAATAGTGGCGGGTATGATTGCGGTATTTATATAATCAATGGGTAAAGTAATGCCATATTTTATAGCCAAATAACTTAGTATTTTATTTTTCTCAGTGGTGTTAACCACATTTTTGCAGGCAATTAATTCGGCCACAGGTCCTAACCAATCCCTTTTACAACCGGTATATGGTCCCCAGTCTTGTTGTCCGCCAAAAAAACGGTTAATGGTTGTAGGGCCGGTAATATTTGATATAGCCGAAATTATATTTTTATTTGTTGTATGGCCAACCGAGTAGGTAACACTTGCACTATTTCTTTCCCAAACACCGGTGGCCTCAAAATCTGCATCCACTCCTTGTTGTAGTATTGCCGCCAATCCTCCATTAACACCTCCATGCAAGGTACCATTTGCAGGTAAGGAACCGCTAACGCCTTCTACTGTTGCTAAATGTGTTGCTATACGCTGCAGGCTATCCAACTTTACTACATAGAAAAAAGATTTATAATCAACACCTGTTAAATTATTATTACCATTTATTGCCAAATACTGGCGCGAATTATATAATCCTTTAAAATAAACATAAGGATTGTAATTAAATGATGAGTTAACTGTGTTTAAAGATGGAGAGCCTATTACATTTAATGATGAACCCGATGCGGCATTATTTGCCCATGCAGTTACCGAATTGGTTCCGGTAACACCATTATCAGCCTTTAACCAAACATCTAATCCTACCCCGGTTAACAGCCCGGCATTAACCCCGCCTGGCGTTTGAGCCATAGTTAATAGTGAATTTAGTACAATAAAATTTATAATAACTTTTTTCATTTTTAATATTTCTTTAAATATTTAATAAACCATGTATCATCGCACATTTTATAAGTGATTAGTTACACCTAAAAACTTAATGCGCTCCGATACATGGAATTATCAAACACAACTTTGAGTACCGGCAAATATAAACGTGCACAAAGCTTGATGAAATGGGGTCTTGGACTTAATTTATTTATAAATAAAAAGCCCGATAGTTTTTTATCGGGCTTTTATGTTTAGGATATTGTTTAGTTATTCTTTAATCATTTTTAAAGTTTCCTCCTTTTGATTGACAGTATCTTTTATCTTAATGTAATAAATACCTGAGGAAAATTCGCTGGTGTTTATTTTTGTTTCGCCATCAATTAAACTTGAATTTACCAATTGCCCAATGGAGTTATAAATATTTACTTGCCCTGATATGCCATTTATAGTAAGTTCATTGGCAAACGGATTTGGATAAATTTTTACATTTTCGCTGATATTGGTTTTATTTAAACCCGTGCAAACTATCACGTAAATATTGCCTGTGTAATTGCTGGTGCAACCTGAATTACTTCCTGAAAAATTGAAGGTATATGTACCGGGTGTTGATGGTATTGGTGTATTAACAGTAGCATTATTACTATAAGCTCCACCAGATGTGTTAAACCATGTGTAGGTTGTGGCGCCTAATGCAGTTAAATTTACTGTACCTTGTGTAGTACAAACCGAATTACTTGGTGTGTAACCAACCGAAAGGGTTGGTGTTGGAGAAACTAAAATGGCTATTGTATTGCTTCCTGAACATGAACCTGATGTACCGCTTACAGTATAGGTTGTATTGCTTGTTGGGGTAAAAGATGAGCTTGTTCCGCTACCGCTTGGTAACCAGGTATAGGCGGTTGCCCCTAATGCAGATATGGTTGTTGAATTACCGGTACAAAGTGAAGTTTGTGTTGCAGAAAGATTAATAGATAAAGCAGTACCAATAGAAACGGATACTGTTTTAGTAGTGGCACATGTTCCGTTAGAACCTGTAACCGTGTATGTATTGGGTAGTAACGGCGAAACCGTTATTGATGGACTATTGGAACCTGTACTCCATGTATAAGTAGATGCACCACTGGCAACTAAAGTAGCTGTGCCCAGAGCACAAATTGTATAACTTGGCGCAAATAGCACAGGGCTGGGGTTAACATTTACCTGAACAGTTTTTGTTGTTATACAACCCGGTGTACTGGAACCATTAAGTGCATAAACGGTTGTTACACTTGGTGAAACAAGTGCTGATGCAGTATTAACTCCCGAACTCCAAGTATAGGTGGTAGCCCCGCTGCCAAACAATGCAATTGAATTACCACTACAAATGGTAGCAACTGTTGGGCTTATACTAATTGTTGGTGTGGCGCATGGCAACGAATATTGTACATCATCAAGTCCTATATAATAACTGTTGGCACCACCCGGCCCACCGTTTTGAACAAGATACCGGAAAGCAAACCTTCCCGGAACAGTTCCGGTAATACTGCTTAACGTAAGTGTATAAACCGTCCATTGGTCAGGGTAACCGTTAACACTACCACCGGTTACTGCCGAAATGGTATTTGTGGTGTAAGCAGGATTGATGTCTAAAATTAAATTTGTAAAAGTGCCCGGTGCAGCAGTACTGGTACCAACCGCTGTACCTGTTCCGATGCTATAACGCACTTGTAACCTGTCGGGAAATAAATTTGTAGCATTAATACCCGACCTTGTCGCAAATTTAAGAGTGGCATTATTTGTTAAATTTAATGTAGGGGTAATTAACCAGGCATTTAAATCAGATGCACCGGTGCCAAGGGTGTAATCGGCAGCATAGTAGTCTGTCGGAGCCCCGCTATACGCGTTAAAAACAGACGAAACACCTTGGTACCATCCTTGAGGTAAACTTGCATTTACAGGTACAGATACGTTTGTGGCCGTCCAGCCGGTTGTTGTTGGAGTCCAGGGTGCAGTAAAACTTTCGCTGAGCATTACTTGTGCATTAATTGAGGTTGCAAAAGCAATTCCAATAAGTGTAATTAATTTTTTCATAATAGTTGTGTTTTTAATTTAATTTATTTCACAAAATTATTTAACAGTCAACTTCTCTGAAATAGGGTCTTGGGCTTAATTATATAACAAAAAAATGCCTTGTAATTTTACAAGGCATTTTAACTTAAGGTAATTTTGTTTTAACTCAATTGACAAGTTGATGTGGTAGTTATGCCACCGGTTGATTGAATGGTGCTGATGCAATTAGCTTTGGCTTGTTTCTTAGTTACTTTTACCATTGTAGTAACTTGAGTTGTTGTAAAGGAGCCCGAAGTAACGGTGCAATTACAAATTCTGTCTTTTTTACAAGATGTAAAACTAATGGCAATAGCAATAATAGGTAATAGGATAATTTTTTTCATAGTTAAGCTTTAAATTTTTTTAATCTTTAAAAGAGTTAGTTTAAGTTGCAAAACTATGTTTACTTTAAGAAAGATAAAATAGGGTCTGGGGCCTAATTTTATTTACAATGATAATTGAAGTTTAAAATTATGGTTTGAACCCAAATACCGTAATATCATCTATTTGTTTTTCGTTAGTGGTTAGGTCGGAATACAATTTAAGTATATTTTCTTTTTGTGTTTCAAAATTTAAATTGTGATTATTTTTTATAAAATCTTCAAAACCGGTAAAACCGAACCTCGTTTTGTTTGATCGGTATTTTAATTGATCCCTTAACCCGTCAGAAGTAATATAAAAATTTTTAATTTCATCTAAATCAAAACTAGCTTCAGTAGGCATAACAATATCTGATTGTTTTCCTAATTCAATTTTATAACTTTTTGATATAAGTAACTCACCATTATTATTTACTGTGTAGAGGTCAATTCTGGTTCCTGCGTAGTATAATTTTTTAGTTGACTTATCAATAACACAAATGGCAACATCCATACCTTCGTTTAATTTATTGCCTGTTTGTTGTTTTCGTATTGTAAAATTATAGAATTCGGAGTTTAATTCCTGTAGTATTTTGGAGGGGTTAAAAATTTGTTTCTGAATAATTATTTTATTTAAAAATTCGTTTGCCAACATGGTTAATAAAGATGCCGGAACACCATGCCCGGTGCAATCGCCTAAAGCTAAAAACGTTTTTGTGTTTAAAGTTTTTAACCATAAAAAATCACCGCTTAAGTTGGCAAACGGTTTAATAAGAGTAAAATAATTTTTAAATGCAAGTTCAAGTTCAACTTTACTGACAAATATGCTAAATTGTATGTGTTTGGCAGACTCAATACTTTCTGTAATACTTTTGTTTTTTAGCTCAAGTTCGTTTTTTTGAGTTTGTAACGCTTCCGTTTGTTGATGAATAGTTGCTTTTTGTCTGGATATTAATACAAAACGGCTATACAGTATAATGAAAAAAAGTAAAACACCTGCAATACCGGCTATTAAAGCTAATCTGATAGTTTTTTGCTGTTTTAGTTCGGCATTTTGCAGCGAAATTTTGGTTAAAATTATTTTCTTTTGTTCACTATTTTTTAAACTATCAGCCAGTGCTTTTTTTTCGTATTCGAATTGAAATTGTTTTCTTGTGCTTTCGCGTTTAATGTCGTCATTTGACAAACTGTCCCTTAACGAATAATATAATTTATTCATTTCTAAAGCTTTTTTATACTCTCCTTTTTTTTCGAAAATATCTTTTAATAGGGAGGTCGCATTTTTAATTTCGTTGGGGGTATTTAATTTTTTACTGATGTTATAACCTTTAATTGCATAATCAAGTGCCAGGGGGATGTTGTTTTGGGTAAAATATAATTCGCCTATCTTACAATTGGTGTTGGCAATTTCACCAACGGAATTTATTTCAGTAGCAATGTTATTAGATTTTATAAAATACTCTAAGGCTTTTTTATAATTTTTTTCATCCTTGTAAGTAGTACCTAAATTTTTATAAGCAATAACAAGTTGGTTTTTATTGCCTAGCTCTTCACAACTTTTAATACTTTTATTTAAGTATTCCATCATCTTTTTTGTGTTATTGGTCTTTTTGTATACAAAGGAGATATTTATATAAGAGGCTGATATAATTGTTTTGAAGTTATATTTTTCAGCTAATTTCAGTCCCACCAAACCATAATCCAGTGCTTTTTGGTAATCGCCAATGGAGGAGTATATTGCGCTTAAATTAGTATTTATAATTGCCACATCTTGAAAATCCTTTAGTTCTTCAGCTGCTTTAAGTGCTTTAAAAGTAAAGTCTATTGCCTCTGCAATATTTCCTTGACTTTTTAAAGAATTACCTATACCTATATAGCATGTTGCAACGGTGTTCTTATTTTTAATAATGGCATTTAGCTGTAAACTTCTACTGTATGTTTTTATTGCATTTGCAAAACTTCCCATGCAATATAAACCAGCTCCTATATTCTCGAGTGTAGCGGCAATTTGTAAGGTATCGCCGATTATGGATTGCATCTCTAAGGCTTTATTTAAATACGATAAGCCTTTTAAATTATTACCCATATTTATTTCTTCACTACCTTGGGCAAATAACACTTTTCCATAATAGTTAAGAGTGTTTATTTTAATTTTTTTTGAAACATTTTCCAATAAATCACTTTTACGAATATCTAATTTGTCTAATTTATATTCTTTTATTAATTTCTCAGCTATTTCAATTCCCGGTTTAGAATATTCGAATACATCATTTCCTTCTGAGTTTTCGGATAGAAGCGCGTATAATCTAAGTTTGACGCTATCTGTTTTGGCTAATAGTAGTTTTTTTTTAAGAGAGTCCGTATCAAGTTGAGAATAAGACTTAATACAAATTGCGAAAAATAAGTATACCCACAATTTAAAAGACATAAGGAATCAAGTTTAATAAAAGTATAAAGATACCTGAAAACATAGAAAGGAGGTATATTTAATAGAATATTTAGAAATTATTAATTAAAAATTATTTTAAAGTTATTTTTCATTTTGAAAATTGGGCCCAAGACCCCATTTAGTACATCCTTAAAATTCAGGAACTTTGTAACAGTTAAAAATTACTTAAAAGAAATCTAAAAAAATATAAAATGAAAAAAACATTTCTAACACTAATTGTTGCCGTTTCCATTAATGTTTGCACAAAAGCACAATCCATAAGTGTTTTACATGATTTTGGAAATAATGCCGCAAATGGTTTAACTCCAAAAAGTACACTTATTAGCGATGGAACTTTTTTATACGGCACCACTTATGACGGTGGCAACGGAGGAAGCAACAATAATGGTACTATTTTTAAAATAAAACCCGATGGTACAAGTTATACAGTTTTGTATGATTTTGCCAGTTACACCAGTGGTCAAACACGCCCTAACGGGCAACTTTTGTATGATGGTACTTATTTGTATGGTACATCTTCTGGTGGCGGTGCAAATGGAGTTGGAACAATTTTTAAAATAAAAACCGATGGTACGGGCTATACTATTTTAAGAAGCTTTGCTGTTGGCTCAACCAGCGGAGGATTCCTTCCTTATGGTTCGCTTGTTAGCGATAGTACCTATTTATATGGTACCACAAATAGTGGTGGCTCGAGTGCATACGGTGCTATTTATAGAATAAAACCGGATGGAAGTAGTTATGGTGTAATATATAATTTTACGGGCACAACAAATAGTGGAAAAAATCCTTATTGTTCTTTGGTTTATGATTCCGGTTACTTGTATGGTACAACTCCAACCGGCGGAGCACTTAATAACGGTACTGTGTTTAAAGTAGCAGTAAATGGAACGGGATATACCAATCTTATCAATTTTGCTAATAACGCTACCTCAAGCTCAACAACTACCGGTTCAAACCCTAAAGGTTCGTTATACTACGATGGAACATATTTATATGGAATGACACAATGGGGTGGTTTGTACAGTTTAGGTACAATGTTTAGGGTAAAACCAGACGGTACTGGGTATGAAAAGATTCATGATTTTGGAAGTAACTCATCAGACGGAGCAGGTCCCCTTTATAATAATTTAATAGGCGATGGAACTTATTTGTATGGAATGACACCATCAGGTGGAACCGCAGGAGGCATTATTTTTAAAATAAAACCCGATGGCACAAACTTTACAAACCTATACAATTTTTCTACCGCTGGGGCCTCTCCATACGGGTCACTTTATTTTGATGGAAATTATTTATATGGCACAACTTATACCGATGGTATTTACGGCCAAGGAACCGTTTTTAGATATTTAATAAACCCTATTACCACAAACATAAGTTCGGTTGAGAATGATAATTCTTTTGCAAGTGTTTATCCAAATCCGAGTAACGGGGATTTCGAAATTATATCACCTAATTATAGAAACGCAACTCTAAGAATGTATGATGTGAATGGTAAATTAGTATTAAGTCAGTTAATTACCGATTATGCTAAAATAAATGCTACTAACTTAACTTGTGGTGTATATAATGTTAATATAATTAGTAATCAAGGTTCAATAAATAAAAGAGTAGTAATTACAAAATAATTAAAATTAAAGGCAATGATGCCGCCAAAAATAAGGCTAATGCGTTTTTGCAATGTATTATAAATTTTCAGGGTTCAATTTTTTTATATAAAAACAACATAACATAAATAACAATGAAATCAATTTTATTAAAAACAGGAATTTTCATTTCACTTTTTGCATTGCTAACAGTATCTTGCAAAAAGAAAGATAAAACTAAACCAACCGCTTTTACCATTTTTGATGTTAGTTCTCCAAATGTAATTGGGATGTTAGATAATACTACGTCTAATAGCTCAATGTCGAGCTTTGGTTTTCAGGTAAATGTTGCCGGTACACAATCGGTTAAAGCACATGTTACGGTTACTGATGCGGCGGGTACTGTGCTTAAGGATGTAACAACCGATTCGTTTTCAAACGATCAAGGTTTTCGTGTAAATGTGCCAATTCCATTCAACACATTTGTGGGGCCAATGAAAATTAACGTAACTGACGAATCTGGTGGTAATGCGGTAAGCGCATATACAGAATTAAGCATGGATATAGAAATTAATAAGCCGTCTACCCAATTAATAAAGGGAATTCCTTCTACTGGAGATGTTTCAGCAGATGGAACCGGTTATGGCGATTTCGTAGATGTAATGAAAATACCCAATGCCTTGGCTGGCGACTCGGTTATTGTTAATTTTAATCACCTTAGCGACCCCGGTAAATATGCCGATGTTTACATTTACAACGAGAGTGGTGTAAACGTTTTTTCAAATACCAGTGTGCCAAACAGAGGAAAATCTTTAACAAAGTTGGCAAATGCAGGCACTTATTATGTTTACGTATTATTTAATAGTAATGCCGGTTATCAAGAACATTGGTACTGGTTAACCTGGAAATAAATTTAATTTAATCTTAATCTCTAAAATAAATCAAAATGAAAAAAATAATAAACTACACTTTTATAATTGGCTCATTAGCCGCTTTAATATTTTGCACAGGCTGTAAAAAGAAAGTTTCAGGCTGCATGAATACCGCTGCAGATAATTTTAACCGCGATGCAACTTCTGATGATGGTTCATGCCAATTCAGTGGAGACATTACCTTCTATTACCGTGCCGCTCAATCCTCGTCTATTACTACTGCCGCAAATCCTGCAACTGTTACTATTAACGGTCAAGTTGGTTATATAACCGTAAACTTACCGTATGAAGCTACCTGTAACTTAAGCGGTTGTGCCAATTTTCATTTACCAACAGGTAATTATAACTACACGGCAAAAAACTTAACTCAAACCTGGCAGGGTATTGCAACTGTTGGCAAAGAGTGTAATATCGTTCTTATACAATAATGGTTAATTGCTACAAAACTTAATATTAAAAAAATGAAAAAACAAACAAGTATAATATTTTCAATTGGCTTAATGGGAGCTTATTTAATAGGTGCAGTATTTTTAGCAGGTTGCAAAAAACCGGTTTCAGGCTGCACAGATACTTACGCATCTAACTACAACTCAAAAGCTAAAACAGATGACGGCAGCTGTCAATATACAGGTGATGTTTCTTTTTATGCCAGCTTACCTGTTAATGAAGCTACAGTTACAGTTAATGGAAAAACAGCCAATATTACTACGTATTTTCCTGTTATAGTGCCATATTGTAATACAAGTGGTTGTGCCAATTTTAATTTGCCTACAGGTACTTATAATTATAGTGCCAAATCATCTCTTAAAACTTGGAGCGGAAGCTTTTCTATTAGCAGAGATGATTGCAAGTCAATTTTATTGCAATAAATTGCGTTTTTAATAAAATAACTATGGATAGAAACGCCAGTATAATTTTTGTAGCAAGTTTATTGGCCTTATTTATTATAGGAATATCAAGCTTACAGGGTTGTAAAAAGAAGGTAAGGGGTTGTATGGATGACACCGCTACCAATTATAATGCCAATGCAACGGAGGAAGATAATTCCTGTACTTACAATGGAAAATTAAGTTTTTTTTACACTCAGCCTGCTACTCAGGCTACGGTTACCATTAATGGCCAAACAGGTTATATATCCACTTACTATGGCTATATTTCGGGTTGCGAAAATAATGGTTGTGCTAATTTTACACTGCCAACCGGAGATTATAATTACACAGCCAAAAATGCGCTAAAAACATGGAATGGCGTTGCAACTGTGACAAAATATTGTACAGTAATTGCTCTAAATTAATTAAAAGAAAAAATAAATAATGAAAGTAGAATCAGTATTCAAATTGAGTAAAAAAATTAGTATTGGTTTTGCATTGGTAATGATAATTTCTTCTTGTAAAAAAGGCGACACGGGTCCTCAGGGGCCACAAGGCTTACAGGGCAATCAGGGAAAACAAGGGCCTCCTTCAACCTATGTTGATATTGTTGCCAATTATTCAAGTTCAAAGGCTATGTATTCGTTTAGCAGTTATGGCGATATTTATAAAGATGCAACAATTGTGTATTTTAAAGATCAGGCAAATAACAATGCCTGGGTGCAAATTCCTTTTACCTGGTACAACGGAACTTCCTCTCCGGTGGCCTACCTTTGGGCTGAAACCGAAAAAAGTTCGTGCAATTGTAACGACTTGGTTAAAATTTACGCTCAAAAGCCAAACGCCGGCCAATTTACGTCTGCTTTTACTGTTCCTACAACACTAGAGTTTAGAATAGTATCCATACCAATGTCGTTTAAAACAATGCCTAAAGATTTGAGTTACGAATCCATTAAAAAAGAATATAATCTAAAAGACTAAACAAAATAAAACTAAGTAATATGAAAACAAACATTATACAAAACGATATCTATGACAAATCCAAATTAAATTTCGAATAATTTTCTTGGTAAGGTGTTCCTCTTTTAACAATTGCCATTACTCGTTGAATTAATTTATTTCTGATTGCATTTATCACCGCCATTTTATGTTTCCCTTCC
>JANRJN010000010.1:0-215169 GCA_033763945.1 Bacteroidota bacterium | reverse complement strand
TCGCAAACAACTTGGACTAAAAATTTTCCTGTCCTCTTTTAAATGTCCTATGATGATGCTTGATAATAAAGTCTGCGTATTTTACGATGAAAAAGGTACTGGGTCACACAGGTGTGTGAGTCAACAATTGCACTCTAACTTACTTATACCATTAACTTTTCTAATCATATCTTGCAAATTTTGCAGGATATGATTAGGTTTCGTGCTTTTTGCAAACATCAATCTACTTCCTCTTTTTTTGAAACACACTAAACATATTTCCAAAAAAGTCTAACACTTTTTTAAATACGTCAAAGTAAAGGGTTACAATTAAGCTAATGCTCATTAACCAAATTACACAAATATTAAACCAATAGGTGGAGTAATACGAACCAAACAAATTTTTACGTGGTGCATAAAAATGTGCGCTTCCTAATTTACTTTCGGTAGGGTCGGCAAAAATTGGGTCAACAGTTTGTATAAAACGTCCGTCTTTTTCCAAACATTTTTCGCCGGCAATATCGTTCGCATTTTTTACTGCTTGAGATAAATAATCGTTTTCGTAATCATCTCTTAACTTAACTATATCAATATTTTTTTTAAGTTTTGTAGTAAGTTCATCCGCCTCTTTTCGAGCCTTTTTATCAATGTTATTGTATTTTTCCTTTAAGGCTTCTAAATAATCAAAAATGGCCTTGCTTACTTTCGGGCTAAAATCTTTTGTGTTTAATTGGTTTAAGAAATCGCACTTAATGCCTTTAAACATCTTATGTTCTTTGCTTAATTCGGTTTTTAACAATTCTAAATCAGTCTTGTATCTATCAATCGACATACCTTCTTTTAAGCCGCTTTCAATTTTGTTTACCTTACTCTGTATTTTTTGTCGCCAAAAATCTTTTTTGTAAGAGGCCACGCTTATGCTTTTATCGTAGCGGTAAAAATTACGCTCATATTTATTTTCTTTAAATTGATTAACAGCTAAAGCTTCATAAGCCCAGCGACTGGCCATCATTTCGCCCACAATGGGTACAGAACCTTGTTTGGCAAGTAAGGGGTTTAATTTATCAAACTTAACAACCACACCAGCTAATAATAATTGTGGAATGATTAAAAACGGAATTAAAATATAAATGGTTACGGCACTGTTAAAGGCACTACTAATGTTTAGGCCTAGCATATTAGCAAAACACGAAGTAGTAAATAATACCATCCAATAATCGGTGTACATACCTTTTACACCAAGCACCGAGTTACCCACCACCACAAATGAAAGTGTTTGTATGGCAGATAAGGCAAACATAATGATGATTTTACTCCACAAATAACTGCTTTTACTTAAATTTAAAAACGATTCACGCTTACGAATTTTTCGGTCGCGAATAATTTCCTCGGCACTTACCGTTAAGCCAATAAATAAGGCTACTACCACGCTCATAAACATGTATGCAGGTACGTTTTCGTTTTCTCTAAAAATGTAACCTTTGTTGTTTTCGTCGTCGGTATTAAAGTAACGTACTAAGAACGCCAAAATAAAAGCGAGTAGGGGAGCCTCAATAAAATTAATCATTAAGTATTGCATGTTGGTAAGCTTGCTCTTAACATCACGCGTCATAAATACTTTAAACTGCTTAATTTTATTGGGTATTTTAAAAATACTTTCGGGAATTTCGGTATGCTTTTTCTCAGAGTGAATGTTGCTTTCAATTAACTCTTTGTAATGCGCATTCCATTCAACGGGCTTGGTTTTACGGGTATAGGTAATATTACCGTATTCGTCTAATACCTTGCTTTCAATAATATTAAATATTTGTTCGGGGTTAACGTTACCGCAATGCCCGCACTCGCTCTCTTCTGCATTTACATGGTTTACCAAACGTTTAAAGTAACTAACGGCGTCAACAGGATTACCATAATAAATTGGGTAACCGCCAACGTCTAATATCATTAACTTATCAAACATTTTATAAATATCGGAAGAGGGCTGATGAATAACCACAAAAATTAACTTCCCTTTTAAAGCTAATTCTTTTAAAAGGTCCATAATGTTTTCAGAGTCACGACTCGATAAACCAGAAGTTGGCTCATCCACAAATAACACAGATGGTTCGCGAATTAATTCTAAGGAAATATTTAAACGCTTGCGTTGCCCTCCTGAAATTGTTTTTTCTAAAGGCGAACCAACTTTTAAATTACGTGTTTCGCTTAGGCCAATATCGGCCAATAAATCAGTACAACGTTTTGCAATTTCATCGTCAGGTAAATTACCAAAACATAATTTAGCGTTATAAAATAAATTTTCGTAAACGGTTAATTCTTCAATCAGTAAGTCATCTTGACTAACGTGACCAATTACGCCTTGTATGGCTGCGCGTTCGGTATGAATATTTTTGCCGTTAATTTTTACAGAACCCGCACTTGGGGTTTCCATACTGTTTAAAACGTTTAATAGGGTAGATTTACCGGCACCGGAACCTCCCATAATACCAATTAGCTTACCACTTTCTTCGTTAATATTAACGTCGCGTAAACCTAATTTACCACCTTTAAATTTGTATTCAAGGTTTTTAACTTCAAAGGTGATTTTAGCTTGCGATTCGTCGCTTAAGAAACGGCCAATAACATCGCTATAGTAAATAGGTTTTATTTTGCTTGAACGAATAGAAGAGCCCGGTGTGAAAATATGAACGCGTTCGCTGGAAATGGTTTGCCCGTTTAACTGCAATTCCATATTGCCATAAATACGCAACACGTACATACCCACACTTTGTATTTGAATAACGCGCACATCTTGTGACATGGTTTCGCAGTAGATGTGCTTGCATTGGTTTTCGTAACCTAGCTCTTTACTGCTAATGGTTAAAATGTTAGGCGTATTTGGTATAACTTCAATACCGTTTTCGATAAATGCTTTAAGGGCGTTAAATTCTTCAACCGGAATGTTAAAGGTGTCGGCCACAGTAACAACAAACTCGTTCTCTTGTTCGCTAATTTCGTTGCTGGAATAAATAAATTCTAACAAACGTACTAACACGATTACTTTTTGTGGCTGCTCTAATTCTTGATTAATTTGGGTACAAATTTTTAAAACTTTTACCGAGTTTAAAGACGTACGTTTTGCAGCGCCTTCTTTCTTTTTACTGGCAGATTGGCTAGCTTCAATATATTCATCAAATATTTTTAAATATGTATCAACTTGCTCTGCGCTTAATTGTTGTTTTAAGAAAGACATTACAATTTGTCTTCCAGTGTTATTAATGCCATCTACCTTGGCAATAATAGAAAACATTTGCATCAGGGCTCTTAGTATTCGTTCACTCATGGTTTTTAGTTTTTTTGTTTTGTTTTTGAAACGCTAATACTCTCGTAAAAGCACTTTGCAATTTGTTTTATTTGGTTGCAATCTTGTTTACCATAAACCGTTTCGGCCTTACCAAATTGTATGCCAGTAATACCATCTTCGGTAAGAGTACCTATGTAATTTTTCCAAACCTCTACTAAGTAGTAGCCAGAGTTTTTATCGTTTTGAAAATGTTTTGTTTCCTTGAAAAAAATACTTTTTGATCCGGATTTTAATTCAAGTAAATCTACTTTGTTAAAATACAGGTTTTCGGTTACAATAAGTTTGATAAAAAATCTATTATTGTCCGTTTTATAAATAATAAAATTGGATTTGTTTTTTAGAGTAGTTTGTAAATAAGTGGCATTTATAACTTTATTTTCTTTTGGAATAAAAACTGTGTCGTTTTTAAAAGTACAATCTGTTTGGCTATTTAACTGGTTAAATCCAAGTAAAATAAAAAAACAAACAAGTATATGAGCTTTAAAATTCATTTTAAGGAATCTAATATACAAAAAAACGTTTAACCCAATTTTTAAAGAAATAAAAAAAGATATCAATAGAATATGTAAGAAGTAAAATTGACTTTAACTATTTAAAAATCAATTATTTAATAATTTTTTGAAGGGTTTGAATTTAAAATAAAACGAGGCAATTATTATTTACACAATAAAAAAGAGAGTTTTACGTTTTAAATAAAAAAACAACAATAAAAGCCTATGATCATAACATTTACTCCTAATCAACTTATTTCAGAAAACACTACAAAATTAGAAAAGTCTATTACTTTGCCTGAATTTTCTGAACCTTCTGAAAATACACTAAACGCAATATTAAATTATAGTAAAAATTTAGAGATTAAATCTTCTGTTCTGATTGAAGAATTTGAAGTATTAAAGAGCTAATTTTTTTATAAGGATACTTATTGTATTTTTATAAAAAGTATTTTTTAATGCGTCGTTTTTACGTTTTAGTTTTTTTTCTTGCACAATTATTTGCCTTAGGGCAATTAAAAATTAATTTTTCTAATTCTGATAGTTTAATTAACATATCTCTTTCGGATAGTAACTGGTTTTATTCTAATGTTAATAATGTTAATTTTTATAAAAAAGAAGTTGATGATAAAAACTGGATAAAAGCGAGGACAAATCTAACAGAAAAAGAAATAAAAAAATTAAATTTTAAGGGTTTTGCTTGGTTTAGAAAACACATTTTTATTGATTCAACATTAAAAAATACACCTTTAGTATTAACATTATTCCAAAGAGGAGCATCGGAAATTTATCTTAACGGATTACTAATTGAAAAAATTGGTGTAATTGGCAAAACAAGAGATGATGAAGAACTTGATAATGGTGAAAATTATCCGGTTTTTATTAATCCTGTATACGGTGCAGATAATGTAATTGCTATAAAATATTCCAATAATTGTATGAAAAGAGCTATGGACAAAACGGTGAAATTTTTGCCGGATTTAGAATTCAAATTGATTCAAGCAGTGCTTTTTATTTTGGTAATTTTAACGGAAGCATAATAACATCATTAATTTGTTTAGGCTTATTTATTTTTTTTACCTCGATAGCTATTATTCACTTTTTGCTATTTCTATTTTATAGAGAAAGAAAATCGAATTTATACTTTACCCTTTTCTGTGTTTTATTTGGTTTTTACTTTTTAAACGTTTACTTAACAGAATTAATTATCTCTGATATTATTGTAATTCACAACTTAAGTCTATTTGTTATAATTTCTTTACCTTTTTTTCTGACACTGCTGTTAACTAATTTGTATTCTTTATTTTATACTAAATTTCCCAAACAACACAAGATTTTTTTAGTAGCCGCCGCCGTATCCTCCATTTTATCAATTATTGTTTATGATGCTATAGTTGGTTCATTAATACTGGGTATTATAGTTTTAATTGAGGTTATTAGGGTTGTAATTTTGGCATTAAAGAAGAAGTTAAAAGGTGCAAAAATTATTGGAATAGGTTTTGGATTGTTTGCGTTGTTTATACTTATTGTATTATTCGTAAGCTTGATTTTTGGTGGTTTTAATATTGGTGGGCAAACAATTGTTTTTTTATTCTTTATTCTTTCTATAATCAGCATTCCTTTGTCTATGTCAATCTTTTTAGCCTGGGATTTTTCGCAAACCAACAAAAATTTAAAAATGCAATTGGTTAAAAACGAAGAACTATCAGAACAAACAATTGCTCAAGCGAAGGAAAAACAAGAATTACTAGCAAACCAAAACAAATTTTTAGAGGAACAAGTTGAAGAACGAACCCGTGAAATAAACGAACAAAAAAAGGAATTGCATTTAAAAAATGTTGAAATTACAGATAGCATAAACTACAGTAAACATATTCAAATTGCACTTTTGCCTGAAGAAGAAGATATTAAATTGGCTTTACCTGGCAGTTTTATTCTTTATCAACCAAAAGATATTGTGAGTGGAGATTTTTACTGGTTTCATAAAATTGATAAATCATCATTTAATCAACGTCAACCGTCAATTATCAATCAACAATCTTCCATCTTAATTGCAGCTGCCGATTGCACGGGGCATGGTGTGCCAGGCGCTTTAATGAGTTTAATTGCCATTGAGAATTTAAATAAAGCTATTGAATTTGAGCAAGAGCCCTGCAAAATTTTAGAACTGGTAAACAAAAACATTAAAAATGCGCTCAAACAAAATACCGATAAATCAGCAAAAGACGGTATGGATATTGCCCTTTGTAAAATAGAACAATTATCGGAAACTAGTTTTAAAGTACTTTTTTCGGCAGCAAATCGCCCGCTATGGATTGTAAGGCACAATGCTAAAGATGTAGAAGAAATAAAAGCAACAAAAACTGCTATAGGCGGACACACAGATTATAACCAAATTTTTGAACAACATGTTTTAGAATTTAGTATGGGAGATACTCTTTATATGTTTAGTGATGGATACGCCGATCAATTTGGCAGCGATAAAAATAAAAAATTGACCACCAAACGCTTCAAAGAAATACTACTTGAAATTAATAATTTACCCCCCGAAGAACAAAAGCAGTATTTGCAGAACTATATCTTTAACTGGAAAGGTAAATTGGAACAAATAGATGATATTTTAGTAATTGGTCTAAAATTTTAGACAACTATTTGTAAAATATTTCTGTTAAAATACACCGAAGGCTTTGTTAATTTAAAATATTTTTTTTAATTTGCCTTAACTAATTAATTTAACTAAACACTGTTCACATGAAATTAAAACTACAATTAACGGCAGCAGTTTTGTCTCTATCTATAGGGGCATTTGCTCAAACTGCGAGAAAAGCTCTACAATCTACACAATCTGAACTCCAAAAAACAGCTTTTATGAATAGAGGTTGTGCAACAGAGTCGCCTTCTCAACAATGGGAAAACGAATTCCAACGTTTAATAGAATTGCGAAAACAAGATATTGCAAATGGTAAAACATCTGCATTAACACCTTATGTTATACCCGTTATTGTACACGTTATTCATGGTGGACAAGCTTTAGGCACAAATCCTAACATTAGCAACGCACAGGTCGTTTCTCAAATAAATATTTTAAATAACGATTATGCAGGTACAGGAGTAAATGCCTCTTCATATCCAGCAACTGCTTTTCAAGCTTATGCAACAGCTGCAGGCTTGCCTTTAGCAAACAAGGATGGTAGTGGACGTGTAAAAATATCTAACTTTGATATTACGTTTTGTTTAGCACAAAAAAATCCAACAGGTACTATTTTAACAGAAACAGGAGTTGACCGTATAAATTTTAATACGTTTACATTAAGTGCTGGCTTCACTTCAAAAGATCCTGCAAATTCTGCTTACAATACCCCATCAACATTTCAAAATTTCATTAATACCATCGTAAAGCCTCAAACCATTTGGGATCCAACACGTTACATGAACATTTGGATTACTGAAGAAAATGCAGCTACAGGCTTACTAGGTTTTGCTACTTTTCCAGCCGGAACTAGTTTAACAGGTTTAACTGGTGGTTTAGGTACTTCTACAACTGATGGCGTGTGGTGCTGGAGTAGAGCTTATGGTAATACAGGCGCAGCAGCTGCACCTTACAACTTAGGTAGAACAGCTACTCATGAAATTGGACATTGGTTAGGATTGCGTCATATTGGTGGAGACCAATCGGGTGGTTGTGGATCAGATTTTTGTGCCGATACTCCTAAAAATAAAGGAGGTTCAGGTTCTACCGGTAATGGTTTTGGACAAAATTATTCTGCTTCAGGTGGTTATCCTTATCAAGCAAATACGTGTACTGGTGGTGTTGATGCCAATGTAAATGGTGATATGTTTATGAATTTTATGGATTACACAGATGATGCAATTATGTATATGTTTACAGAAGATCAGCGTACACGCGCGCAAACTGCAATGGCAAATGGTACTCACCGTAATCAATTAACAGCGAGTGCCTCTACTTTATGTACTATTCCTGCTGCTGCGCCTAATGCAAGTTTTTCTATTCCGGGCTCAGGATGTACAGGTTCAGCTGTAGCCGTAACAAACTTATCTAATGGAAATCCAACACCAACTTATTCTTGGAGTTCAAATCCATCAACTGGTGTTACTTTTAACCCAAATAATACCACAACAAACCCAACAATTAATTTTACAACGCCAGGTAATTATAGTATTACTGTAGTTGCTACTAATTCGTTAGGATCGAACAACAATACAAAAGTTATCACTATAACTACCTGTTCAACAACTGCACCTTCATGTAACGACACCTTAACTAATTTTAATATCACAGACACATTGCAAACTATTGGCTCTTCTAACGGTGGATATGTTGGAGGCAATAATGGTTATGGTGATTTAGAAAAAGGTGAATACTACTCTTCTACTGGTTTAGTTGGTAATGCAAAGGTTGTTGGCGGAATAGTAATGTTTTATCGCCATGCTACTTTAAATATTGGTACAAAAGGTTCTGGAAATGTGGTATTTAAACTTTATAATGGTAATAATACTACAGGGCCAGTAGGTGCAGCAATTAATAGTTTTACAGCATCGTTGACCTCTATTTTAGCAACTCCTTCGCAATCAAATGTAACGTATTGCGGTAATCCAGGCCTTGCATTTAGTACATCAATTATAAAACCATATAGCTTTAATTTCCCTACAGCTACAAATATTACGGGAGATTTTATTTTAGCGGTTAAATTACCTACAGCAACAGGAGACACTGCCGCTATATTCTTTAGCAGCGAAAACGGAAGAACAGCTTCTACTGCATGGGAATTACAAACTCCAAGCACATGGGTGCCATTTAATGATGGAACTACAACTTCTTGGCAAATAAATGCTTCCTTGGCAATTTTACCAAAAATACAATGTATTAGCGTAGGGGCAATTGAAAATTCTATTTTAGATAAAGGAATTACTTTATACCCTAATCCTTCTAATGGTCTAGTAAGTGTAATAGCTACTTTACCTAGTAGTCAAGATATTGAAATTACTGTTAATAACATAATGGGACAAGTTATCTCTAAATCTAAGCATTCGGGTATTACAAATGACGTAATAAGTTTAGATTTAAATAATTATACTAACGGTGTTTACTTTGTAACATTTAACAATGGACAAGAAAAAATTGTTAAACGTGTTATTTTAAACAAATAATCGTATTAATCTTCACTATAAAAAAGGCTTCCAAATACTGGAAGCCTTTTTTTATTAAACAAATAGTGTTCACATCTATAAACACCTACTTTGTTAAAAATTATAAAACAAGCCTTTAAATAACAACTGCAATTCGTTTACTTTTGTTAGGTACCTATGGCAAGCAAACGTAAAAACGAAATGAGTTTAAAAGAAGTAATTGCTTTAATTACTTTATTGGATGATCCTGATGAGAGCATTTACTGTGAGGTAAAAAATCGTTTTGTTGTACTAGGCCCTCCTGCCATTCCGCATTTAGAAACAGCTTGGGAAAATAGTTTTGATGCCATTATGCAAAAGCGAATTGAAATTATTATTCACACCATAAATTTTGAGGCTTTACAAAAAGGGTTAAAGGACTGGGCAAAGAACGAACAAGATGATTTACTAAAAGGTATTATTATCTTGGCCAGGTATCAATACCCTGATTTTGACGAAAATGTTGTTAGGAAGCAATTGGCTCAAATAAAACAGGATGTTTGGTTAGAATTACATGATGATTTAACGGCTTTAGAAAAAGTTAAAATACTAAATCATATTTTATTTGAGGTGCATAATTTTAGCGGAAACATTACCAATTACCATGCACCACAAAACTCCTTCATAAATAATGTATTAGAAAGTAAAAAGGGAAACCCCTTAATGCTAAGTGTAGTGTATTCTTTAATTTGTAAGGAGTTAAACATACCAGTTTATGGTATAAATTTGCCACAGCATTTTGTGTTGGCTTATGTAAACGACTACGCCAATTTAATTGATGTTAATAATAAAACACTATCTAATAATATTTTATTTTACATCAATCCCTTCAGTAAAGGTTTAATATTTAATCAAAAAGATATTGATAATTTTTTAAAGCAATTAAATTTAGAACCTGAAGCGAAATATTATTTGCCTTGCAGCAATATTGATATTATAAAACGTTGCTTAAATAATTTAATTCATTCTTACGAAAAGCTAGGCTATTTAGAAAAAGTAGACGAGTTGAAAGAGTTAGAAAAACAAATTACGTTTTAGTTTTTTTAGGCGCTAAATTTATTGTTTTATTAATTTAATTCTTTCCTTAATTTCTGTGTTGATTTCTATTTGTAAAAAATAAATACCCTTACTTAGTTGCTCTATATTTATTTGTGATTGCGAATCTGAAATGTTTGTTTGATAAACCACTTGTCCTAAACCATTTATAAATTTTATGTAAGCATTTTCATTTAAATGGAGTGAATTAGAAAAGTCAATATTCAATAAGTCTTTAGCTGGGTTTGGGTAGATATTGACTCCTGCATTTTTACTATTATCGATTTTTTCAACGCTAGTGGTTGCAAATGGAGGAAAACTATTTGAAATTGGGATATTAGTTTGTGAATAGTATACAGATGAATACCAATGAGTTACGTTGCCATTTTGCGTGTATGGATTTGAATTAGTTACAGTAAGCGGAACAGTTATGGTAGCCGAACCGCCTGTTACGCAGCCACCGGCAAATACATTTCCTAACTGCCCAGAGGCATTTTGCAAAATTGGCGAAGCATTATGAAAACAGGCTCTGTTAGCAACATTTGGATTATTAGTACCTTGCCCAACTGCTACTTTACTCGCATTTAATTTATAAGAAGCCAAGCCATTATTTACTGCATCGTAAAATTTAATTTTAACATTTGGTAATGAGTTCCATTTTTCTGAATTATTTGTAACATTTGTATCGCTCTCAGCATAAGTGTATGCAATAAATCTTCCATTTTCACTTCTACTTAATTGTAGGCGTGCACCACTGCTAACTTTATCACCATTTACATCGGTATCCCAAAGATTTGATAGAAATCCGCTTTCGGTTGATTTTTTGCCAGGCATTTCGCTGGTTAATGAATCTACCAACATATAACTCCAGCCAAAGCCATTAGTCAAAAAATCATAGAGGTAAGGCCTTTTACCAGAAGAGTGCGGCCATTTATAACTTTCGCTACCAAATTGATGTGCTTGATCTAAAGAATCAACATGACTACTTTTTGTGCTATTGACAATTGCAGCTATGTGTAAATTATTATTTATATCCACCGTAATATCAAACCCTTCGTTTATATTAAATTGTGGTATAGCAACATTTGCAGTATTAGCAGGCTTCAACGCATTTAATATTAATGCAAAAAAAGGTATTGTAAAATCAATTCCATTTAACTGTGCCCAAGTTGCACCACTATTTGTAGTTTTATAAACTATTGGCTGCCAACCTGTATTTGCTATTTGAGGTGAGGGCGTTGCACCGATAAATACAGCATAGCCAACTGTGCCGGAGCTATTAAAAGCTATCAGTGGGTATGGGTGTAACTGTTTAGAGCCATCGCTTTTTAAAATTGTAGTTGGTAGTAACGAATCGCCCTGCCAGCTAAAATAACCAGCCGTAAAATAACCTTTGCTTACATAACCTCCCCTTAAACCATAATTAATAGTATTGGTTGCATTAACATCATTTGCTAAAACACTAATACTCCTTACAACACCGGCATTGTCGCAATATATACTGTTACAATCAAAATTATGTTTAGCAAATAGTGGAGTAAAAGTGCCAGTGTTTGCATAGTATTGTTGTGAATTAGCCCAAGCAGAAATTGTATTGCTAAACGATGACAATTGTTTTGAAGCATAAAAATTGCCGGTTATTGCATTATTAGTATTAGTTGTTACACCATTAGTTACAATCCAAGTGTTAATAGGGTTTGTGTTACCAACAGGATTATAAATAGTACCTTGTGGAAACATCCCTTTATTGGTAGCATCACTCCAAACGCAAGTGCTATCCCAAGTTAAGCCATTATTATATGAAATGTTAGCAACCACATCGCCTTTGCTATTTGCCGGCATCGAAATGTAGGTGGCACTTTTTAAATGTGTAAAACTTGTAGTGTTGGTTGCAGGTTTAAATTGCAAAGGTTTAGCATCCTTATGTGTAACTCCATATATGCCATCAGAGCCACCAATTTTTTTCCAACTAATGCTAACTGTAGGTGTTTGAGACTTTACAAGTTGTATAGCATAAGAGCTAAATACTAACATTATAAAAAACCTTTTCATTTCTTTACAATCTTTTTAGTTTCAATAAAATCGCTAAGGCTATTAATTAGATACCGAGGCTACATTTGTAAAAAACTAATTAGCTATTAGTTTGGATTAAAGTTACAAAATAAACAACATTAACCAAAGAATAAACCTTAAGTGTTTTTATGAACTAAAGGTAAGAGCGCATCTATCGCCCCCTTCTTTTTTTGTGATCAACAAATTTTGGTTTCTTTTCATTGTTCCCACCAATACGCTCAGCTTCCACAAATTCGTAAGTTAATTGTTTCTTAATTAAATCTGCCTCTTTTACCGAAATTTTTACGGTATCGCCCAATGCGTAAATTCTTCCGGAATTTTTACCAACGTAGCGGTAATTATCTTCATCAAAATAAAATTGGTCGCCTTTTAATTCTCGGCTACGAATCATGCCCTCGCATTTATTCTCGACAATCTCAACATAAATGCCCCATTCGGTAACGCCACTAATAATGCCATCAAAGGTTTGCCCAACCTTATCGCTCATAAACTCAACCTGTTTGTATTTAATAGAAGCTCTTTCGGCTTCGGCAGCCAAACGTTCCATTTCGCTACTGTGTTTACAAAGCAATTCCAGTTCATCTTTTGTTGAATAAGTTTTTCCATTTAATTTTGCATCTAATAAACGGTGCAACAATACGTCAGGATAGCGGCGAATGGGAGAAGTAAAGTGCGAATAATATTCAAAACCCAAACCATAGTGACCCACATTTTTTGTGGAGTAATACGCTTTTGGCATACTACGCACGGCTAAGAGCTCAATCATGCTTTGCTCTTTTTTGTTTTTTACTTCTACCAATAATTTATTAATGGCTTCGGCAGTTTTTTGTTTATTGCCCAAATTCATTACGTGGCCAAAACGTGCTGCAAAACCGCTTAACTCCTGCATTTTCTCATCTGTTGGTATATCGTGAATACGGTAAACACACAGTGCTTTTGGATCGTTTTTCTTTTTAGTGTTTTTGTGTTGAGGTTCGGTTTGTTTACTATCCGTAACACTCAAAAATTCAGATACTTTGCGATTAGCCAACAACATAAAATCTTCAATTAATTTGTGTGCATCTTTTTGTGTTTTAAAAAACACACCCAATGGAGCGCCATTTTCATCTAAATTAAATTTTACTTCGGCTTTATCAAACGTAATAGAACCTTTTTTCATTCTATCGGCACGTAATTTTTTTGCAAGTTTATCCAACACCAGCACATCGTCTTTAAAATCACCTTCCTTAGTTTCTATAATGGTTTGAACTTCTTCATAGGTAAAACGTCGGTTGCTGTTTATGATGGTTTTGCCAAACCATTGGTGTTGAATGTTGGCATCATCGTCTAATTGAAACACGGCGGCGAAACAATATTTTTCTTCATGCGGACGAAGCGAGCAAACAAAATTACTCAGCACTTCTGGTAACATTGGAATGCATCTATCAACCAAATATACGCTGGTAGCTCTTTGCACAGCCTCTTTATCAAGATTTGTATTTACCTTTAAATAATGTGTAACATCGGCAATATGAACACCAACTTCCCACAAACCATTGTCCAATTTTTCGATAGACAAGGCGTCATCAAAATCTTTTGCATCAACTGGGTCGATAGTAAAGGTGGTAATGTTTCTAAAATCTCTTCGTTTTTTTATTTCAGCATCGGTTATTTCGGTAGGAATTTTTTTTGCTTCGTATTCAATGGCATCAGGAAACTTATCAGGTAAGCCATACTCGCTCATAATAGCGTGCATTTCTGTTTTATGTTCGCCGGGCTTGCCAAACACTTGTTTTACCTCGGCGGTAGGGTTTTGTTCACCCGGTTTCCAATCGCGGTAAGAGATTAACACTTTTTCTCCGTCTTTTGCGCCATTAATGTGGCTGCTGCGTATAAAAAAATCGACATGAATTTTATTGCTGTCTGGAATTACAAACGCAAACTTGGGATTGATTTTAATGGTGCCAACAAAGTCTGTTTTTGCACGTTTAATAACATCTACCACTTCGCCTTCCAAACGTATACCACTTCCACGACGGGGCAAAACGTAAACTTTCACCAAATCGCCCTGAAAGGCATCTTTGGTTTTTTTGGCAGGAATAAAAATATCTTTTTCAGAATCGCTGTACACTACAAACGCAGTTGCTTGCGAGGTAAAATCAATAGTGCCGGTTACATATTGTTTGGTTTCTTTTATCTGAAATTTACCAATTTCTTTTTCTAAAACAAAACCTTGTTGTTTAAGTGCAGTAAGTATTTCGATTAATTCGGCACGTTGACTGTCCACATTTAATTCCATTGCGGCACCCAGCTGTTTGTAATTAAATGATTTATCAGCGTTATGTTTCAAAAAATCTAATACTTCTTCTAATAAGTGGCGTTGTGGTTTTTTGTTTTTGGACATACTAAAAATTAAAAATTAAATATTTTAAATTAAAAATTGCGAAACCAACTTTAATTTAAAAGTATAGTATAAATTTAATCATATAGCATTAAAAAACACACTAAACAAAAATGGGTTATTAACAAGAAATTAGAGCAAATTATTTTTTGGCAGACTAAGGGTTTAATCTGTAAATTGGGTCTAAATCTTCTTTCTCATCATGAATAGCAAATAAGTCGGTTATTAATCCATTATTAATACCGTATACCCAGCCATGTAAATGCAAGGGACGTTTTTCCCAAGCATCTTGTACTATAGAGGTTTTAGCAAGATTTCTTACCTGTTCAATAACGTTAAGTTCAGTTAATCTGTCAGCACGTTTGTCAATATCTTCAATAGATTCTAATTCTTTAATATATTTTAAATACACGTCTTTTATGTTTCTTAACCAATTGTCTACAATACCAACTTTTTGATTTGTCATTGATGTTAAAATGCCTCCACAGCCGTAATGCCCACAAACAATTACATGCTTTACTTCTAAAACTTTTACGGCGTATTCTAATACGCTTAGTAAATTTACATCGGTATGAACCACTAAATTGGCGATGTTACGATGCACAAATATTTCTCCGCTATTTGTATTTGTTACTTCATTTGCTGGCACGCGACTATCACTGCAACCTATCCATAAATAGTCGGGTTTTTGTCCTATTGATAGTTTTTTAAAATATTCAGGATCGCTGAATTTTTTACTTTGAGAATAAATTTTGTTTCCTTCAATTAAATATTGGTAAGATGATTCTAAACTTTTCATATTTTTTTATTTTTTAATTTCTAATTTTTTAAGCGTGTTCGGTATTTTTTTTCGTTCTTGTTACTCTAGGAAATATTTTTTTAATAACAAAGTATATAATTAAAGCAGAAAGTACTCCGGTTAAAAAGTCTGTTAAAGGCACCATAAAAGCTGTGTATAACATCATGGCAAATTCAAATTTCCCTTCTTTTTTTGTTTCTTTAATTTCTTTGACTTTAAACATGTTGCTGGCCACCCAAACCAGAATACCACCTATACAAGCCATAGGTATAAGTTCTAAATACTGTGCTAAATAATAGGCCATGCCAAGTTTTAAAAACCCTTTAAAATAGCCTGCTAAAGGTGTTTTTGCGCCAGCCTTAATACTTGTTGCCGTGCGTGCTAATGCACCAGTGCAAGGAAACCCGTTAACTAAAGGAACTATTATTTGAACCAAGCCTTGACCCCATAATTCTTTGTCTGGATTAAAAAGTGTTTTTTTGTTTTCAGCCATTTTATCGGCCATGGTTGAGCACAAAACACTTTCAACTGCCGACACAAAAATTATTGCAAAAACAAAATATAAAATGTCTAAAACTACATTTGCTGTTATGCTAGGCAAATATGGAGTTGTAAATACGAAAAAATGGTTAGGTATAGTGCCGTATAAATCTTTAACCAATATTAAGCCTTTATCTTTTAAAAGTGTGGCCGATAAAAGCGTGGCAGTTGCAATTGCTATTAATGGGGCTGGTATAAAAATTGAAATACGGAGCAATCCTTTAGTTAAAATAAAGGTTAACACACCAATAAGTAAAGACCATATATTTATTTTATTTAAATTTCCAAAAGCAAGATAAATGTTATGAAGTATTCCTCCTTTAACTTCTTCATCTTGCCCTAGCATATCTTTAAAACTCTCAATCCCTAAAATGTCTTCGAGATTAGTAAGTGCAATTGATACCGCAATACCTAGCGTAAAGCCAACGATAATAGAGTTAGGCACTAGTTTCGCAAATTTACCTAAGCCAAAAAGCCCCATTATCATCAATATTATTCCGGCGATTATAGATACAAGGATTAAAAAACCATGTGCTTGTTCGGTTGTACCACCATGTTCTGAACCATATTTTGCCATTAGTGCTGCAATTAAAGGTATAAACGCAGCAGTGGGACCATAAACTTGGTATTTAGAGCCCCCAAAAGTTCTACCAACAATACAGGCCAGAGCTCCTGCAATAATTCCTTGTTCGGGCCTAAGTCCCATTGCTATTGCAAACCCCATTGCCATTGGTATCGCAGTCATGGCTACCACCAAACCTGCACTAAAATCTCGGTAAACGGTAGTTTTCCAATTATCTTTTGTTAAATCTTCCCATCGGCTATCAAAAAATGTAAAAAACAATTTTAGTCTGCCAGTAATTGTTAAAGATTCTGTTTTTTTATTCATGAATAAATATTTAGTTATTTTATTAAAAATGCTCTTGAATGAATTATCTTTATAAATCATTCATTTGAAATATAATAATTAAGGTATTAAGGTTTAATTCTTAAATAAATTAATTATTGCCACTAAACTTTAGGTGGAGGTGTATTTATGGTAATTACCGGGGGGGTGTTTTGGTCAAGCTGTTTGCAAAAAAGCAACAGTTTACTGTTTGATAATTGGTTGAAAGAATATGAAAAATCTGCAAAAAAATAATCGTCTTCTAATTCAATTTTTTTAGATTCTGAATCATCTTCATTATCGTCAATGTCTTCACACGATATCTCAATCGAATTTAGTTTCGTGTTTTTTGTAAAATAATTAATTGTAGACTGAAGGCACGAGAAAATAATCCCCAAAAAAATTAAAGTACTAAAAAAAGTATGTTTAAATGTAACCTTCACCAATTAGTGCTAAAGTAGATATATTTTAAAATTATTAAAACTATTAAGTGTTAAATAAAAGTTAATTGATAGGTTAATGTTTAATAATTTTACTGGTTTTTAAAACTAAATTGTTCTGATCAATTATTGAAAGAATGTATAACCCGGTATTTAAATTCTCTAAATTTATTCTTTTTTCATTTTTAATATTCTCTTCTGATTGTTGTAAGATTAATCTTCCTTGTAAATCAAATAATTGATAGGTTAGCATCTCTAAATTAGAACGATTGTAATGGATAATTAAATCTTTTTCAACAATGGTGTTATTTGTAAATTGAAAAGTATTATTTTGATTAGGAATTCCAGTAACAGTGGCAGTAACACAAATGGCAAGTGTATTGGTATAAGGAATTTTGTTAAATTCAGTAATTGTTAATACTAAATTTTGACTAGTACTGAAGGTTTGTGTTAAAGCAATATTTGTAACACTATTTGTAAGTAGAGTAGATCCAATAATTTGATTATTTTGTGAAATACAAGCATACGTATTATTTGCAAATGTTGATGTAAAACTAAAAGACGTAGCTGTTGCATCAATACAATTGGAATGTGTGGCTGCAATAGCGCTAGGGTTAACCGTTCTTAACATACAACTTGGGTCACCAAACATAATCCAAGTTTCCATAACTTCTTGACCTGTGGTTGTGGGATAATTATCCAACATACTCATTTGTGCATTATAAAACAAACCACCTAAAGTAAATTTTACGTTGGTTGGGTATTGATTAGAAATAATGTCTCCGATTTCATCTTGGGTCTGCATAGGCTCTGCCCAAGCCATTAAAATAGAAGAACCACAAGAGGCAATAGCACCTTTAGGGCCTAAAGTTCCTGAACCTGTTGCTCTAATAAATGCTTCTGAAAAACAAGTACCGCCTATAAATGTACCATTATTACAAGCAACTTGTATTGAAAATGGATATTTACCATAATTTGCTCCTGCGGCAATATCGTTAATATCATAATTACTGGTAACACATGAGTTTTGATCCCCATGACCACAATACATAAAAATACTTGCTCCTGAGTCTACCGCATTTGAAACCATTGTTGGATTTGGGTTTCCACTTGCATCATTTCCTCCGTGTGAGCCGTCAAAAAATTCGTTGAACAAACTATAGTTGCCTGTTGCTAATAATTTTGTGCCAATACCTCGCATGTGCTGCCAATCAGCTTCTCCGTCATCACCAATTCCAGCTCCTTCATCCGAACCAATACCAATACCATTACTGTACCAATTTCCGGCAAGAGGATTTTTTTCGTATTCTAAGGTTCTATTCACCATAACATTAATTTCAGAAGGATCTCCAGATGAAAAACGTCCTACCATTACTTCTGGGTAAAAATCATTACCACTTAAAAAGCCATACATGGAGTCGCTCCATTTTGTTTCTGTACCAGCCATTCCTGCATCATAAGCGTTTATTTGTTCATGATCGCCAACAAGTAAAACATATAATAAATTGGGATGCGAGGTATAATAACTTTGTATAAAATTTTTCACAGAGACATAATTTGTACCAGTAATAACAGTCGAAAACATTTCCGTTGCAATACCTTTTTGATTTTTCCAATCTACTAAAGGCTGAATGTTAGATGCAAATGTGGGATGATAGATAACTAACATACTTCCAAATTCACTAATTGTTGTGTAGGCAGTTTTATGGTTAGAATTGAGAGAGGGTAAATTAATGAAACGATTCGATAGAATTTCTTTCTCTTCATTGGAGGTAAACAAAGGTGTGTTTAAAATCTGTTTCTCTTTATTTTTATTTACATAAGTTACTTTAAATACAATTTTAGAAAATACCTTAAGCGTTTTTGATGCAGCATTAAATTGGATTGGAAATACACTTAAAGATGCACCTTTTTGATGACGAAGCATATACATTGAATTTAGTTCGACGGTTGTTTCTGGATAAAATTTATCTTGTTGGTATATATTTGCAAAGGTATAAGGCACATCATCAGGATTGACATTACGCATTAAACTACCTTTTGATGGAGTAACCATTATATTTTGAATTTCATAAAACTCACTCGATAGAATTTCTATAACGGCATCAGAATTGTTTGGCAAGGCTAATGATATGCCAGAACGCAAAACCTCTGGAAAACCTTTTGTTAAAACCGGTACACAGTTTTGAGCACCTAATTTTTGATAGCTTTGCCCATTAATAATTACTTCTTTTTTAGTTAATCCCGAAAATAAATATTCTATAGTTACAGAGTTAGCGTCAGCTTTTATTGGGGCAAAACCATCTTTACTTTTAAGTTGTACAGCAATAATTAATAAAGAGAATAGAATTATTTTTTTCATAATTTAATAATTAGAATAAATGTAATAAAATAATTCTAAAAGAACAATGTACAATTAAAAACTAATTTTTTAAATCTTTTACAATCCCTTCAGCTATACGTTTACTGGCACCAATTCCGCCAAGCGATTTTTCCATTTCTGTATAATTTGCTATTATCTGGTTTTTGTAATCAGGGTCTGTTAGTAATTTACTTAATTCATCGCAAATATTTTCTGTCGTTAAATCGTTTTGTACCAATTCTTTTACTATAGCTTTTCCCATAATAATGTTCGGTAAGCCAATGTGTTTTATATCTTTATTCACCAGCATTTTCCCTATTTTAAATGATAAGCCCCCAGCTTTATAACATATTACCTGTGGTAGCTTAAATAAGGCACTTTCTAAAGTTGATGTACCGGATTTAATAATGCCAGCTTCAGCATAAGACATTAACTCATAAGTTTGATTGTAAACTATTTTTATGCCTTTTTGGTTTAAGGGTTCGTAAATATGTTGTGGTAAATTGGTAGAGCCGGCCACAACAAACTGATAGTTATTAAAATTACTCATAACACCCATCATTATTGTTAACATATAATTTATTTCTTGAGCTCTGCTGCCTGGTAATACAGCAATGATAGCTTGTTGTGTTAAATTATTATCGACAATAAATTTTTCCTTTGTTCTAAATGAAGGTTTTTGTTGTTCGATGGCATCAATTAGCGGATGACCAACAAAGTCAACTTCAATGTTATGTTTTTTATAAAATGCTTTTTCAAATGGTAGAATTACAAATAGTTTTTTTACAAACTGACGAATTGTTTCTACACGTCCTTCTTTCCAGGCCCAAACGGTTGGCGAAACATAATAATAAACTTTAATAGTATGTTCATGCGCCCATTTTGCCATGCGTAAATTAAAACCAGGGTAATCCACTAAAACAAGAGCATCAGGCTTAAAATCTAAAATACTTTGTTTAACAGTTTTAAAATTCTTCTTAATGGTGTTAATGTTTTTTAATACATCAATAAAGCCCATAAAAGCCATTTGCTTAATGTGTATACTGGGTGTCACTCCAGTTATCTTTTGCATTAAATCACCACCGGTAAAAGCAAATGTTGCTGAAGAATCTAATTGGATAATTTCTTTGATGCAATTACTCGCATGCAAATCTCCACTGGCCTCGCCGGCTATAAAGTAATACCGCATTATCCTAAATCAACTTCTAAGTAATAGGTAACGTAAGCAACCAAAGCCACATAAACGATTACACTCACAATAATGCCTTTTGTGAATTTGTCTATTTTTTTTGTTAAGCCAAAATAAAACAACGCAAGGTTACCTATTCCACATATTTTTATAACACCACTTAACAATTGTCCGTTTAATAAATATTTTATATAACGGCGTGGAAAGGAAATTTGGTGTTCAGTAAATAGCCAATATCCTGTAAATACTACCATTGGAAAAAAAATACCGATTAAAAGTCCAATATAAAATTTATCTAATTTTTGAAGCCAAGTCATATTATTCTAGTGATTTTAGTGTTTTAATTTCATTATGAGCAGTTAAATCCGCCATTATTGGCACTATAGAAATATAGCCATTAGCAAGCGCCCACTCATCGGTATCATTTGCTTTTGGTTCAAAATTTTTAAATTCGCCAGTTAGCCAAAAGTAATCTCTGCCGTATGGATCTTTACGTTCGTCAAATTTCTCAACCCAATTCGCCTTAGCTTGTCTTACTACTTTTACCCCTTTAATATCTTTCGCATTTAATTTTGGAATGTTTACGTTTAAGCAAACACCAGGGGCTAACTTGTTTTTTAAACAGTATTTTATAATATGTTTTATATGTTTTGAAGCATGGGAAAAATTGGCTTCATCAGAATAATCACACAAACTAAAACCAATACTGGTAGCTCCTTCTAAAGCCCCTTCAATGGCAGCACTCATGGTGCCACTATATATTACATTTATAGAACTATTACTGCCATGATTGATACCGCTTAAAACCAAATCGGGTTTTTGTTTTAAAACGTGGTTAACCGCCATTTTTACACAATCAACAGGAGTGCCGCTGCAAGCGTATTCCGTATCAATTTCATGATATTTTGTTTTTTGTAAACGCAACGTTGCATTTATAGTGATGGCATGTCCCATGCCACTTTGTGGTTTATCTGGTGCTACAACAACAACTTTACCAAATTGTGATGCGATTTTCACCAAATAACTTATGCCTGGCGAATAGATGCCATCGTCGTTGGTAACAAGTATTAAAGGTTTTTTTGCCATATTTATTTTTTTGTACGCTTGAATACAGTCGGCGACAGTTTTTTACAATTATTTTTTATAGAGTTTAATGCGTTCCTGTTTTACGTTTTCGTTTTCTAAAAACTCATCATACGTCATTTTTTTATCGATAATTCCGTTAGGTGTCAATTCAATAATACGGTTGGCAACCGTTTGCATCAATTCATGGTCATGACTTGTTAGTAGAACTGTTCCTGTAAAATCTTTCAAGGCATCGTTATAAGCGATAATACTTTCTAAGTCTAAATGATTGGTAGGTTCATCTAAAATTAAAAAGTTAGGATTTAATTGCATCATTCTACTTGTCATACAACGCACTTTTTCTCCACCCGAAAGCACAGAACATTTTTTTAAAACTTCTTCACCCGAAAACAACATTTTACCTAAAAAACCGCGTACGTAACTCTCGTCTTTATTAACCGAGTATTGGCGCAACCAGTCCATTAGATTCATATCGCCCGTAAAGTATTTGGCGTTATCGTTAGGTAAATAGGCTTTATGAATAGTAGTACCAAATTTGTAAGTACCTGTATCTGCTTTATCTTCTTCGTTAATAATGTCAAACAAAGCTGTTATAGCTAAGTGATTTTTGGCAACAAAGGCAATCTTATCTCCCTTTACCACATTAATATTTACGTTTTTAAACAAAACTCCATCGGCATTTGATTTGCTTAAATTTTCAATCAGCAATAATTGGTCACCGGCTTCGCGTTCTTGTTTAAAAATAATACCCGGATATTTGCGGGTGCTTGGCGGAATTTCGTCAACTACCAATTTATCTAATAATTTTTTACGAGATGTTGCCTGGCTCGATTTACTGGCGTTGGCGCTAAATCTGCGAACAAATTCTTGTAATTCTAATCGTTTATCTTCAATTTTTTTATTTTGATCAGATCGTTGTTTTAAAGCTAATTGGCTCATTTGATACCAGAAGCTGTAGTTGCCGGTGTAGGTTTTTAATTTGCCATAATCAATATCGCACGTATGCGTACAAACAGCATCTAAAAAGTGACGATCGTGGCTAATTACCACAACCGTATTTTCAAAATCAGCTAAAAAATTTTCTAACCAACTAATAGTTTCCACGTCCAAATCATTGGTAGGCTCGTCTAGAAGAAGAATATCAGGATTTCCGAAAATAGCTTGGGTTAACAATATTTTCACTTTATCTTTTCCTGTCATGTCGCGCATAATTTTATAATGCGCATCGACTCCGATACCAACGTTTGTTAATAAATTAGCCGCATCACTTTCTGCGTTCCAGCCATTCATTTCTCCAAATTCAGCTTCTAATTCAGCAGCTTTAATACCATCCGCTTCGCTAAAATCAGGTTTAGCATAAATAGCATCCTTTTCTTTTATTAAGGCATGAAGGCGTTTATTACCCATCATTACAGTATCTAATACAGTAAAATCATCAAACTCAAAGTGATTTTGTTTTAACACACTCATACGCATACCAGGCAAAATACTTACCTGACCTTTGGTAGGCTCAATCTCTCCGCTTAATATTTTCATAAACGTTGATTTACCAGCACCATTGGCACCAATTAAACCATAGCAGTTACCTGGGGTAAATTTTACATTTACTTCATCAAACAAAACACGTTTGCCATACTGCAAACTCACATTAGAAACTGAAATCATAATTTTTAAAAACGTGTAAAGATACTATTTTTTAACACAGGGTAAATTGAGTTTTTGAGGCTACTGAGATGATAAAATTTTGGAAACTACTTAACTCTAACTTCTGGTTTTAAATTTTATTGTACTTGCAAAAACAAATGATAAATTGTGTAAAAATTGCCTTTATTTTGGAACAAAAATTAATTGTAAGCGTTACCTTTGCAGTCTAAATAAAATCTATTATGTCAACTACATCACAACATATTACCTGTTTAATTATTGGTTCTGGTCCTGCAGGATATACTGCTGCTATTTACGCTGCTCGCGCAGATTTAAAACCTATTTTATATACCGGATTAACTCCTGGAGGTCAATTAACTGAAACTACCGAAGTAGATAATTTTCCGGGTTATCCAAAGGGGATTACTGGCCCTGAATTGATGGAAGATTTGAAGGCTCAAGCAGAGCGTTTTGGAACGGAAGTGCGATTTGGCATGGTAACAAAAGCAGATTTAAAATCAAGTCCGAAACGCGTGTGGATAGACGACACTATAGAATTAACAGCAGACACAGTCATTATCAGTACTGGAGCAAGCGCAAAATGGATTGGTTTAGAAAACGAAACACGTTTACGTATGAATGCCGGTGGTGTTAGTGCTTGTGCTGTATGTGACGGTTTCTTTTTTAAAGGACAAGAAGTGGCAATAGTTGGAGCAGGGGATACGGCAGCCGAAGAAGCGACCTATTTGAGTAAATTATGTAAAAAAGTGTACATGATTGTACGTAGAGGCGAAATGCGCGCTAGTAAAGCTATGCAGAATCGTGTGAAAAATACACCTAATATTGAAATACTTTGGAATTCGGAAACGGCAGATATACTTGGTAAAGATACTGTAGAAGGTGTTGTTGTGAAAAATAGTTTAACGAACGAGCTAAGAACATTAAGTGTAACAGGGTTCTTTGTTGCTATTGGTCATAAACCAAATACGGATATTTTTAAAGGTCAATTGGATATGGATGACTTGGGTTATTTACAAGTAATTCCAGGGTCTACCAAAACAAACATAGAAGGTGTTTTTGCTGTTGGAGATTGTACCGATAAAACATACCGACAAGCCGTAACTGCCGCAGGAAGTGGTTGTATGGGGGCTTTGGATGCAGAGCGTTATTTAGCTGCGAGCGGGGTGCATTAACATTTAAGCCCTGTGCCTAAATGAACTTCAAATTTTAAATTGAATAATTCTTTTGGGTAGATTTGTTTTTGAAACCAAGAAACGAATTGTAATTCAAACTTTTTCGAAAATTCATTACCGCATGCTTTGCTTTTAACCATTGTATAGTTTTGTAATTTGCCAGAATTATCAATTACAAAAATGGCATTCATAGCAATACTAGAGCAGCCGTTGCAGTTCATTTTTAGTTTATTTTGTTTTAAAATTTTAGGATATTCTGTTGTCATCCATTTAGTATAAACTGAATCCCAAATTTTATTTTGTGGTTGTTTTAATTCATAAGATTTTGGAATGGAATCCGTAATCGCAACCTGGCCAAATCCTTTAGATAAAGAATAAAAAACGAGTAAGGGTAATAGAATTAGTATTTTAAAATTAAAGTGACTGATATAGGATTTAACTTTGATAGGCATGTTGAAGAATTTATTTATTTTTAAGTTTCATAAATAAATAAGCGTACTGTAAAGCAGTAGTTTTTGCACGTTGTTCATTGGTTGAAGAACCTGCATGACCACCTTCCGTATTTTCATAATAATAAACTTTATATCCCATATCTTGCATTTTAGCAACCATTTTTCTGGCATGACCTGGGTGAACTCGGTCATCGCGTGTAGATGTTGTGAAAAAAACTTCAGGATAGTTTGCATCCTTTTTCAAATTATGATAAGGAGAGTATTTTTTTATGTACTCCCATTCTTCTGGTTTATCGGGGTCTCCATATTCACCCATCCAACTAGCACCGGCCAAAAGCTTATTAAATCGTTTCATGTCCAACAAAGGAACTTGGCAACATACCGCATTGTATAAATCTGGACGCTGTGTAAATGATACACCCATTAGTAATCCTCCATTACTTCCACCCATTATCCCAAGATTTTTATTGGATGTTATTTTTTTATTAATTAAATCTTCAGCAATCGCATGAAAGTCATTATATACATTTTGACGTTTTTCTTTTAAGCCTGCTTGATGCCATTTAGGGCCAAATTCACCACCTCCACGAATATTCGCTAACACATATACACCACCGTTTTCTAGCCAGCCTTTTCCCATTGCTCCTGAATAGAATGGTTCCATAGAGACTTCAAATCCACCGTAAGCGTAAAGTAACGTCGGATTTTTGCTATTGTGTTCCATGTTTTTAGAAGAAATAACAAAATAAGGAATCATTGTGCCATCGTTGGATTTTGCCTTATATTGATTGACACTAAATTTACTTGCATCAAAAAAAGCAGGCAATGATTTTAAAGATTTTATCGTGTTGGCACCTGCATCTCCAATAAAAAGTGAGGAAGGGGTTAAAAAATTTTGAAAGCTAAAAAAATAGTTATCAGATAACTCACTAGTGGCATTCAAATCAATAGTTCCAAAGTCAGGTGCATTTACTTTTGTTTTGTTCCATTTATTGTTTTCATTTGAATAAATGTATAATTCATTTTTTACATTGGTAAGAATAGAAATAAGAAGTTTGCTTTTTGTTGAAGCAACGGCTGAAACGCTTGAGAACTCATCGGGTTCGTAAACTAACTCTGCTTCTAATTTATTATTTAATAAAGAAGTAAAATTTAAACTAATAATAGAACCTTGTTTGTATTTTGAATTGTTTATTGTCCAGTCCGATTTTAACTCAACAATTAATTGATTATTTTTTAAATCTGAAATTCGGTGATCTTCGGGAATACCTAATTTTAAAGGCTTTTCATTAATAAATACAAAGGTGTTAGAGGTATAAAAACTAATTCCCCTATTAAAAAACAAATAACTCTTTTCTCCATCTCTCATTTTATATCCAGAAACGGCAACATCTTTTTCTTCACCTTCAAAAACTAGTTTTGCCTCTTTTAAAGTTGTACCACGTTTCCAAAGTTTAACTTGGCGCGCATAACCAGAGGTCGTCATAGTGCCTTTTCCAAAGTCCGTTGACACAATAACAGTGTTTTCATCAAGATAACTTATACCTCCTTTTGCTTCTGGCATTATGAATCCATTTTCAATAAATTCCTTTTTAACAGCATCAAATTCTTTTACGGTAACAGCATCTCCACCGCCATTGGAAAGATTGACTAAAAATCGATCGTAGTTAGGATAAAGACCATTTGCCCCTTTAAACACCCATTTAATATTATCTTTTTTAGATAAAGCGTCTATGTCTAAAACAATTTCCCAAGTTGGGTTTCCGTCTAAATAGTTTTGATTACTTGTTCTACGCCATATTCCTCTTGGGTGGTCTTTGTCTTGCCAAAAATTATAAATGTAATTTCCATAAATTGTAGGAAAAGCCAATCTTTCGGTAGAATTATATATTTCTAAACTTTTATCATAAATAGACTGATAAATTTTTTCTTGACTAAGTTTATCAATAGTTTGTTTATTTTGCTGAGTTACCCATTCAATTGCTTTTTTTCCATCAACCTCCTCCAACCAAAGGTAGTCGTCTTTTTCTTGTGCGTTTATTAATAAACTTTTGATAACCATAAAAACAAATAAGTGTTTTTTCATAAGAGTAATTTTATAAAATGAAAGTATAAAAACTTTTCGACTATTTTAAATTAGTCTTCTTCTTCAAACGTTAGTTCTGCATCTTTTTCCCAAATTTCCATTTCGCAGGGTTTGCAGTTAAACTTTAATTTGTAAGCATTTTCGCCATGTGTTAGCGTTAAAGGTTCGGTTACTTTTTCGCCCATGGTATCTCTTTGAAAACGGGCACACTTGCCTAATTCATATTTTACACAGTATTTTGTAACCATTACGCGCGATTTACCTGGGTCCCATTGCAATTCAAATGCTTTTTCAATGTCGGTTACTCCATGTCTTTTGTAAAACGCTCTTGCCATGTGGTTCGCCACATTATAGGTAAAATCTAATTGCGAAACAGGATAAGGGTGATTTGTTTTAGTGATTTGAGATTGCTCGCGGTGATATTCTTTTACCCTCACTTCAATTAACTGTTCCAGCACTGTTCTTCTAATTTCATTAATTTTAGAAATGGGTAAAAACCAATTTTGTGAAAACTGAACTTCGATATTATCTATAATAAAAGGCGTATTGCCAGCTTTTGATAAATTTTTCTTTATGTTAGGTGTTGTTGACTCTTCGTTTTTTGCTACTTCTTTTTCTGTTTTAACAGATGCCACACTTTGATGCCCATCTTCGTCAATGGCTTTTAATTCAAAGCCTGTTTTAGTTTCTGAAAAAGTTAGATTTACTCCAATTTTGCGAATCGCACTGTCATTGCGTTCTACCAATCTATTAAACTCAGCATCAGAATTACGATAAATAACGGTTCCTGGTGCTATGGTTTTAAAATTGTTAGGTACCACAATATCATTGATGATAATATTAATTTGCATGCCATCCGGTTCGTTATTTTCATTTAAAAAATAAAGCCCATCGCCATTATTTAATTTCTCGTAATTTTCTATCACATAGCCGTTAGCTTTTGTTTCAATTATTTTTCCAATTAATTGTCCTTGTGATTTTGGACTTTCCCACGAACCAATTTTTTCTTTTCGTTTGTTTACAAAATAATCGGTGTAGCCTCTGTTAAAGCTTCTGTCCATTTCTGCTTCAAAATTAAAGAAGGTACGACCCGACGATGCTTTTTGATAGGTGTTATTATTTTCTAAAAAGGCATCTAATTTTTTACGTAAATAGGACACATTGTTTTTTACGTACACCATATCTTTTAAGCGACCTTCAATTTTAAATGAAGTAACACCTGCTTCAATTAAATTTGGTAACTGGTCACTCAAGTCTAAATCTTTAATAGATAATAGATGACTGTTGGCTATTAGAGTTTTACCATTTCCATCAATTAGGTTATAAGGTAAGCGGCAGTTTTGAGCACAAGAGCCACGATTAGCACTGCGTTCGCCATTAGCAATGCTCATGTAGCAATTGCCACTAAACGATACGCACAAAGCCCCCGAAACAAAAAATTCGAGCTCTACATCTGTTGCCTCATGTATTTCTTTAATTTGGTCTAGGTTTAATTCGCGAGCCAACACCACACGTTTCATACCGGCATCTGCCAAAAATTTAATGTGTTTAGAATCGCGGTTATTCGCTTGTGTACTGGCGTGTATAACAATAGGTGGCAAATCCATTTCTAGAACAGCCATGTCTTGCACAATTAAGGCATCCACGCCAATTTTATATAATTGGTGAATTAAATTTTTGCAATCTTCCAATTCATGGTCATACAAAATAGTATTAACCACTACAAATACTTGGGCTTTAAATAAGTGGGCATATTCTACTAACTCTGCAATGTCTTCTACCGAGTTGGTAGCATTAGAACGGGCTCCAAATTGTGGCGCACCTATGTAAACGGCATCGGCTCCGGCATTAATGGCGGCCATGCCTTGTACTAGGTTTTTTGCAGGGGCTAAAATTTCAACTTTTTTCTTCATAGAATAGGTTGCAAAGGTCTGCATTTATTTGTTTACTAGCAAAAGGTAAAATTGTTTAGTTTATTGAAGGTACTAACGGAAAAAATTAATTTTTTGTAAATTTATTCAAATTTCTTGTAATGTATTTTTCTCTAGGTAACAAAGCTTTTTGAATTCGACTTGCGTAATTTATTGAATCTAAAATTTCTTTTTGTTTTTCGTCCACAAAGTGTTTTTGTTTTTCAATTAATTTTTTTTGCTTGCTTATAACTTTAAAACGATTTATCATGAAAGCTGCAAAAATGATAAGTAATAATAAGCCGGCACATGCTGCATAAATAATTAATTGTTGTTTCTCTTTTTCTTCTCTTTCAATCGCAATTAATTTTGAATTCTGAATTTCATCTAATTCTTTTTGTTTGTCATAAATGTATTTTGATTGTTGTCTTAAAATAGCCTTGTCATTGCTTGAATTAGTAAGAACTTTATCAAGACTGTCAGCTACCTCCTTATATCGCAAAGATAATTCGAATTTTTTTTTTGATTTATGATACCTATATAAAAAGAAATTGATATCTCGAAAATCTCTTCCTTTCTCTCCTATCCGTTCTGCCTCCTTTTGAGAGTCTAAAATATATTTATAAGCAAGCTCTTTTTTACCAAGGTCTAAATTAACAAAAGCTAAGTCATTTAAAATTGAACAGAGATAATATTCATCTTTATATTTATTTCTGCTGTCTATTGCTTTTTTTAGATAATAATGCGCAGAATCAAGATTGTTTATGTTTCTAAACAATTTTCCGATTTTATTGTAAGCATTCGAAATACCTGAAGTGTCTTTATTTTTAAGGAAAAAATTTAAAGAATTTTGATATAATTTCATGCTTTCGGTGGTGTTTCCGTCTGATTCGTATATTTCACCAAGCCTTATGGTAACAAAACCTTTTCTCCAAGAGAGTTTTTTTGCCTCGTAAAGTTTGAGAGCATCATTATAATAATTTAGAGCAGTTTGTTTTTCGTTTATGTAAGAATTTAGGCTGCCTAAATGTTCTATGGCATATCCCATCCAAACAGTATCTTTATATTTTTTGGCGTAGTTAAGAGCTTGCTCTGCAAAATCTACAGCATTATCGTATTTGCCTTTTTTGGTGTATACTATAGATTGCATGAATGAGGAATAGGTTACCCCGTAATAATAATTAATGTTTTTTGAATTGGCTATTATAGAGTCCCAATAGGTCGTCCGTTCTATTCCTCCGTATTCTCCTATAAGATTCATTAACTCAATTCTTTTTTCTGGATTTTTTTCCGAATCTAAAAGCTTTTTTAAGGAATCGACATTAAACTTAACTGCAAGTAAATTTAATGACAGAAAAAGTACACATATAAAAAAGATAAGTAACCTCATTTTAAATTAACTAGTAATATTTAAATACAAAATCTATAAATAACCACCCATTTGAGTTTTTATTTTCTTTTTTCTTCTTCCGCCACAATCTTTTCGGGTATTGCAAGAGGAGGCGATAAGGCTGAAAAGGATTAGGAAAATGAAAATATAGTTGACTGTTTTTTTCATTGTTATTGATTTTTTTGCTGCTCTTTTAGTTTTTTAATAGCTTCTTGATTATTTAAAATCTCTTTACCTTTAGTACAACCTCTATATACAATTCCAATATATAGTATTATTGAGATTGGAAGTATAACGTATAAAAACAACGCTCTAATATTTTTATTTGGTTTTTTATATGAATTTTCTATCTCACCTCCTATTGCCACACTGTTTGCTTTAACTTGTAATTCTTTAATTTTCAAATATTCTTCTTCACTTACTACAAAGGTTTCAGACCATTTATCGTGCCAACCCCTGTCATTAAAAGCACATGATAATCCCTCAAAAGGAACTAGACGAATAATGTTACGTAAAATATTAGTTCCTATATCAGGTTTATTACCATAAATATCAATTACCATAGATTTAGTCAAATACTTACCGGGTGTTCGTTGTAAATAGTGTTCGAAAAGAATATAATAAATAGGAAATGCGAACAAAAAAATTACACTAATTAAAAAACCAGTAACAATAGTGCCTATTGGATCATGAGAAGATTCTGACATTAAAATCCATAAATATTCCGCAAAATAGTATATCACGTAATATACAATCCCGTCTACAAAAAAATGCGCAAATCTTTTTCCTCCAGCTATAACCTTAACTTCTCTGTATGCATTATAGGCGACCTGTTTTGGAATTCTTTTTCCAGAAGAATCTTTTTCCCTAACAGTTTTAAATCTTGTTTCAGATAATTCTGTAATTTTTATCATTACTTAAAAATAAAAAAATCCTCTCATTAAATGAAGAGGATTTTAAAAAATAGTTTCCCTTCGACTTCGCTCAGGGTGAAACAAAGTTTAAGCCTTCACGCTGGCTCTAATAATATTTAAAGCACCACCGGCTTTAAACCACTCAATTTGTTGAGCGTTGTAGCTGTGGTTTACTTTAAATTCTTCTTTACTTCCATCAGCGTGTGTTAATGCAATGGTTAATTGCACACCCGGTGTAAAGCTTGTTAAGCCCAATACATCAATGGTATCGTCTTCTTTAATTTTATCGTAATCGGCAGTGTTAGCAAAGGTAATACCTAACATACCTTGTTTCTTTAAATTAGTTTCGTGGATACGTGCAAATGATTTTACTAACACCACTTTTACACCTAAATGACGAGGCTCCATCGCTGCGTGTTCGCGTGATGAACCTTCACCATAGTTTTCATCACCCACTACAATCGACCCAATGTTTTGAGCTTTGTATTGACGTTGAACTACAGGAACTCCTTCGTATGCACCGGTTAATTGGTTTTTAACTGAATCTGTTTTATCGTTGAATGCATTTACTGCACCAATTAACATGTTGTTGGAAATGTTATCTAAGTGACCACGGAATTTTAACCATGGACCAGCCATAGAGATATGATCCGTTGTACACTTACCTTTTGCTTTAATTAGTAGTTTTAAACCTTTAAAGTCAACGCCATTCCATGCTGCAAAAGGGTCTAATAATTGTAAACGTTTACTAGTTGGCTCTACCAATACTTGAACTTTACTGCCATCCTCTGCTGGCGCTTGAAAGCCCGCATCTTTAACATCAAAGCCTTTTGGAGGTAATTCGTAACCGGTTGGTTCGTCTAATTTTACTTGTTCGCCTTTTTCATTAGTTAATGTATCGGTTAAAGGATTAAATGTTAAGTCACCTGCAATAGCCATAGCCGCTACTAATTCAGGAGAGGCAACAAACGCATAGGTATTTGGATTTCCATCGGCACGTTTGGCAAAATTTCGGTTAAACGAATGGATAATCGTATTTTTTTCTTTTTTCTCTGCACCAACTCTGTCCCACATACCAATACATGGTCCGCATGCATTAGTAAACACAGTAGCACCCACTTGATTAAATACATCTAAGAAACCATCACGCTCAATGGTGTAACGAATTTGCTCAGAACCCGGGTTAATCATAAATTCTGCTTTTGATTTTAAACCTTTTGCAGAAACTTGTTTTGCTAAAGACACTGCACGCGAAATATCTTCGTATGAAGAGTTGGTACAAGAACCAATTAAACCTGCTTCAATTTTTAAAGGCCAGCCATTTGCAATAGCTGCTTCTTTTAATTTTGATATTGGAGTAGCTAAATCGGGAGTAAAAGGGCCGTTAACATGTGGTTCTAATTCAGATAAGTTAATTTCAATGACTTCATCAAAATATTTTGAAGGGTTAGCGTAAACTTCGGCATCACCTGTTAAATGTTCTTTAATAGTATCAGCTAAAGCAGCTACATCTGCACGACCGGTTGCTTTTAAGTAACGGCTCATGCTATCATCATAACCAAAAGTTGAAGTTGTAGCGCCCACTTCGGCACCCATATTACAAATAGTACCTTTACCAGTACAAGACAAGCTGATAGCGCCTTCGCCAAAATATTCGATTACTTTATCGGTACCACCTTTTACGGTTAAGATTCCTGCAACTTTTAAAATAACATCTTTCGCACTAGCCCATCCACTTAATTTACCGGTTAATTTTACGCCAATTAATTTAGGCATTTTTAGTTCCCAAGGTAAACCCGCCATTACGTCACAGGCATCCGCTCCACCAACACCAATTGCAATCATGCCTAAGCCACCTGCGTTAACAGTATGAGAATCTGTTCCAATCATCATTCCGCCAGGGAAAGCATAGTTTTCTAAAACCACTTGGTGAATAATACCAGCACCCGGTTTCCAAAATCCAATACCATATTTATTTGAAACAGAGGCTAGGAAGTCATACACTTCTTTACTTTCAGTATTCGCAACTTGTAAATCGTCTTTAGCACCAACTTTAGCAGTAATTAAGTGGTCACAATGCACAGTGCTTGGCACAGCCACTTTAGGGCGACCCGCCTGCATAAATTGTAACAAGGCCATTTGAGCGGTTGCATCTTGCATGGCAACACGGTCAGGATTAAAATCTACATAAGAAGAACCACGAGGATAATCCTTTAACTCAGTATGCGCATCTAAGTGCGAGTACAATACTTTTTCTGCTAAAGTTAAGGGGCGACCTAAAGATTTACGGGCTGCTTCAATACGAGCAGGCATGTTTGCGTAAACCTGTTTAATCATTTCAATGTCAAATGCCATAGTGTGTTTTATTGATTAGTGAATAAAATTTACAGACTTCTAAAGTAAATATTTATTATGTAATTATAAAATTGTCAAAGTGAATTTTCTCAATTAATTCTAACAATGAAATAAAACTCAACGGTTTTTTAGATCAAATCTTATTGGGCATACTGTTATTAAGAATATAAATTATATTTACCTCAAAGAAATTGCTATGATAAATAGGATAGTTTTATTGTTCGCTGCATTATTTATCTTTTGTAGCACAAGTAAATCTCAAAAAATAGTACAAGCTGGTAAAGAATATAACTTTACCCGATATAGTACTGAAGACGGACTGCTTGACAATAATGTCTTTAAAACTTACCAATCTAGTAATGGCTTTATATGGATTTGCACACCAAAGGGCATCAGTCGATTTGATGGTGTTAATTTTAAAACGTACAGTAAAAAAGAGGGTTTGCCTACTTCCTTAGTATTCTCTGTTTGCGAGGATAATAACGGAGGCATTTGGTTTGGAACCGGAAAAGGTCTTGCATTACTAAAAAACAATAAAATCATTCGATTTGATAGTGCGTTTAAATTTCCTCAATGGGGAATACGATCTATAACAAAGTTTGAAGATGGAACTTTGTGGCTTTCAGAAAATAACAGTGTTGTACATATCGACCCAACTAACCTTAAAAACCCATTAATTAAGGTTTATAAGCCAAATTTAAAGGTAGAGCAAATTATGTTTAGAGATGTTTGGAAAAATAAAAAAGGTGAAATTATTGCAGGATGCGAACACGGTTGCTTCTATATAAAAAACGATTCACTTGTTAGATATAACGACATGACAACCGCCGCTTATCAGATGGTGGAGTTGCCAGATGATGTGGAGTGGTTTAATGGATGGCTTCAACCTATAAGAACGTATAAAAAAGGTGTTTCTACTGGTAATATTGATTTAGGGAGTGGTACTTTGGGAATGACAAAAGATAAACAAGGTAATGTTTGGATAGCTACCTGGGAAAGGGGAATTTATAAATACGATGGTAAAAATTTTATCAATTTTTCTACAAAGGAAGGCTTAACCTATAATACTTTTTGGGGCGTTAATATTGATATAAGTGATAATATTTGGTTTAGTAGCTGGGGTAATGGATTATTTAAATATTCTAACGAAAGTTTTACGAGAATTACCGAAAAAGCAGGCTTACCGAGTAATAATATTTTAAGTGTTGCAGAAGGAACTGATAAAAAAGTATGGATTGCCACAGATATGTCTGTTTCATCCTATAACCCTTTAACTGGCCAACTAAAAAACATAACAGAATGTAATGGAAAAAAGTTATTTCAAATAGTAAAACTATTTGCTCACCCCAACGGTAAAGAAATTTGGTGTTTGGGTTATTTAGGAAAAGGTTATAAAATTATTAACGACAAAATAATGGAAGTGGATAGTCTAGCAGGTTTTGATATTGACATAAATAAAGCAGGTGACATTTTTTTTGGCACGGATGATAGAGGTTTAATGAGGCTATCATCTGGTAAAAAAGAAATTTTTGAAACAAAAAGTCTTAACGGTTTTGCAAGAGTGAGTCAGTTATTTAGGGATAATAAGCAAAATTTATGGCTGTTAAATGATATGATTGGGATATGTTTGTTTAAAGACAACAAGGTAACTTATTTTAATAATAAAAACGGATTTTTTAAAGAAGGAGCGACGGCAATAGGTCAAGATGCAAATGGTTATTATTGGGTAGCAATAAGCAACAGAGGTTTGTTTCAATTTGAATTTTTAAAAGATAATACATTCAGATTTCTAGATTCTTTGACAGTTAAAGAGAATACAGCTGTAGAAGACGTAAATTCCATAATCATTCAAAACCAAATGATATATTTAGGTAGCTCTAGAGGAATGCTACTTTTTTCAATTAATAATTCTAAAACATGGAAGGAAAGTTTTAAAATATTAGGTAAAGAACATGGAATTTTAGGGCTATATACAAGGTTGCTTAGTAAAGATAGCAATGGTAGTATTTGGGCAGCTACTGATAGGGGCTTATTTTGTTTTAATCCAGAATCATATAAGACAAACACTAATCCCACAAAAACACATATTTTAAATGTCAAGTTATTTTTCGAAACTCCAGATTGGAGCATGTATAGCAAGGGTATTGATGAAAATAATTTGCCTATTGATTTAGTACTTCCTTACAAAAAAAATCACCTTACATTTAGTTTTGTTGGTATTAATTTTGTTGCGCCAACAAAAGTATTATACCAATACAAGTTAGAAGGTTTAGATAAAGATTGGTCGCCGCCAACTAATAAAACCGAGGCAGATTATTCAAGTATTCCACCTGGCACATACACATTTATGGTTAAAAGTTGTAATAACGATGGATTGTGGAATGATACTTCGCAGAATTTTGTTTTTATAATTAAACCTCCATTTTGGAATACCTTATGGTTTTATTCCCTATGTATAATTGTTGTAGTTATTTTAGTTTTCTTTTTTATAAAATCACGCGAAAAAAAACTAAAGAAGGAGAAAATTATTCTCGAAAATAAAGTTGAACAACGCACTTCGGAGTTGAAAGAAGCCTTTTTACAAATAGAAGAAAAAAACAAGGAAATTACGGACAGTATAAATTATGCGAGTAAAATTCAGGTGGCACTATTACCTACGCATACAGATATAAGAGAACTTACAGAAGAATTTTTTATTTTATTTAAACCCAAAGACATTGTGAGCGGTGATTTTTATTGGTCGGATAAAAAAGGAGAACTATTTTACTTGGCAGTTTGCGATAGTACAGGGCATGGCGTTCCCGGTGCCTTTATGAGTTTATTAAATTTAAACTTTATAAACGAAGCGGTAAATGAAAAGAACATTGTTAAGCCGAATGAAATATTTAATTATGTAAGACAAGAATTAATTTTACATATAAGCAAAGAGGGCCAGAGCGATGGATTTGATGGAACACTTGTGTGTTTTAATAAAGCTAACAAAACATTTTCATACGCCGCTGCCAATACAAAACCTATTTTGGTAAGAAAAGGAGAAGTAATTCTTCTTGCCTCTGATAAAATGCCTGTGGGCAAAGGTGAGAAAAGTAATTCATTTACATTAAATGAATTGCATTATCAAACGGATGATATTTTGTATTTATTTTCGGATGGTTACCCCGATCAATTTGGAGGAGCGAATGGTAAAAAATTAAAGTATAAAAAATTTGAAGAGATGATTTTAACCGCACAAAATTTGCCAATGAATGAGCAGGCAGAAATATTGGAGCGGAAGTTTAACGAGTGGAAGGGTGGGCTGGAACAAGTAGACGATGTTTGTGTAATTGGAATTAAACTATAAAAGCGCAAGCGATTTGGTTTACGCTAAGCAAAGTAAAAAAGGTATTATGTTATTTGAATTAAATTGTAGTTAAGGATTATTTTGGCGAATTAATTTTTTATAATCCTCATCATTCCCTGCCCTAAACACCATCCAAACATTAAAACGTTTATGTAAATTAACTTCCATTTGGCAAAAGGCAGGCAGTTTGGTTTGTGGGTTTATTTTTGCAGAAGCATAAACTGGTGCGGCAAAGTTTGTTTTATTCACAAAAAGTAGGGGTAAAGGCTTCGCAAAAAAAGGTTTATTTTCTAACGGAAAATTTGGTTTTTGTGCAAAACAAATTGAGCAGAAAAATAATAATCCAATATGAAAAATGTGTTTAATCAATTTTATTTAGCGGTAGCACAACCTCTGTAGGTTTTGCCATTGTATTTCAAAGTAATGGTACGTTCGCGTTTATCACCACTGGCTTCTTCGGTACAAGATTTTATGTCGATCACAATAGCCAAGGCAATCACCTTTGTTTTGCCTTTTCCGGCGGTGGCTTTTGTATAAGAAGATTTGAAACTTTTTGCCTTTACAACATCTGAAAAATTTGCTTCTACAAAAACGCTGTCTTTGCCATAATCTAGTAATAAACGCAAACGGTCTTTAAAAAATTCGGCATACCAACCGGGTTCGCTTCCACGTGCAATTAATAGAGGTTTAGTGGCTAATGAAATTTCACTTGAAACTATTTCCGTTTTTACTTCAGTTTCTTGTTTTATGGTATCTTCTATTTCTGATAACGAAGTTAATAATTCTGTTTTGCTTGTTGGTATATTGTCCTCTTCACTGATCTTGGTATTGCAACTAAAGGCAAAAAAGGGTAGGGCTAATAAAAAGGGTAGAATCTTCATAAACTGTATTTTCTGGCAATTAAAATTACTAAATTAAATTCGATATAAATTATTTTATTGTTAGTTTTAAGCCAGTATTTTTAAGCTTATTATACATGAAACAAGCATATATTATAAATGGGGTTCGGACCGCCATTGGCAATTTTGGAGGAACTCTCGCGTCTGTCCGTACGGATGATTTAGCCGCTTTTGTATTAAAAAAATTAGTTGAAAAAAATCCTACGGTTAATTTTGCTGAAGTTGGCGATGTTATTATGGGCTGTGCCAATCAGGCAGGAGAAGATAACCGCAATGTTGCCCGTATGGCTTTATTACTGGCTGGTTTACCGGTCTCGGTACCTGGACAAACTGTAAACAGGTTGTGCGCCAGTGGTCTGAGTGCTACTATTGATGCTGCTCGTGCTATTCAAGTTGGAGATGAGGATGTAATGATTGCAAGTGGTGTCGAAAATATGACCCGTGGTCCATTAGTTATGGGAAAAGCCAGTTCTGCTTATGGTCGTGACCAACAATTATTTGACAGTAGTTTTGGTTGGCGTTTTATTAACCCTAAAATGAAGGAATTATTTGGAGTAGATGCCATGGGCGAAACTGCTGAAAATGTTGCTGAATTGTATAAGGTTGATAAAGGGTCGCAAGACGCTTTCGCCTTATGGAGTCAGCAAAAAGCAGCTAAGGCTGTTGCCAATAAACGATTTGAAAAAGAAATTGCAGCCATTGAAATTCCTCAACGCAAAGGTAATCCTATTGTTTTTGCACATGATGAGTTTGCTAAACCAAATACCACATTAGAAGGATTACAAAATTTAAAACCTTCGTTTAAAAAAGATGGCACTGTTACAGCAGGTAATGCCAGTGGTTTAAATGATGGAGCAGCTGCACTATTATTAGCTAGCGAAGAGGGTATAAAACGCAATAATTTAAAACCAATGGCACGAATTGTATCATGTGGAATTTCGGGAGTAGAACCACGAATAATGGGGATTGGTCCAATTGAGGCGGCCAATAAAGCCCTAAAACGTGCTGGTTTAACCTTTAAAGATATTGATTTAATAGAATTAAACGAGGCTTTTGCCGCTCAGGCATTGGCTTGTACACGCACCTGGGGATTGGATGACAGGGACGATAGAATTAACATTAATGGAGGGGCTATTGCTTTAGGACATCCTTTAGGAATGAGCGGAGCTCGTATTTTAAATTCAGCAGCTATTGATTTGCAGTTGCATAATAAAAAATATGCTTTGGTTACAATGTGCATTGGAGTAGGACAAGGCTACGCAGTTATTATTGAACGTTGTTAAAAAAATAGTAAATTAGACATTAAAATCTATAATAATGAATTTTAAAAATACAATATTGATTTTTTTTAGTGCAATCACTGCTCAAGCGTTCTCGCAAACGGCAGAGTTTAAGGCTTTAATGGCAGATGCAGAATCGAAATTAAAAATTGAGAATTACGAAGATGCCTTAGAAGAGTATTTGCAGCTAGTAAAACTCGAACCTAAAAACGAAACGGTAAACTATAATACTGCGGTTTGTTATTTAAATACCAATACAAATAAATCGAAAGCTGTACCTTATTTAGAAATTGTAGTTCGTAATGAAAAGCATAATCCTAATGCTGATTTTTTACTAGGTAGAGCCTATCAATTTGCAAATCGATTTGACGATGCAATAGCTTCTTTTGAAAAATTTAAAGTAAATGCAAAAGGGAAAGAGGATAATTTAAAAACAGTAGATCAGGAAATTCAACATTGCATCAATGCAAAGGAGTTGGTTAAGTTTCCAATAGATGTCATTTTTCAAAATTTAGGTAAAAATATTAATTCAGAATTTGCTGATTACTATCCTTTTGTTACTGAAAATGAAGCGTATTTAATATACAATACCAAGCGTCCAAAAAATAAGGATATTCCAAAATTAGCCAACGGCCAATATTTAAATTCCATTCATTTGTCAAAAGTTATTAATGGACAATATATGGAAAGTGATGTTGTTGGGGCACCTCTTTGTGAAGGAAACTCAGGTGAAGAAGTTATTGGTATGAACGCAAAAGGTGATATATTATTGATAAACAAACCCAATTTTAAAGGTGAAAGTAAGTTGTATATGTCTACTATGTCTAAAAATGGGGAGTTTAGCAAATTAAAAGAATTACCTCCTACAATTAATGGCAGTGGCGATGTTATTGCAGCAACAATTAATAACGATGCTACAACAATTTATTTTGCAAGCGATCGTAAAGGAGGATTTGGCGGAACAGATATTTATATGTGTAATGTTTTACCAACTGGTAAATGGAGTGAGGCAAAGAATATGGGTAAAGATATAAATACTGCTTATGATGAAGATTTTCCAAATCTTTCGCCCGATGGTAAAACACTGTATTTTAGTAGTAAAGGGCATAGTAGTATGGGTGGTTATGATATTTTTAAAGCTGCCTTTAATGAAGCAACCAATCAATTTGAAAACATTAAAAATATTGGTTATCCTGTAAACACAAGCTACGACGATTTAAATTTTAGAATAAGTAAAAGTGGTAGATACGGTTACGTAAGTTCTTTAAGAGGAGGAGGACTAGGCGATTTTGATATTTATCGTGTTTCGTTTAACGATGTGGAAATTGATTATACAGTTGTTGTTGGACAGACAGCGGCAATGGATACTTTAAATAAAGTCGATTTCCGTAACACATTTATTACAGTAAACGATAATATTTCAAACGAAATCGTTGGTAATTACCTTACCAATCCTGCAACAGGAAGGTTTATTATAATTTTACCACCGGGAAAATACACTATATTAGTTGAATCTCCCGGTTTTAAAGACTACAAATACCCTATTGAAATTTTCGACAAAGTATCTTATCAATCCGAAATTAGTTTAAATATATCTCTTAAAAAATAGTTCTTATGATTCATAATTTAGCACTACAAAATTCAATTTTTAATCAGTTTGTTGCTGAAATTCGAGACAGCACTATCCAAAAAGACAGTATGCGCTTTCGCCGAAATTTAGAACGAATGGGAGAAATATTTGCTTATGAAATTAGTAAAACACTTATTTATAAAGATGTTATTACCACCACCCCTCTAGGCGAAGCAAACTCTAAATTGCTAGAATCTCAACCTGTTATTGCTACAATTTTAAGAGCAGGATTGCCATTACATATTGGAATACTAAATTATTTCGATAAAGCCCAAAATGCTTTTGTTAGTGCTTATCGTCGTCATCATAAAGACAATACGTTTGAAATAGCATTGGAATACGTTGCTTGCCCTGATTTAACCGGAAAAATAGTAATACTTTGTGATCCTATGTTAGCATCTGGCGCGTCTATGGCACTAACCTACAAAGCCCTTTTAGAAAAAGGAGTTCCTGCACATACGCACATTGTCACAGCTATTGCCAGCCAACAAGGTATTAATCATTTAAGGGCTAATATGCCAAATAATAATTATACCATCTGGTGTGGGGCAGTTGACGAAGAGCTAACTGCTCATTCATACATTGTGCCTGGTTTGGGAGATGCCGGCGATTTAGCTTTTGGAAGTAAATTGTAATTCTACAATTTGTAGCAATACGTTGTAACATATAGTAGTAACTTCACCACATGAATAGTAACCTAAATGCCAACGAAGAAAATTTAAGCAGTACCGATAAGGATATTGAGCGTGCACTTCGTCCTATTCAATTTGATGATTTTAGCGGGCAGGAAAGTGTAGTTGATAATTTGCGTGTATTTGTAGCCGCTGCCAAACAACGTAACGAAGCGTTGGATCATGTTTTGTTACATGGACCTCCTGGGTTAGGTAAAACAACATTAGCACACATTATTACTAACGATTTAGGTGTAAACTTAAAAGTAACGAGTGGCCCTGTATTAGATAAACCGGGAGATCTAGCGGGTTTGTTAACTAATTTGGAGCCTTACGATGTTTTGTTTATTGACGAAATTCATCGTTTAAGTCCAATTGTGGAGGAGTATTTGTATTCTGCCATGGAAGATTACAAAATAGATATTATGATTGACAGTGGGCCCAATGCTCGCACGGTTCAAATTAAGTTAAATCCTTTTACGTTAGTTGGTGCAACTACTCGCAGTGGCTTGCTTACATCCCCTTTAAGAGCTCGTTTTGGGATAAATAGCCGTTTAAACTATTATAACAGTAAGGTATTAACCGGTATTGTACAGCGCAGTTCAGATATTTTAAACGTAGAAATTAACGACGAAGCGGCTTATGAAATTGCACGTAGAAGTAGAGGGACACCACGAATAGCAAATGCGTTGTTACGACGTGTAAGAGATTTTGCGCAAATAAAAGGCGATGGAAAAATAAACATAGAAATTGCCACTTATGCACTTAAGGCATTGAATGTAGACAAGAATGGTTTAGATGAAATGGACATACGAATACTAAATTGTATTATTGATAAATTCAAAGGTGGTCCTGTTGGAATTAGCACGATTAGTTCGGCTGTGGGCGAAGAAGCAGGAACTATAGAAGAAGTATACGAACCTTTTTTAGTTCAAGAAGGTTATTTAATGCGCACCCCGCGCGGACGTGAAGCTACTGAAATGGCTTATAAACATTTGGGTAAAAATATCTGGAAACGAGATGGTGGGTTGTTTGGGGAATGATTGCTTTTGATGGTACAGATTTTATTTTAACATGGTAATTAATGAAGTTTAAATTATTTATAATTGTATTTTTTGTTTTTAGTAGCTGCTACTTTTATTCTCAAACAAAAACGCCTTTTGTTTTTCGTTATCACACTAAACACTTAACAAAAAAATTTCATAAGCATTTAAAGTACGATACCATAATAAATACCTCAAAAGCTAAAATTCATTTATATTATTCAAACGATGCGGTTAAGCCTTACTTATTAATGCTGCATGGTATGGGAGCAGAAGCTAAAGAAAATTGGCACAAGCAAATAAAAACTTTATCAAAGCATTATAATTTAATTGTGCCTGATTTAATTTATTTTGGAGAAAGTACTTCGGTCGAAAATAATTTTTCTCTTGATTTTCAAGTAACTCAAATTAATGAGGTTTTAGAGCGATTAATGATTTCTAAAAAAATAAATGTAATGGGCTTTAGTTATAGAGGTTTATGTGCAGCTTATTATAATGAAGTGTTTACCAATAAAGTTGATAAATTAATTATTATGGATGGGCCTGTAAAGTACTTTTCGATAGCAGCAGCAGATAGTTTGGCTAAAATTGCGGGAGCAGATAATATTACCAATTTATTAGCACCACAAACCCTAAGTGATTTTAATAGTTTAGTTAAAGCAGGGGTATCAAAAAAAATAGTAATTACTAAAGGAATTAAGAAGAAGATAATTAAGTATTATTTTACATCCAATTTAGAGTTTAGAAAACAACAAATTAAAAGTTTAGTAAACGAAGAGGCAAAATTAACAAGCATAAACTATGGTATAGATAAAACGCCTACTTTGCTTATTTGGGGAGAAAAAGACGGTATTGTTCCATTTTCCGTTGCAAAATTATTACATTTAAATTTTCCAAATACCACTAAGTTAATTACATACAAAAAAGCTAAACACGATGTTCATTTCAGATATCCAAAAAAAATAAATAATCAAGTAATTAATTTTTTGAAAGGTGGATAAATAAAATTATTATTAAACTAGAGTGCTATTTTTATAAAAAAACTTTGCGACCTTTGTGGTTAAAAGTAGAACAATATGCAAGTTTTTAAGTTTGGCGGAGCATCCGTTAAAGATGCAGATTCGGTAAAGAATGTTTCTGAAATTTTAAAAAAATATGTAACTGAACCCACCATTGTAGTGGTTTCGGCCATGGGCAAAACAACCAATAAATTAGAAGAATTAGTTAACGCTTATTTTTACAAAGAAGGCGATGCAACTTTAATTATAGAGGAGTTAAAAACATTTCACTTAAACATTGTTAGTCAACTATTTGAAAACATAAAAAGTAACATTTATGCTGAGGTAGAAAATGTGTTTACTGAAATTAGTTGGTGTATTGAAGATGAGTTAACTCCAAATTATAGTTTTCATTACGACCAAATTGTTAGTAATGGAGAGGTACTGGCAACAAAAATTATTTCGGCCTATCTAAATTCAATCGAAATAAAAAACACTTGGATAGATGCAAGAGGAATTGTTCAAACAGATAATAGTTACAGGGAAGGGAAAGTAAATTACGAGCTCAGCGAAGCTTTGGTGCAAACTCAATTGTTACCTTTATTTAAAAATGGTAATCTTGTAATTACTCAAGGATTTATTGGAGGCACTTCCGAAAATTATTGTACTACATTAGGTAGAGAAGGGAGTGATTATACAGCCGCTTTATTGGCTTATTTTACAAATACTAGAAGTGTTACTATATGGAAAGATGTTGCTGGGGTTTTGAATGCCGACCCTAAGTATTTTAAGAATACAAAAAAAATTGATGAATTAACCTATCACGATGCGATAGAATTGACTTATTATGGCGCTTCAGTTATTCATCCAAAAACGATAAAGCCATTACAAAATAAAAATATTCCTTTATTTGTAAAGTCGTTTTTAAAACCCGAAGATAAAGGGACGATTATTACCAACGGAGAAAAACGCTCTAATATTACTACCTATATTTTTAAAGTAAATCAGGTTTTACTCTCTATTCAACCCATAGATTTTAGTTTTATTGCCGAAGAAAATTTAAGTGTGATATTTAGTTTATTTACTAAATACAATGTTCATGCAAATATGACACAAAACTCTGCTATTAGCTTTAGTGTTTGTTTGGATTATGATGTGCACAAAATAGAACCGTTAATTGCAGATTTGCAAAAACAGTTTAAGGTATTGTATAACAATACTAATGTAGAGTTAATGACAGTAAGGAATTATAATGATGATATTTTAAAATACTTAACAGAAAATAAAACAGTATTAATAGAACAACGCAGCAGAAATACCTTGCAAATGGTAATGATATCCTTAGAGAATTAGAAATAAAAAAGCTACCATATTTTTGGTAGCTTTTTTAATTGTAAGAGTTTACATTTTATACCTTAAACTGATAATTAAATTCCTTCCAGGGGCATTAATTCCACTGGCAAATTGTCTGTATCTATTATCCGTAAGGTTTTCACAAGAAGCATTTAATCTGAAATTTTTTGTAATATTTATACCTAAACGAATGTTTAACGTAAACCAAGCTGGCATTCCGTTTTTGGTGGCATATGGCAAATTGTCTTCTCCGCTAGGGCTATAATCTGAAAGAGATTTTTTGCCGTTGTAGCGAATGAAAAACTCTCCATCAACTTGTTTTGCTTTGTATAATAAACTTGTTTGACCAAATAGTGGGGCAATATGATCTAAAGGAATAACTGTATCATTTTTTGTATCGTTATATCTGCCATAGGAATAATTTATAACACTTTTAAAAGAGATGTTTTCATTAAAATCAAACTGTATCCCTCCTGATAAACCCATTATATAAGCATTGTCAGCGTTTTGAGTAGCTTGTACTTTGCTTTTTACTCCTTGGTATGTTGCTGAATCAAGTCCGTTGAATTTGAAATCTCTTAAAACTAAGGCATTTGTTAGACTTGTATAGAATCCTGTAATATCAAATTTATATTTCCCTTGAATTACTTTGCTTAAACCCATTTCAAAATTATACGAGTATTCTGGTTTTAAATCAGCATTTGGAACAATAACTATACCTCCGGTACCTTCAAATACTTTTGTCATATCATCTATATTTGGCGAACGAAAACCTGTATTAGCTAGTAAACTTACTTTGTAATCATTTTCAGATTTCCACGTAAAGCCCAAGGAACCAGTAACAGCTTGATTATTTTGTTTTGCTTCATCAAATGGTAAACGTGTTGATTTAAAGGTGGTATCAATAAACTTAGCCGATAAATTGGTATTTGTAAATCTCAACCCATCGGTAATTACAAAATTTTTAGTTACCTCCCAAGCATGAGAAACGTATACCGCAATTGTATTCATTTTACTTCCTCCGTCAGGATAGCGTGTTTGAGCTTTACCTTCTCCTCCTGCAACAATATTTGTTGTATCCGCAACAGATTTTACGTCATTAGTTGTAAATTCAAATCCGTATCTTAATTCATGTTCTTCTTTTATTAATTTGTAAGCATCTATGTTTGCAGATAAAACAGTAACATCTTCTCTTTGAGAAGTTCTTGCTGTTTTTTGCCATCTACGTGTAATGCGGTCTTGGTCTATTTTTTGGTATGCGAGAATAACCTTTAGGTTATCAGTAACTGCTGTTTTTTTGTCGAAATTTAAAGTGTATGCGCCCAACAAACGTTTTTGCGGACCATAACCATTTTCAGCCCATCTGAATTTGCCACTTGTGTAATCGCCATTTAACCTGTCGTAACGTGGTAAAAAACTCGAAGCTCCATATTGAAAATTTATATTATGAATAAGATGTTCTCCTGTTTTAATATTAAAACGTTGCATAATATCAATTTGAGAATACCCACTGCCCCTTTGCAAATTGTTATTTGAATTAATGCTCATTGTATCTCGGTTATTAATCCTTTCTTGAAAGTAGACTCTATCCCAAGTATTTGAATAGCCGGTAAGTTTTGTAGCTCCACTTGTTACATCTCCAAAATTAGAAAAGGTGAGGTTGGTTAATGATGCAAATTTTTTCCAACCCAAATTAAAATCTAAATGACCTGTTTGTTCATTTACGGCGCTTCCATAACGAACCATAGCGTTTGTTTTAAGTAACAATTTAGTATCGTTACTAAATTGCGCATTTTTGGTATAAAAGTGCATAACCCCTCCTAAGGCATCACTGCCGTAAATTGTAGATGATGGCCCAAATATAATTTCAGTTCTATCTAGCATATTAGGGTCAATGGTCATTACGTCTTGTAAGTGTCCACCGCGGTAAATGGCATTATTTAAACGGACACCATCTATAACCATTAAAACTTTATTGGCTTCAAAGCCTCTCATGCTTGGGCTTCCTCCACCAGCTTGACTTTTTTGTAGAAACAACATACCCGTATTTTGAAGCATATCGCCACTAGTTGCGGGGTTAGAAAATTCGATGTCTTTTTGTTTTATTATTTCTAAATTATATGGCACATCAATTTTATGTTCGGACTTTCGATTGGCGGATAGAATAATTTCATCTAATATCACCGATTTAGAGCTTAGTTCAATCGTTTCAGCAGTATTGCTTGAATTTAAAAGCACTTTTTTAGTGTTATATCCAAATTGATAAATTAATAGCGAATCGTTTTTATTTAATGTAGAAACATCAGCTATACCTTTAATATTACTGATAGTTTGGGTTTTGTTTATATCCTGAATAATTACATTTTGTAAGGGCTCAAGTGTTGATTTATCTCGAATTAATAGTGTTTGAGAATAAGAGATAGCAGCTGTTAAAAAGCAAGCTAAAGTTAGGATATCATGTTTTTTCATTTAATTTTTTTATAATAAATTTTATGATGATAATTTTAAATAATCATATTATTTCTTGTTAGAAATAAAGGAAATAGTATACATAACTAAAAAGAAAGTATGTATACTAAAAACTAAAAAATTATTAAATAAAAATTGGAGGAGGAACTTCTTGAGGTAAAAAAACTGATTTACTTTTTATGTGATTGAAGGGAATGTGAGAACAAATAATCGTATTTTGATTTGAATTTAAATCGAAATAATTATTACTTAAAAATTTTAAGCCTAAAAATTGTTTTAAAATTTTTGCAAGGTTATTTGTTGGAGAGTTTAAATCATTTTCTTTGTAGAGTGATGCAAATTGTTTTTTTATTTCCTGTTCTTTTTCATCAGATAATAAGGTAATTTCAACCTTACCTTTATTCGAACTTATGGCGACAATATCATATAAAGTTCCGTTTAAAATAATTTCTTTATTGTTATCCTCCCAAATAATTGTTTTTGAACTCGAATAAAGTTGAGAGGGATTAATGATTATTTTGGTTGTGTATAATTTTGAGCGATCTTTTTTAATAAAAGATTTAAAGTCTTTTTTATATGAAGAAAGGTAGCAGTAATAAAATAAAAAAGCACCAAGGCTAAAAATAGCAATTAAAACAAAAGTTAGTATAACCACTGCTTTTTTCAATAACATAAATTTAACATATTTATATTATAAATAAAATTAATTTAAGTGCAGACCCAAATAAATTATAGGAGCTAGAAAAACAGCTAAATAGAAAAGTAAAATTAAAATACGTTTTATATTTGTTAAATTATAAGAAAGGTTTACTTGTAATATTGATGTAATGTGTTTAATTAAAATGGGTTCAATAATGCTGTATTGATAGGTGCCAGGGTTAACGCTACCGTATTTTTTTGGAAAAGAGAACAATAAACAATCCCTAATTAACCAATAATCCTTATCGGGCAGGGTGTTGTAGTCTGTAAAATAGTTAATGTGTTCTTGCTTTAAATAATCGCGTATTTTTTGATGCTTGCTTTCGTTATACAATTCAATGCCTATAAAAACTGGAATAACTAGCATTAGTGGGCTTTGCAACAAAAGACAAAGTACTACTAAACCCATAATTGAGATGATTCCAAAAGCAACTCTAATGGCAAAATTCTGTTTAAAAAATAAAGTTTCTATTAATCTTCCTCCATCTAAGGGGTAAAACGGCAAACAGTTTAAAAGGTTTATAACCAAGAAAACATTGGATAACATTTTCAAAGTCTCATTTTGTAAATCTTTATTTACAAAATATAAAACACTTCCTATGATTATACCAGGCACTGGTCCGGCTAAGATAATTAAACTTAAATGCATTTGGCTTACGTTTTGTTTTTTGCCAGTGGTATATGCTCCTAAAAGCGGGACAATGAAAATCTTAACATTACTATAATCAAACAACTTCATAGCAATAAAGTGTCCCATTTCATGTATTATGATTACTAATAGAATGGCTGCAATATAAACAATGGGTTGGTTAAACAAAGCGTAAAATAGAACTCCATAAATCCCTAAACTAACTAATGATCTTAATAAGGCATTTTGTTTTTTTTCAATGACCATTGGCTTAGGAGGGTAAGTGCCTTGGTTTGTCGAATTAAAATTTTGTTGCTCGTTATCTGAGAAATCTTCCACTAGTGTTTAATTGTTTTAACTTTTAATTGGTACAACAAATATATGCAACTTGCAAATAAGAAAAATGCCCCAGTTTGATGTAATGCTCCCATTATAACAGGAACATGATACACTAATGTTAATATGCCCAAAATAAACTGTATGGTAACACCATAAATCAGTAAAGAAATACCTAAATTCTGATATTTATTAAGCTTTATTTTTGTTGACTTATACCACAAAATACATAACAATATAACAACCAAAATAGCTATAGTTCGGTGCATAAACTGTATACCACTAGCGTTTTCTAGAATATTTCCTAAAAAAGTTGGTTTCATGGTTACTTGTTCTGGCATCCAGTTTTCACCCATTTTTGGCCAGGTATTAAAAATGTGCCCGGGTCTAATTTTACTTGCATTTCCTTCAACATAACCTGCCGTAAAAGCACCGTAAATAATTTGAATGATTAAAATACAAAAAAATAAAATGGACAATTTTTTAATTTTTTCACCTTCGTTTGGTGTATCTTCTTTATGGTTTTCGAATGATAGCTGTAAAGCAAACCAAAAAGTAAAAGCAAATAATGTAAAAGCGCTCATTAAATGCGTGGCCAAACGATAGTGACTTACTGCTGGTTTTTGTTGCAATCCGCTATACACCATCCACCAACCTATAACGGCTTGCATGGCGCCCATAAAGAACAATAATGCAAACCTTGGCCACATGGCCTTGGTAATTTTCTTTTTAATTAAAAAGTAAATGAATCCAAATGCAAAAACGTACATCATTATTCTTCCAATCATTCTGTGGATGTACTCCCACAAAAAAATTGGTTTAAAATCCTGCAAAGTCATACTGGAGTTTACTTTTAAAAACTCGGGGCTCTGCTGGTATTTCTCAAAACGTTCTTGCCACATGTTTTGATTTAATGGAGGTATTGAACCCATAAAACTCCAATCGGTAATTGATAAACCGGAATGAGTTAAACGTGTTAATCCTCCTACTAAAACCATAATATAGATTAACAAACAACCTGTAAGTAGCCAGTAAATAATAGATTTTTGCGGCGATTTAGAAATTAATTGCATTTAAATTGGAATACAAATTTAACAGAAAAATGTTTATAAATCTTTCTAATGTTATAATATAGTTAAGTGAATTGAGCTGATTTTTTTATTCGGTAAAAAAAGACTAAATTCGTGTAAATTTATGGCACATATTAAAAATATGAGGAGAATTTATTTTTTATTACCTGTACTTATTTTTATTTCTGTTAGTTTATTTTCTCAAAATTTCTCTAGGCCTGGTGATTGGAAAAAACTTCGAAAAGAGGTATTTATTACAATGGGTGGTGCCAATTTTTTGGGAGATTTAGGCGGTCGAGATAAAGCAGGAACAGATTATAGCCCTGCCGATTTAGAGTTTGCTTTAACAAAAAGCGCATTTGGTGTGGGATATCGTTATAAAATACAAAAATTTTTAAATGTTACAAGTAAATTTAATTACTTATTGGTAAGAGGAGACGATAAAAAAACTCAGGATATTTACAGAAACAATAGAAACTTAAATTTTAAGTCTAATATTTTTGAACTAAGTGGAAGGCTTGAGTTGGGTTATGAAAGCGGTAAATCTGGTAACAGATATGGAATTAAGAAAACGTTTGGGCGACGGATGAAAAGTAACTCCTACTCTTTATTTGCTTTTACGGGAATCGGAGTGTTTTATTACAATCCAAAAAGCATTGGAGGAATTCCATTAAGGAAATTACATACTGAAGGGCAGGGATTACCTGGAGGACCAAAGCAATATATTAATTATAGCATTGCTATCCCTTTTGGTGTTTTATATAAGTATATTATAAATAAACGTTGGTCAATAGGTGTAGAATTTGCTTGGCGCAAAACCTTTACAGATTATATTGATGATGTAGGAACAAAATATTACGATAGTCAAGCTTTAACTGATGCTTACGGAACATTATCTGCTCAAATGGCGGATCCGAGCTTAGGGCTCATTTATGGGGCATCTTTGCCGGATGCCAGCGGTAATCCTGCTCAAAGAGGAGATATTCAAAAAGATTCTTATATGAGTATAGAGGCTACTGTTGGTTATATCTTTAAACCAAAACGTAAACGCGCAAGGTTAAGAAGTAAATTCTAGTACTTAGCTTAATAATTTAAGAGGGTTTTCATTTTTTCTTTAAAGCGTTCTTTTGGCAAGAAGTTATGTTCTAAGTCAGCGTTCATTGGTATCGGAGTATCCAAGCTACCCTCTCTCATAACCGGAGCATCTAAATACTCGAAACAATTTTCAGTAATTAAAGAAGCTATTTCACCTCCAATTCCGCCTGTTAAAGTATCTTCATGTAACACCATTACTCTTCCGGTTTTAAAAACGGAAGTATAAATCGTTTCTATATCCAAAGGAGCTAATGTTCTTAAATCAATTAAATCTATAGATAAATCGGGGTTTTCATTTAAATATTCTAATGCCCAATGAACACCTAATCCATAACTTACTATGGTGGCATCGGTGCCTTCTTTTACCAAACGCGCTTTACCAAAAGGTATAGTGTAATAATCATCTGGCACATCTTCGGCAATACTTCTATATAAAGCTTTGTGTTCAAAAAACATTACGGGATTAGGATCTTCAAAAGCAGTTAATAATAAACCTTTTGCGTCGTTCGGAAAGGCCGGATATGCAATTTTAAGCCCAGGAGTTTTAAAAAACCAAGCTTCGTTACTTTGACTGTGAAAAGGACCAGCAGCAACACCGGCACCTGTTGGCATACGTACAACGACATCAGCATTCTGCCCCCAACGGTAATGACTTTTAGCTAAATTGTTTACTATTTGGGTAATTCCTTCGCTAACAAAATCGGCAAATTGCATTTCTACCATCGCCTTATGTCCGTTTATGGATAGACCAAACCCGGTTCCTAAAATGGCACTTTCGCATAATGGTGTGTTTCTCACACGATCTTTGCCAAATTGTTCTACAAAGCCATCGGTTATTTTAAAAACTCCCCCATACTCTGCAATATCTTGACCCATGAGTACCAGATTAGTGTGTTTTTCCATCGCCATTTTTAACCCATTACTAATGGCATCTATTAAACGCATGTTGGTTTTTGAACCATTAATCGGCAATGTATTAGATATATTGAATGGTTTAAAAAGCTCACTAAGTTCTTTTTCGGTATCAGGAGGAGGAAGTGTTTCGGCAAATGCTAACTCTAATCCATGGTCAATTTCTGCTTTTATTTCAGTCCTAATATCCTCAATAATATCATCTGTTAAAACGCCTTCTCCAATTAAATATTTTTCGAAAGTGGTTACCGGATCTTTTCTTCCCCAAACATCAAATAATTCTTTTGGAACATATTTAGTGCCGCTGGCTTCTTCGTGTCCGCGCATACGAAATGTAACGCATTCTAAAATTACCGGGCGTGGATTTTCTCTAATAGTTTCAGCTAAATTTTTTATGGTTTCGTAAACTTTTAACACATTATTTCCATCAACAGTAACACCTTCAATACCATATCCAATGGCTTTATCGGCAAAAGATTTGCATCTAAATTGCTCATTACTTGGTGTGCTTAAACCGTAGCCATTATTTTCAATTACAAAAATAACTGGTAAATCCCAAACGGCTGCAGTGTTAATGCTTTCATGAAAATCTCCCTCGCTGGCTCCGCCGTCGCCGCTAAATACAACAGTTACTTTTTTATCTTGTTTTAATTTATGAGCAAGGGCAATGCCGTCGGCCACGCCCAATTGCGGGCCCAGGTGAGAAATCATCCCTACAATTTTATACTCTTGAGTACCAAAATGAAAAGAACGATCGCGACCTTGAGTAAAACCACTTGGTTTACCTTGGAATTGAGAAAATAGACGGTTTAAGGGTATACCGCGAGTTGTAAATACACCTAAATTACGATGCATTGGTAAAATGTATTCGTCGTGCAGCAGGGCAGATGCAACCCCAACCGAAATGGCTTCTTGACCAATACCGCTAAACCATTTAGCTATTTTACCTTGACGAAGAAGAAGCAACATTTTTTCTTCTATCATGCGGGGTTTTAAAATGTTTTTATAAAGTGTTAAAAGTGTATCGTCTTTGTGTTTCTTACGATCAAACTTTACTGGCATTTCGGCGGTTATCATAGAAATAAGTAGTTATTAAGTAATATTGATAGTGGTTTTATTTAATTTTATTGCGTTGAAGATTTTGATTTAGAATTTATTAAAACATTAAATCCAAAACCAAAAGAAAAGTAACTTATGAAATAATTGTTTGGTTTTGAGTGAACTTCTTCTACCTGATTAAACCTTGGAGCTTTTGGATCAAATTTATAAAGCATTGTACTATAATTAACAAAAATTGAAAAACTTAAACTTTTTTCAACTATAAAATTGATTGAAGTTTCAGGCTGAAAATAAGGTGTAATAAATTTGAAAGTCGGAAAAGGTGAATTGGCTGTACTAGTATCTGAATTTATATTCGTGTATTTGTTGAACATAATTCCTGTATTAACACAAAAAGAAGCGTATCCAATTTCTGAGAAAAATTTATCGTACCCTAACTTAAGGTAACCCGAATGGCAGAGTAATCTGGTATTGTAAGCTAAAGCTCCATTATTAGCTCTGTAGAAAACAAAAACTTCTTCGCGGTTTAAAAAACTACTGTGTTGATACCCGAGTCCTACAAAAAAATTATCAAAGAGTCTAACATTTGCACTAAGGTTTCCTTCATAAACGCCGTTAAAGGATTTAGAAAACATTTTACTGCTAATGGTGCGAGGAATACCTACATTTCCTCGTATTGTAAATAAAGCATTTTGTTTATCAATTTTCTGCGAAAAACAAACGGTACTTATAAAAAATAAAACAATAAAAACTCTTTTCATTACTGCTTTAAAGATACGGGTTTAAATTACAAACGAAAACCACCATATTTTATAATAAGTCTTTTTTAGTGACTGTTTTGTTTATAAAGATAAATACCGCCTCCAATAATTGCTAATCCACCAAGTATTGCAAAAAATATTTTCCAAGCACTGTATGGTCGTTCGCCTTGCACCTCTCCTGTGCGCGCATTAATTGTAAAGCGGTAGGTTTTGTCGTTAAATTTATAGGCACTAATCCAAAGAGGCAATAAAATATGTTTAAAAGTTATATCGTTGTATTGCGAACTAATAGAGTGTATTTGTTGGGTATCGCCTCCAATATCACTTCTAACACTGGCTTCAATTTTACCAGCCATACGTTTTTTTGCTTCTTCAAAACCTTGTTTTAGTTCGGTTTGGTAACTTTCGGTTACAAAACCTGCTAAAAATTTATCATCATAACTTATTAAAGCTGGCAAATCCCAAGGTTCTAATTCGTTAACAAGTTTTGTTGGGAGTGAATGTGAAGCACAAACAAGTACATCGTCAAAAGAATTTCGAACAGTTCCGCTTGCAGGATACCAAGCCGTTTTTTGCACAGAACGGGTTTGGGTATTTCCGTTGCTGTCTCTATAAGTTTCTGTAACATAATAGTGTTCGCCACGCATACCACTATAATCACTTATTGTATTGGTGTCATAGGTCCAATATGGCATATAAACACCTTTTAATCTTTCGGCACTGTGAGTAGCATATTGCTTTAATTTGTTTGGGGCAAACCATAAACCGCCTACCCATTTTACAAATGAATTTTTTGCAGCGTCTCGTTCAATTTTAAAGGGTAGTAAATATTTAGGTTTAATAATTTTATTATTGGAGGCATTTTTTACAACTAAGGGGGTATCGCAATAAGGGCAATTACTGCTTGCTACATTTGGAGCTAAAGTTGTTGCAGCACCACAACTTGTGCATTTTACTGTACTTATTGTAACTTGTTCGGTTGTATTGATGTTTTCGTCTAAAAATTTATTGTAATCATTTTCAATAATTTCGGTCTTTTCAATTTCTATAGGGTTGTTGGTATTACAATACTGGCAGTTTAAACTTTGAGCCCCGGGTGCAAATTTTAAGTTTGCGCCACAATTTTTACATTTTATTGTATTTGCTGTTTCAGCATTTGCTTCATAAGGAGTTTCACTCATAATTTATTATTTTAGATAGCAATAAAAATAGATAATTTTTATTAAAAAACAATTTAATTTTTTTTGTAACCAAATAATATAACTAAGTTTATATTGTAATATCTGTTATGAGGAAAATTTGTGTAATACTAGTAGCTGTCCCCTTTTTATTTTTAGCTCAATCAGCAAAAAAATACCCAAGTTTATTATGGAAAATTAGTGGAAATGGGTTAAAAAAACCTTCTTATTTATATGGAACAATGCATGTAAGTAATCGTGTGGCCTACCATTTAAGTGAACAGTTTTTTGAGGCTTTAAAAAGTGTTGAAGTAGTTGGTTTAGAAACTAACCCGGGAGACTGGCTTCAAAATATGGAAAAGACAGGTGAATTATCACAAGCAAATCAGTTTACGAATTACTATAATTCAGATTTTTATAAGACTAGTTTTTCAATTAAATTTCCCGAAAAAAAGAGTTTCCAAGGCATTTTAAGTTACGACCCAGATATTATTGATGGTTTGTTATACAGAAGAAATAGGAGCAAGGAAAACTTTGAGGAAAACACTTATATCGATTTGTTTATTTTTCAATCCGCTTCAAAATTAGGAAAGCAGTTAATTAGTTTAGAAGATTTTGCACAGTCTGAAATAAAAGCAAAACTTTCGGCATTGCCTGATAAGGATACTGGTAATGACGAGGAAGGTACTAATTACAAAAATTATTACTCAAATTTTCAAAAAATAGAAGATGCCTATAGAGATGGAAATCTGGATGTAATTGATAGTTTGAGTAAACTTACGAGTTCTAAAAACACCCAAAAATATTTAATTAACGATAGAAATGTGTTTTTTGTGAATACAATGGATTCGGTTTTAAAAACAAAAACTTTGTTTAGTGGAGTAGGAGCGGCACATTTGCCAGGAAAGGATGGCGTAATTGAATTATTGAGAAAAAAAGGGTATACCGTTGAGCCAATAATTCCAAAAATAACAAAGAAGAGCGACCTAACACGTGATGAGTTAGATTTGATGGTGAAGCCGGTTACGTTTCAAAAAAACTTTGTTAGTGATTCAATTTTTTCTGTCAATTTACCTGGTAAACTATCGCAAATTGTAAACTTAGATAATTTAAAATATTATATAAATGCAGATATGGTGAATGGTAGTTTTTATACTATAGTTCGTCTAAAAACTTATTGCCCACTGGCGAAAACAACGCCTCAACAATTACAAGCAAAAGTTGATAGTTTACTTTTTGAAAACATACCGGGAAAAATAATTTCTAAAAAGGAAATTGTTTCTAACAACGGACTTAAAGGAATTGAGGTTATAAATAAAACACGTAGAGGTGACCAACAACACTACCAGATTTATTTTTCGGATATGGAATTGTTTATGTTTAAATTGGGAGGCAAACTAGAGTACGCCACAGGTAATGAGGCAAAGCAGTTTTTTAACTCAATTCAGTTTTACAATAAAACCGAAGGTAGCGTACAATTTATTCCAAAAACGAAGGGATTTACTGTTAAAATTCCTGGTAATTACACGTATTCAAAAAATGAAGGTTCGTCGCAAAAAGGTTTGGTAGAAGATTTATATGCTTATTCTAAAACGCAAAAACAATTTTATGGAATAAAACAAGCCGTTTATAATGACTTTAATTATTTGGAAGAAGATACCTTTGAATTGAATCAACTAGCAAAAAACTGTTTACATAATTTTGAATTTAAAAAATCAATTACCTATAAAATACAGCAGCAACAGGGTTTCCCTTCAATTGTATTTACTGCAAAAAATAAGACAGATAACTATTTTTATGGTAAAATAACTATTAAAGGTGCGCATTATTATTTGCAATATTTGGTAAGCGAAACGGAAGCAAGTTTTGACAATGAATTTTTCAATTCGTTTAAATTAATAGATTTTGAGCATGTAAATACTTTAAAAGAAATTACTGATAAGTCATATAGTTTTAAAGCAAGGGATGAAGTTACAGAAAATGCATTTAGTAGATTTAACGAAGCTTATTTAAAAGCTTATAATGAAGCGGTTTTAAATAAGAAAGATAAAAAGAATAACAAAGATTATGATTTTAAAACGAGTAATAAAGTGTATTATTCCCCATCTAGTAACGAGTATATTAATATCACTTTTGAAAAGTACAACGATTATGATTATCGTAATTTAAAAGAAATGGATTCTAAAATTGCTAAAAGTATTAAGAATACTACAAGTATGCTTATGTGCAAAAAAAGTTTCACAAATAGTGAGGGTGTTTACACGTATACGTTTACATTAAAAGACACAGCTACTTCTCGTGCAATAAATACAAAAATTATTTTTAAAAATGGTACCATGTATGACATTTCTACACCTCCTTACGATACAGTAATTGGATTAAAGGGCTGGACAAAAGATTTTTTTGAAACGTTTAGACCAACAGATACTGTTATTGGAAAAAATGTATTTGAAGATAAATACCAATTATTGCTAAATGATTTGTGCAGTAATGATACCGTAGCAAGGCAACGAGCGAATAATTCTCTTGTAAATTCTGTGAGTATGCAAAAGGAGTTTACGAATGATTTTTTAAAATTTATTCAAAGCGATAGATTAAGTTTAGTGAATGATGATAGCCGAGCGCAACTTTTTGTTAATGGTGGAACAATTGAAAATGAAAAAATTATAGAGCCTTATAAAAAATTATACAAGCAGTATACCGATAGTTTTTATTTGCAATTATGCTTACTAAAAGGTTTAACGTACTTGAAGACGCCTGCTTCTTATAATGCTTTTTTAAATTTAATAACCAACGAAACTCCCTTAGTAGGAAATGAAAACACTGTAAACGATGTGTTTACTGTTTTAAATGATTCTTTAGAATTATGCAAGAATTTTTTTCCAGCAATTTATTCTCTCACAAAATATGAGGAGTATAAATCTGCCGTATACAATTTGTTAACTAACTTGATTGAGAAAAAATTAATTTCTGTTTCAACGTATTCTTTACAAAAGGATAATATTTTAGCCGATGCAAATTTAGCTTTAAAACGTTATAATGCCTCAGGTAACAAAGTTGTAAATACTGCAAATAATGACTATAGTAATTTTGATCATTTGGATAAAACTGCTAAAGAACTTGCAGAAAATATTCAAGCAAGTATACAAGGACTGACAAATAATAATTTTAATAAATCTGCAAAAAATAATAAGGAAATTGCTACAAAGCCAGAGTTAGTAAACTATGCGGTTATTTTATCTGCTTTTTATAAAACGGACGAAAAGACAAAACAGTTTTTTGCCAAACTTAGTAAACTCAAGTCACAGTCAATTACAATGCCAGTGGCTATTTTGCTACTAAAACAAAATATTATTTTAAATGATACGTTGATTCAATTTTATTGTAAAAATAAGTATACGCGAACCTATTTTTATAGCGAATTGGAAAAAGAGAAATTACTACTGCATTTCGATAAGAAATATCTATCTCAAAAAAGTTTAATTGAGTCTGTAATTAGCAGTCAGAGGCAAATTACAAATATGTATAGTTACGATAAGGATAAAACTAAAACGGATAGTATTATGTTTTTTAAGGAATTAGAAGCGAAAAACAAATATCAAGTCGGTAAGATTTATGTTTATAAAGTGCCTAAAACAAAAAACGATGACGAGAAGTGGGCAGTAGTTTTTATAAAGGATAATAAACAAGCAATTACTTCTGAGATAGAAGTATTAAATGTAAATTATTTTGTAGACAAAGACAAAACCGAGGATGAAAATATTAACGAAATGTTAGATGATTTTTATTTGTCTTTTCGATATAGAGCTGCCGGTAAAACAAATTATCCGTATAATGATTACGAATAAATAATTAATTGTTTTTTTTGTTCAAAACCCTACCAATAAATTTTTCGGTTGGAAGTAAGCTTTGCTGGATGCGTTTGGCATAGCGTATGCTATCTAAAATTTCTTTTTGTTTTTCGTCAACAATATTTTTTTGGGTTTCAACAATATTTTTTTGCTGATTAATTATGTTTTTTTGTTTTTGTGTTACTTTAAAACGATTAAACATAAACATTCCAAATAAAGCTGTTAAGCCTAAGCCACCATACAAAAAATAGCGTTGAGTTTTTTCTTGTTTTAATTTTATTGTAGTTAGTTTTTTTTCTTCGGCAACTTTTACACTATCGGCTGCTGCTTTTTTTTCGTATTCGTATTTTAGTTGTGATTTGATAGTAGCTTTTTTAGTTTCATTATTAAGTAAACTATCGCGCATTGTGATATATAATTCGTAATTTTTAAGAGCTTTTTCGTGCCGACCAATTTTTTTATTAATTAAATATAAATTCAAATTCGATTGTTGAATACCACTAGCAAAACCTATTTGCTGTGATGTTATATTTGCCTTTGTAGCATAGTCTATGGCTAACATGAAGTTGTTATTATTTAATTCTAAATTTGCAAGTGCATTGTACGTAGATATTAATCCTTTATTATCATTTATTTTTTTCTTTATAGCTAATGCTTTCTCGTAATAAATTTTACCTTTTTTTATACTGTCAATTGCAAAATATATTTTACCAATTGTATTAAAGTTATCCGAAACCCCCATTAAATCTTTTTGTTTGTTTCTTATTGCTGTACTTTTTAATAAATTATCAAGTGCAAGACTGAAATTACCGTTTTGAAAATTTATAGTTCCAATATTGGCATAAATTAACGAAATACCCTTTTCGTATTTTTCTCGTTGATAGATTATTAAACATTGATGGTAAATTTCTTCTGCTTTTTTTAAATCGTTTTGATAGTAATAAATGGATGCCAAGGTGCTATACGATGCCCCCATCCCTACGTAATCTTTTATACTTTCTTGAATCTTTATGGCTTTCTCTATCATATTAATTGAAAGAGGAATATTACCTTTAAAACCATAAATGATTGACAGGTCGTTATAACAATATGATTCTACTTCTCTGTATGCAATTGTCTGACTATATTTAATTGCCAATTGATAATATGAAATGGCTTCATTATATTTATTAAAAAACTTGTAGCAACAAGCCTTATTATATAGGCTAAAGCAGGCGTCTTTTGTGTTTTTCTGTTGAGTATGAAGTTTAATAGATAAATCGTAACATTTAATAGCATCTATATATGAATTACTGTTTTGATATAAATATCCTAAATTATTATATCCGTCGGCGGCAATATCAATTTGATTTAATGCAATTGCGTCTTTTACAATGCTATCCCACTTCGAAATTCTGTAAATTTGGAGTAATTCTGCCAACATGGCTTCAGATTTTAACCTAACAGTATCGTTTTTTGTAATCGTTAAAACCTGCTTTAGAGAATCAACCGTCCTATCTTGAGCGCCTAATTTAATACTAATGACGGTAATTAAAAGTATGAAATATGATTTTAAAAATTTCATTTAATCTTATTTAAAATTCTTTTAATATAACTTTCTGTTGGTAACAAACTCAGTTGTATCTTTTTTGCATAACGAATACTATCTAAAATTTCTTTCTGTTTTTCGTCCACAAGATGTTTTTGATGTTCAACAATTTTCTTTTGGTATTCTATTATATTTTTTTGTTTTTTGGTAATTCTGAATCGGTTAAACATAAATATTCCGAACAAAGCGGTTAAACATAAGCCAACATATAAATAAAGGCGTTGGGTTTGTTCTTGTTTTAGTTTAAAAGTCGTAATTTTTTTTTCTTCTGCAACTTTTAAGCTATCGGAAGCTGCCTTTTTTTCGTATTCGTATTTTAATTGCGTTCGAATAAGTGCTTTATTGTTTTCATTATTTATAAGGCTATCACGCATTTTTACACTTATTTCAAACATTTTTAAGGCTTCGCTATAGTTCTTTAATTCAGTAAACACATTATAAAGAACGGTTGCAGCCCTTTCAATATTATCAGGATAGCCTAAACTGTCCGATATTTTAAATGACCTTTTTGCAAGGGACAAAGCCATTGATGATTTACCTTGTTTTAATAAAATGGAGGATATATTATTTAATGCTAAAGAAATACCCTTTTGTGAATTTAATTCTTCATATATTTTTAAAGATTTATTACCATACTCTAATGCTGGTTGGAAATTATTTAATTTTAAATTAAGACTTGCTAAATTATTTAAGGAATTAGCAATTATGCTTTTTTCGTTTGATTGTTGAAGTAATTGTATACTTTTTTCGAAGTAATTAATTGCTAATAATGTTTTTTTTTGTTTTTGGTAAATATTTGCAATGTTGTTTAAAACATAAGCCAATTCTTTTTTATCACTTCTTGACTCTAAAAGTTTTACACATTCATTATAATAACCAATTGCTTGATTGAGATTTCCTTGACCATCATTTATTGCTCCAATATTATTTAAAGCATTAGCAACACCAATAGAATCATTAATTTGTTGGGAAAGTTTTAAGCTTTTGTGATTGAAGTTTAGGGCTGATTTTATATCACCTTTTTGTTGTGCAATAAAAGACATTCCTGTTAATGCTGAAGTGTAGTGCTTTATGAAAAAGTTTTTATGAGAGGTATTTAATGATAGGTTTTTTTCACTTAATTCAAAAAGTTGAGTATTAAAAAATTCCCATTCATTATCTTCTGATATTTCGGTTAATAATGAAAGTATATTACATTTTACACTATCATCTTTTGTAACATTGAGGACTTTTTTTAAGGAATCTATGGTATGTTTTTGTGACTGACAAATTTTTGCCAGAACAAGCAGTATATATAACACGTAAATTTTATTTAAAAAAGCACGACTCACTTTATTAATTTTTTTAGTGTTTTAGTAATAATAAATTCATTTGGGAGTAAGCTTATTTGTATGCGTTTTGCATAATGAATGCTATCTAAAATTTCTTTTTGTTTTTCATCTGCAATTGCTTTTTGATGTTCAACTATTAATTTTTGTTCTTCAATTATATTTTTTTGTTTTTGAGTAACTCTAAAACGGTTAAACATAAATATACCAAATAAAATAGTTAAACCTAAACCTCCATACAAAAAATAACGTTGAGATTGCTCTTGCTGTAATTTTACGGTCGTTAGTTTTTTTTCTTCTGCCACTTTTACGCTATCTGCTGCTATTTTTTTTTCGTATTCGTATTTCAGTTGGTTTTTAATACTGGCCTTTTTATTTTCTTGATTTGAAATGCTATCGCTCATTTTGATATATAGCTCGTAGTTTTCAAGAGCTAAATTGGCTTTACCTGTTTTTTTATAAATCTTATACAGGCTATACGACGCATTTTTAATACAATAAGAATCGCCTACTTCTTTACTTAAACTTAAACTTTTGTTCATTAAATGGAGGGCTTCGTTAATATCTCCTTGATTAAAATAAATACTTCCAACATTATGCAATGAAACAGCAATCCCTTGCGTATCTTTAATAGCTTCCCTTAATTTTAATGATTTAAAAAAATAGTCAAGTGCATTCGTCAAGTTTCCTTGATCTTTATAGACAAATCCAATATTATTCCAGGCCATTGCAATACCTTTCTCATTTCCTATTTCTTGATAAAGTTTAAAGCTTTGAATAAAATTGGTTAATGCTTTTTTTAAGTCTCTCTTTTTACGAAATAGATAACCAATGTTGTTGTAACTTGTTGCCATCCCACTTTTATCATTAATTTCAGTATAAATTTTAAGGCTTTTTGTGTAGTTGTTTAAGGTAGAATTAATTTCTCCTTGACTTTCATAAATTTGCCCAATATTAGTTAAAGTGGCTGCTATGCCTTGTTTGTCATTAACTTTTTCGTACATAGTTAAACTTTTTGCTAAGTAAGTAAGGGCATTTTTTAAATCACCTTTATAGTTATAAATGTATCCAATGTTATTTAGAGCATAGGCACAGCTCCCTATGTCTTTTAGTTCTTCAGATATTCGCAAACTAAGGGAGTAATCACTAATGGCCTTTTCAAAATTATTTTGACTTTGATGATATACACCACTATTAATTAAAGCTGCTGAATAATATTTTTGATAAACTGAAAACTCTTTACTGGATTTTGAAAGAGAGCTTAACTGATTTTTACAAATTATCTCGATTTGTTCATTAAAAATCGGCCATTCTTCATCCGATCCATTCTCTATTAGGGCGTTTAAAATGTAACATTTGAGAGTGTCATGCTTAGCCTTTTTAAATGCCAACTTTAATGAATCAATGGTATTATTCTGTCCAATTATTGAAACATTAATAAAATGAATAGATAAAAAAAGGTATAGTTTAAAATTGTATTTCAACTTTTATTGATTCTTAATTTTCTATTGATAAATTTTTCGGTAGGTAACAAACTTTGTTGAATGCGTTTGGCATAATGAATACTGTCTAAAATTTCTTTTTGTTTTTCATCTGCAATTGCTTTCTGATGTTCAACTATTAATTTTTGTTCTTCAATTATATTTTTTTGTTTTTGAGTAACTCTAAAACGGTTAAACATAAATATGCCAAATAAAATAGTTAAACCTAAACCTCCATACAAAAAATAACGTTGAGATTGCTCTTGCCGTAATTTTAAGGTCGTTAGTTTTTTTTCTTCAGCTACTTTTACGCTATCTGCCGCTGCTTTTTTTTCGTATTCGTATTTTAGTTGCGATTTTATTGATGCTTTGCGGGTTTCCTGATTTGATATACTATCGGACATTTGAATGTATAGTTCGTAGTTTTGTAAGGCAATATCGTATTTTCCCTGCGCGGCATAAATTTTTTTTAAAATATTTGCAGCAACTTTTATGTTTTCTGGATACCCTAAGGCTTGGCTTATCTCCATACTTTTTAATGAGTAGTCTAGTGCTTTATTTAGATTATTTTTATTAAAATAAATAAGCCCTATTTTACTTAATGAACTTGCAATACCTCTTTTGTCCTCAATTTCGGTATAGATTTTAAGGCTTAAGTTATAATATTCTATGGCTTTTTCAAATTCGTTTTTAAGAACATAAATATTTCCAATATTAATGTATGAATTGGCCGTAATGGATTTATTACCGGAAGCAATGCTAATTTTAAGACTCTTTGAATAATATTCTAAAGAGTTAGATAAATTGCCTTGCGCTTTATAAACGGAAGCAATATTATTAAACACTTTTGCAATTCCATTTTTATTGTTCATTTCCTCATTTATAGTCAAACTTTTATTATAAAATTCTAATGCTTTTACCAAGTCGTTTTGTTTTAGATAAATTGTTCCAATATTATTAAGTATATCGGCGATACCAAGCTTGTCACCAACTTCTTCTCGTACATTTAAACACAGAAAATAATTTTCTAATGCTTTTGGTACGTTGCCTTGGTTTAGGTATATTGAGCCTATATTGTTATAACTATAAGATATACCAGCTTTGTCTCCGATATTTTTTTGTATTTCTAAACTTCTATTAAAGTATAAAACCGCATTACTAATATCGCCTTTTGTGAAGTATATAGCGCCAATATTATTAAAGGTAGTGGTCATATCTTTTTTTTCATCAATTTGTTCTTGTATTTTTAAGCTTTTGTTAAAATTATCAAGTGCCTTTGTAAGATCACCTTGTGTTAGGTATGTAACCCCAATTTGGTTAATGCCGTTGGCATAATATTTTAAGTAAATTTTTTTTAAAGGAGATTCTTTTACTAAATTTCTTTTCGAAATTTCTAATAATTGGTTATTGTAATTTTGTGTTCTATTCTCTGGCAATACGTCTATTAAACTCAACAAAATTCTACACTTTGTTGTATCGTGTTTAGCTGTTTTTAAAGCCATCTCCAAGGAATTAAATTGTGCTTCTTGTCCAAATAGTTTAACGCTAATAGACCAAAGTAATATCATTAAGTATGTTTTTAATTGTATTTTCAACTTTTATATTTTTTTAAAATTCGGTTAATATATTTATCTGTTGGTAACAAACTTTGCTGAATGCGTTTGGCATAATGTATGCTATCTAAGACTTCTTTTTGTTTTTCATCTACAATTGCTTTTTGATGTTCTACTATTAATTTTTGTTCTTCAATTATGTTTTTTTGTTTTTGGGTAACTCTAAAACGGTTAAACATAAATATACCAAACAAAGCGGTTAAACCTAAACCACCGTATAAAAAGTAACGTTGAGTTTGATCTTGCTGTAATTTTATAGTTGTTAGTTTTTTTTCTTCGGCAACTTTAACACTGTCTGCCGCCACTTTTTTTTCGTATTCGTATTTTAATTGGGTTTTTAATGTTGCTTTTCTGCTTTCCTGATTACTCAAACTGTCGCGCATTGTTATATATAATTCATAGTGCTCTAGGGCCTGTTTTGGGGAATTTTGTGATTTATATATTTTATAAAGTAGGTGGGCTGGTTTATTTATACTTTGTGGTATACCCATATCTTTTGCAATTTTTAAAGAAAGTGCGGAGTATTCTATAGCTTTTTTTTGATCGTTTTTTCTAAAATAAACCTCCGCTAACCCATGATAACTCTCTGCCAGGCCTCTTAAATCGTTATTTTTTTTAAATTCTTCAATGCATTTATTAAAGTAATCTTGTGCAAAATCTAAATTTTGAAGTTTTAAATAGGTTTGTGCTAACCAATAATAAGTTAATGCAAGCCCTATACTTTCTTTTATATCATTTTTTTTTGCAATAAACATGGCTTCTTTAAAGCATTTTAGTGCTTCGTCAATTTTATTGTCTTTTAAATAAACGGCACCAACGTTGTTTAAGGCGTTTATTGTTCCTCTATAGTTTTTTAATTCTCGCATTGTTTTTAAACTTTTTTGGTAAAACTCCAATGCTTTTTCGAAATTCCCATTTTTTTTATAAATGCCACCTATGTTAATACTGGTATAAGCAATCCCTTCTTTATTATTTATTGACTCATGAATGGATAAACTCTTAGAATAATACTCAATTGCAAGCATATTGTTACTTTGATTGTCGTATATGTAAGCAATGTTATTATATAGGGTAGCAATTCCTTTTTTTTCATCTAGTTTCACTAAAATATTTAAACTTTTTTTATAGTACTCTAACCCTCGTTCTGGATTTTTTTTATTTTGAAATAAATAGCCGATTGTGTTGAGTGCTTCGGCGTAATAACGATAATAAGTATTAAGAATTAATGTGTTATTTTCATTGTTTGGAATGTTTTTTTCGCAGTAAACAATAAGAGTTCTACAACTTTGATTGCAAACGGAATCATTATTGCCTATAGTAAATTCTATTATTTTATGTAAATAATAGCATTTTGAAGTGTCGTTTTTGGCATTCTTAACGGCTAATTGTAAAGAATCAATAGTTTTATTCTGTGATAATAGTTCAACGCTGATACCACAGAGTATTGCAATAAGATATGATTTTATTTTTAAGCTCAATTTTTATTTTTTTTTAAATTTCGGTTAATATATTTCTCAGTAGGCAGTAAGCTCTGCTGTATGCGTTTTGCATAGTGAATACTATCAATAATTTCTTTTTGTTGGTTGGCCAACTCCAAAGCTTTTTCTTCAACAATATGTTTTTGGCGTTCTATTTCAATATTTTTTTGATTTAATATTTTTTTAGCATTATTAATCTTATAAACAGCATATAGAGCTACAAATATTAGGATTATTGAAATAAGAAACGCAAACATTAAAATTTTTTTAAATTGTGTGTCCGCTTTTTTTTGTTGATTTAAAAAAATAATCTCTTTTTCTTTTTGATGACTACTGTATTTTGCTTCCAATTCATTTAAATTATTGTTGTTTTGAATGTTAAATAACGAATCTTTAGTTTGAACATACATTTTGTAAAAGAATAATGCTTCGGTTGATTTTTCGGAGTTTTGTAAGATGTTAGATTTAAGCAAATAAATATCTGCCAGTGTTTGATTAATTTTATATTTTAGGCTATAGTAAATAGCACTATCAATATTACTTAATGCTTTGTGGGTTTGATTGTTTAAAAAATAACAATTAGCTATGTATTGATATCCTTTAATTAACCCAGGTATATCAAAATCTTTTTTAAAACAAATTTGAGCCTGATTAAAATTTCCAATTGCTTTATTAATGTCATTTATATCAAAATAATGTTTTCCCAAACCAAATAAACTCCATCGTTTTCCAATATTATCATTCATACTGTCTGAAACAAACAAAGCACGCTTTAATATAGATTCAGCTTTATTGTAATTTTTTAGTTTTGAGTAGGAGCTACCTATCCGCATTAATAAAAGGGAAGTTGTTTTTTTGTTTTTTACAGATGCTTCATAAGATTTTAAATAGTAGAATAACGCCTTTTCGTAATCAGGATTTGGTTTTTCAAAAAAAGACAACCCTGCATAGCTGAAAGAACTTGCCAAAAGTTTTAAATTTTTGGTTTTTTCGGCAATTTCAATAGCGTTTATAAAGTTTTCTATGGCTATTTCGTAATTTCCCATCGTATAATAGGTAAACCCCAAAACATTTTTTGTTGAACATAGCATGGTGTCGTTACCAATAGCTTCAAAACCGCCTATAGCTCTTTGCAGATGTACTTTTGAACTATCATACAAACTAGATTCTGTAGCGACTATACCCAGCAAGTATTGACTGTAAGGGTAAACATAATTATTGCCGTACCCACTTAATTTGGAATTTACAATAGAATATAATTTGAAGGCATCTTTATAGTTGTCTTTATTCGCAAGTTTTATGAAAAAGTATTTACAATTATTAACCTTTTGAATTGGGGTTAATTCTTTTAGGTTACAAATGCTTCTTACGCTATCTGCCTCTGCAAATTGTGCAAAAAATACTTTACTCACCAAAAAAAAGAGTATATTTAAACAAATTCGCACGTCTAAAAGTATTAAATTACTTTTAAACTGAAACTTAACACATTATTTTAAAAAATAATTTGTTACTTCAAAAAAACTCACTACATTTGCACCCCTTATTTAAGGAAAATATTAAAAATTGATATAAAGTGGACGCATTAAGTTATAAAACACAATTTGCCAACAAAGCAACAGCTAATAAAGAATGGTTGTTAGTTGACGCTGAAAATGAAGTAGTTGGACGTTTAGCTTCTAAGGTTGCTATGTTATTACGTGGTAAGCATTTAACAAGCTATACACCGCATGCAGATGCAGGTAGCAACGTTATTATTATTAACGCAGAAAAAGTGCGTTTTACAGGTAAAAAATTAACCGATAAAGAATATATCCGTTACACAGGATACCAAGGTGGGCAACGTTTTGCTACACCAAAGGAATTATTAGCGAAAAAACCTGAAGAAATTTTAGCACATGCTATTCATGGTATGTTGCCAAAAGGACGTTTAGGCCGTGCTTTAAATACAAATATCCGTATTTTTGCCGGTACTAGTCATGGAATGGAAGCTCAACAACCAAAAAAAGTAGATTTAAGCAAAATTAAATAATAAGAAATGGAAGTAACAAATACATCTGGTCGCCGTAAAACTTCAGTAGCTCGCGCTTACGTTACAAAAGGTAGCGGTAAAATCGAAGTGAATGGTAGAGATTATAAAGAATATTTTAAAACCCCAACTTTACATTTTTATGTAACTCAATCTTTAGCTGTTTCTAATGCTTTAGGAGAGTACGACGTAAAGGTAAACGTTAAAGGTGGTGGAACAACTGGTCAAGCACAAGCTATTCGTTTAGCGATTGCTAAAGCTTTAGTTGAAAATAACGCAGAGTTAAAATCAAACTTGCGTGCAGAAGGCTTAATTACACGTGACCCTCGTATGGTAGAACGTAAAAAATTCGGTCAAAAGAAAGCACGTGCTCGTTTCCAATTCAGCAAACGTTAATAGATTTACTAATAAGGATTATAAAAAAGATATGTCAGCAAGAACATCATTTAACGCATTACTAGAATCAGGTGCACATTTTGGTCACCTAAAAAGCAAATGGAACCCGGCAATGGCGCCTTATATCTATTCTGAAAAGAATGGTATACACATTATTGATTTAAACAAAACTGTTGTTAAAATTGACGAAGCCGCAAACGCTATCAAACAAATAGCGAGAAGTGGTCGTAAAGTTTTATTTGTTGCTACCAAAAAACAAGCAAAAGACATTGTTGCCGAAAAAATGAAAACGGTGAATATGCCTTATGTTACTGAGCGTTGGCCAGGAGGTATGTTAACAAATTTTGCTACAATTCGTAAATCAGTTCGTCGTATGAGTCAAATCGACAAAATGGCAACAGACGGTACATTTACAAATATTTCAAAACGTGAACGTTTGCAATTGTCTCGCGAACGCGAAAAATTAGAAACTAACTTTGGTTCAGTGTCTGATTTATCTCGTCTTCCTGCGGCTTTGTTTATTGTGGATATCTCTAAAGAGCACATTGCTGTTGCAGAAGCAAAACGTTTAAACATTCCAACATTTGCCATTGTTGATACTAATTCAAATCCAAATCAAGTAGATTATGCTATCCCTGCAAACGACGATGCATCTACCTCTATTGCTTACATCGTTGAATTAATGTGCGAAGCGATAAAAGAAGGATTAAGCGATCGTAAGATGGATAAAGAAGCGAATGTTGCTGAAGAAGGTGACACTAAAGAAATTAGTGCATCAGAAGCAGAAGAACTAGCAGCTGGTTTAAAAATTAAGGGAACTAAAGACGAAGAAGAAGAAAAAGGTGGTGCTAAAAAACCTCGTCGCAGAACCACAACCGCTACTAAAAAATAATTAATAATTACTTTATAATTTGCGGTCATTCTGTTAACAGTATGACCGTTTTTTTTAATAATATTGCAAAGAAATTTAAAATCATAAATCTAAAATCATAAATTAAAATGGCAATCACAGCAGCAGATGTAAACAAATTACGCCAACAAACCGGCGCAGGAATGATGGACTGTAAAAAAGCATTAGAAGAAACTAACGGCGATTTTGAAGCCGCAGTTGATTTTTTACGTAAAAAAGGCGCTAAAGTAGCGGCAAACCGTGCAGATAGAGATGCAAAAGAAGGTGTGGTATTAGCAAAAACTACCAGCGATAACAAATCAGCAGTTGTTATTAGCGTTAATTGCGAAACAGATTTCGTAGCGCAAAATGCAGACTTTATTAAATTTGCAGAAACAGTAGCGGGTGTTGCTTTATCAAAATTACCGGCAACCATAGATGAATTAAAAGCATTACCTTATGAAGGAACTCTTTCTATTGCTGATAAGTTTATGGAGCAAGTAGGTAAAATTGGTGAAAAAATTGATATTGGGTTTTACAGTGTTGTTACGGCTGAAAATGTTGTAGGGTACATTCACCCGGGTAACCGTTTAGCTGTAGCTGTTGGTTTTAATAAAAAAGTAAGTGACGAAGTAGCTAAAAATATTGCTATGCAAGCTGCAGCAATGGCTCCGGTAGCTTTAGATAAAGACGATGTTGACCAAGATACCATTAACCGCGAATTAGAAATAGCTAAAGAAACAGTTAGAGCAGAAGGTAAACCTGAAGACATGATTGAAAAAATTGCACAAGGTAAATTAGCTAAATTCTTTAAAGAAAATACCTTATTAAACCAAGAATATTTTATTGATAATAAAGTGAGTGTGCGTCAATACTTACAAAGCGTTGAAAAAGATTTAAGTATCTCTTCTTTCAAGCGTTTCTCATTATCTTAATCACAATTTATTTTAATTAAAAAAGCGTTTCAATTTTTTGAAACGCTTTTTTTATTTATTAGAATATTTAATATAGTTTGTTATTTTTAGAAGATTAAAGTAAAGATGAAAAACTACCTTATTATAGTTCTATTTTTTTTATCTTTTACATTTTTACCTCAATCAAGCAAAATTGATTCGTTATTAATAGTTGCAAATAATTTAAAAAACGATTCAAACAAAGTAAAAACGCTTTATAAAATTGCAGATGTTTATCGTAAAAATTATAAATACGATTCAGCCTTAACTTATGCAAAGAAAGCACTAGATATTGCAAAAAAAATACCTTCTAAAAAATTTGAATGTCAGAATTACGGTTTATTAGGAATGATTTATACAGGGCAAGGTAATTATGCCGAAGCGTTAACAAATCATAAGGTTTGTTTAGAATTAAAACAAAAACTTAAGGATAAAATTGGAATTGCCAACTCCTATAATAATATTGGAGATGTTTTTTATCAATTGGGTAATTATTCGGAGGCTCTTTCGCACCATTTTATTTCATTAAAACTAAAAGAGAATTTGGGAGATAAAAAAAGTTTAGCCTCCTCTTATAATAACATTGGTAGCGTTTTTAGTGCCATAAGTAATTTTCAAGAATCCATAAAGTACCATTTAATGAGCTTAAAATTACGGATTGAAATAAAAGACGAAAATGGAATGTCAATGTCATACAATAACTTAGCAATTAATTATAATAGTTTAAAAAATTATGAAGAAGCTTTGCGGTATCATGACTTAGCATTAACATTATACAATAAATCTAAAAATAAACGAGGAATAGCAATAAGTTTAGGCAACATAGGAAATTGTTATTATTACTTAGAAGATTATGAGAAGGCGTTAAGCTTTTACAACCAAAGCTTAGTCATTAGAGAAGAAATTTCGGATAAAAAAGGAATGGCAGTTTGCAATAATAATTTAGCTAAAACAAATTTAAAACTCAAAAATTATTCTGAAGCTAAAACTTATTTAGAAAAAGCAATAAAGTTAAATGTTGAACTTAATTCTTTGGATGATTTAAAGGGTAATTACCATAATTTTTACTTAATAAGCAACGCCAATGGCGATTATAAAGGTGCACTTACATATTATGAAAAATACATCTTATTAAGAGATAGCATTTTTAATTTAGATAATGATAAAAAAATAACGCGCGCACAAATACAATATGAGTATGAAAAACAACAAGCTATAAACGAAGCAGAGTTTGAAAAGCAAAAAATACTTACGGCTTCTGAAATTAGTAAACAAAAATTTTTGATAGAAAAAAATCAGCAATCGTTTTTAATTTTACAACAGCAGAATAAACTAAACGAATTAAGTTTAACCCAATCAAAACTTGAAGTAGTTAAAAAAGATAAGGAAAATACAGCTATACAGTCAATCGCAAAAAAAGATAGTGAGAGAAAACAGTTAATTATAAAGTTTACAATAGGTATAGTGTTTTTGTTATTCCTTATACTTTTTATAATTATAAGAAGTTTAATTATTAATCGTAAAAAAAATGCAATTATTGCTAATAGTTTAGGTGAAAAAGAAATTCTTTTAAAAGAAATTCACCACCGTGTAAAAAATAACTTACAAGTAATTTCGAGTTTATTAAACTTACAATCACGCTATATTAAAGATGAGAATGCTCTAAATGCAATAAACGAAAGTAAAGAGCGCATTAATGCAATTTCGTTGCTTCATAAAGAAATTTACCAAAACGAAGTATTAAAATTAATTGACGCAAAAAACTACTTTACCAATTTAGCACTCAATCTCCAAAATACCTTCGATCCTAAAAAACGAAGTCTACTAAAATTAAACATTCAAGAATTATTTTTGGATATTGATAGTTTAATACCACTAGGATTAATGGTTAACGAATTAATTACCAATGCCTATAAATACGGTTCTAGCCAGGTAAATGCAATTATTAATTTTACAGTGAGTGTAAATAATAAAATTATAACTTTAATTATAAATGATAATGGTAAAGGATTTGATAGTAATTTTAATTCAGAGGCAACTAACTCAGTTGGAACAAAATTAATTTCATTATTTGCAAAGAAAATAATGGCTGATGTTGTTTATAGCAATAATGGTGGGGCTTGTATAACTATAACATTTAATTTAAAAAGTGAATAAAATAGAAATATTAATAGTTGAAGACGAACCATTAATAGCTGAAGATATAAGTTATTACTTACAACAAGCAGGGTACGAAAACAACTACATTGCTTATAATAATAGTGAAGCCTTAAAATTTTTAGAAGAAAAAAATATTGATTTTATTTTTTTAGATTATAATTTAAGTAGCGATAAAACAGGGTTAGATTTGGCTAAAGAAATTAATCTAAATTATGTATTACCCTTTGCATTTATTACTTCGCATGCTGATAAAAGTTCTATACAACAAATTAAGGTAGTGCACCCGGTGGGATACATTGTAAAGCCATTTAATGGAAAAGATATTCCAGCCGTTTTAGAGTTGGGTATGGAGTTATTTTATTCCTACATGGATTCTAAAAAAGGCTTTGATATTAATAAAACTAATAAATACGTAAGTACCGAATTCACATCACAAGAAAAAAATGTGGTATTTAAATTAATAGAAGGAAAAAGTAATAAACAAATTTCAGACGAATTATTTGTGTCGCTAAATACTACTAAAACGCATTTGAAAAATATTTTTTTAAAATTGGAAGTTAACTCCCGAACCGAAGCAATGGTTATATTATCTAAATGTCACTCATAAAAATCACACCTTTGGGTGAAAAATTTTAGTACAACCTTATTTAATTTTACTTACTAATAAAAAACTAACACAATGGATAGCAAATTAAAATTAATTGAAGCTAAAATTAAAGAATATGAGGAGCATTTAGCACAGTTTAATTATGAAGTTTCTACTAATGGGATCGCTCATGCTCGTTATATGTGGGGAGAACCTATAAAGCCAATTGAGTACGACGATTATAAAGCCGGAAAATACCATATTCCAAAAGTTGTAAAGGAAGAAAAACCAGGTATAAATTATGATGCCGATGGAGTTCCGGAATTTCTTAACGCTAACGATAAATTTAATGGCTATCAAAATCCCGAATGGCTTAAAAAATATCCTGACAAAAAAGGGTGGTAGTATAAAAATCACCCTTATGGGTGAAAAATAGCACTAACCTCTAAAGTAATTTTGTTTCAAATTAAAACCATTTATTATGAAACAAAAATTAATACTTTTAGTAAGTCTAATTACCATTGGCGTTAAAGCACAAACATTTAACGCTACCAGTTTTTCGGGCGACGGTTATCCGGTTGGAATGGGCTTCCCTTCAAAAATTGAAAAATCTATAAAACCCTCTGCAAATGATACCATGTTAATGGCATACTCGGGTGGTGGAGGTATCACTTATGTATTAACGGTAAGTAAGGTAAAAGATAAAAGTTTTGCCGAACGCTCCATACCCGGAATAGTAAAGCGATTAGAATCTAAAGCGAGTAAGGTAGATTTAAAGAATGCCTCTACGCTTTTGGGGAATGCATCCACTTATATGAACTATGTGAACGATAAAGGTTCATTTATTTCAATACATGTGTTTAATATTGACAGATACATTTTTCAAATTTATACCTTAAATAAAACGGCATATTTAACCGATAATCAAAACTCTACTTTTTACAATACACTTGTATTTGAAAAAAATATTAGCTCATCTTCACAAAACACAAATTTACCCACAAAAAATACTACAACACAACCTGTTTCTAATACTACTTCGCAACAAGCAGTTACTAATAACAACAATTCAAGCCCACAAACTATTACAAATTCGGGCGCATGGAATGTTAACGACCGAGCTGAAATTTTTGATAACAAAGAAAAAAAATGGTTTGGTTGCATAATTTTAAAAGTAAATAGCAATGGTACTTATAAAATTGGCTACGACGGTTACGCTGATACTTATGACGAAGATGTAACAGCAGATCGGTTAAATAAACCAACATCAAACACTACACCTTCTTTTCCTGGCTATGTTAAAGCCGTAAAAGGACAAAAAATAACCATAAAAGGGAATTTAAAAAACGGGCAAATTATGGAAGATTTAGAGTGGGCCGAATCCAGCTCCATGGCCTGTTGGGTAGGAATAAGAAATGTAGAATTTGAAGGCAAACACGTGGCCTATTGGTTCGATTTGCCAAAAAAATCGATTGTAAAAATTACGGTAACGCCCGCCAGCACCAATTCACGCATTAATATTTATGGTTACTCGGGTTTTGATTTTATTAAAACACCACCCGAAGTAAGCCGCTGTACGGCCTGCGAAGCTTCTTTTCCGGAGTGGATAGGACAACCTAATTTAAACGAACCATCAAAACCACAAACTATAGAATTTAATGCGACTACAATTCGTAACCGTGTTTATTTTGCAGTAGCAGGTGCAAAAGGCGTTGTTGAAGGCGATTATACTATAACTATCGATTTACAATAAATTAACTCAATTATAAATAAAAGCGTTTCCGTTAAACTGAGACGCCTTTTATCATTTTGTTTTGAAGAATTAATTCACAATCTTCAACACATTTCCGTCATAACTCGTGCCATATAATCTTAATGGCCAAGTGGCAGGACCATTGGTTATGGTACCGTCAATAATTTGCCATTTGGAGTTACTTACAGTGTCTCTAAGAATAAAATTATCACTTTGAACTTTAGCCAAGGCAGCACTGTTATTTGGCAAGTAGCTCGATGTACGCTCTATAGCCACAAATTCTTGAGTAGATTTTCTATAAATAATAATACCATTAATACCACCGGGATAGTATACCCAGCCACCAATGGCTTGTATTTTAAAATTGGTCGGGTCGTTTGGGTAAACATTAATATTTACGGGTACATTGGGTACAGGATGGTTAACCGGGTTTTGGGCAGAATCCTTTTTTTTACATGCCACATTTAGTGTTAACGAGCTAATAATTACTAAACAAAATAGTATTATACGGAAAGTAGTTGAGTTTTTGCAAAAAAACGAAACGTACTTACCGTTAATGCCGACCAACTTGGTTTTTGTTTTTAGAAAACCTAAGTTGCTTCGGTATAAATAATTAACTTTACGCTTCATATTTCAAATTTACAAAAATAAACCGTGTCAAATTTCTCAAACGATAACTTTAATAACGAACCCCAAAAAAAGTTTAACCCTTTTATGCCCTTGTATTTTGCCTTAGTATTGGCTGCGGGAGTGGGTGTAGGCTATTATTTTACTTTTAATGGCAATACTTCGTTTACAAATACCAAGTTTCACGATACGTCTTCAAACAGTAAAATAAATAATTTACTGGAGTATATAGAAATGCAATATGTGGATACTGTAAATCGTACCCAGCTTGAAAATAAAACAATCGTGTCCCTAATGAAGAGTTTAGATCCTCACAGCGATTACATTCCTGCAGCCGATTTTGATGCCGTTAACGAACCGTTAGAAGGGAATTTTGATGGAATAGGGGTGGAGTTTAACTTGATTAACGATACGATGCGTGTGTTAAATCCAATTATTGGAGGTCCTTCTGAAAAATTAGGTATAAAAACCGGTGATAAAATTATTAAAGTAGATGGTCAATCCATTGTGGGCAAGGGTATTACCAACAAACAAATTTTTAATAAAATTAGAGGTAAAAGTGGCACAAAAGTGTCTGTAACTATTATTAGAAGTGGCACAAAAAAACCTTTAGAATTTAACATTACCCGTGGTAAAATTCCTTTGTTTAGTATAGATGTGGCTTATATGGTGACGCCACAGGTGGGTTACATTAAAATTAGTCGCTTTGCCGAAACTACCTACGACGAATACATAAAGGCATTTAATGAGTTAAGCGCGCAAGGCATGAAAAAATTAATTGTAGATTTAAGAGGCAATGGTGGCGGTTTTTTAAAAATTGCCGTTGATTTGGCCGATGAATTTTTAATGAATGGCTTGCAAATTGTTTATACACAAGGTAGAACCCACCCTAAGAAATCATACAATGCCACTACAAAAGGTGGTTTTGAAAACAATGGTTTAGTAGTTTTAATCGATGAAGGTAGCGCCAGTGCCAGCGAAATTGTGGCAGGAGCATTGCAGGACAATGACCGCGCCACTATTATTGGACGACGTAGTTTTGGTAAAGGCTTAGTGCAAGATCAAATTGATTTGCCGGATGGATCAGCAGTTAGGTTAACGATAGCTCGTTATTATACCCCCACAGGGCGTTGTATTCAAAAACCTTATAATAAAGATATAGAAGATTACTACAACGAAGAGTATGAACGTTATCAGCATGGCGAACTATACTCAGCTGATAGTATTAAAATAGATAAAACAAAAAAATATACTACTCCAGGTGGTAAGGTAGTTTATGGGGGCGGAGGTATTGTGCCTGATATTTTTATTCCTTTAGATACAATGAAGTACAGTTCAAACGTTAACAAACTTTATTTTAGCGGGGCATTAAATTCGTTTGCTTTTGAGTTTACCGATAACAATCGTGCTAAATTCTTAAGTACTTTTAAGACGGCAAAAGACTTTATTAATAGTTACAATGTATCCAATACCGAAGTGGAGGCATTAAAAAATTATCTAGAGTCTAAAAAAGTAACAACAATTAATGTGTCAACCAAAGACAAAGGTTTCTCCGAAATTTTAAAAGCTTTAATTGGCCGAAATTTGTTCGACAAAGATGCTTATTACCCCATTTTAAATAAAAATGATAATGCCATTTTAAAGGCAATTGAGGTTTTAAACAAAAAATAATTTTAATCGTTATAAAATTATACATGATTTTAAATAATAAATACTGCAACAGTTTAACCGAATATTCCCGCTTTTTAACACGTGAAGTAACCATTGGAGATTTAAAAATGGGGGGATTAAATCCCATTCGTGTGCAAAGCATGACAACAACCGATACGATGAACACCCTTGCAACGGTTGAACAAAGTATCCGTATGATTGAAGCAGGTTGTGAATTGGTGCGTATTACTGCGCCTAGCATAAACGAGGCAAAAAACTTAGAGGAAATTAAAAAGCAATTGGTAGCTAAAGGTTATAACACACCCATTTGTGCCGACATTCATTTTACACCAAACGCTGCCGAATTTGCTGCTAGGGTGATAGAAAAAGTACGCGTAAATCCGGGTAACTACGCCGACAAAAAAAAATTTGAAACCATCGATTACACCGATAACGCTTATGAAGCAGAATTGGAGCGTATTCGCAATCGTTTTACGCCCTTAGTAAAAATTTGTAAAGAATATGGCACCGCTATGCGCATTGGCACTAACCATGGCAGTTTAAGCGATCGTATTTTAAGCCGTTACGGCGACACACCATTGGGCATGGTAGAAAGTGCTTTGGAATTTTTACGAATTTGCGAAGACAATGATTATTTTAACATTGTTATCTCCATGAAAGCCAGTAATACTCAGGTAATGGTGCAGGCTTATCGTTTGTTGGTTGCAAAAATGATGGAGACTAATCGCAATTATCCTTTGCATTTAGGTGTTACCGAAGCGGGTGATGGAGAAGATGGTCGCATCAAATCGGCAGTAGGTATTGGAACTTTATTGGAAGATGGCTTAGGAGATACCATTCGTGTGTCATTGACGGAAGAACCCGAATTTGAAATTCCAATTGCAAAACAATTAGCAGAACGTTATACTGTAAGAAAAAATCACCAACCAATAAAACCAATAGAAACAGAACTTCCTTATAACCCTTTTGAATACAATCGCAATAAAACTCGCGAGGTGATAAATATTGGTAATCACCATGTGCCACGTGTTATTGCCGATTATAGTTTGAAATCGGAAGTCACTGCTGCGAGTTTATTTGGCGTAGGATTAAATTATTCGGTACCATTAGACAAATGGAATTTAACCGACATGGCGGCAGATTATTTATTTTTAGGAGATAATGTTGTCAACTTTGAAATACCTGGGACATTAGGTTTAATCTACAATTCGCAAACCTGGTTAAAAAACAAAACCCAAGAACGTGCTTATCCTTTATTTTGTGGTGAAGAGTATTTTAAAGCAGAAGAAAAATCGAACCAACTTAATTTTGTTGCGGTAGATATAAATGTGCTTACCAGCGAATTTATAAAAAAATTAATGTCTGCAGAAGATGCTTCGACTGCGCTCAGCATGACAAAGGTTTGTTTGGTATTAGATTCATTTAATCAACATACCATGTCTGAATTACGTAGAATGGCAATTGACTTACAACTTAATAAATGCCAAATCCCGTTTATTATAAAATGCAATTACAAAGATTTATCCGAAGAACAATTTCAATTATACAGTAGTACAGATATTGGTGGTTTATTGCTCGATGGTTTTGGCGACGGTGTATGGATAAAATACGACACAAAGCCCAGTGGGCTTTTGAGCGAGCCGGTGGGTAAGCGTGTAAGCACTCAAATTTGTAATTCAACCGCCTTTGGTATTTTACAGGCCACGCGCACGCGCATTAGTAAAACAGAATACATTAGTTGCCCAAGTTGTGGTCGTACCTTATTTGACTTACAGGAAACTACTCAAAAAATACGTGAACGTACCCATCATTTAAAAGGTATCAAAATTGGTATTATGGGGTGTATTGTAAATGGTCCGGGCGAAATGGCCGATGCGGATTACGGCTACGTGGGTACCGGCGTTGATAAGATTAGTCTATACAAAGGTAAAGAAGTGGTAAAGAAAAATGTAACCAGCGCAACAGCCGTAGATGAACTTATAAACCTTATTAAAGAACACGGCGATTGGGTAGAAAACGGAGTTTAATTGGAATTTGTTATTTGCCGATTTCTGCTAAAAAACGTATATTCGTAATGTGCAAATTTTAAATGAGAAAGATAAATTAAGTAATGAAGTGTACGTAATACGTTACACTAATTTTATTCGTTTGTTTAAAATCAGCAAAATGCTAAAGCAAGCTAAAATAGTAGTTCATACTCACAAAAAGTAAATGGATTTTATAGATGAAGAGTTATTTTCGCTTTGGAATGCCCTTCAAGATAACGAAGTAAAATATATTTTAGTTGGTGGTTTTGCCACTGTGTTAAATGGGTATAGTCGACTTACCGCCGATGTAGATATTTGGATAAAAGACACTAAAGAAAACCGAGAAGCTTTACAAAAGTCCCTAATAAAAATTGGGCTTACTTTGCCAAATATAGAAAATATAGATTTTGTGCCAGGTTGGTCTGCCATATCTTTACCTTCAGGGTTTGAACTGGATATTATGACTTCATTGGCAGGTTTTGAACAAAGTAAATTTGACGATTCGTATGAGATTGCAAATGAAGCCATTATTGAAGGTGTTTCTATTCGATTTTTTCACATCAATCAACTTATTTACGCAAAAAAAGCATCTAATCGCCCAAAGGATCAATTGGATGTTGAAGAGTTAGAAAAAATTAAAAAGCAAAATCAAAAAGAATAAATTACGTATTCTTGAAAATAAATAACGCCACCTAATTAGGCAGCGTTATTAAAATTATTTTTTCAATAAAACTATTTTCCAGAAGCTTTAATTCTATCATTCATTTCTTTTCCTTTTGCTTCATTACCTGTCATTAAGTATAATTTGCGTAAAGCGCTCATCGTCGGTTTGTCGTCAGCTTTAATTGTTAATGCTCGCTCTAAATAGGGTATTGCTTTTTTAAATGCTTCTTGTGCTTTTGCTTCGTATTCTTTTTGATGTTTAGCTAATTCAGTAATTGTTGCACCTTTACCCCCTTGATAATAACCGCCATAGTTATTATACATCGCTCCTAAATTATATAACGAATTATATAAAATTTCTTGGTTAGCAGGATTTAAGTCAATTGCTTTAATATAATTAGTTTCAGCAGTTTTAATAACGTCTTCAAAATTATCAGGTTTAGGTAAATCTTTACCGGTAGCCTTATCTTTTGGGTTAGCAATTTGGTCGTTAATTTGCCCTGCTACTAAATAAAATACTGCATTTTTTGGGTCTTTTTCAATTGATTGATTGATATTATTTAAGGCTTCTTGTTGTTTGCCTTTTGCTAAAAAATAATCAGTTTCTTTGTTCATCAAACTCATATCATTTGGAAAAGCAACCCGACCCTTTTTTAAGATATCCATAGCAGCAGTAGTATCCATTTTATTTAACTGAGCATTATACATAGATTCATAATTGTAGGGGGTGGCAATTTTTAAATCAATCATTTTTTTATTGTAATCTAAAATTTTAACAGGATCTTTTGCTTTTGCGGCAGAAATACAAGCATTGTAAAAATTAGCTGTGTCTTTTTTCATAGTTAGAGACATGTTGATAAATGCAGTTTTATAAAAATAAGTAGCGGCCTCATCGTATTTTTTTGCTTTATATTTTCCTTGCGCAATATTTCCTGCATCCATTTTAACAAGTTGGGCTACTTGAATAAATTTATTATCGTCTTCGCTTAACTCAGTGGCCATACTTTTTTTAGTGCCTTGCATAACAGATATATATTCTTGAAATCCAGTTTTAATAACCTCCATATATTTGGGATCGACATCATTAATTTTATTTATCTCATCGTTAGCATTCTCAAAATTACTTAATGGAGCATTACCATAAGCTAACATGGCTCTTTCATTTTTATCTCCAATTGTAGCTTCAAGTTTTTTTAGTTCATTAGCAAGTTCATTTTGATAAAAAGCATAACTTATGCGAGCTTTATAAGCATGTGTTTTACCTTGGTTTTTAGTATCTTCATTTGCCAAGGCTAAATCAATAGCTTCTTTTGCTTTTGTTAAATAACTCAAATCGGGTTTACCATCCTTTAACGAACTTTCATAATCATTAAGAGCACGCCAAGCGGTTTGTACTTTTGTTTTTTGTGATAACCCAATTAATGGTAACAAGGCTATACTTAGGATTGCTATTTTTTTCATATTGTTTTATTTAACCACAAAGGCACTAAGAATTTACACAAAGTGCGCTAAGTTTTATTTTTAGATTAGTGTTTAATTTGTGTTAATTCGTGTCTTATACTATTTATTTGACGTTTTTATTTTCAATTTACATACCAAATTAATGGTTTTAACATTTATTATTATTCAGTTGGTGGAGTTACATCGGTTCCTTCAGCCCCTTCATTTTCTTGAGTCCCTAGAGTCTCTCCCGTTCCTGAAGTTTCTGTTGTCCCTTCTGCCTCATCTTCTTCATGATCAACTTTTGTAACTGCGGCAATTTCATCATTATCGCTAATATTAATTAAACGAACACCTTGAGTAGCTCTTCCCATAACTCTTAACGTATTTACATTTAAGCGAATGGTAATACCATTTTTAGTAATAATCATTAAATCGTTAGCGTCGGTAACAGATTTTATGGCCACTAAATTTCCTGTTTTATCTGTAATATTAATTGTTTTAACACCTTTACCGCCACGGTTAGTGATACGGTATTCATCAATATCGCTACGTTTACCATATCCTTTTTCAGAAACAACTAACACGTTGGCATTCATGTCATCAATGCAAATCATGCCAATTACTTCATTTTTGTCGCCTTCTTCATCGTTTAAATCAATACCAATTACACCGCTGGCATTTCTACCCATTGGACGTACTTTTTCTTCAGGGAAACGACATACCTTACCTAATTTGGTAGCCAACATTATTTCGTTTTTACCGTTGGTTAAAGCAGCTTCCAGTAACACGTCTCCTTCACGGATAGTGATAGCGCTAATTCCATTTGTACGAGGACGAGAATAAGCCTCTACCGAAGTTTTTTTGATAATACCATCCTTAGTACATAGAATAATATAGTTATTATTAATGTATTCTTCGTCGTGCAGATTTTTAATATTTATAAAGGCTTTTACTTTATCATCTGTAGGTATGCTGATTAAGTTTTGGATTGCACGACCTTTGCTTTGTTTGTTTCCTTCCGGAATTTCATAGGCTCTAATCCAAAATACTTGACCTTTTTCAGTGAACAATAGCAAATAGTTATGCGTACTAGCAATAAACATGTGCTCAATAAAGTCCTCATCTCTGGTTGAAGAACCTTTACTGCCTTTACCACCACGTCCTTGTGCTCTGTATTCAGCTAAATTTGTGCGTTTCATATAGCCCATGTGCGAAACTGTAATCACTACATTTTCGTCTGGAATCATATCTTCCACTCTAAATTCATCGCCAACATAAACTATTTCGCTGCGACGTTCATCACCATATTTTTCTTTTATTTCAAGTAATTCATCTTTAATAATAGAATATCTTAGCGATTCGTTTGCTAAAATGTCTTTCAAGTTTTCAATGGTTTTCATTAACTCTGCATACTCGGCATTTAATTTATCAACCTCAAGTCCGGTTAAAGTGCGTAAACGCATATCTAAAATAGCCCGTGCTTGAATTTCAGATAACGTAAAGCGAGTCATTAATTCATCTCTGGCAGTATCTGGACTTTCGCTTTCACGAATGATTTTAATTACTTCTTCAATATTTTTTTGAGCAATAATTAAACCTTCTAAAATGTGAGCGCGTTTTTCAGCTTGAGCTAATTCGTATTTTGTTCTGCGAACAACCACTTCATGGCGGTGTTCCACAAAATGGTGAATCATATCTTTTATGTTCAACATTTCAGGTCTACCTGCTACTAAAGCCACATTATTTACAGAAAAAGAAGTTTGTAACGCCGAATATTTGTATAAATTATTTAAAACAACATTACTAATAGCATCCTTGCTTAATTCGTATACAATGCGCATGCCTTCACGGTTACTCTCGTCGCGTATATCACGAATACCTTCAATTTTTTTATCATTAATCAATTCGGCTTGTTGTTTAATCATTTCAGCCTTATTAACTTGATAAGGAATTTCTGTAATAACAATGCGTTCTCTGTCGCCAACAGGCTCAATGTTGTATTTAGCACGCATAACAATGCGACCACGTCCTGTGTGCATAGCTTCTTTTACACCTTCGTAACCATAAATAATACCACCGGTAGGAAAATCAGGAGCTTTAATATGTTTCATCAACCCATCAATATCAATCTCTCTGTTATCGATATAAGCAATGGTGGCATCTATAGTTTCCTTTAAATTATGAGGTGCCATATTGGTAGCCATACCAACAGCAATACCACTTGCCCCATTAACAATTAAGTTAGGAATTTTTGTTGGAAGAACAGTTGGTTCTGTTAAGCTGTCATCAAAGTTCGGACGAAAATCAACAGTGTCTTTTTCAATGTCATTCAACATTTCTTCGGTAATTTTACGCAAACGTGCTTCGGTATAACGCATAGCCGCAGGAGGATCGCCATCCACACTTCCGTAATTTCCTTGTCCGTCAACCAACATGTAACGTAAGCTCCACTCTTGCGCCATACGCACCATAGTATCATAAACACTACTATCACCGTGTGGGTGGTACTTACCTAAAACTTCCCCAACAATACGTGCACTTTTTTTATAAGGTCGATTGTGTAATACGCCTAAATCCAACATCCCAAACAATACCCTGCGATGTACTGGCTTTAAACCATCTCTCACATCAGGTAACGCACGTGATACAATAACCGACATCGAATAATCGATATAGGCCGTTTTCATTTCATCTTCAATGTTAATTGGAATTATTTTTTCTCCGTCTGCCATATTCTTTTCTTTTTAGTTTTTTTGAAATTATGTCTTAAATCGCTTGATATTAATGCACTTTTGTCACCTTTTTATTTAACATTCGTATACATTAATAAGTGAAATTATTTTTTAAATTAGTCTTTGAAAGTACCGAAAAATAAGCAAATACACGTAAAACTTATCAACAAAAATAATGTTAAAAAAAGCGTTTGGAAAATTTAACTTTACAATTATTTAAACTTATTTTTGGTTTTGGCATTATATATGTAATTTCACTTAATTAAATAAAAAGGAACATTTATGGAAGCAAAGTTTTCGCCCAGAGTAAAAGATGTAATTACTTACAGCCGTGAAGAGGCACTTCGTTTAGGGCACGATTATATAGGAATTGAGCATTTAATGTTAGGGATGATTAGAGATGGAGATGGTGTTGGAATGCGTTTATTAAAAAATTTGGGAATTGATGTTTCTGAGTTTAGAAAAACCATCGAGTACAACTTATCACCAGGCTTGCGTAAATCAAATAATTTAGCCAATATACCATTGGTAAAACAAGCTGAAAAAACCCTAAAACTAACCTATTTAGAGGCAAAAACCTTTAAATCGGTACAAATAGGTACAGAGCACTTGTTATTATGTATTCTTAAGGATAACGATAATATTGTTACAAAATCTCTTTTAAAGTATGGTATTGATTATGATGCAACCCGTGCGGAATTGGAAGGTTTTTTAGAGAATCCAAGTAAAATTGAAAACGCTACACCAAGCGACGGTGATGAAGATGCAGACGATAGCTTTGCAAGTGCAAACAATCCGGGTTCACAAAAAAAGCCGGGCGAAAGCAAAAGCAAAACTCCTGTACTTGATAACTTCGGAAGAGATTTAACCAAAATGGCCGAAGATGGAAAATTAGATCCTGTTGTTGGTCGTGAAAAAGAAATTGAACGTGTATCGCAAATTTTAAGTCGCCGTAAAAAGAATAATCCAATCTTAATTGGTGAGCCGGGTGTTGGTAAATCAAGTATTGCTGAAGGTTTAGCGTTAAGAATCGTTCAACGTAAAGTAAGCCGTGTTTTATTTGGTAAACGTGTGGTGACTTTGGATTTAGCGTCTTTAGTTGCCGGTACAAAATACCGCGGTCAATTTGAAGAGCGTATGAAAGCGGTAATGAACGAGTTAGAAAAATCTCCGGATGTTATTTTATTCATTGACGAAATTCATACAATTATAGGTGCAGGTGGTGCCAGCGGAAGTTTAGACGCCAGTAACATGTTTAAACCTGCTTTAGCGCGTGGCGAAATTCAATGTATTGGCGCAACTACTTTAGATGAATACCGTCAATATATTGAAAAAGATGGTGCTTTAGAACGTCGTTTCCAAAAAGTAATAGTAGAGCCTGCTACTCAAGAAGAATCGATGGAGATTTTAAATAACATTAAAGCAAAATACGAAGCACATCACAATGTAACGTATACCGAGGATGCTATTAAAGCGTGTGTGCAATTAACTGCTCGCTATATTACTGATAGACATTTACCGGATAAAGCCATTGATGCTTTAGATGAAGCTGGTTCTCGTGTACACATTACAAATATCAATGTTCCGGAAAATGTGTTGGAACTTGAGAAAAAAATGGAAGATATTAAAGAACTGAAAAATCAAGTGGTACGCTCTCAAAAATACGAAGAAGCAGCAAAATTACGTGATACTGAAAAACAATTACAGGCACAATTAGAAGCCGCTAAAAAAGCTTGGGAAGAAGAAACAAAATTAAATCGCGTAACTGTAACTGACGAAAATGTGGCTGAAGTGGTAAGTATGATGAGTGGTGTGCCTGTTCAACGTGTTAACCAAAACGAAAGTGAGAAGTTAGTGAAGATGTACGAATTGCTTAAAGGAAAAGTAATTGGTCAGGATAATGCTTTATTGAAAGTAGTAAAAGCCATTCAACGTAACCGCGCAGGATTAAAAGACCCTAATAAACCAATTGGTTCATTTATTTTCTTAGGACCTACAGGTGTTGGTAAAACGCAATTAGCAAAAGTACTAGCTCGCCATTTATTTGATAACGATGACGCTCTTATCCGTATCGATATGAGTGAGTACATGGAAAAATTTGCGGTAACCCGTTTAATTGGAGCGCCTCCGGGATATGTGGGTTATGAAGAAGGCGGACAATTAACTGAAAAAGTACGTCGCAGACCATATGCAGTGGTGTTGTTAGATGAAATTGAAAAAGCACATCCGGATGTATTTAATATGTTGTTACAAGTATTGGATGATGGTATGTTGACGGATAGCTTAGGACGTAAAATTGATTTTAAAAACACCATCATTATTATGACTTCTAATATTGGTGCTCGTCAGTTGAAAGATTTTGGTACTGGAGTAGGTTTTGGAACAACAGCCAGAAAGGATAACGAAGACGAAACAACAAAAGGGGTTATTGAAAGTGCTTTAAAGAAAGCTTTTGCGCCTGAGTTTTTAAATCGTATTGATGATGTAATTATGTTTAACTCTTTATCTAAAGAAGACATTCATAAAATTATTGATATTGAGTTGGCAGGATTGTTTGGAAGAATTAGTGGTTTAGGTTACAACATTAAAATTAGCGATGCAGCCAAAGATTATATTGTTGAAAAAGGTTACGATGCTAACTACGGTGCTCGCCCTTTAAAACGTGCCATTCAAAAATATTTGGAAGATCCAATGGCCGAAGAAATTATTAAAAGTAACTTAAGCGAAGGCGATGATATTGAAGTGGATTATAATAAAGAAAAAGATGAAATTATTGTAAGTCATAGCAAGCCTAAGACGAAGAAAACAAAAAAAGATGCTTAATTTATTTTAAGTTCTAATATTCAAAAGCACAATGTAAGAAGCATTGTGCTTTTTTATTAATAACTTCCTCCTTATTTTTAATAATTAAATTTCTAAAAACGGTTCAATAAACGTAACTTTAAGTTCTGTAATATGGAGAATTTTATTGTATCGGCTCGTAAGTATCGTCCTCAATTATTTAATACTGTTGTTGGGCAAAGCCATATTACCAATACTTTAAAAAATGCAATTATCAATAAACAATTAGCGCAAGCGTATTTGTTTTGTGGGCCACGTGGTGTAGGTAAAACAACCTGTGCTCGTATTTTTGCTAAAACTATAAATTGCACTAATGTTTCTGCGCAAGGGGAGGCTTGCGATGTTTGTGAATCTTGCCAGTCGTTTAATTCAGGTGCTTCCTTAAATATTTACGAATTAGATGCTGCCAGTAATAACTCAGTGGATGATATTCGCAACTTGGTTGACCAGGTTCGTTTTGCTCCTCAATTAGGCGATTACAAAGTGTATATTATCGATGAGGTTCACATGTTAAGTACCGCTGCTTTTAATGCCTTTTTAAAGACTTTAGAAGAACCACCTAAGCATGCTAAATTTATATTAGCAACTACCGAAAAACATAAAATTATTCCTACCATCTTATCGCGCTGTCAGGTATTTAATTTTAACCGCATTAAAACCGAAGATATCAGTAATCATTTGGCATTTATGGCTAAGGAAGAGCATGTAACCTTTGAACAAGAAGCCTTGCACATAATTGCACAAAAGGCTGATGGAGGGTTGCGCGACGCTTGTTCTATTTTCGATCAAATGGTGGCGTTTACAGGCAATCATCTTACCTATAAACAAGTAGTAGAAAATCTCCATGTTTTAGATTACGATTATTATTTTAAAATTGTAGACGCCTTTTTACAACAAGGTTTGCCAAGCATTATGGTCACCTTTGATGAGATTTTAAAGCAGGGTTTCGACGCACACAATTTTTTAATTGGGTTGGGCGAACATCTTCGAAATTTATTGGTGAGTAAAGATACTCAAACAACTTCTTTACTTGAGGTAAGTGAAAGTTTGAAACAACGATACTCAGAGCAGGCTCAAAAATGCACTTTAAACTTTTTACTAAAAGCTTTGGCTTTAATTAGTAAAACTGACGTCAACTATAAAAGCGCCAAGAACCAGCGTTTGTTGGTAGAAATGGCATTGATGCAATTAACGTTTTTAACCGCACCATTAGATGCGGAAAAAAAAAATGACATAGACGAAAATAGTTCTGAAGTTAAGTCCTCTGCATCTGCTAATCAGCAAATCATTCAAAAAATTAATACCCTTCAGGAGCCGGAAATTAAATTTGCGTCAAAACCAAGTTTATCATTTGAACAATTAAAAATAAAGTCGGAGTTTAGTTTAAACGATTTAAAAAAAGTCCCTTCTATTAATAAAAACAATGAAGAAGTTCAAATTAGTGAAGTAACAAGCATTTTAAATAAGGAAATAACCTTGGAAGACGTAAAAACGGCGATTTATGAATATGCTCAAACCAAGGAAAAAGCTGGAGCAAAACTACTTTCTATTAATTTAACTTCTGCGCAGTTAACATTCGAAAATAATATTATTAAGTTAGGTATTAATAATGAGACTCAGCGAGAGCAATTACAAAACTCAAAGCAGCTTTTTTTGGATGAAATTCGAAAACAACTTCAAAATAACACAGTTGGCTTAGAGATTGAGTTATTACAACATCAAGCCGAAACCAAGGCTTATAAGCCAAAAGACATTTTTAAATCTATGGTAGACAAAAACCCAGCGTTGCTCGAGTTAAAAAAGCGATTTGATTTAGAAATAGATTATTAAATTGTTAAATTTGTTATCTTAAACACAATTTATGATTAAATCAAAATCGTTAGTTGCTTTTACGCTTATTAGTGTATCATCAATTATTTCTGCTCAAACAGTAAAACCCGGTGGTAATTCAAAACCAATAGTTGATTCAAAAAAAACTACGTTAAATTATGAATATGCATTAAATGATCCTTTAAATACACGTATTTATACCTTGAAAAATGGTATGAAAGTGTATTTATCTGTATACAAAAACGCACCCCGTATTCAAACTTTAATTGCGGTAAAAGCCGGTAGTAAAAACGATCCTGCCAATGCAACTGGTTTAGCGCATTATCTGGAACACATGGTGTTTAAAGGTACAGATGTGTATGGTACAAAAGATTTTAAAAAGGAAAGTGTAGAAATTAAAAAGATTGAAAATTTATACGAAGTGTACCGTGGTACAAAAGACGAGGCGCAGCGTAAAAAAATATACCATCAAATTGATAGTATAAGTGGGGTGGCTGCAAAATACGCTATTGCAAACGAGTATGATAAAATGTTGGCAGGTATTGGCGCCACTGGAACCAACGCATTTACATCTTTTGATCAAACGGTTTATGTAAACGATATACCAAGCAATCAAATTAATAATTGGTTAAAAATCGAAGCAGAGCGTTTTCGTAAACCTGTATTGCGCTTATTTCATACGGAGTTAGAGGCAGTTTACGAGGAAAAAAACCGTGGACTTGATAGTGACGAAAATAAAGTTTACGAAGCCATCATGGAGGGCTTGTTTAAAAATCATACTTACGGAACGCAAACTACTATTGGTACCATTGAACATTTAAAAAACCCATCGATGGTGGAGATTAATAAATTTTACAATAAATATTATGTGCCCAACAATATGGCCATAATTATGAGCGGTGATTTTGATCCTGATAAAGTAATTGTAGATATTGAAAAGAACTTTGGAAAATTTACTTCTAAACCTTACGATGAGTATAAATTTCAACCGGAAACAACTATTTCTCAAAAAATAGTAAAAGAGGTGGTAGGGCCAGATCCTATGAATGTGAATTTAGGTTGGAGAGTGGGAGGAGAGGGCTCAAAAGATGCTGAAATATCTGCAATAATTGCCTACATGATGTATAATGGCACAGCAGGATTATTGGATTTAAATTTAAATCAAGCGCAAAAAGTATTAAACAGTAATGGTATTTTTTATGCATTAAAAGATTATAGTTTGTTTGGCTTAACAGGTATGCCTAAAGAAGGGCAAACCCTTGAAGAGGTTGAAAAACTAATACTTGAACAATTGGATATTATAAAAAAGGGAAATTTTCCCGATTGGTTATTACAAGCAGTTATTACGGATGTTAAGTATGATAAAACCAAATCTTTAGAAGATAATCAAAGTAGAAGTTTTGAAATGTTGGGTGCTTTTATTAACGATATTAAATGGCAAAACAAAGTAAATTCTTTAGAGCGAATGAGTAAAATTACAAAGCAAGAAATTATTGACTTTGCAAATAAAAATTTTACCGAAACAAATTATGTAGTGGTTTATAAACGCATTGGGGAAGACAAGTCGGTACAAAAGGTTGAAAAGCCGGCCATTACTCCTGTAGAGCTGGATAGAGATAATTCTTCACCTTTCGTAAAGGATATAGTAAAATCCACTCCGGCAACTATAGAACCAAAATTTTTAGATTACGATAAGGACATTTTAAAATCAACCGTAAAATCAAATATTCCGCTATTGTACACTAAAAATACAGAGAACAATCTCTTTCAAATGTATTATAAATTTGATATGGGAAGTAATAATGATAAACTGCTTCCCATTGCTATAAAGTACATTAAGTATGTTGCCGGGGAGGATATGACGGCAGAGCAGTTTAAACAAGAATTATACAAGTTAGGTTCTTCTTTTGATGTATTTATCGATAATGAAAATACATGGGTGAGCTTGGATGGATTAAGCGATAATTATGATAAAACGGTTCAATTATTCGAAAAAATTCTTGCCAAGCCATTGGTAGATGAAAAAGTTTTAAAAAGTTTAATTGAGGATTTAAAAAAAGAACGTAATGATAATAAGTTACAAAAACGATTAATACTTAATCGAGGTATGGCCAGTTATGCAAGATATGGTGCCATTAATCCCTTTTCGTATGTTTTAACGGATGATGAATTAGATAAAGTAACCGTTGCTGAAGTTAAAAATAAAATAAAATCCTTATTAACGTTTGAACATAAAATATTGTATTACGGACCTAAGGAATCTGATTATGTAAAAACTGTTTTAAATGCGAATCATAACGTGCCTGAAAAATTATTGCCAATTCCGGTTGCATATAATTTTGTGGAAAGGCAATTTGATAAAACAGTATATGTAGTTGATTACGACATGAAGCAAGCGGAAATAATGATGCTTGGAAATGGCGAAGCCTTTGATGCTAATAAAGTGCCAATTGTTTCGCTTTACAATGCTTATTTTGGCGGTAATATGAGTGGTGTTGTTTTTCAAGATTTACGCGAATCTAAAGCATTGGCTTACTCGTGTTATTCTCGTTACAATCAACCAAATAAACTAACTAAAAAATATTTTAATACCTCTTACATTGGTTCGCAAGCCGACAAATTAGCTGATGCCATAAAAGGCATGAGCGATTTATTAAACGAATTGCCAAAAGCCGATGCTAGCTTTAATGCAGCAAAAGAATCGTTAATTGCTGAAACCAGAACGCAACGGATTACAAAAGCAGATATACTTTTTAATTATTTGGCATCACAAGATTTGGGCTTAAATTATGATATACGAAAAACTGTATTCGATAAAGCTTCAACTTTAACTTTTGACGACGTTAAGAGCTTTCACGATAAAAATATTAAAGGAAAATCAAATACTATATTGGTTTTAGGCAAAAAGGATGGTTTAGATATGAAAGTGCTTGAAAAGTATGGTACAGTAAAATTCCTTACGTTAAAAGAAGTGTTCGGATATTAATAAGAAATTATAGATTAAGAATTAAAAATTTTGCCTAATAATTATTCCCCTAATAACTTTTCGCTAAAAAAATGATTTCTTTTGAAAATACAGAAAATGCTTTTAAAGCAAAAACAAATTCAGAATTAACGCGTTCTTACACACTGTTTAAATTAATTGGAAATCCTTTTTTAGTTAAGCTTGGTGCCAGATTTTCGCCTTTATTATTAAAAATTGGATTTAAGGGGCTTATTAAAAAAACTATTTTTAAGCAATTTGTTGGCGGAGAGAATATTAATGATTGCTCCAATACTGTAGATCAATTGGGTAAATATAATATTGGTACCATTTTAGATTATAGTGTAGAAGGGAAAGAAAGCGAAAAAGACTTCGATAATTGTTTACAAGAAACGCTTGAAACCATTCACAAAGCCAAAAACGACCCAAACATTCCGTTTTGCGTATTTAAAGTTACAGGTATGGCACGTTTTGAAATGTTAGTAAAGCGCAGTGCTATGACCCGAAGGATAACCGAAGGAGAACAAACGGAATGGCAAAAAGTACAAGAACGTGTAAAAACAATTTGCAAAACAGCTTACGAAAACAACCAACCAATTTTTATTGATGCAGAGGAAAGTTGGATACAACCTGCTATTGATTTATTGGCGAATGAAAACATGAAACTGTTTAATAAGTCAAAACCTATCGTTTACAATACGTTTCAATTATACCGTCACGATAGATTAGAATACTTGGCTCAAACAATAAAAACCGCTAAGGAAGAGGGTTACCATGTTGGCGCTAAATTGGTGCGTGGTGCCTATATGGAAAAGGAAAGAAAGCGTGCTATAGAAATGGATTATGCTTCGCCGATACAGCCAAATAAAGAAAAAAGTGATGAGGATTACAACGCGGCTTTAAAATTGTGTGTTGATAATTTAGAAATGATGGGTATATGCGCAGGTACACATAATGAAAAAAGTAGTTTGCATTTAGTAAATTTAATGAGTGAAAAAAATATTGATTCAAACGACAAACGCATTTATTTCTCACAATTGTTGGGCATGAGCGATCATATCAGTTATAATTTATCCTTAAATAATTACAATGTGGCGAAGTATGTTCCTTATGGCCCTGTAAAAGAGGTGCTGCCTTATTTAATTCGCCGTGCGCAAGAGAATACCAGTGTTAAAGGGCAAACTGGACGCGAGTTAAGTTTAATTATTAAAGAAAAACAACGTCGTAAATTGCAAAAGTAAATGCTAAGACGTTTTATCGCATTCAAATTTTTTAAAATACTTTTCGTTTTAGTGCTTTTGTTTTTAATAACAGGAACTATTTGTTTTTATGTTATTGAAAAATCTACACGATATCAAATCACTTACGATTTAGAAAGTGTTAAACCTTGCAAAGTAGGTTTAGTATTGGGAACTTCGCCACAACTAAAAGGTGGTTATCCAAATTTGTATTTTACGTATAGAATTGACGCCGCAATTAAATTATACAATGCGCAAAAAATAAAATACTTGTTATTAAGTGGCGATAATAGAAGAGATGACTACAACGAACCCAAGGAAATGCACGATGCTTTGGTTAAAAGAGGAGTGCCTGATTCGTGTTTGGTGTTAGATTATGCAGGGCTACGAACTTTTGATAGCATGGTAAGATGTAAGGATATTTTTGGGCAAGATTCGGTAATAGTTATCTCCCAACAATTTCATAATGCCCGTGCGGTTTATATTGCCAATAAAATTGGTTTGGCAGCTTGTGGCTTTAATGCGCAAGAAGTAACTACCCAAAAAGCATTTAAAATAAAAATTAGGGAGTTTTTTTCACGCATAAAATGTGTTATGGATATTTATGTTTTAAATACTAAACCAAAGTATTTGGGACAGAAGGTTAATTTAATAAAGTAGTTCCTTATTTACCCTATTCATTTAGCGGGTTTTCAATATTTGTTTTTTGATACAAAATCTTTTTAAATTCAAGGTTATTTTGTTTTTCTGAAAAAGATGTGAAATTTCATTTTAGAGTCTCGATACTCTTTTCTATGAAAATGCGTTTATATTCACTTTCAAAATTTCGGCGGTGTATTCAATTTTTGGTTTAAAAATGATTTTCCAAATGCCATTGCTATCAATAAAAACAAATATAAAAATGAGCCAAAGCGTTTTGCTAAGAGTTGATTTATTTGTAGTTAGTTATTTATCAAAAACATTTAAAAATTCAGTAAAGAATTTTAGTTGTGATTTTCGTTGTTCCAATTGATAATTAAATACTTTCTTTGTGGCAAACATATCAAATACCCCTAAATTTGGATACGAAATATTAATTTTAATTACTGATAGCCCCTTCTCTTGATTCAGTCTAAATCCATTATTCAACTCATGACTATTGTCAACTAGTAATTTTCTAAAAATAGGATTTTGAAGTTTTGAAATTATATTTTCTTTACCAGATTTACAGTAAATGTTTATGTGATCATTTAAATCCGAAAATTGGCTGTTTAGCTTTTCATAGCCTTGCTGAGCATACATGTAGTCCGTTTCTTTTTCATTTTTTTTAGAAACTATTGCTATTTCCGTTGCGGTATTATGGTTTAGTTTCATTTTGTAAACAAGAAAAGTTCTAAAACGACTAGCATTTGGGTTCTTTTTTTGCTCCGCTATTGTGGCCGTTGAACGAATATATTCTCGTTCCTCAGAGTGCGAAACAGTCCATGTATTATTGATAAGTCCTGTGTAATAAAAATATAATTTATGGAAGGGTGTTTTTTTATCTTCTGGAATACCATGGGTGGTTAAATTAAGGGCTTTACCTATTAAAACAGCATTCGCTGTCATAGTTTGGGCCATTTTAATTTCTGAATTAATAAATGAACTAACCAAAAATGCTACAAAAGTAAAGGTAGCCAAGGATGCGCCAATTATGGTAGGAGTTGCAATTATGAATTTTTCATCTCTGCCCGGAAATGGCCAAATTAAAAGTAATATGATGCCTAATAAAAATATACATAAATAGCTTAATAATTTGGCTTTTTTAGTTGGTAATTTTTTTTCTATTAAAATGGTTGAAATAATAGTAAAGATAATACACACTACTACTGAAATAATTCCTCCAAATATGAGTTTATCGTCTTCTGTCATAATAAATTTTGCTTTAAAATAACAAAATATTCTTCAAGGTAATAAATGTGAATAGTTTTTTTGAGAATTAATTTTTAAGCAATGCAATGTATAAATGCTAGTTGCTTTTTGTACCCGCGGGTAGAAATAATTTACCATCTATTTCACTACTTAATATTTTTGATGAAACTTATGTTTTTTTGTTTTAAGCAATGGCAAAATTTTATTTTTTAAGTTAAACCATTTGTTAACTTTTAAATAGTATCATTGAAGCGTTTTAATGTTTAGTCTAAGGTAAATGATAATTGAATTTTAAATAAATTATACCCATCCATTTTTATTAGCAAAAGCAACAACTTCAGTCATTGTTTGGCATTTGGTTTTAGCTAATATACTTTTACGCTGTTTTTTTATAGTTTCCTCACTTCTACTGGTTGCTTTAGCTATTTCTTTTGAAGTTAAACCTTTATTCACAAATTTAATAATCTCTATTTCCTTGTTTGATAAACCATATTCACTGGCATCATCTTCAATAGAGTAAAACCGTTCAAATATTTTGTCCCATTTTCCTTTATCATTTTTGTAATGTACTCTACAAAAAATTTCAGGTTTTGTTTGTATTTCTGTTATGTCCGAAACTGTGCCAATAATTAAAATGGGGTTTAAATTTTCGTCCGTTGCCAAGTAAGTCGATTGAGCCATTAACATTTTAAACGAACCGTCTTTTTGTTTTAAACGATAGTTATAAGATGTTTTCAATCTTTTTTTATCAAAATTGGGTATTTTTAATATAGCCATATGTCCGTCGGCAAAAACCTTTGTTAATACAATTCCGGCATCTTTAGGATGCCATAAGCCCATGTATGCAGGAATGCCCATATCCATTAACTCATTCACATGATAGCCCTTAACGTCTAAGGTATTTGGGCTCAAATAAGCAAAACGTTGTTGACTAAAATCAGAAATAAACAATATTTGGTCTAAAAATCCCATGTTGGGGCTAATTGAATCGAAAGTGTTTAAATATTCCTGCAAATCAGGTATTTCCTTTGATGCTAATAAATTTTTTGCGTTCTCAAGATATTTAAAAAAATCTAATTTAAATTTTTCCATTTAAAAGGTTAAAATAAAGTTCAAACATAAAGATAGATAAAATTAGCTTGGTGGTAATCAGGTATAACTTTTAGTATTGGTCATTGAAGCTTAAATAAATTAGAGTTTGCTGTAAATGACAGTCATTAAAGAGATGCTATAATGTTTTGCGAATATGCCCGATTGACTTACCTGTTATAACTAGTCTATAACCTCAAGTGTTTATATTGAAGATAACTGACTTTTTTTGTGAGCTAAAAAAATGTACGTGAGCCCACTTTAAGTCTGCACGCAACAAATATACTCTTCTCCCCAATGCTTATGCTAAACCACAATTTTGGAGCGTAGGGCAATTGATTTTAATTTTTAATAATTTTCCTTAATCCAATAAGCTCTCCGGAATTTGCATGAAGGGCCTCTAAAAAATAAATTCCTGAAGGTAATTCCTTAATAGAAATTGTTGAAGAATTCTCTTGAATTAGAACTTTACCATATATATCTTTTATTACAAAATTTAAGTCTCCTTTATAGTCGCTTATTACTATTTGTATATTATTACTTGTTGGATTTGGGAAAACGTTAAGATTGTGTTTTAGATCATATTTATCTATACTTGATGTAGCGTCTTTTACACAACGGCAAGCAAGACCGGTTTCCTTATGGGCATTACCTCCTCTGAAGATGGTGTCTTTTTCGGCCCATAAAGTATATTGCCATGCGGCACTGCCATTGGTGGTTGATGTCCAAAAGATGCTTCTTAACGTTAAGCCATAAAAAATCCCATAGGAGTCGCGATCGCCGCTGTGTTTAGCTGAAAATCCTGAGGTGTTAGTTCCGGCGCCTGCACCAAAACCTTCGCCAACATTTTTAAGTTTATTGCCTCCGTATCCACCGTTAGGTGTTATTAATGTTCCTCCCGCAGCAGCTATCATTGTTTGCCATTCTGCATCAGTAGGCACATGCCAGCCATTAGGGCAAATGCCCTGTCCGCCCGGTGCAGTTGTGTAGTTCATGAGTTCATTCCATTCGTATAAACCACCATAGGTTGCAAGTTTTGTAACATCGTTATTATAAGCATATTTTTCAACGACGCTATTATTTAACATATCGCTATGAAAACTAGTTGATGAATAACTGTTTACTGTTGTGCCATAATTTAAGTTTTTCTTCATCCAGCAAGCCGTACCAATTTGTACAGTGGGGTATTTTTGACCATCACGGATATCAATTAATGTGTCGCCACAATTAAATGTTTGAGAATACAAACACCTTGAAATAATAGAGACCAATACTAAAATTAGAAACTTTTTCATGTTGACTTGATTTAAAAAATTACAAGCTAAAATAAAAAAAAATTAAATATCAGGTAAAAAAAATCATTTTTTTTTTAGTAAACTCAGGTTCTTCTCTTGTAGTTTAAACGAGTCACGTGCCTTTATTTTAATACTATTTTGCCTATTTAGTAGATATATTGTTAGTGGCTCGGTGATTTTTTATTCTTTTTTCTCCAATTGTAATTTAACCAACTGGTTGGCAAATAAAAGTTAATAATTAGAATGAATACCCAATGCTAATTTCTATATCTAATCCTTGCAATGCCTCTGCCGTTGCTTTTTTTGATAAATCTAAAGGTGGAGAGGGAAGCCACTCATATTTAGCACCAATTTGATATCCATATCCAGTTCGAAATACTGCGGCCAAGCCATTTGACCATTGTTTACGATAACCAATACCCAAACCTACTAAATTTGTAACTGTACGCATTTGATAACTCTTTTTAGTTCCGCTCTCATCAAAATCAGCTTTATAATGGACATCACCCCACCTATAAAAAGCATTTGCAAAAATGCCATTTAGCGATTTTTTTAAATGATAGCGGTAAGATAATCCAGCGGTAGGTGTCCCCTTAGATGAGCCACTAAAGGCGTAATAACCTTCTACTAAAATACCATGTCTTTTTGCAACCAGTCTCTCATAATTTATCTGAATGCTTCCCAATAAAATGAAGGAACTTAAACTTATGGAATTTTTAAATTGAAACGGATTTACTTTTTTATATTGTAGGGTATCTTGTGCCTCCGTGTTAAAATTAAAAAAAAGGAGAAATATGACGATTACAATTCTTGTCAATTTTCTGGTCCAGAATAGAAATTCATAATGTTTTTCAGTTTGTTTCATATTAGATCAACTCAAGCTCTTTTTTTAATTAAGTACTGCCATCAAAATAATTATTAGCACCCAAAATTAATTCACCACCCATTAATAGACAATACTGAAACATCAGTATTTCTCAGATAATCAATAAACAAAGAACTAATCCAATAGCCCGTATTTAGAAGCAAACATGATGGCTTCAAAGGAATTATTCGCCCCCAATTTCTTAAGAAATCTTTGACGATGCGTGTTTACAGTATGTACGGATATAGATAGCCTATCGGAAATTTCTTTACTCAACAACCCCTCTTTTACAAGTTTTAAAATTTCGGTTTCTCTACTGCTCAAATCAAATTGTGCATTTTCAGGAATTTGAAGTGGAATGAATTTTCCAGTTCTGAAATTTAGTAACTGACTTTTGCATGACTGCATATCGTCTTGATTGGGTGCAACATCTACAATTGTCAGCATTAGCCAGATTTGACCCTTTGGATCTAGAGACAGTATCTGATACTGCTCAATCATACGTACATATCGATTATTGGCATCAAGCATTCTATACTCATTAATCACTTTGTGATTCAAGCGTTCATTACTTGACATGTTAGTAAAAATTTTTAGCGCTGTAATCCCGCTAATACTAAGTTTTTGTAAATCCTCAGGATGAATTTTACCAGCAAAAAAAGACTGTCCGGTTTCACTATAATCTGTTAATTTGTAGCCTAATACCACTCCGAAATTGGAAGAATAAAAAACCATTTGTTTTTTGAAAAAATCAAAAATGCCCGTTCCGGAATTGGTTACTTCAGAAAGACTTTGAAGGATAGTCATATGTTGCGATAGAACACTGTAATCTAAATTGTTTTCATCATATTTTAATGTGGAAAGATATTTTAGAAAAACCTGTTCCAAATTTTCATTTTCTACCATATATCGCTTTTTATTTGCATATTTATTAATAAGTTTAATTAAATGACCGCTATCGTTTTGCGCCTAGGCTCAGTTTTTGCTTGTCCAAATATAGTGTTTGAGCGTTAACCAGCAAAAACTGAGCTTAGGCGTTGTTAGCGGGTCGTTGTTTTTTGTCTTGTTTATGCAAAACTGAATTGTCAATTTTTTGACAACACTTTTATTGCGTCTAACTGAGTGTCTACAAAGTTTATTTGTCTGCCTTTGTTACTTTCGTAAATGAAGTCCTTAAGACTTTTGTTTGAATATTTTGAGAAGTCGCCAACAATAGCAAGTCGGACACGATAATTGGAAAACTTTTGTAGTATTTCACCAGCAATTCCTGTTTTCAAGTCAAAAAAGTCTGGAGTCACATTTTTCTCGTGAATTATTATTTTATCAAAGTCTTGATAGTATAAGTCTCCCAATAAGCTTAGTCCGTCGTAAACCGTGTCAATAATTTTGCCGTCTGAAAGTACTTCAGCAATTTTTAAGTTGTCTATTTGGTGAGTCTCAATTGTCATATAATTGAAAGTTGTTTTTTGCAGTTTTTCATCACAATGCCCGCTAACTTGTTTTTAGGAGTACTTTTGGTACACCAAGCCATCCATTTTGGCATGCTTAGCTTACTTTTGTAATCCTTATTCACAAAATAAATATAACCTTTTTTATAATTTATTTTTCAATTAACTCAAATTTACATTCGCGGCTTTCGCCCTCGCTATCGGTTATTATTAAGGTATGGTTGCCAACGCTCGGCAAAATACTTAGCTGGTGGTATTTTTGGGTGGAGCCAATGTAGTCTCCATCTAAATGCCAAAACAAGGTTTCGTTATTTTTTTTATGGGTGGCTTTAAAAATACAGGTGCTGCGTTTGCCACTTTGGTCAATGGGTACATAAATTTTGGCGCCCTCGCGCGGGTAAATAATATCCAACTGGTTAATACTTAATTCGCTGGTGCATCCCGCTAGGTAATTTGGTAAGGGCTTGTAAAATAAACTGTGTTGTTTAAAAAAATACTCTTGTGTGGGGCTTACTACAAACCAAGGTACGTGTTGCATTTTGCTTACTTCATAGCAACTGCTATTTACACGGTATTGCTTGGTTTCGTCTAAATGTATTAATTTATGATACGGGCATTGGTTGGTTTTTTCGCCACCTGTTTTCACATCTTGTAAAATAATATCGGAGCAAATAGCACTAGCTTTGTAACCACTTTGTTTGCATACTTTTAATTTTACAAAATCGGTGGTAGGTTTATTAAACCATGTTTTTTGCGGTAAAATATTAAAGATAGAAAACATTAAAGGTGCTGCACAGGTTGTACCTGTTAAATCGGGTCTGCCTTCGCCATCGGCATTGCCCACCCAAACAGCAACGGTGTATTTGGCATTTAAACCCACAGCCCAGGCATCTCTAAAACCAAAGCTGGTACCGGTTTTCCATGCAATTTTGTTTTTACTTAAAAACTGCATCCATCCCACATAGTCTTGCGGGCGCAATAATTCCGTCATAGCGTTAAAGGTTAACCAAATACTAGATGCGTTTAATATATCGTTGGATTGTGTGGCTTTAACTTTTTCAACCTTTTGTTTTTGTAAATAGTTTAAAGTGTGGTAACTGTTGTTGGCGTATTTGTTTCGAATGTTGTTATAGTTAATTAAGGCTCTACCCATAGAAGAGTATGCGGAGCAAACATCCCACAAAGTGGCTTCTCCTCCGCCTAATATTAACGATAAGCCATAATGTGAGGTTGGTTTTGTAAATGTTTTAAAGCCCAGTTGTTTTAATCGGTAGTGAAATTTTTCAGCACCGTATTCTTTCAGCATTTTTACTGCAGGGATATTTAATGAGCGCGCTATGGCTTGGTTGGCTGGCACTAAACCATCATAAGTTAAATTAAAATTTTTAGGGCTGTACGAACCTATTTGGGTGGGTACATCTTCCAGTAGTGAACCTTGTAAAATTTTATGTTCGTTCAGCATAAAGGCATATAGAAATGGTTTTAAAATACTGCCTGTGCTACGGGGAGAATTAATAATATCTACAAAGTTTTCATGTTCGTTTTTTAAGGAATTGCTGTTGCCCACATAGGCCAGCACATTACCGGTTTCTGTTTCTACTACTAAAGCGCAGGCATTGTTAATTTGATTGGCACTTAAATTTTGTATGTGTTTGTTTAATAAATCTGTTACTTGAATTTGTAAGCTTTTATTGATGGTGGTATGAAATAATTTTGATTTACCGTTTTCGGTAATGCATCTGTTTAGTAAATGGGGTGCAGTTTGTGGAATAGGGTAGGGCTTTTGGGGTAATTCTTCTTGTAACGATAATTTGTAGGTGGCATTATCTATGATGTTTTTTTCAAGCAATTTTTTTAATAATCGATTGCGTTTTTTTAATAAGGCTGTTTGATTTTTACCTGGATAGATTAAGGATGGAGAGTTGGGGAGTACGGCTAACAAAGCACTCTCAGCCCAGGTAAGTTTATCGGCACTTCTGCCAAAATAACGCCAAGAGGCTGCTTGCAACCCCACCACATTACTGCCAAAGGGCGCGTTGCTGGCATAAATGGCAAGTATTGAATTTTTTTTGTATGATAATTCTATTCTAACCGCCAATGCAATTTCAATTATTTTTTGAAGGTAAGAGCGTTGTTGGTTATGACGCATCATACGCGCCACTTGCATGGTGATGGTGCTACCACCACTTTTTATTTTGTTGGAACTGGCATTTCGTTTAATAGATTTTAAAATGGATATTGGGTTAAAGCCCGGATGTTTGTAAAAGTATTCGTCTTCAAACGTAACAATACATTTTTTAAATTTTACGGGCACACTGTCTATTTGCGGAAAACGCCATTGGCCATCGGAAGCTATTTGTGCGGCAAGCAGTTGGTTGTTGATATCTACCAATACTGTACTGTTAGGACTGTTAAATAATTGAGTTGGTAGCCAAAGCCAATACCAGATAGAAAAAGAAAATAGGAGTAACGATTTTAGTTTATGTTTTAAAATGAATAAAACTATTTTTGAATTCAGAATTTTTTTCAAAACAAACAGCTTTATTTTTGAAAATAAAAAAGCTGTTTAAAATTATAAATTAAACAGCTTCTAAAATATATTTTACAAAAAATTAGTAAATGGAACCAATTACATGCATTAGTTTTTCAACTTGGTTTTGCCACAATAGTTTTGATGATTCCCTCTCTGCAGTTGTATCCGCAAAATCAGTTACCATTAATGACACGTCGTTAGTTAGATCATCGTGTTGTAGTCTAAATTCAAAATAGCTGCCATCGGTTTTATCCACCCATTGAAAACGAACTAATTGATGGTCGATGGTTTTTAAAAGGCGAGCTTGTTGCATTTGTCCGTCCCAAATAAATGTGTAAATTCCATTACGAATATTTACATCGTCGCAAAACCATTCAGATAAACCACTTTGGGTGTATAAAAATTCATACAGCAAATCTGCTGAGGCGCGCACAACAAATTCCATTTCAAATTTACCATTTGGTTCTTTTTCGGGTTTAACAGAATAAGATTCGGTTTTTTTAATTGGATTTGTGATGGAACTGGCTATTGATGCAATTTTTGAAAGTGATATTTCGTTTTCTTTTTTTACAGGAATTGTATTGTTAATAGCAATTACGTCATTTGTTGGTTTAATTTCTTTAACCGCCTTTTTTGAGGTAGTTTCAATTGTTTTTACTACAGGAGTTTCTTTTTTAGCAGTTAACGGTATTGTTTTTTCTACTTTTTTAGTCGCAACAGGGCGCGCTATTTTTTCTGTTTTTTTGATTGCCACTTTTGGAGTTGGGTTTTTAAGTACTGGTTTAGAAGTTTTTGCAGCAATTTTCTTAGTTGGTGTTTTTACAGCCACCTTTTTAGCTGGGACTGCTTTTTTTGAAATTGGTTTAGCCACCACTTTTGCTTTAGTGGTTTTAACAATATTCTTTTTAGGAGCTGTTTTTTTAGCTTCTTTTTTCTTTACAACAGGTTTAATTACTTTTTTCGTCTTGGCTTTAACCGCTTTTGGGCTAGAAGCTGAATTTTTTTTAGTGGGTTTTACCACCTTACCAGATTTTTTATTGCTCTTTTTTGCAGACGAAACCTTATTTTTTTTCGACATAAACTCAAAATTTTTTGAAATATATGTAAATAAATTGTAAAAACAAAATTTTGTATATTTTTTTTGTTTTATTGGATTTAAATAAGGAAACTAATATATTTGCACCCCATAAAAAAAGGCGGGGTAGCTCAGCTGGTTAGAGCACAGGATTCATAACCCTGAGGTCTCGGGTTCGAGTCCCGATTCCGCTACTAACTGAAACCCTTCAGAAAGCTGAAGGGTTTTTTGTTTGGATAGATTGCTAAGCTTGCTTGAGTTTGCAAAAAAAATAGAAGCGCGGCTTGCCAAGCAGGATGTTTCAATTGGTATTGCTTATCCTTTGATTAGCGGAGCTAATCCTTCTCCAACTGCCAGAAACCAAAAAAAATATTTCCTTGGCTGTTTTCGTTATTATTCTCTTTAGTCTTGTTAATGGTATAGCACACTATCTTAACTATAAACAAAGGAGTGAAACAATCTTATTTTTAGTTGAGAAAAATAAATTACCTTTAAACGGCTCTGTAGTATAAAAATTCTTTAATTTAAAACCAGGTAAATTGAAAAATTTAAAGTCGAATATTATTTTTTCATTTCTAGTTATTATTTGTTTCTCATCTCGTAGCCAAACTTGTCAGGGGACATTAATGATAAAGGAAAGTTTAGAAAGAAATTTTGGTAACAAAAGTTTTGATTCTATTCCTTACCTAATTCAAAAACTCCCTAAAGATTACGGAATTTGTTATCAAGAATATTTAATTTTTAAAATAAGATTTTTGCTTGAAACAAAAGAATTAGACACAGTGTCTATATTACTCGAAAAATTAGATAAGAGTTTATTAGAGGATTTTAGTGAAAAAGTTGAGGCTCAAAAATTGTTTTTAAAAGGTCGTTATTACTACAACAAAGAACTTAATGACAGCGCCTCTTATTATTACTTTAAATCTCTAGATTACGCAAAATTACATAAAGACACATTACTTCAAATTAAGTTATTTAATAGTATAAGCGGAGTTTTTGCAAACTTATATCAATTTGACAAAGCAATAGAGTATGCAAATATTGGATTAATTATGGCAAAACAGGAGGGTGATGGAGCAAGTGCTATTTTAATTTTAGGAAATTTAATTTCTTTTAATGGTAAGCAATACTTAAAAACATTCAATAAAATATACCTTGATAGTGCCGAAAGTGCCTCAAAACGACTTATTATACTGGCGAAGAAAGAAAAAAACGACTATGCGCTTTTAAAAGCTTATTCCGGTTTAGGCAGTTGTTATTTTCAATATGAAAATTATCAAAAAACACTTGCATACAGTGATAGTATTTTGTTATTTCCAAAAATTAAAAAGTATCCAAAAGTCATCCTTCAAGCATATGGTAATATTTGTGATTCACACCTATCACTCGGTAATTTTAAATTAGCAAAAATAGCAGGTGACTCTGCTTTAAAGTATGCTATTATTTTGAAAGATAAAGTTGGAATAGCGGATGTTTATTATAGGTTATATGATTGTGAAAATGAACTAAAAAACTACCCTCATGCGATTGAGTATTACAAACTGCATGTTGCGGCTAAGGATAGCATTAAAGCTGAAGAGCAGTTTTTAGTTGTTAATGAGTTAGAACAAAAGTATAATAAATTTGAAAATGAGAAAACTATTAGTGACTTAACTAAAGAAAAGGAAATAAATGGATTGAGAATTAAGGTATTAGTAATAGGTATAGTGTTATTTATAATTTTAACGCTATTGATTGTCTTCATTTACCGTCAAAGAAGTTTAAAACAAAAACATGTTTTATTGGAAACGGAGCAACGTTTAAATCGTTCTCGTATAAATCCGCATTTTTTCTTTAATTCTATTACAACGCTTCAAGGTATTGCTTTAAAAGAAAATGATGGTAAAAAAATTTTTACTAATCTTTTTGTTTTTTCAAAGCTCATGCGAGAAACGCTAGAAAGTACCTACTCTGATTTGGTTTCTATAAAAAAGGAAATTTCTTTTTTAACAAATTATATTGAACTGCAAAAACTTAATTTGATAGACAAATTTTCTTTTGAAGTAGCTATTTCACCTGAAATAGATGAAGAAACCATTTTAATTCCTTCGATGATCATTCAACCATTTGTAGAAAATTCTATTGAACATGGATTTAATGAAATAAATTCTGGTGGTTTAATAGTATTGGAATTTGAACAATTTGAAAACGAATTACTAATTACATTAAGCGACAATGGTAAAGGATTTCAAAATGACAACGTAAAAAAGCACAATCATATTTCCAGAGCTATGCAAATTACTACTGACAGACTAAATCTTATAAATAATTTGCATAAAACAAATGCGCGGTTTTTATTAAGTTCTAATACGCCGGTTGGGTGTAAAGTCGAAATTTTCTTACCTTTGAATTTAAAAGATGAAAGTTCTGGTAATTGATAATGAATTAAGTATAAGAGAAAGTCTTGTTTCTGCAATTCGCGTTTTTTGTCCACAAATTGAAGATATTGAGGAAGCTGATGGTGTTGAGTCAGGAAAGGAAAAAATTCTATCTTACCAACCTGACTTGGTTTTTTTGGATGTTGAACTTGGAAACGGTACGGGAATGGACTTGCTTTCACAACTGCAAAAAATAACATTTAATGTTATTTTTATTACGGCTCATAATAAATACGCAATTGATGCTTTTAAGTTTAGTGCTATCGATTTTTTACTAAAACCTATTGATCCGGAAGAGCTAATAAGAAGTGTAAACAGGGCAGAAAAGAAAAATAATAACGATAATTTATTAAAACAGCTTACTATTCTAAAGTCAGAATACACAAACACGTCTCTTCTTGATAAAAAAATAGTATTGAGCGAACAGGATTCAATTCATATTATAAAAAGTAGCGATATTATATATTGCTCATCGGAGGGTAACTATACCACTTTTTATACAAACTCAAGAGAAGCTAAAATTGTAATTTCAAAAAACATGAAAGTTTTTGAAGAGATGTTAAGTCCTTTAGGATTTATTCGAGTTCATAACTCTTATTTAGTTAATATAAATAAAATAGAAAAATATGATAAAGGGGATGGTGGATTTTTATATGTTAATGGTGGTACCAAAATTCCAGTTTCACAACGTAAAAAGGAGTTATTGATGACTTTGTTTAAAAGAATGTAGTTTTTTTAAAGCTTTTTATAGTTGTTACCAAAGTAAAATTTTGATAAATTGTTATCTAAAAATAAAAATTAATTAGAAACGACTAACTTTTTACTTAGGTTCTCTCCAATTAAAAAGTAAATACCTTTAGGCAAATCACTAATATCAATTTTTTCTTCATAATTTTTCACATTAATAGAACGGATTTTGTTGCCCAAACAGTCTACTATTTTGTAAATTCCCTTTGAATTAGTGGTTAAGAAGAAACATCCATCACTTGGATTAGGATATATATTTATATACTTCTCTTCTAAAGCATACTTCTTTAAACCAACCAATTGTTGTTTAATTGCATAAAGATTATGTAAAAGCATAAAATCCATGCCATGATATAAACCGGTAAATACATTTGATCCATATATTTCAGGATTATTTTTTCTGTTTGGATACAAAAAAATATTTACACAATGCCATTTGCCCGTAGATTTATTATTTACATTATAGTAGAAATTACCTGTTGCAGGCGCATCATTTATTAAATTAGTATAAACTGTATCATTTATCATGTTTGAACCACCATTTAAACATTGTCGCAATAACGGAAAAATGTACATTTCTTTTTTATATGCGAAGCTATCTACATCTAGGCTATTTTTATTTGCAATTGCAGCAATAGTCAAATACATGGATGCATTATCCACTGTTACATTATTAATAGGTAAAGTAGGTAATATGTTCCAGACCAACAAGGCACTACTGCTATTTGTTACCGCATCTGAGTAATTTATACCTGTTACGTTTTGCCCTGCAGTTGCAAAACCATAACTATAATAAGTCATATCTTCACCGATATAAACGTTATTGCCTGTAACGGGATTTTTTATTTTCCAGCTATTTTGTTTGCAATATAGAATTAGACGATGACAAATGGTTTTGGCGTAGTTAGACAGATTTACGCCTCCATACGCTATATTACAAAACTTAGCCGTTAGTGATAACCCCATCACTAAATGATAAAGTTGGTCTTGACTTTCTTCATTTACTAAATGCGACGGACAATTTAAAGGCATATTAAAACAGGAACGTCCGCAAGAATATGGAGAGGCCATACAGTTTTTGTTTTCAAAAAAGTTAGGATTTAACGATTGAGCAGCTGTAATAAGTGTTGTATCTGCATCTGATCGCATAAAAAATCCGTTTAAAGAAGGAGTTCCACCATAATAAATCTCAGCCATCGAATCTAATCTATTAACTGTTTGAAGCGCTCTATAAAGTTGGGCAATTGTTGAAGATGTGTTTACGCCGTTAAGGAGATTTACTTCATATTCCGTTGCCAGTACAGAAATGTACCAACCTAACATAATAGTCCCATCTCCCCAGTCATTTAACGTGTCGTTAGTGTGAATTGTATTACGAATTGTTATTGGGAGATTGAAACCTTTTTTTATTGGGTCACCATCAATAACAAATTTAGTTATTAGTCTATTTTTATAATAACCGTATTTTTGATTTGCAGGAAGCTGACCATAATTCTTGACAAAAAGTACTAAATAAATAATTGTTAAAAAGTGCTTTTTCATGTTAAGTAAATTAATAGTTTTTACCCATAATAAAAAATCTAGCTTCCCTTAAAATGATTTTAACTGTAAAAAGTTCAATTATTAAAAAAATAAACCAGATAGTGAATGCAATTAAAACTATTAGCTAAACCAAATTAATCTTGTTGGGCTTCAAATAGAAACTAGTTTTCTTAGTTGAATCTGCAGGTGTATCTTCTCCTTTTTTCTTTTTTTCTTTCTTTTTACCATCAAAGGCTTCATCAATGCCTTTATCAATCTTTTTATTTATGTTTTTTTCTGTTCTTCTTTCTGCTCTTTTTTCGGTACGCTTAGCAGCATTTTTCAGCGATTTTGGTATTTGAGAGTATGCAGCTTGCAAACCAAAACACAAGGCCAAAGCTAATAGATGTTTTTGAAATGAATTCATGATTGTAGAGTTTTTAAAAATATACGTGAATAAAATTAAAGTATAAAAATGTTGTAAAAACTCTTTTTGTATATATGAGGTGTTTGGCTACAAATGTGATACTTACTTTAAAAAAATCGAATTTACAATTGATAGATTTCCTAAATAAAAATTAAAAAAATCAAAATTTAATTCAGCACAATCGAATTTTAATGGTAATAAAGCACTTTTTTATTTTAACTATTTACTACAGCTTAAGGCATAAAATTTGATGTTCCATATTTGATAATCAAGAGTAATTTAAAATTGGTTTACTGCCCTAAAAAATAATGTATGTAAATAGTATTTCAAATAAATAATATAAAATGAAAAGTTTGCTGTTATATAAAGCTCTAGTGATAGTTCTCTTAATAGGCAATTATTTTACGAATGCACAAAATAATAACAACTTTTACCTTTTAAAAAACCAGGCAAAGTACATTTTTAACTCAGATTCGCTTCATGGTTTTGAGCAGGATGCCGCTGAAAGGGCAGCATTATCAGAGGGATACTTTGGAGATGAATTTAAAGTAAGAATGTACCAATACAAACGAGATTATATTAAATCTAAGTATCATTTTAAGGAACCGAGTACTTCCAAATTTTTTGAAGCATCTTTGTTTGCACGAGCAGCTTCGTGTAGTAACGAAGACTTTGAGGCATCTAGCGCCGCAATCATAACTTTTTCAACCCAAATTGCCGGGTGGACAGTAACAAGCGGTAATAATGCGCTTCCAAACAACGCTTGTAATATTGGCGGCTGCTGTCCTGGCCAACCGGTAGATTGTGAACTCATTCAATGTCCAACTACTGGATATTTAGATCCTGTAATTGGTAGCTGTTATCCTATATTTTCAGTATTTGGCAATACGAATAATAGCGGCAATACCTTTAACCCCGGCCTACCTCAAATGAAAGGAAGTAACATTATTAGAATAAATAATAATTTTCCTCAATCTGGTATTGCCAGATTATCAAAAACAATTAATGTAACAACCTCTAATGCCTTATTTCAATTTGCCTATATAGCGGTTCTGAGTCCGGGTCATCCTTGTTGCGGCTCGACAGCATTTTTTATTAAGTGCACAAATCTAACAACAAATTCCATTTTGGCTTGCCCATCTGCCAGTATATACTCGCCCGCCCCAGGATGCAATAGTGTTAGTCCGGCAACACAATATTACCTGGCGGGAGGATTGTGCGGCTTGAATCCAAGCAACAATAATAATCAATCTATCTTTAACAAATGGACACTTGGTTCTCTAGATCTGACCTCATATCTAGGAAATAATATAAATATTGAAATAACTGTTACAGATTGCGCCACTGGTGCACATTTTGGCTATGCATATTTTGACAGTCAATGCTCACCGTTGGAAATTATGGGTAACAACATTCTTTATCCACTATCAACGCCAAGCATTGTTTTAAACAGTTGCGCGCCCAACAGTAATACTGTAATTGCGCCGCCAGATGTTGGCCCATACACCTGGACATGTACTGCCATATCTATACCCCCTAATTTATCAACACCCAGTCATACCAATACAACACTAATTTCGAATCAATCTGGCACCGTTGCTTTAATTATGAGTCCTCCGGGAATATGTAACCCAATTGTGAAAGTTATTACACTGAGTGTTTCAGCTACGCCGGTAGCAAACATTCAAGTCACACAACCTTCATGTACAAATTCAGTTGCAACTGTATCCTTAACAGTCAATTCTTCGATTACAATCAGCCCTTCAATAATTTGGAATCCGCCAGGGACTATATCGAGTAACTCATTAACTAATTCAAATGCCCCGGTAGGTACTGGTAGCGTAACGGTTCAATTTATACCCGGCTGCAATACTGTAGTTAGTTATACGATTAATTCGTCTCCTAGTAATCCAATATTAAATACAAGTACCATTATACCAACAAAATGTGGTAATAGTATTGGTAGTATTGTACTTAATGTATTACCCACAACGACAACGTTTAGCTGGTCGCCAAATGTTTCTAATACTTATTCAGCCGCAAACTTAGCTGAAGGCATTTACACAATAACCGTCTTTAATCAAACGTGCTTTACTCAAACAATTATTTCGATTGAAGCAACAGATAAGGCAACCGTTATAAATACTACTGTAAACGAAAGTAGGTGTGATGCAGCTACAGGTGCAGCGACAATTACAGCCTTAAATAGTAACGGGATATATGACTGGACGCCTCCTGTTTCTTCATCCTCAGTCATTTCAAATGTAGCCGCAGGAGATTATACAGTTATCATAGGTAATGCGGGTTGTGGAACCACATATTTAGTTAATATTCCTGCTCCGCCAAGACCAAGTAAAATTGACTTAATGCTACAAGACGTACTTTGCGGTAAACAGAACGGGGCTATTACCATAACAAATGTTTATGGGGGAACTCCACCTTACGTTTACTCTATTGATAATAGTAATTATTCTACTTTAACATTATTTGATAGTTTACTTGCCGGGAATCATACTTTAATGATAAAAGATGCAAAAGGATGTACCTTTTTTCAACCGGCAACAATTAAAAAAATCAATCGTAAAACGGATTTATACTACAAAATACATGTAGCAGGTGATTGTGATGAACTATATGAAGTTGTTATAGACAGTATTGCAGGAGGAAAACCACCATATTATTTAAGCATAAATAATTCTCCACTTTTCTTTTCTGACACTATAAAAGGATTAATTGAACCTCAGAATTCCATTAAAATTTATGATGCTGATAATTGTATAACAGATTATATAATAAATCATACTGGTTCTAAGTCGGCACCCCTTGTTTATATTCCTAATTCATTTACTCCCAATTCTGATGGAATTAATGACGCTTGGTTTCCTCACATAGGATGTGCTTTTGAGTATAATTGTTTAATATTTGATAGATGGGGAATCTTAATTAAAGAGTTGAATGGGACAGAAAACAGGTGGGATGGCATTTTAAAAGGAGAGCCGCTACCAATAGGAGTGTATTGTTATATAATTGATATTACTGGGTTTAATAGAAAAAGCACTAGACTTACTGGACATATAAATTTAATAAAATAATAACCAATAAAAATAAAACATCATGAAAAAATCAATCCTAACTTTTGTTGTTACAGCGTTTTCAAAAACACTAGCAGCTCAATGCTGCCCTTACGTATTTACTCCAACGGTATTGCCATCCACCACGATTTCATTTGGCACTAATGTAAACATTGTTACTAAAGTTTCTACTCCAAATCAGGGAACGTTAATTTATTCCGGATACACAATTAATGCACAGAATATTAACGTCAATAGTTGTTATTGGGATGGGTTTGCTACTTCACCACTTTTTATTACTGATACAATTTCGGTTGGTGTACTTGCCCCGGGTAATTATTCCGTAATGTTTAACGCATATTCTTCTCCTATTTCGAGCAATTGTATAAAAAACGATAGTAATTCTGTAGCCACTACTTTTACGGTTGTTGGTGAAGTTACTTCCATTTCAAACAGCAATTTGTTTGGCACGATTAAAATTTATCCTAATCCGGCAAAAGATAAATTGGTTATAGAAAATGTAAATGAAAATACATCTGCTAAAATTACGGATAGCCAAGGCATGGTGGTTTTACGACAGTTAAGAATTAAGGATATGGCAATAAACATAAGCCAATTAAGTAAGGGTATTTATATTTTAGAACTGAGTAATGGTGTAGAAGCACGTCATTTAAAGTTTATAAAAGAAGAGTAAATGATGGGTTTGTGGATTCACATAGTTAAGGTTTACAATCAATAATTGTGGCAATGTAAAATATTTATGGACAAATTTTATTCAGATAAGCACTCTATTTATCCTTGTTTTGAGTTATAAAATGCGATTAAATTTTGAGTCAAAATTATTATTTATTTAAACTATTTTATTTCAAAAAATGAATATGTGATTATTGATTTTTTTTAATATTTGTAGTTTTTAGTATTTGAGGTGTATTATTATTTTTTAGTATAATAAATATTTTATTTTTATTATGATTTAAAGTAATAATTTTTCTTGTGTCTCCAATTACTTTAAGTCCGCTATTTACAGGCGAAAGTATTTCGAATTCTCCTTTTTTAGTGTTTATTAATATAGTGCCAATGGATGAATCATACCTCCCCATTTCTACATCAGCGCCGTATTGATTTCCAACAATAATAAGGTCGTTAAAACCATCGGCATTAATATCTTCTGATATAATATCTTTAGCAATAGAAACCTGCGCCAAATTTGGCAATGGCTTTGGTTTAAATTTTCCACCCCCTAAATTCTCAAAATAACTTGTGGCAAAATTATTAAGAATTAATCTGCTGGAACTAGTTTTGTCCATATCTGGAAATATATCATTTATGGTAGCTTTGGCATAGGCAAAATAAGAGTTATATTTTTTTCGAATTAAAGGTAATTGGGTAAAAAGCTCATCCATGGTATGCTTTGGATATAACTTAAAATCATTAAAATAATATGCTGGTATTGGGTCAATGCTACCATTACTATCAAAGTCTTGATAAAATAAATGGGCGGGATGCTCTACCGAAGCTTTATAAAAGGAATTAAGACCACGGTTGCCAACAACAAAATCGATATCACCATCATTATCAAAATCATCTTTGCAAATGCAGTTCCACCAACCTGATGTTTTCTCGAAACTATTTACAGGGTTAAATTTTGAATTTGAATTTTGTAAAAGCTGAATATCCGTCCAATGCCCAATAATTAATAAATCTTTTTTATTATCATTCCCCACTATATCCTCCCATTCCGCGTCTGTTACTATTCCCAATAAACCTTTTTTAGGTAGTAAATCTCTTCTGTCTGAAAAATAACCACTTTTATTTTCCAGTAAAATACTTGGATGAAAAACCGGATACCGACCAGGGATAACACCCCCACCAATAAATAAGTCAAGATCGCCATCTTGATCAAAATCGCATGATTTAACGCAAGTTGAATTGTAGTATAGTTTTGGAAGTCTGTTTACTTCGGACTTAAAATTACCTTTCCCATCATTTAAGTATAATCTATCTTGAAAAAATAAAGTATCCTTTATTTCATTACTACCGCTTGCAACATATAAATCAAGGTCCTTATCGCCGTCACAATCAAATAGCAAGCACCCTGTGTCTTCGTATTCTTTATCTGCTATTATGTCAGGGGGATTTATTAAGCTGAAGCCATTTTTGTTGTTTCTGAATAGTGCGCCAGGCTGATTAGAAGCTCCACCAATATAAATATCTTCTGTGTCGTCGCCATCAACATCGCCTTTGGTTGTGTAGGGCCCTGTATTAGAATACATTTGCTCCAAAAGTGGTTCGTGTTTAAAATCATTATACACATTTTCTTTATGGGTATAAGGAAAATTTATTTTATGAGTGATATCTTCAATTACATTAGCGTTCTCATCTGGATTTTGAAAAACGCTATTTGCGTCTTTATTATCTAAAACAATTGTTTGATTTGCATTAATATTATTAAAAACCTGCATTTTATTATTTGGCCATTTAACAATTATTTTTTCTATTATTTTTGCTTTACCAACTCCAAAATGAAGACGGGATTCTAGCGATGATAAAAACCCTCGTGCACGTCTTTGTTCTTGAACCTGCATACTTCCATCCGTTATTACCCATATCTTTGCACCCTCGGCCTCGACTTTAAATTTAAAGGATATGAAGTTATTTTTTGGATATAACTCTCTGCTATTATTTTTATAAAGAAAAGCGGGTTGATTAAAATTATTAACAATTATTTCAAGATCCCCATCCCCATCCAAATCTGCATATGCAGATCCATTAGAAAATGACGGTGTATTGATTCCCCAACTTTGAGTATTGTTTGAAAAAGTTAAATCGCCATTGTTTTTATAAATATAATTATTAATGGGTGTTTGCTTCATTTGTTTAATAAGATCAAATTTGTTTGCTTTATCAAAGCCGCCTGCACCTATGACTGGTAAGTTAGAAGCATATTTAATATAATCTAGATCGGTGACGTCATGATAGTAGCCATTTGTAATATGAATGTCCTTATATCCATCATTATCAAAATCAGCAATTAATGGTGACCAACTCCAATCTGTGTGTGAGATGCCGGCTAACTGAGCTATTTCACTGAAACTTCCATTCCCATTATTTAATTGAAGGCAATTTCTCATCAATTGATAATGTAAATTAAAACTTTTTGCTAAATGAAATAAATCGTACGGACTTTGACCTTTTAAGAGTTTTTGTCTGTAATTGTCCTCTGACACCATGTCTAAGGTCATAATATCCATTAAGCCATCGTTGTTTATATCTGCAATATCCGAGCCCATAGAGTTTTTACTTATGTGAAAAAGTTCACTTTCTATTACATCCGAAAATGTTCCATTCTTATTGTTAATGTATAAATGGTCTTTATCCGCATAGTCGCAGCTTATATAAATGTCAGCCCAACCATCATTATTAATGTCAGAAACCGTTGCGCTTAATCCAAATGAAGTATTGGCAATGCCACTTTTATTTGTAACATCAGTAAAAGTTAAATCCCCATTGTTTCTATACAATTTATCTGAAGAAAAAAGTATGTTATCTTTTTTGGGTGTTTTACTATAATCAAGTGTTAGAGCATCTTTAAAATCTACCCTATGGTTTAGTAAGTACATGTCTAAATCCCCATCATTATCGTAATCAAAAAAGTTAGCATGGTTAGAAAAACTTTTATCATCTAAACCATATTCTTTTGCTTTATTGGTAAAGGTGTTATTCTTGTTATTAATTAAAAGTACATTTGCTCTTAGTTCAGGATTATCAGAAACCGATCGGCATAGATAAATATCTATCCATCCGTCTTTATTAATGTCTACCATTGTGATACCAGTTGTAAATCCATCACAAAAAACACCTGCTTTTTCTGAAATTTGTTCGAATTTTAAGTTCCCTTTGTTTAAAAATAGTCTTCCACCAAAATAATTGCCTCCTAAAAAAACATCCTGTAAGCCGTCATTGTTGATATCTCCAATCGCAACTCCACTGCCATTATATAAATATTCGTATGTGAAAATATTTAGTTTTTCATTTTCTTTAACTTCATTTACAAACGATAGCCCACTAGAATCTGGATTTTGTAGAGTAAAAAGGGTTTTTTTATTAGTTTTAGATTTAACGACAGTTTCATTTTTCGCAGAATTTTCACATCTAATAAAAATTAAAATTGTTATGCAATAAATCGCATACTTCAAATATTTCATAAAGATTTAAGCTTAATTTTTTTGATTACAAATTTTCCGATATTTTGCCCCTGAATTTTTCCATTATTTATAGCAGGCATAAAATGGATGCCTCCGTATAGTCTGCTTATAGCTGCTTCATCTCTGGCTTCATAAAAAGAATTGAAAGAACGAGGTTGATTACCAAATTTTACAACCGTAGAATCAACAAAGCGAAAATTATTGCCAAAAAAATGAGTTAAAATTTCAGACGATGTTCCGGAAATAACACTGTGACCGCTTGGGTACTCTGGAAAGTTTGGAGTTAGCAGTAATGGTTTCCATTCAGGGTCAACTAAAGCAACTATTGCGGTAATTGGTCTAATGTAATTATAGTAGTATTTGGCTTCCCAACAACTAATAAAACCGTCAAATATACCAATACTAAGTGCTGTGGTAATGTACGTTGTTTGTTTAAAACTAAGTTTTTCTTTTCTGCAAATTTTAGAGCAAATACTAAGCCAATGACCTCCAGGAGTTAATTTTTTTTCGGAGATTGTTGTATGACCACCGTGTTTTAAAACCACAGGGTTGCAATCCCAATATTTTGAAATTTCATTTGACTCAGGGTTTTTGGAAGCAGCTGAATATACTTCGTTTAATTCTGCAACAAATTGGCTTTTTTCATCTTCACTGTATTCTGTGGGTTTTTGAGGTCTAAATTGACTTGACGAATCTAAACAGATTGCTTTAATTTTTGACCAAAACGGCTCCAACCCGTCTGAATAGTCTGGTGGAGTTGGCGACCAACACCCTTGTACATTTTTAATTTCATATTTTTTATAACTTCTTGACTGTTTGTAATTGTCTTTTGAGGCATAATTTAGTACACTTTCAGCAACTTCTTTCCCCCTCTTTTCATATTCCGCAATCACATCTTCGTTTAGTCCTTCAAGTTCTAATTTTTTTTTGAACTCAAAATAGTAGTTATCTAGAATATCAGAGGTAAACATAAGTTCGCGAGATGTAAAATAAAATGTAAACAAAGAAGCTAATTCTTTATCGAGTCCGTGATCTATTAAAAGTGTTGGGTTAAAAGGCAAAAGAGATAATGAATCTGATTTGTTAAATACTGTAGCATTAATTGATAAATTACTGTACAAATAAATTCGACTAGCAACTGGTGGACTGAAAAAATCGTTGATAATTGACTCATTAAGTTTTTCCTGCCATTTAAAATAATATCCTAGCAGATCATCATTGGTAATAATTTTCGAATTCTGTTGTGATGTTTCTCTGCTACAAGAAAGTATAACGAAAATACATACAACAAAAAAGAAAGTATTTTTTCTAGAATGCATAATATCGAATCAAATATAAATAATAAATAATTAGTTCATTTCCGTTTTTGTTTAGTAAAACTCTCGATTTTTAAATCAAATACATCGTATTTTTATGGAATACCTTCAATATTTAAATTTTTGAGGGAGGATATTTATTTTTATGATTTTGTTTATCAAATCGATTTAACTTGCAGCGTTATAATTTGATTATAGAATGAAAATATAATTTTAATTATACTTAAAAATAAAAATACTTAATCAGGGATATAATTTATTTTACGCGTATCAAATAACATCAACGAATTAACACATGAAAAATTTAAAAATTACAGTAATAGTTTTTCTTTTATTCGCTACTTATTTTAAAAATTATGGTCAGTGTCCAAATAATAATAGTTTGGCTTTTGGAGCTCCTAACAATTTGACTCCACCAAGTGTAGGAACAACTTCAACAAATGTTCAAATTTGGGCAGGTGAATACGCTACAGTAAATGTTATTAATGGAGCTAATTATACGTTTAAAACATGTGTTGGAAATACTAATAATACAGCCTTGACGCTTTACACAGATATTGGTTCGGTTTTAAAGGGTTTTAATGATGATTTTTGTGGGGTTCAATCTCAGATTACTTGGACATCTGATTTTACAGGAGTATTAAGGGTATTGATTGATGATATGCCAGGATGCGCCAGTGGTGGTACTAATTTAACACTTGATGTAACTTTAAATTCTTTGCCATGTACAACTCCAACGTTAAACTTAGTTGGTCAAACAAACGTGTTATGTAATGGGGGAAGTACTGGATCGGCAACTATGAGTGCACTGGGCGGCGCGCCTTATACATATACTTGGTTCCCTAGTGGAGGAAACGCGGCTATAGCAAGTGGCTTATCTGCAAATATTTACACTTGTATAACTACAAACAGTTGTGGATTAACTTCGTCGAGAACGGTAACTATTACCCAACCTGCTACTGCATTAAATACGTCAACGGCCGTAGCAAATGTACTATGTTTTGGAAATTCAACAGGTGCGGCTACTGTTACAGCCAGTGGTGGGACAGGTCCTTACACCTATTTTTGGTCATCTACACAAACAACTTCGGTAATCACAAATCTTATTGCTGCTTCACGGACATATACCGTTACTGATGCCAATGGCTGTAAGTCTACCGGCGTGGTAAATGTTACTCAGCCGAGTTCAGCATTAAACACAGCAACAGCTGCAACAAATGTATTGTGTTTTGGAAATTCAACAGGGGCTGCTACTGTTACCGCCAGCGGTGGAACCAGTCCTTACACTTACTTGTGGAGTTCTGCGCAAACTACTTCTGTGATATCAAGTCTAAATGCAGGAGTGAGAACCGTAACTGTAACAGATGCTAACGGATGTATAAGTACAAAAAATGTCACCATCACTCAGCCCGCTTCCGCGCTAAGTACAGCAACGGCAGTAACAAATGTATTGTGTTTTGGAAATTCAACAGGTGCGGCTACTGTCACTGCCAGTGGCGGAACTGCTCCCTACACCTATTTTTGGTCATCTACTCAAACAACTTCGGTAATCACAGGTCTTTTTGCAGGAGCAAGAACTTATACTGTTACTGATGCTAATGGATGTAAGTCTTTTGGTTCTATAAATGTTACTCAGCCTACATCTTCTGTTACCGCTACTCAATCACAAACAAACATAACGTGTTTATTGCCCTTAGGGACTGCTCAAGTTGGAGCTTCAGGAGGAACTCCAGGATACACCTATTCTTGGAGTCCAAGTGGTGGCATTTCAGCAACTGAAACAGCGTTATCTCCCGGTAACTATACTTGTATAATTAAGGATGCTAATCAATGTTCTGCTGCTAAATTTTTTACAATTACCTCAAACACTTCGGCCCCTCCTGTTACTATTTCATCTTCAACAAATACTATTTGCAGTGGTCAATCGGCTACGCTTACAGCAAGTGGTGCATCTTCATACACCTGGGTAACCACTTCTAATTCATCTTCAATTGTTGTTAGTCCAACAACTGCAACTAGCTACAGTGTTATAGGCTTAAATGCTGTTAATGGATGTACCGCATCTTTTTCTAGTTTGATAAATGTAAATGCTAGTCCAACAGTAGCGATTAATTCTGGTAGCATTTGCTCTGGTCAGTCTTTTACACTTAGTCCAAGTGGAGCTGGTCCTGGTGGCTCTTATATTATTTTTAACACAACAGGAACTGTTACTTCTATTGTTTCCCCTTCGATTACAACTACTTATTCTTTAATTGGAGGAAGTGCCTTTGGGTGTATTTCGACAAATACTGCAATAACGACACTTACTGTTTTCAATACACCAACAGTAACTGTTAATAGTGGTGCTATTTGCCCGGGTGGTTCTTTTACCATTGTTCCAAGTGGTGCTAATACATATACCATTACCGGGGGTACTTCCATTGTTTCTCCTGTATTAAGTACAAATTATAGTGTAACCGGTACAAGTACACAAGGTTGTGTGAGTTCAAACACTGCCATTAGTTCGGTAACAGTTAATACGACACCAACGGTGTCTGTTAATAGTGGTGCTATTTGCCCTGGTGGTTCTTTTACCATTGTTCCGAGTGGTGCTAATACATATACCATTACCGGAGGTACTTCAATTGTTTCTCCTGTATTAAGTACAAATTATAGTGTAACTGGCACAAGTACACAAGGTTGTGTGAGTTCAAACATTGCCATTAGTTCGGTAACAGTTAATACGACACCAACAGTGTCTGTTAATAGTGGTGCTATTTGCCCTAGTGGTTCTTTTACCATTGTTCCGAGTGGTGCTAATACATATACCATTACCGGAGGTACTTCAATTGTTTCTCCTGTATTAAGTACAAATTATAGTGTAACCGGTACAAGTGCTCAAGGTTGCGTGAGTTCAAACACTGCCATTAGTTCGGTAACAGTTAATACGACACCAACGGTTTCTGTTAATAGTGGTGCTATTTGTTCGGGAGATTCTTTTACCATTGTTCCGAGTGGTGCTAATACATATACCATTACCGGAGGTACTTCAATTGTTTCTCCTGTATTAAGTACAAATTATAGTGTAACTGGCACAAGTGCTCAAGGTTGTGTGAGTTCAAACACTGCCATTAGTTCGGTAACAGTTAATAGTTTACCTATTTTAACAGTACCTTCGGTAACCATTTGTGCAGGATCAACCGCTACTTTAAATGCAAGTGGTGCCAATACTTATACTTGGAACACCGGCTCTAATGCTTCATCTATTTTGGTCGCCCCGGTAACTACAACGACTTATAATTTAAATGGAACTTCTGCCACAGGCTGCTTGAGTTCTTTATTAACGGTTACAGTTACTGTTGGTGCCGTTCCAAGCATTATAGTAAACTCAAGTACAGTATGTGCGGGTAATAGCGCTACTTTAAACGCAAGTGGTGTTACTTCATATACTTGGAATACAGGAGCCAACTCGGCGAGTATTGTTGTTACGCCAACTGTAAATACGACTTATACTGTTAGCGGTAATTTAACCGGTTGTAGTGTTGGCGCTAATAATACTACTACTGTAACTGTTAATGCTCTTCCGATAGTGAGTGCGATTTCAAATTCGAGTTTATTGTGTGTTGGACAAATGGCTACCTTAACGGCTAGTGGTGCTAATACTTACATATGGAATACTACAGGAACGTCCTCTATTGAAGTTATTTCTCCTACTGTTACAACTACATATACTGTTAATGGAACAGATGCAAACGGTTGTAGTAATTTCGCTACCATAACACAAAGCGTAGCAATTTGCACTGGCCTGGTTAATGATATAGATGGCAGTAATAAAATATTATTTTATCCAAATCCTACAAGTAACAAGCTAATTGTAAGATATGAATCTATTCCTGAAAGGGTAGAGGTATTTAATGCAATTGGTCAAAAACTAGAAGTATCCATCTTGAAAAAGGATCAGGAAATTGAAATCGATTTGAGTAATGAGGCTTCTGGAATCTATATTTTAGAATTAAGAGATGGTATTAATTTACATCGTTTAAAAGTTTTAAAACAAGATTAAATTAAGATTGATTCAGCGATTTAAGCAAAGATGTCTTTTTTATAGCATTGGCAATAGCATTAAAGAGTTAAAACTTTTTAATTAATGCACAAAAATGGTTAAACTTTTTTCCAGCTTACCCTTTTTAAGTGTTACACCATCTTTTCCGCCTACACTCAGTTTTACTGTATAGTTTCCGGCTGTTTTATAAATATGAGTTACCAAATTGTTGTTATAAAGAGTAGTATCTTTTGTGTTATCTCCAAAATTCCACTTAAATGAAGATGCATTTTTCGAACAGTTTGGATTAAATGTAACTATACTCCCAGCGCTAATAGTTGCGGGTGAATAGCTAAAGCATGATTCTGGAGCTTTTGAACAGCTATTTAAAAGCGATGTGCCAGTAAAAAGAAAAATTAATTTTTTCATATTATTTATTTTACCTAAGTATTATCTATATTCACTCAGCCCCTTGTATAAACGTTGCAACCCACTTACCATCTTTTAATTCTGAAACTACACAATTTGAGCTTTCAGAAGAAGGAAACTTATGTACGCAATCCTTCTTCATGTAAAGAGTAATTTTTCCTTTGGAGTATTTGTATATATCTGTATGATTAGAAGTATCATCAATGCGGGTATAAACATTACCAATAAACTCCATATTTTCAAAGTCAAACCAAGTGGAAGTCATTTTACTTAGCAAAGTATCTAATTCAAACGATTGCTTTTTATTATTAAAAATAAAGAAATCCCAGCGTTCATCATTCTCGCTTTTTTTGGTTCTAAAATCTTCAAAGCCATCAAAATTATAGTCGCCAAATTCCTTTTTAGTTTTTGGCTTAGGTTCTAAAGCCTTTATATTGGGGATGGGTGTTAATTTACCTAACTTATTTAAATAAGTTATTGTTTGCGATATTGCCATGGTATTTAAATTTTGTTTCACAACAACCATGGTATCTAAATATTTACCATAAAAACTTACGGTATTATAATCAGTTTTATCGGTGTAAGTGCCAGTTAATTTTTTGCGGTCTTCAAATCGCTTTATTTGCTGAAGATTTGAAAGATTTTGTTCGTAATAAAAAACTTGGTTCTTGCTATCATCCAAAGCAGATAAATAATAAACTGATTGTCCGGTATTAAAACTATGGTTAAATCTAACATCAGGTATTGCATCAAAATTAAAATGAGTAATTTCAAAACTATCGCGTTGTTCAATGGTTTCTTTTAATTCATTCGCAAACAAGCTGGTTTCAAAAACTTTTCCTTCGCTTTTATTAGGTTCTATTTTATAAATACGCAGGCGTTTTACATAACTCCCAACGTCTGATGAAATTTTAATATCATCTGGGTTAAATTCTAATTGAAACCTATATCCATCTTTAATCTTAGAGTAGGTTTTATATGGCATTGGTGTATTCACTTCAATTAACCTTCCTTCTTTATAAACATAAGTGTTTACTTTATTACGAGCTACTAAATTAGCCTCTATTGTTTTCGAAAATATTTTAACCGTTGGAAAACCTTTTCCTATCATCCATACATCCTGCATTGTACTGCCTGCTGTCCTAAATCCAACAAGTTTAAAACTATCCGGGTACAATTGCACATTAATTAGTCCGCTTAGTAAATTATCTTTAACAAAATTGTTTTTCTTACTATCATATAAATGATAATCGAATCTTTTGCCTTCATAATCATTGCACATTTTGTAATCAGGGTATCCATCAAAGTTATAATCATCAATAAGCAAACTATCGGTGCAAATGGCTTTCTCTTTATACTTATCTCCTCGCATAACTCTTGAATATATTATAGAGTCCTTTTTTAAATCTTTTACTTCCAATACCTTTACATAAGACCCGTACACAGGCGAAGATTTAATATCTGGTGGATTAAAAATAAGTTTGAATTGATAGTTTTTCCATGTTTTATAGAAACTCTTTGAAGAATTGACTTTTTTATCTTTAATTTGTTTTGGTTGCCCCATCAGCATCCTAGTTTCAAAATAATTTTTAGAAATTGGAATTAAAACAGAGTTTTCGTTGAGGTAGTAAGTTGTGTCCGTTTTTCTCTTTTTATTTTTTGTAATGATTGTTTTTGCGATGGATACAAATTTATAATTTGCTCCCGTTAGAGTATAGGTTGACACACTTGAGAGTTTTGGTTTCTTAAGGTGTCCATATTTATTAGTTCCAAGTGATGCAGTATATTCGTATTTTGTCCCTGTAGCTTTCTTTTCAAGCAAATCAACCTTAAAGTTTTTTAAATCATTGAGTAATGCGGAAGTTTCAAATTTATTTTTATTAGGTAAATAAAAAAAGTAATTCTGCATTGTTTTAGCTTGTAGAAGTATAAAGTCGGGGTAGTCATCAAAATTATAATCTGCAATATCTAATGAATCAATGCAACTATCTGCAGGTAAACAAAATTCACCAGCCATCTTAAAAATTAGGCTATTAGTTGATGCGTTAAATACTCTATACTCATACCTGTATAAATTATTTGTACCCGCCAGGTTTATTTTTGATATAGTGTCTAAAATTTTCTCCTTTTCAAACCTGAAATTACCAACTGTTTCTTGAAAAAAGTTGTTGTTATTACTCAGTTTTGTTTCTAATAAGGATAATTTATTATTCTTTAAAATAAATTGTTTTTTAGTTTGACCTTTAAAATATTGGTTGTTTTGAAGATCTGGGTAAATTTCCTGTTTAACATATTCCAAGCCTTTTCCGGATAGGGTATATTCATAAAAGCCATCTACGAAGCTGTTCTCATTAATTTTGAATTTACTGTCCATATGCCCTTTAACAACTTTATTTGTTTTATCAAATCTTAAACCATCTAACTTGCTTATAAAATGTAAATAAAATCCATTGCTGATACTGTCATACATGTAATAGTTAAATGATGGGTAGTTTTGTTTCATCCCAAATTTAATCTTGCGAAAAGAACTGCTTTTTGTGGACCAGATTCTAAAATCTTGATGCCCATCAAAATCATAATCATCAACTTCAATCGAATCAGAACCAGCCAATATTGAAGCAACAGTTTCCTTATTTAGGAAAGAAAGGAATGTGCCTGAATTCATTTTTTTTACTTCAATTTTGCTTATGCTAGGTATTAACGTATCTAAAGTGTTGTTTTTTTTCAGATCATTAGAATACACAATAAATTGATATGGAGGAATTGTCTTTGTGTTTTGTTTGATAGGTTCGCTACTTGTAGAAGAGTTTTTATTTGGTAAGGTAGTTTCTATTGAATCCTTTTGGGGAATTGAATTATTTGGCGCAACAGTTGGTTGTTGAATATTATTGCTAGTAAACTTGTTATGCTTACTTAATTGATCAGCCGACAAACTTACTTTTATTGTATTGGTATGAATTCCCATATCATAACTTACAATATTCTTATTTCCGGTAACTATTTTTTGGGTATAATCAAACTTGACATTAAAAAGTTCGCTTAAGCGCTTCTCTTCAATAAATGTGCCTTTCTTTTTATAATACACATAATAGGTATGATTTGAACCCAGGGCGCAAACACGAAAATCGGGGTAACCATCAAAATTAAAATCAGCTATTTGCAGCGAGTCGGAACAGACGAAAGGAGATTTGAGCTTATTGCCATGAAATGTTTTGGAAAAAATAACATTGCTGTTTTTAACATTCAAAACTTCAATACGGTAAGCGTAAGCGCCATTCTCAGAAGGGATTTTAACACCCAATGGATGTTTATCCAGCTTAAAAATAAATGGGGTTACATCGTATTCTTTAGCACTTGAAGGATTAAGCGTTTTTTTAAATTCAGATTCGGACACAGATTTTAATTTATACTGAGAATAGAAATAATAATTCGCCTCCTTTTTGTAAGATTGCTGATTGCTTTTGAAAGTGCTAATGGTAATGTATTCCTGAACATAATTAAAGCCTTTACCAGACAGCATGTAATTATGATACTCTTCAGTTCTGTCAGAATTAGGATTCATAGCGCTTGCGCCTTTTTTTAAGGCTGTAATAATTTTGTTTGCTTTAGCCGTTTTATTAGCAAAATCAAATTCAATATCATCCATTTGATTTAAAAGTGGTTCATTAACAAAAGTATTTTTTTCTTTATCAAAAACCATATAAACATATTGCGGAGAATACTGACAAATTCTAAAATCTGGGTAGCCATCAAAATTATAATCGGCTACTTGTATACTATCAACTCCATGGTAATTCTCTGCCAAAGTGTTTTCTACAAACACACGTTCAAATACAATTTGTTCTAAATTATTAAACACTTGTAAGCTTTTGCAAATACAACCATCGCATTCGGGACAATTAGATAGTGGGCTAGGATCAAATTCAAACCTAAAACCATTTGCTGTTTTAATTGTTTTAGTTGAATCTTTCCCGTTATCTAATTCAAGCTCTAAAGTTAAAGGAGCATAATCTTCCGATTTAAAGTATGAGTCATCATAACCACAAAGCGATTTTAATTTGAGTTGTGATACAGGTATAACTTGTGTTTTAAACTTCCCACCATTTTTTTTACCATCTCTATCCTCAATTCTTACATAAAGCTTATCCTTTTCTTTGGGCGAGGAATGAGACCAAAACGAACGAAACAGGTAATGATTATGAGCAAAACGAAAATGCATGCCATCATTTTTACTTGGTAACCTTGTGCTGTCATTTTGCCAAAAGAGAACCGTTTTAGATATGTTTTTATTATCAGTTGGAACTGGATCAACAATAGAGTTTAATCCGTTGTATTGAATGCCTCTTTCGTTTACAACATAAATATAAAGTCCATTAATAATTTGCTTACTTTTGCCAGAAATTGGATGGATACCAACGACACTTGCTGAACAATACTGACAATGTTGGGCAAAACAAAATAATCTCGTAAAAATTAATAGGCTTAGAATAAATATCTTCTTTTTCATCGGTTAATACTAATAGAACATAAGTAAATACTAGTCTTTTCTTTAGCAACATGTGTATAGTTTAAAGCACCATTTTTTAATTGTATGCCTTCACCTGTTCTCATATTAAGTCTTAATAATTGCCCTTTTTTAATAAGTCTAGTCTCGCTTTTTTTGTTTCTATATGATAAAACAACAACACGGTTTTTTGTGCAATTATTTTTAACGATTACTAAATCACTTTTAATGCTTCTTTTGTGCAGACTTAGCTTTAAATTTTCGTTACGCTTTACAGGTATTTTAATCTTTTCATATTCAACATAAGTATTCAGCCAAGCTGTATCAATTGCCGACTTAAAATCCTTTGCCTTTTTAGAATTAAAATCTGGAGCCAGAATAAAAACCACATCTATTACCGAATCTTTAGTGTGTAAATTACAAAAACTAAACGAAGTACTTAAGCCATGATAGCTTGCAATAAGACCAGTTGCATCGCTTACATAGCAATGCAGTTCGTAAGGTTTATCTACTATTTTACTATTTTCGTATATCCCCAACGAATCTTCCCAATCAAGCACGTAGTAATTAGTAGCAGCATCTTCAAGTATGAGGTTGATAGTAATTTGCAAACTATCAAACTTACCAGAAATATTTGCAGAGTTTTGTTGCGAGAAACTATCGAAACACGACAAAAAAAGAATGATGCCCACAAATTGCTTTATTATTTTCATGATAATTTTTTAAATGATTATTTACGATTTTATATCCGAAAATTTCAAATCAATCTTCTTTGTTGAATTAAGTCTTTCCTTTTTTTCTCTCCTTATCATCTTTTGAGTTCTAAAATAATGCGATGGTCACTAACCACATTAATTAGATGCAATTATTGCTGTTTTTCCATATTAAACCAAATAATTTTCTTATGCGACAGAATGTAAAATTTGCTATTTTGATTAAAAATGGTCACTATTTGTCTGGGATCAAAATAAGGTCTATCAGGCTCCTTCAAATTTATTTTATAAACTCTCTTTCGCTTTTTATATATTTCAGCTATAAAAATGCAAGTGGGGTAATAAGTACTGGGTTCTGTGCAAAATAAAAAATAAGTTCTACCATCTTTACCCGTATAAGTAATTGGACCTGCGCCATGATTATCAGCCTCAAAGCCAAAGATAGTATCTGAGTTAACAAGATTGCAAGTATCTGAAACTATTATGTGGTTTTCATTGAGTGACCCGTAATAAGAAATACAGCTCTGATTTTCTTTAATTTTTATTAAAACAAGACCATTTGGAAGTAAGCTATCGCTCAGGCCTTTATCCTGAATTAGAACGATTCGATTATCCTTTAAACAAAATAAATTTAAGTTATCAAACAAACCCTTAACGTCTTGATATTTATTGTTCTTATAAATTGCATAAACAATGGGAGTAGTTGAGTTACTTTTCTTATTACTTTCCATATATAATAGAATGGAATCATTAGCACGAGCGACATCCTTAATATGATAATTTTTTGGATATAAAAGGGAGTCATACTGTTCTACTTTAATAGTTACAGATTCTCGTTGTAGGAATTCTTTGCCTTGCTGAAATAAAAAAGCAAATAAGAAATAGAGGAGAACACTATATGGAAGAGTTAAAACGCTTAAATTGTACCAAAAGAACTTTCTGTTGTTTTTATATTTAAGTAAATCATAAACTACTTTAACCGTCCATCCAACAGAAAACAAAGCAGAAAGTATGGGCACAAAAACACTAAAAGTCAACATGTCCCCAACTCCTCCCCAGCCTTCATTTGATTGAGATGGAAATAACTTAACTAATATCCAAACTAAGCCGATGGAAATTAAAATTCCAATAGGCAAACTGAGGATATTAAATAGTGTTTTTTTTATCATTACTAGACTAGATTTATTCAACATAAATGAAAATATTAAAGGAAATATTTAAATTTTTTCTTCATTTCTTCTTCCGTGTAACTTTTAATAAACAAGTGTTTTTTAAATAATCTTAGATCAACATTTTCAGTAAGATTTATATTTGGATGACTCAAATCAATAAAAAATAATTGAGCAAATGTTGGCTTATAAAATCTCTTGTCCAAAGTATCTTGTTCATAATTAAATCTATCTTCGTCTTCAATTCGCCCAGTTGTTAAGATTAGTAAAGGATAGTATTTATCAGAAAAGAGAATTTGTTTTTTTAAAGTATCGGAATAACAAAATACTTGCTCCGCTACAGAATGCTTTTTATTTGCTAAATTTAATTGCAATTTTGAGAATTGATAATTCAGTTTTTTACTTTGCATTTTAATTTTAAGTGTATCTTCTATATAAACATCAATTGTATCTAAATCCTCACGACCTAGTTCTCGGACAATCTCATATTCGCTTGGCACGTAGCCTTTATATACATTATTTTGAAAACCAATATTTTTAATAAATAACTTTAGGGATATATCATTTACTATGGAATGAATTAGACCTTGAACTGAGTTTTGCCAATCAGAATTTTCGCATCTATACTTATTAAATAAAATAAAATCTTGGAACGTTATACCTTTGTATTCGTAGTGTTTAGAACCTTCTTCCGTTTCTTCAGTATGATAAATTTTTGCTGTTCCATTTAGATAGTTTATTGTGGTAGATGAAAATGAAAATAAACTAAAAACAAAAATAGGATTAAGGATAAGGTAAAACCACCTATATTTTACTTTCTTTCGAATTTGGACTATTGTAAAAATGATTATAAGTATTTCAAGCGAAGCACTAATTATAAGATAAAATACTATTAAATATGGATGCTGAATTAACATTATGATGTATAAAATAATGAGAAAAGTCCAAGGCTTATAATTTGGAACTATTTTTGTTTTTGAAAATAACATTTTATAGTTATGAATAGCTTAAATTATACTACTGTTGTATATATATTTAAGTTATATTTTACCGACAAGTAGCTTAATATAATGATTCATTAAAAAACTAATATTTTAATTAATAATGATTCTTAGATGGGTTCCTATACTTTGTTGGTAAATAGAAATCAGTGCCTAAACTGATTAAATTTTCCATATCATAAGCTTTTAATTCATCATTGTGATTTATTATAAATTCCATTGTGAACTTGGTACTTTCATCCTTTTGAATGCTATCTTTAGAGAAAAAGAAACAATTGCCATAATAATAATACCTATCTATTCCACCTATTCTATATTGATTCCCTCGACCTAAGGATATAACGCCTGTATGCTCGTTTAATGATTTTACTGCGTCGCAAACAAAAGGTACAATGGTATGGCCAAGGCTATCAATAACTCCCCATTTTTTATGCATGGGGTTAAAGTCTGCCGAGACAATATATTCTTTGTTTTTGGATTGTCTTAATAGGTGGAAATTACTAGTATCATTATTACTAAATGTAATAAATAGTCCATCGAAAATAGAGATTAATGTATCGTACTTTTGTTTCGTTAATTCAAATAGCTGTGAAACGCTTTTTGATTGTTTCGTTGCAAATGAGTCTCTTTTTATCACCGGTATTTTATCTAAGTCGTTTTTTTTATTTCCACAGCTCAATAAGGTAGTTAACAAAACAACTTTTAAGTTTTTGGTAAGAAAATTTTTGCTCATATTGTTTATTAGTGTTACTAACATTAGTTCAATTAATTTATTAGGCTTGTTAGTGTGCTATTCAATCTTAATATATCATTAACAATGTTTTGCAAAATTTCCCAGCTTTTAGGTAGGTAGTGCCATTTATAACTGGCAACACATCCTTTGTAGCCAATTGTTAAGGTGTAGATTTCGCCGTCTCTTATGCTTCCCCATTCTTCGTCAACAAAGGGTGGTAGAGTTATATTTTTTACTATTTTTAAAATACCTTCAAAATTTTCTTTGGGAATACTTCCATTTTCGTCTAATATAGATGGTTCTGGCAATTCGCTTTCTAAAACCTCTCCATAAATGTTTTGTCTATCTGTATCTGATAGCGATGTAGTGCGATACCAATTTACTTGCTTTTGAAGTATTTCAAATTGTAAAGTGAATTTATTGGTAAATGTGGGATCAACATTAAGTAGAATATAATGACAACTGGCATCTATTTCTTGACCTATTAATAGCTTTTGCATGGCTATATCTTCAAGGGCTTTCAATTTTTCCTCTTTATTTTTATACATTTCGAAAATATTATTTTTTTACCGTCTCTTTTACAAAGTAATCACCATCGTATTTATAGAAAATGCTTTTTGAACTAACTTTTCCCTCAGTATTTACAACCGGAATTACAATGGTATTTGTTGTGCTATTAAATTTGATTAATTTGTATGGATATTCTTTTAGGTATTTCACTGAATTCCAATCAAACGAGAAGCCTAGTTTAAAATTAGTACCTGACTTTGTTTTTATCTTTTTGAATTCTTTATTAAACACCTTCCTTTCAAAATCCATACAATGTATAGCTTGATAACAATCTCTATTTGATAAGACGGAATTAAAATAGCACATATAGAAGGTGTTTAACTCATCTGTTAATTGAAAAATTTGCGAATAAAAACCTCCAGGCATTCCTTCCTCAATTTCATTTTTCTTTGCATACAAAGTGTCGTAATCTTTCCATTGAAAGATGTTGTTGTAAAAACGCATTGAGCCACTTGCTTGGGTGTCCCAAGAATAAATTCTGAATTTACTATCTGGTGATGTAGCGATTGTCCAGTATTGTGCACCAATGTTAGGGAAAGTGTAGTTTAGCATTTCTTTGCTACTTGAAGCGTATTTTAATATTTTTTCACTTAGTTGTTTATTATAAAATGCCAATGAATCAGAAATATTCTCACCCTCGATTGTAAATCGATTCAGTTGCGTAAAATTATACAGTAGTTCTTTTTCTATCTCAACAATACTTTGTGCTGAAGCAATGTTATATGCTAGTAGTAGTATGAGTGTGTTTTTTTTCATTTATTCTAAGCTTTTTCGTTTAATTTTTTTCTTCTAATTTCCATTTTGACAAATTTCTCCATAAATATTCTATTGGACCTGTGTTAAAATATCTAATACAAAGGTAACTGCCTATTATTTGAATTATGATAACTACAATTGCAAAAAATAAGAACTGAACCATACTAAAACTTCCATAGTATTTAAATACATAAAAGACCAATGCGCAAATAAGGGTTTGGATTATATAATTTGTGAAAGCCATTCTGCCAACATTACTAATTAATTCAAGAATGACTTTTATAAATTTTAATTTGCAGCAGTAAATTAACAGTGAACTGTAACCTAAAGAAAGCACTATACGAGCAATGCCTTCAACGCTTTCTGAGCTGAAAAATTTCCATGAGAACACTTCTATCAATTCATTTTTTGTTGCTACCCTCCATTTATGAAGAAAATAATACATTGTTAATCCTATAGGAATTCCCAGAAAAATAAAGAAATAGTAAAACCGTTTTTTTAACTTAAACTCAAAAAAACCAAACTTAAACATGGCCATGCCTAATAACATTGTGCCTATACTTTCTAAAATATAGAGATAAACTCCAAGCGACAAGTTTTCTGTAGATTTATCTTTATTCTTCTTATAAATTTTCATGAAACCGGATGTATACAATTTTATTTTTTCCTGCTTTTCAGATTCTATATCTTCTACCATTGCTTTTGAAAAGGGTGGGGAATTTTCTAAATACTCTTCAAAAGATTTTTTCTTTTTTTCAATATCCTTAGGAATAACTTTGTTTGCGGATTCTAACGACAATGCTATTTTATAACTTTTATAGTCTTCGCGGTTTTCGTAATAATAACTCGAATTGATGACTATGTAAAAACCAAGAATCAAAATGGATAGAATCAACAAAACGTTTGCTTTCAATCCTCTAAATGTAAATAACAAGAAACCGCAGGCGGCATACTCAAATAAAATACTTCCTGGCCATAGTAGTAAATAGGCGTGAATTAACCCAAAAATAAGTAACCAAAACATCCTCCTCGAAAAATGGTCACTTTTGCTAATATGTTCTTTAGTGTTTGAATTAAAAAAAAGTACTATTCCAACTCCAAATAACATTCCAAACAACGCACGCATTTTACCATCAAAAAGTATATACATGCTTTTATAGATACTTCCTTCTAAGGTAATTTTTCCTAATGTTGATTCTTGATATAGAATGTCATGAAAGTTGGGAATATAAACCAATATATTAATAAAAATCATTCCTAATGCTGCAAAACCTCGTATTAAATCAAGCGATGAAATTCTATTTGTTGTCATTATCTTTTGAATATTGGTTAATTATTTATTAAAATATTAGAAAACTAAATCGATTGTTTAGTGTATATAAACAACTTCTAATTGTTTTCAATGCTTAATTTCAAAACACGATTCTTGCTACTTGCAGGTGTTTAATTTCATTTAATTTTTTAATCGAATAATGCTACTGGTAAAACAACAATCTATTTTTAAAGTAATAAGCCGCTTCGTCATACCAGCTTGTTTGGTTGCCGTTGGGATAACTACTGACATAACGGATGATTAAATATTCCTTATTGAGTGAGATTGCGGTCCACTCTCCATTAAAACGGGAGTCTCTGGCATATACATTTGGAAAATAGTTTAGAGGGAATTTAATTTTTGATACACCAAAAATGGCAAACAGTTTATGGCCTGATACTGGTTTAACATTACCTTTTGCAATTAGGTAGGTTGTTTTGCCTTTTCGTTGCAAGATCGATTCAGTTCCAATTCCGATGGAATCCAATCGAACATTACTCGTATCCTTAAATTGATTCGGGAAGAATTCACGGTATCCTTTTGCCACACAATAAACAAATGACCATTTTTTTGAAAAATTGAATGGAATCTTTTTGCCTCCGGTTTGTTTGTTAAGGCTATTGATTGAATCCAATTGTCCTTTAATCTGATTTATCGAATCACTGCTCGTAACTGTTGTGAGTTTAAGATTCAAAATGAATTCAGAATTTCTTGGGTCAGGCTTTTGACAAAATAATTGACCATTCAAAAAAGCCAGCATTAAAAAAGGTACCAATCTGGTAATAATAAAATCTACGATTTTCATAGTACTATGTTTAATGATGGCTTTTTAATCTTTCAATATATCATGACCCGGCAATATTTACTTGAGGGAAGTAAGTAAAATATTTTGAGATTTGAAGTTATTATTTAATTATTCTCAATTTCGCCTTCCAAGTAGCACTTAAAACTAATATCCAATGAATAACCGTTTAAATACAATCCCAAATGATTTGTTATTTTTTCACTCCACTCTTGGGTTTTTTCATTGTATTCCGATTCTATTAAATGTTTTTTATCCCATTTTGGCCTCATACCAACATATTCATCATTTGAATCAGTATCATAACTTTGCCAAGCTGTATCTTTTATTTCACTAAAACCTGGAAGTTCTCTTATATCAATTGGTAGCCAAATATTTAACGGATGGTCTTCTCCCGGGTTTTTACTAAAATTAATTCTCACTTTACATCCATCTGCTAAATGAAAGTAATAGTCGTCTCTATCATCCTCTCTTATTGGATTTTCTAAAACTAATTCAAAGTTTAAATAATTTTTATACCAGTTAATTAACTCTGATTTTAAATTTTGAGGAATTGGATTGTTGAAATTTCCAGGAACATCATATTTCCATTTATTTTCATTATCTGGAACCTCTAATGAACCAAAATTGATTCTTAGTTTTATGCCCTTCATTAAATCTACCAAATTAGTTGCACTGTTAAGTGTTTTAAACTCTAATGAATAATCATTAAAATACCCGTTTGCACTTCTTGTGCTGTCAGAACCCAATTGAATGCTTCTGAACTCGATTTTTTTTAGTTTAACTGCCATGATTTAATTGTTTTTTATTAGTTAATTGATATTTTTTTGTTCATGTTCTATATTTGTGCATTTTATTTCTTTGTTTAATGACGTTTATCGAATATTAATCTTATAGCACTTCCTAAAATAAATGCACCGGATTTTGAGACAAAATTATTTAATCGATTACCATTTATATTACCAAGACGTGCTCTATCAAACTTGCTAGCTATTAAGTTTACTAAATAGTCCGAGAACCATTTATCAGCATCAAAAATCAATTTTTCAGTCATTGTTGCTGTGTCATAGAAATAGACTTTATATTCAAGGGATCTCAAAGCTCCAATGAAATTATAATTTAAGCTATCTTTTATTGCAGAATTAATGATAAAGACTTTAATATAATAATTCAAGTTTTTAATTAACGTATCTTTTTCAACATAAATTGTATCCCTTGTGTTTATTAAGTTTAAAAATAATGTGTCAGCATTCCTTACAAGTTTTAATCTAGTATGATACACATTAGCTAATTCGTTACTTAAACTATCTTTTATGTTTTTAACTTTAGTGGCTATTATTTTCTCTATCAGCAATGAATCCTCCATGTCTGTATAATTATAGTTGCGATAATCAAATTCAAATTCCGATTTCGATACTTTAACTCCATGAGGAGAATAATAAAGTGTTTTCTTTTTTTTAAGAAGAGTTAAGTTAGTGTGTTTATCGTATTTTTTGTGTTTAACCGTATAAATCGTGGAAGTTTTTTTAAATCCATTTCTCCAATAGGAATTAATAATTGAATCCCGATTAGCAGAATAGTAGGATTCACTTTTTAGCAAAAAAAGCATAATAACAAATAAGCTTAATGAGTTACAAGACACAAGCGAGATATGATGTGTAATTTTGTTTTTCATTTTATTTATTCACAAGAAGCTTATATTAAAAAGTTAGGAATAATGAAGTTAATATGTTAAACGTATAACGGAATGATCCTCTGGTAAAAACTGAACCCTAACCTTGTCGTTAATTTTGTAATTTTTATAAATTTGATAACTAACTAATTGAATCGTTTGAGTTTCATAATCACCAGCAGATTGCTTTAAACTTTCAGTTTGCTTAGCAAAAGATTCCAATATTTTTTCGCTCGCACTTTTAACTTTTGAAACAGTATCTTTAAGTGATATTGTTATTTTTTTGGTTGTATCAGCAAAAAAACCAACTTCCATATAATAATTTGGGCTTGAGTTTTTACTAACTTTTGTTTCATATAACTTAATAATCCAAGCATTTGCCTTAATACCTCTTTCGTTTAAAGCTTTTTCGGCATTAGCCTCTCGTTGCCATAAAAAGAAAAATAAACTAGTAATAAGCAGTGCACATATAAGCATACCGTAATAGAAGTATTTTACAGGTATTGTTTTTTTTTCAGTCATTTTTATGATTAATTATTAGTTGTAAATAAGCCTACGGCAACCTCAGTTACATGAAGAAATAGTTTATAAACAACAAAATATATTATTCAACAGGTAGTGAAAGATGTTCTTTTATCATAATTCCACAAATATCTTCGAGTACCTTTAAATTCCATGTGTTATTATAACCAAATGAGGCTACTTTTTTTTGATTATTAAAAAAGTGTAGCAGCCCATTTTCATATACCAAATGTAAGTTCTCCCAAAAAATCAAGACCTCTTTGCGAAAGGCATCGGGTTTAATTTTTACTCCTTTATTATCAACTATAACATTTTCAAAACTGATAAATTGTCCGGAATTAATTAAATTAATCTTAGTATTTAGTATATTATTTAATACAGGTGTCAAAGCATTAATAATATCAAAATATACTTTCTCTATTTTTTCTGGATTACCCTGAGAAACTACATGAGAAAAAGTAATTTTAATTTTGGAATTATGCTTTGATTTTAGTTCTATTTTATAATCTGATTTAGCAATTCTATTCCCTGCAACACGGTTTATTCTTGAGTATCTAACAGCTATTATTTCGTTAGCTAAAAATTGTTTTTTATTAAATTGAATAGCATCCTCAGTCACTACTACTTTCCTTTTGAAAAGCGCAAACTGAAAGGCTTTGAATTCAATTACTAGAGGTATTAATTTTATTTCCATGAATGCTTATAATTAAATTAATCTTTTATTAACTTAATTACAGATTCTTTAGCTTTTCCTTTTACTGAAAGAAAGTAAATACCACTAACATAATTGCTTAAATCAATTTGATTTTTTCCTTCAAAAATAGTTTGCTCCAGTATTTTTTTACCCAATACGTTAATTACACTTATTTGCATTTGATAAGGAGCGTCGATAGTATACAAGCCACTAGATGGGTTTGGGTAAGTTTTTACCATCGAAAGAAAATTTGAATTTTCATTTAAACCGGTACATGAGGAAACAGTTACAGTTATTTGTGTTCTAGTTGCACTTGTTGTACAAGTTGATGCTTCAACAAAATAGGAGTAGTTGCCGGTTGTTAGAGTAGGGGTATTATAGATTGGCCCTGTTGCCAGAGAAGTACTAGATGTTGACGTTGGATACCAAGTTAAAGTTCCGCCTCCTGATGCAGTAAGCGAGGCAAACTGACCATTACAAATAGTTAAATTAATATTAGAGGTTGTGTTTGTTGGTGGCATAGGCGGTAAACAAATATTCATCTTATGAGTAAATGCATCATCTCCTAAATTAGAAGTAAGATTGTTAATTCCGCCATCTGGATTGAAGTCCACTGTACCGTTAAAATTACCAACAACACAAATATCAATATTATTATTTGTGCTTATGCCGGCTGCCTGTTCATCATTCAGATTACCAAATGCTTTAACCCATTTAAAATTTCCTGAAGCATCTAGGCATTGAATATAAACATCGTCACTTGACGTATTTGATGAAACTGTAAATGTTGCAGCCCCGGGATCAAAATCAACAGTTCCTCTAAAAATGCCTGTAGTGTATATATTGTTTTGAGAATCTGTAGAAATTCCATATCCATTATCTGCAAAGGATGCTCCAAAGCTTTTTGCCCAAATTAAAGTTCCGCTTTGCGAATATTTAGCAACATAAGCATCTACGCTGCCCATTGACAGTAAAGTAAATGTTGACGCTGTTGGGTTAAAATCGGCAGTGCCATTAAATGATCCCGTTACTAAAACATTACCGCTAGCATCTAGGTCAATTCCTTGTCCAACATCCGCGCCTGTTCCTCCGATATTAATCGCCCATACAAAATTTCCACTATTATTGAGTGTGCAAATAAAGGCATCGTTACTACCATTTGAAGTTAAATTAGATGTACTTGAAGAGGGATCAAAATCGACGGTTCCTTGAAAATAGCCAGTTACAAATACACCTGTGCTATTAGTTGCTATGGCAGCGCTGTAGTCAGTGCCAGTACCTCCAAAACCCTTTGCCCAAATAAAGCCACCAAAGGCGTCTAATTTACTTACAAAAATATCTGTTGCACTAACGGCGGTTAGGTTAAAATTTAAGATACTTGGATCAAAATCAGCAGTCCCATTAAACTGACCAGTCGTATATACATCGCCGACAGAGGTTACAGTAACAGACAACCCATAATCAGTAGACGTGCCTCCCATGGCTCTTGCCCAGATAAAATTACCGTTAGCATCTAATTTAAGTACACAAATATCTGTGCTACCTGCTGAAGTTATATTAAATATTGCAGCGCTTGGATCAAAATCTACAGTGCCTGCAAATGAGCCAGTAACAATAACATTTCCTGAGTTATCGATAGCTACACCACCTGCATAATCGGCAGAGGTAGAACCAAATTTCTTAGCCCATAATGTATTGCCATTTGCATCTTGTTTTAAAATATATACATCCGATGATCCATTAGAAGCTAAAGTATTTGTAACAGCGCTGGGGTCAAAGTCGGCTGTTCCCCTAAATTCGCCAATACTGTATATATTTCCTGTAGCATCAACAGCAATTGCTTTTCCAACGTCGTTATTGGTGCCAGCAATATGTTGAGCCCAAGAAAATGTGGGAGCTTGAGAAAATAGTGATGTTAGATTTGCAAAACAAAAAAGTACTATTAATGTATTTGATTTAATTTTTTTCATAGCTTATTGTTTTATAATTTTTACTGTAGCTTTAGTGGTATTAGATTTTATTGTAACAAAATAAACTCCAGAGGGAATATTACTAAGATTAATAGCAGGTTCAATAATGCCATTATCGAAATTATAATGCGTTATTCTTTTCCCTACCATATCAGTAATTGTAACTTCTTCAATTGTATTTAATGAATGGATAGTAAATATATCTTTTGCAGGATTTGGATAAATGTGTATTGATTCATTTAGTTTTGAGTTCTCTTTTAATCCAACACAGGCATTAACAATCTGTGAAAGCGTTGCGGTGTTTGTACAGCCAAAACTATTTGTGCCGGTAACGGTAAAAATTGTAGTAGTCATTGGAGATACAACAATGCTTGATCCAACCCCAATTGGTAAAATCCAAGTATAAGAATTGGCGCCAGATGCTGTTAATGTTGCCGATTCTCCTGCACAAATGGAGTTGCTTGAGCTAACTAAGGTAACAGTAGGATTTGGATTTACTGTTACCGTAATTGGAGTTCTACTGGCGCTTACCGTGCAGGTATTTGCTTCTGCGTAATAAGTATAAGTTCCTAAGCTAAGTGTTGGTGTTACATAATTATTACTAGTTATAAGTACAGTTGTTGAAGTAGCAGTATTGTACCAGTTAACGGTGCCAGTGCCAGAAACACTTAATGAAGTAGCATTACCATCACAAATAGATAAAAGGTTGGATAATGTTGTATTGATTGGAGCGTTTGGAGCTATACAAGGGGAATACTTTGCTACAAAAAAATCGTAAGCACCTGGGTTTACAAGATTAGTAAGTGTATACGTGTTAGCGCTTGGATCAAAATCAACAGTATGTAAAAAGTAGCCGCTTACACTAATATTACCGGCAGTGTTCGTAGTAATAGAGGTTGGTACATTATTTCCAGTTGTTGTATACGAATTTAATGCTCCTGCCCATGTAAAATTACCCAACCCATCGAGTTTATGAATAAATATATCACCATTAGAAACAGCCGCTAGAGTATACGTGTTTGCACTTGGATCAAAATCAACAACACCCTTAAATGCGCCCGTTGAAAATATATTTCCAGAAGGGTCTATCTTTAAAGCATTTACTCCGTCATTTCCAGCAGCACCGCCAAATGTTTTTACCCATTGAAAAATCCCTGAAGCATCTAATTTATGTATAAAGGCATCTGAATTTCCGTTTGAGGCTACAGTAAACGTTCCTGGCCCTGTATCAAAATCAACAGTGCCTGAAAAAACTCCTCCGGTAAATACGTCACCTGTACTATTTAGTTCGATAGTACTAGCTACATCATTAAGATTTGAGCCAAAACCTCTAACCCATTGAAAATTGCCTGCTGTGTTATATTTAACTATAAAAGCATCTGTATTACCGACAGAAGTTAAAGTAGTGGTAGATGGGCCAGCATCAAAGTCAACTGTATTATTAAAAGAGCCGCAAACGTAAACATCGCCAGAGGTATTGCATGCGATAGAATTTCCAGTTTCATTACTGAGGCCTCCAAAACCTTTTGCCCACCCAAATGTACCATTTAAGTCATATTTTGCAATAAACACATCAGTTAAACCATTTGATGAAATAGTAGAGGTACTTGGTCCGGGGTCGAAATCAACTGCAACACCAGCAAATTCACCAGTAATATATAAATTCGAACTATTAATACTCATTGAGGTGATAACATCATTTAAAGATCCTCCAAATGTTTTAACCCATTGAAGGTTACCTAGTGAGTTTAATTTACAAACAAAAATATCGGCTGATGAACCATTGGCTGCAACCGTATTTGTTCCTGGACCTGGATCAAAATCAACTATACCAGAAAAATATCCACCGACATAAATGTTGCTTGCGCCATCTACAACCATCTTACTGCCTAAATTTCCAGTTGTTGAATAACTTTCTAAATGCTTAACCCATTGAAATACACCATTTGCATCAGTTTTTAATATGTAGGTATCGTATCCTCCTAAAGTGGTTAATGTAAAAGTTCCCGGACCTGAATCAAAATCAACTACGCCATTAAAATTACCTGTTGTATAGATATTCCCAGACGCATCTTCTACTGAAGATAAAGCACGATCATTCCAAGTATCTCCTACGCGATTCGCCCAATTTAAGATATAGGATTGGGCTTGTGACTGAATTGACAAGCCTAGTATTATTAAAGCAAAAAGAATTGTGCTGTAAATTTTTTTCATATCGATATTTTTTAGCATAAAATTCAATAAAAGAAAGGGGAATTTATTTTTGTTTGTATATATGCGCTCAATAAATTAAAACTTGGTACCTAATAGCAAAAAGTTGTAATCAATTTTTAATTTGTCTTAGCCTTTCCAACTGCAAGATTATTTAATCAATTTAATATTTACAGTACCTCTCTCTGTTTTCACTATAACAAAATATAGTCCGTTAGAAAGGTGATTTAAGTCAATCGATTGTTCAAATGCACCATCTTCAAGACGATATCTCGAAATTATTTTACTGTTCAAGTCAGATATAAGAATTTCTTCTATTTGATTTTCAGCTTTCACGATTAATTTGTCACTTGCTGGATTTGGGTATACACTTATTTTTTCTTGCGAAAATGAATTTTCTTTTAATCCAACACAGGCATCAACAACTTGCGAAATTGTGGCTGTGTTTGAACAGTTAAAACTATTTGAACCAGTAACTGTAAAAATGGTTGTAGCGGTAGGCGTAACAGCAACCGTAGGCCCAAAGCCAACAAGTATTGACCATGAATAGTTACTGCCACCACCAGCTGTTAAGGTAGCTGATTCTCCCGCGCAAATAGAGCTGCTTGAACTAACTAATGTTATAGCAGGATTCGGATTTACTGTTACCGTAATTGGCGTTCTGCTTGCACTTACAGTACAGGTATTTGCTTGCGCATAAAATGTATGTGTTCCAATGCTTAAAGTAGGTGTTACAAAACTAGTTCCTGATCCCAAAGGTGAACCAGCACTAGGTACATTAAACCATGTAACTGTGCCACTTGAGGTAGCGGTTAATGTTGTAATATTGGAAGAAGAACAAATAGATTGTAAAGAAGCGAAAGTAGTATTAGTTGGTAGAAAAGGGGCCAAACATTGATTGAACTTAAGAATGAATACATCGTTACTCCCTCCGCCAGATAAATTGAGTTGTGTTATACCTGCATCTGGATCAAAATCTACACCATTGGTATTAAAATTACCTGTAGAATAGATGTTTCCGTTTGGATCAATTTTAACAGATAATCCCAGTTCGTCACCACTTGATCCATCTATTGACCTTGCCCAAGAGTACAAACCGTTAGGATCTAACTTCATAATAAAATAGGCATTGTTTGAACTATTTATGGTATAGGTTCCAGCGCCCGGATCACAATCATTTAAGCCAACATAATAGCCTGTAACATATACATTCCCTAAAAAATCAAGGTCCATCGCCTTAGGCTCCATATAACCGGAGCCGGTAACTTGTTTTACCCAGGCAAAACTTCCATTGGCGTTGAACTTTAATACATATGTATCATTTATGCCTATCGGGCTTAATGTAGCAGTTGCAGCTGAAGGATCAAAGTCAACTACATAATCAAAAGCGTCTGAAACATAAACATCCCCATTACTTTTCACAACCAAGTTACCTGCTCTATCATTTGCGCTAATATTTGAGCTTCCAAAAGTATTGGCCCAAACAAAATTTCCAAGCGAATCTAACTTTAACACGAAGGAATCATCAGCACCTTGAGCTGTATATGTAGTTATTCCGGCATTTGGATCAAAATCAACCTGCGATTTAAAACGGCCTCCGGCAATAATATTTTTAGATCCGTCTATTCCTAACGTCATAGCTTCATCATTTTGAGTTCCACCAATTGATTTAGCCCATATTAAATTACCATTGCTGTTTAGTTTACAAATAAACACATCTCCATTTCCGTTTGATGTGAACGCATTAACTGCCGCACTTGGGTCAAAATCAACCGTTCCAGTATAAAATCCCGAAAATGCTATGTTTCCAATATTGTCAACCACTAAAGCTTGCTCACAACTTACATAATCACTTGAAGAGCTACCTGCAAATTGTTTAGCCCAAACAAAATTTCCAGAATTATCTAGCTTACAAACAAATACATCATTATTACCTAAAGCACTAAGGCTAAATGTACTTGGAGATGGATCAAAATCAACTGGCTCATCAAAATAACCTAATAATATTACATTACCATTATCGTCTACTTCGATATCTGTGCATTCAATAGCAGTTGAAATGTTCGTGGCAGGTCCAAACGCCTTAGCCCACATAAAATTACCACTCGCATTAAGTTTTACGATGTAAGCGTCATAATCACTTGGGTTAGTACTTGCCATTGTAAATGTACCCGCTCCAGGATCTAAATCAACTGTTCCTGTAAAAACACCTATTGAATAGTTGTTGCCAAACTTATCGGTGGTTATGGCGTTTGCATAAGCATAGGAACTATTTCCACCGACTTGTTTTACCCAACCAAAGGTGGGGTTTTGTGAGGTAATTGTAAGAAGCATTGTTGTAAAAAAAGCTATCAGTACAAATTTTTTACTTTTCATATTCATTTTTCAATAGTTTTTAATAAGATATCGAAGTAAATTTCTGAATAATAAAGTGCTGTTTATATAGGTTTGTATAGATACACACATTGAGTTAAAAATTGCAGTCAATTATTAAAAAATCGATAGAATTGTAAAAGCCTTGTTGGCAATGTCCAGTCATTGGAATTATAAATATTAACATTAATGCTAATTGTAAAACCTAAAATTATAATTACGTAATTTTGTTAAGGTTTAAAAACAAATTAATATATACATTGAGAAATAGTAGGATGATAATTTTTTTTCTAGTTCTATTAGGTATTTTTCTTTTGATTTACGCTGTGGCTAGTACATTTTTGTATGAGTTTCAATACGCGTTAACAAAAGATGGAATAAGACCGGAGGATGTTATGAAACAAAAACTTCCTTATTTTTATATAGGTTTGAGTTTTATTGTATTGGCAATAATTATTGCTATTTTTAAAAAAAGGAGATAAATAATTTATACTTTGATAAGTACTTTGTAAAAAAAACTAGAATAGTTTCATTGAGGTTATTAAGAACAATTTTTTTAAATTGAATATGAAATTTTTATACTGTCAACTTATAATCGTTATGTTTTTCTTTGGTTGCGGTTCTAAAGAGCATACAACAACTATAACAAATTCTAAAAATGAAGAGTTAACTGATTCTGTTAAAACAAAGCTACCTGCTAACATTCATGGTATTCTAAAAAATCCATTAGTCGATAGCTTATTAAATTACTTTTTAGTTTCTACTCAATTGCCAATGTCCATTTCTTCGGAAAATATTGACTCTTTAATTCCAAAAGTGACTTTAAAAACCTATGAAGTAAGGAAGTTAAGCAACAAATTTATAAAAAATAATTTTTCTAAAAAATGCCAGTATTCTATAGAACAGTTTTACAAAATCGATTCTATCAAGGAAAATGGCGATTATAAAAGTTGGAAACATCAAACAGAAATTGGTGAAATAATTAATGCAGAAGCATATCCTATTTACAAAATTAAAATAGATGAAAATAATTATTTATTATTTTGGATGCTTCAAGAATCAACAGCAGAGGCTTGTCCATATTCATGGTTAAGGTCGGTTTTTGTAACGGTAATATTTAATAATAAAATTAAGGAAACTATTTTATTTGCCGAGCATATGGGAAGCGGTGATGCACCGGTTTCTTATGATAAAAAAATAACAGGGTCAATTTCAAAGGATTTGACTTTTTATTTGGAATCACGTGAGGAATTGGATGAAGACGAACCTTTGGTAAAATTAACAGAATGTAATTTTGATTTAAAGCTAGATAGCGGTATTTTTAAATATACTGACCAAGGCACCAAAGTAATTAAAAAAGTGAAAAGAAACATGTATAATAAATAATGAGTTATGATTTAGTTCTTAACCCAATAAATAAAATCATCCAACACATTTTGCCAGTGACATTTATTATAATTTATTCTCCCTTCTTTATCAACTTCAAAAAAATTATGCTCAAGACCCAAATACGGTTTATGCTTAAAATTGGTTTTTCCAGAACATAAAAAATAAATTGGTAATAGGTCGCAAAAGGAGGCTGTAATATCTGAAGTTCCGTAACCAACAAACAAAGGTTGTTTTAATTTTAGCATTTTATCCAGCATTGGTTTAGAAAAAGAGGTCCAAGCTCTGTTTGGATCACCATACTCTGTGCTGTTACTATTTGGATTACTATTTATGTTTTCCCACATTTTGTAAATACCTTGAATTTCTTTCTGACTTTCTTCAATTGAGATTTTGCCGGATTTGCAAATTTCTCTTTGCTCTCTTATTAATTGATCAATGCGACCCATTGGATTTCCGCTTAAATAACCTACTTTACTCACTTTCTTATTATTTATACTTGCTTCAATAGCCACTTTACTTCCTTGCGAGTGGCCTAGTATATAGATTCTTTTTTTATCAACCCATTTTTGGTTGTATAAGTAGGCAATTACTTTTTTTGCTCTTGCAGTGTAATTTTCTAAATAGTTGTTGTTTATATACATACCAGAATAGATGTTTTGTTTTGAGGTGTCTGGAACAAAACAAAACTGTTTATTTAGATTTTTTAAACCGACTATTAGAGGAGTTTTTGGTGCAGAGATCACTACTAAATGATAATTTTTTGAAATTTTTTTGTAATCAAAATTATTTAGTGATGCAATAATTCTTTCACCATTGGGCAGCACAATAATAAGTGGAATAGGCAGGGAGCCTTGGCAAAATAGAAGCACAGGCTTTATAGTGTCAATATTACCATTTGGTAAAATAAATTCAATGGTGTCATTTTTGGTTTTTATGCTAAATTGTCTTATTTCTGTTCCTTCAATTAGACAATTGCTTTGAGAAAAAGTAGTGAATGTTAAGATTAATAACAAAAAAAGTAAAATTGTCTTCACGATGTAGCAAATAAAAAAATAGCATTAGATAAATAACTCAAAATTTCACATTTTATCTTCAACCGACTTAATTTTTTTTGTATTGCGAATTATTTCATTTTCAATATATTTTTTATAAAGTTTCTTACTTTCAGATTTAGAAGCAATCTTTAATTGAGTCTCTAAGTACTTACCATATTTTAAAAGCCCTGATATCTGAAATTCAAGAAATTTTTTATACACTATGTTTTTTTCCTCAGAGTTTATTTTTGCCATGTTATTTAAATATATTTATTATTCAAAATCATACATATATCTAATAGTGTTTCCATTTATGAATTGTATAAAAAGTAAAAACTACTTGGTTTGTTGGTTATACCAATATCTTTATTTTTAACTTAAAATTATTTATCTAACGTCACCACTCCTTTTGTTTTGTTAACTTCTGTTTTAAACGCATATCCTTCCTTTTGATAATCCATATAAAAATCCCAACGTCTCAAGCTTAGTCCATATCCAATCATTTCGCTCGCATTAAAATTTCCGGCCGAATCTGTATAACCTTGTATATTGTAATTACTTTTTTCTTTTTTGCCCGACTTTACTCTTACTTTTACCAGTACACTATCAATAGGTACATCTGTTGTTTTCTCTACAACCTTTACTGAAAAGTACTCTCTACTTTCGCACGAGATAAAAGTAGTTAACACAACGAGGATTATTATGCAATTAATTATTTGCTTCACTTTAAATAATTTTTGTATTGTAGGGTATTAAATTTTGTTTACTGTTTAAGTAATTTTATATAGCTGGTTTTTGCTTTAGATGTAGCATTTAAAAAGTAAATACCATTGGCATAATTATTTAAATCAATACTGTTTTTACCAATTGTTAAAGTTTGTTTTGCAATTACTTGTCCAATGGCATTAGTAATAATTAACTCCGACACCTCATTTATAATAAGTTCAAAACTGCCATTAGTTGGATTAGGATAAACTTGAATTGCTGAATGTTGATTCATAGATAATAGATTTTCTAAACCTGTACATGCAGAAACGGATTGGGTAACTATAGCAGTGTTTTGACAACCGGAAGTATTCATTCCAGTTACAGTATAATTGGTGGTAATGCTTGGCGATACAACAATGCTTGAGCCAACTCCGCCGGGATTAAATGTATAGTTTGAGGCTCCACTCGCAGTTAATGTGGCGCTTTGACCTACACAGATGAAATTTGTGTTTGATGTAATGGCACTTACATTAGGCAGAGTAGATACTGTTATTGTTATAGCTGTTCTTGTTGTGCTTAAACCACAACCATTTGCCGATTCTGCATAGTATGTATAGGAACCTAGACTTAAAGTTGGTGTATTATAAGCAGTACCAGAAGCTATGGACAAAGTAGATATCGGAGAAGAAAACCAACTCACCGAACCATCAGAAACGGCCATTAGCGTGGTAGAATTCCCAGACGCACATAGCAATTGATTTGTAGAAGGAGTGACATTTGATGGTATTGTTGGATTAACACAGTATTTTGTAACATATGCTTTAACGCTAGATACTGCATCTAATGTACTAGTTCCAACGCCTAAATCAAAGTCAACTGTTCCTTGAAAAGATCCCGATAAATATAGAATATTTAATGTAGTTATATGAATTGACCTCCCAATATCTCCACCTGTGTTCCCTATTTTATCAGCAAATAAAAAATCACCCAGTGAATTCAATTTAGTGATATAAATATCGGTATTTCCCGTAGAGGTTAAGCTAAATGTACCCATACCCGGATCAAAATCAGATGAGCCGGTAAACAGACCAGTGGTATATACATTATTTGTTGCGTCTATTGTTAAATCATACCCCCATGTGGTACTACTTGAGCCACCTAAATTTTTCACCCAAGCAAAGTTACCTAGGGCGTCTAATTTCAATACATATGCATGATCTGAAGTAAAACTATTTAAAGTGTATGTTGAAGCACCCGGATCAAAGTCACAGAGTCCTTTGAAATAGCCAGTTAAAAATGCATTCCCTAATCCATCGGTTTTAATCGATTGAACAAAATCAGTATTGCTCCCTCCAATTGATTTAGCCCAAACAAAATTTCCACTAGCATCTAATTTAGATATGTAAAAATCATCTAAGCCATTGCTTGCAACAGTAAATGAAGAAATACTTGGGTCTAAATCTAATATCCCATCAAAAGTACCTGTAGAATAAATATTACCAACACCATCTAATACGATTGATCTTCCAATACTACTTGTGGATGAATTGAAGCTTTTAGCCCACATAAAATTACCATTCCCATCAAGTTTTTGAATGTAGGGATTGATTGTGCCAGATGCATTTAAGGTAAATGTTCCAGGCCCTGGGTCAAAATCTACAGTATTTGAAAAATAACCAGTATTTAAGATATTTCCAGACGCATCAACTTTAATGGAATTAGCCTCATCTGGGGTAGTACTCCCTATCTTTTTTGCCCACAAAAAATTTCCATTTATATCTAGTTTTGAAATAAAAGCATCAACGTTCCCACTAGATGCCAATGTAAATGTTCCTGCACTTGGGTCAAAATCAGCAGTTCCCAAAAAACTACCACAAGTGAATACATTCCCCGAAGCATCTATATCAATAGAATAGCCATAGTCATTAGAAGTGCCTCCCAAGCTTTTTGCCCAAACAAAATTTCCATTTGCATCCAATTTAAGAATAAAGATATCGGTAGCACCCAGCGAAGCAAGTGTAAATGTACCTGGACCTGGATCAAAATCAATTGTGCCCCCGAAATAACCTACCGTATGAATATTTCCGGATGCATCAACTTTAAAATTATACGGATAACAAGCTGAAGTTCCAGATGTTCCCTTGGCCCATAAAAGAGTTGCATTTTGCGAAAAATTATTTAGCGAAATGACGATAAAAAGAAGTATTACGGCGGTTTTTTTCATGTTTTTTTAGTTTTAATAATTACAAGATTTTGAAAAATATAAAAGCATTTTTAGTCTAATAAATAACCAGAACTGATTTCGCAAAACGCGATTATACTTTTTCATGATTTTAGAGTTGTAACATAAGTTTTAGTTATATAAAATTTACTCTTTAATCAATTTGTTATAATTACTTTTTGTTTGAGTTGTAGTAAGCAAAAAGTATATCCCATTTGCGCAGTTATCCAAGTTAATGTTGTTTTTACCTGCAATTAACTGTTGTTCTTTTATTATTTGACCCATTGCATTTGTTATGGTTAACTTTGCCTCTTCATTAATATTAACTTCGAAATTACCATTACTTGGGTTTGGATAAATGTGAATTGAAAATTGTTGATTGGTTATTGATGATGGAATACCAGTACAAGCACTTACAGTTATTGTTATTGCCGCTCGAGAATTGCTGCTTGTGCAAGTGGTATTTTCTGCATAATAGGTATATGTACCGCTGCTTAAAGTTGGTGTAGTAAAAGTTGAACCTGTTCCTAAACTAAGGGTAGATGTAGGTGACGCATACCAATTAATTGTACCGCTTGCTGTAGCCATTAATATAGCAGAATTACCGGCACAAATGTTTTGATTAACTAAAGGTGTTGTATTGGTTGGAGCTGATGGCACTTCACATTGAGACATTTTATGAATAAACACATCGCCATTCCAAATTGAGGATATGGTGTAAGTAGCCAATGTGCTTGGATCAAAATCGACAGTTCCAGCAAAAGAACCCGTAGTGTATACATTACCCGAAGCATCAAGTGTAACAGAAGTACCTTCATCATTCAAGGTATTTCCAAATTGCTTAGCCCAAACAAAATTACCACTAGTATTTAACCTTAAAATGAACACATCTTTCGATCCATTAGATACTAAAGTAAAGGTTCCTGATCCTGGGTCAAAGTCGGCAGTTCCGTCAAGAAATCCTGTGGCGTAAACATTATTAAAGCCATCCGTTGAAATAGATTTAGCTGCTAAAGGGGTAAAAGGGCCTCCCATTTGTTTAGCCCAAATAAAGTTCCCTGAAGCATCTAGTTTTAAAATATATCCATCATAATTTCCAAAATTTGTTAAAGTATACGTAGAAGCGCTTGGATCAAAGTCCAAGGTTCCCCCAAAACTACCTGCAATAATGATATCTCCCATAGCATCTAAAGCAATTGAATTTGCATAATCAGAATTAATACTCCCCAATTGTTTAGCCCAAACAAAGTTACCACTAGCGTCCAACTTTGAAACAAAAGCATCGTCGCTAAGTCCAATTGAACCTAGTGTGTACGTTCCAACCCCTGGATCGAAATCAGCATTTCCATAAAAATAACCTGCGGTATAAACGTTACCTAATGCATCTACGCAAATTGATCTACCTTCTTGGCCTGAGGATCCGCCCATCTTTTTCGCCCAAACAAAACTTCCGGTTGCATCTAGTTTTGAAACAAAAATTTCTCCTATTCCTATGGCATTTAAATTAAAAGTTGTAGATCCTGGATCAAAATCTGCAGTTCCATTAAAAGAACCTGTAGTATAAACATTGCCAGTTGCATCAACATGAATAGATTTGGCTTCATCAAGGGAACCACCACCTAATTTTTTTGCCCATATAAAATTGCCATTAGCATCTAATTTAGAAACAAATATATCTTTATCTCCAACTGTAGAAGAAGCTAACGTAAATGTCCCAACTCCTGGATCAAAATCGGCTATACCCTGAAATGTACCTGTGGTATAAACATTACCCGATGCGTCTAGTGCAATAGAAAAGCCATCGTCGTCACTGGCACCACCTAATTGCCTTGCCCAAACAAAATTGCCTGCGGCATCAAGTTTAGAAATAAATACATCATAACTGCTGCCAAAAGAACTTAAAGTAAAAGTTGCAGCACTTGGATCAAAATCAGTAATTCCATTAAAATAGCCGACAGTGTATACATTACCGGATGCATCTACTTTAACTGATGCTCCACTGCTAAAAGAGGTCCCCCCGATAGCTTTAGCCCATGCAAAATCAGCTGTTTGTGAATAAAATGAATTTACTGAGGCAAATAATAAAAATAGTTTTGCTAATTTTTTCATAGATAATGGCTTAGTATTTTATGAGCAAAAATGATGAGTTTTAAAGGATGTTTTATTACGAATGTATAACTGCAAGTAATGTATAAAAAAGTGATGCTATTTTTTAGATAATTGAAAACATAGGTTAAATAGATCTGAGTTTTTTGATAGAATAAACAATGTTATTGCTTAATTAGTTTGCTATTACTGCATTTTGATTTGCTTTTTGTACTTATAATATAAATTCCGTTAGCATAATTAATTAAGTTGATGCTGTTTTTGCCAGCGCTTAACGTTTGGTTTAAAATTAATTGCCCATTGACATTGGTAATGGTTAACTCTGAATCTTCATATATTAAAAGTTCAAAACTACCGTTAGTTGGATTAGGGTATACATGAAACTCTAACTCATTTGACGAATTAAAATTATTTAAACCTGTACATGCCGAAACACTTTGCGTAATAGCCGAAGTATTTTGGCACCCGTTAGCATCTAGGCCAATAACACTATAGGTTGTGGTAACAGTTGGCGAAACTACAATGCTTGCGCCCGTTCCTCCCGGGTTAAATGTATAACTTAAAGCGCCGTTAGCAGTTAAGGTAGCACTTTGTCCAACACAAATTAAATTAGTTTCAGAACTTACCGCCGTAATTGTTGGATTTGAATTTACAATAACATTAGCCGTAGCAAAATTTTGCGAAACGCAACCGGTACTGCTTGCGCCAATAACTGTATAATTTGAAGTAGAAGTTGGGCTCACTATTGAGCTACCACCTTGTATGGTAAAGTTATTTGCACCACTTGGTAAAATGGTAAATGAATTTCCTGAGCAAATACTTCCACTATTAACTGTTATGGTTGGATTGGGATTGACGATTATAGACACAGCCGTTCTTGTTAAACTTGAAGCACAACCAATTGTTTCTGCGTAGTATGTATAACTACCAACCGCTAAGGTAGGTGTGGTAAAAGCTGTTCCTGTACCCAAACTTAATGTAGAAGTTGGAGTAGCATACCAATTAATTGTACCATTTGATGTTGCAAGTAATGTGGTATTTGCGCTAGAACATATTGTTTGATTTGGTAATGGTGTTATGTTTAATGGAGCAATTGGAATTATACAGGAGCTTAGTTTTAATACAAAAGCGTCCTCCTGTGAAATAGAGGAAAGTGTATAGGTTGTTATATTAGGGTCAAAATCGCATATACCTTGAAAATAACCTACAACGAATAAATTAGCTGCTTGGTCTAATGTTACTCCAGAAGCTACTTCGTTAAGAGTTCCTGTGATAGTTGCTAATCCCAAAAAATTTCCAGATAGATCTACTTTTGTAACATAACCATCGTAACTTGTACCTGCAGCAACCGAAGTATAGGAAGCAGCCCCTGAATCAAAGTCCACTGTTCCTTGAAAGGAACCAGATATGTACAAATTAGTTGAGCTTGAAAATATATCTGTAGCATTTTCATCTAAATTTGATCCTATTTGATTCACAAAACTAAAAGATCCAGATGCATCAAGTTTTAATAAATATACATCACGGCTTGTTCCGGTCGCAGTTAAAATATTGTTACCTGGACCGGGATCAAAATCTACAGAATTAATAAAAGTACCTACACAGTAAATGTTTCCACTAGCATCGCTCGTAATGCCTTCACCCCTATCAGTACCAGTACCACCAATAGACCTTGCCCAAATAAAATTACCAGAAGCATCTAACTTAGAAACAAAAATATCCCAACCTCCGTTTGTTTGCAGAGTATAAGTTGATGGGCCTGGGTCAAAATCTACGGTATTTTGAAACATTCCAATACATAATACATTTCCCAATCCATCTATACTAACATCATTACACGCATCAGATAAACTACTTCCAAAAGATTTTGCCCAAACGTAATTGCCTGAAGAATTTAATTTTAAAATAAACGAATCATGCAAACCAGAAGCAGTTAGGTTTTGTATTCCTACATTGGGATCAAAATCAACTGTTGATAAAAAATTCCCACAAACATAAATATTTGCCCCCGCATCCAAGGCAATAGAATAAGCTTCATCTGCGCTACTTCCTCCAATTTGTTTGGCCCAAATAAAATTTCCACTTGAATTTAATTTCAAAATAAAAATATCATCATTACCATTTGAGGTTAGGTTTGAAGTTAATGGTCCTGGATCGAAATCAACTACACCTTGAAATTCACCTGTGATATATACATTTCCAGAAGCATCCAGTTCTATTGACCTTCCCATATTTAACACGTTTGACGACGACGATGAGCCAAAAGAACGTGCCCACATTAAATTACCGTTTCCGTCAAGCATTGTTACATAAATGTCACGTGAACTAATAGAAGAAAGGGTATAAGTTGCAGGTCCTGGATCAAAGTCTACAATGCCTTCAAAGGTTCCTACAGTGTATGCATTACCTAACGCATCTGTTTTTACTTTTCTTGCTATTTGTTGCCCAGCACCGCCATTTGCATGTGCCCATTGAAAAGCTGGAGCTTGAGCAAAAATTGTTATTTGATTTAATAGTATGATAGCAAATGCTAAAAAAGTTCTACTCATGACTTATATATGCTTATTTTTTAATTATTTTACCCGATGTAATTCATTAACAAATATTCTGAATATTTAAACTGCTTAAATATAAATTGTATAAGTGCGCTTACTTTATTAAAAATCGATTGATAATATATAAATACTGATACAATTTAATTTTTGACAAAAACAGTCGAAAGAAAAAACTAATTTTGAGCATGCTCAAAGCTTTAAATCTATTGTTTTTTATTAGTCTCATTTTCAAAACATTTATTTTGAAAAGTCAAAACCCTGTAAATACCAAATCAACTAATTCAAATAGATCAAATAAGTCTGCTAATAGTCTCAAGTATTTTATTGATAAATGTAAAGAGAACGATTCTTTCATATTAAGTGAGGAGGAATTAGCAGAATTAAATTCAAAAGAAAAGAAATTATTGAGAAACTTCTTTTTTGCAAAACATGGTTACTCATTTAAAGATGAAGAATTAAAAATTTATTTTAAACAGTATGCTTGGTATAAACCCTTAAAAAAGAAAGTAGACAGCCTTTTAAATTATTACGATAAAGAAAATCTTGACTTAATTAAATTAGTTGAAGCCGAGAAGTTTATTAAATCAGCAAACCAATCTACTTACTGTGAAACGTTAAATGGATGTTGGCAATATGGTAATACTGCTGTTGGCAGTGGCTATGAAGATAGGTTTGTTTTTAATAATAGCGACAAATCATTTGTGATGTATACCAACCAAATGGATGGAAAGAACAACTTATTATCGTATTCAGGTTTTTTTACTTTGGGCAAAAACAAGATAGAATTGGAAATTAGAACGAAAGTATTTTTAGAGCCAAAAACTAACAAAGAAAAGGTAAAGAATTTAGAAGAGGCATACGATTATAAAACAGTTATAGTAGATGATATTGTTACTTATGTAAACAGAGACGGCATTACTAAAACCTATTTTAAAATTAATGGAAGAGTATATTGGAAATACAGTTCCGATTTAGAAAGTTGCCATTAATATGTAAGCAATGAAAAACAAATTAATACTTCTGCTATCTATTCTGATAAATTTAACTTCGTTTGCAAATGACGGTGTATTTTATGCATCGGGAAATAATTTAATTCCATTACAAGAAACAAGCATAAGTTTAAAAAAAGAACTCCTAATATTTAAAATAAGGAACTTCAATCAATTGCTGGTGGAAGTGAATTTTGAATTTTATAATCCCGGAAAAGAAAAGAAATTACTAGTTGGTTTTGTTTCTCCTCCAGCCAGCGGAGATATTTCTGAATTGGAAGAAAAACATCCGCAAATAGAAAATTTTACCGTATTGGTTAACGGTGATAAACTTACTTATAAGGTAAAGAGGTTTGATGAAACTTCTTTTAAAACAGATGTGGGGATAAACGCAAAGGATTTTATATACTTTTTTGAAGTGAATTTCAAAAGTGGACTAAACAAGGTAAAACACACATACAGTTATAAGGCAAGCAATAGTGTGGAAGCCTATAGAGAATTTGAATACCAAATTACGACAGGGAAGCGTTGGGCAAATAAAAGAATAGATGATTTTGAGTTGCAAATTCATTTAGATAATGGAATATTTTTTGTACCGGAAAGTTTTAGCAAGAGTTACACTAAAATTAACTGGAAAATTAAAGGGTCAGGAACTTTTAAAGAAGGAACAGAGAAGCCATTTTTTGATCATGGCGCAATTCCATACAGATATGTACACTTAAACTATGGATATATATACTTTAAAGAAGTAAATTTTGCTCCCGACTACGATATTTATTTCGGCGAAAATGCATGGCACTCATATACCTATAAATGGTGCAATAAAGCTGATAGTTGTTCGAAAAATGAACTACTTCAAAAAATGGCGCCCTATTTTAAATTAAAACCAGAGACTTATAATAATTATCGGATTGATTTGAATAGCTTTGAATTAAAGCTACTAAAAAATTATTTTTATGCCGTTAGGGGTTTGAAATTTAAAACTGAAGATATTACAAATTTTTACTCTTCTTTTTTTTGGTATAACCCCATAACGGAACTAAAAGCAGAATCAATTAAATTAAGTAACAACGAAAAAAAATTTGTTACATATTTGGTAAAAATGGAAAAGGAAATGCAAGCAAAGGAAAATTAGTAAAATAGATACAGGCAAATGTTTCTTAGTTGTTGTTGCAAAGTACATGGAAGTATACTTCTAATTTATTTATTGAATTTTCAAAGACTTTTCTTATTAATTCCTACTTTTAAGATTTTCTACAATATTAAATTATTGATTTTAAACAATTGTAGTAAACAAAACATCTTCTTAGTCTACCACTATTTTCTTTGTTATTATATCTCCTTTAGTCAAGATTTTTATAATGTAAATGCCGGAGTTAAAGCTTTTCAAGCTAAACTCATTTTCCTTGCTACTAATTTCATAATTGTCATTACCAAATACTTTTTTGCCCTCAGTATCATAAATATATACTCCTAAATTTAGTGGGTAACTATTTGATGTTATTAATAATTTATCTCCTTTTTCTAAGTATTGTTTTATCGTTATTTTATTCGATACATTTTCTGATTCGGATACAGAGACAGGAGAGTTTCCGACCATTACTTCAAAATCATCTATATAAAAAATCAAAGAGTTGCCCGAATTGGAGGCTGTCACAAATTGAATAGAAAAGCCACTACCCGAGTAGCCAACAGGTAGATTAATGACTTTTTGAGCCCATGGAGAATTATTATTAAAATTACTGTACCAGCTACCTAAATTAATAACCACGGATGAATTCTGCATAAGATTAGCGGTAATGCTATAATTGAAAAGTGAAGAGTTAAATGAATTAAGCCAAAAACTTACATATTTATTACCAGAGGGGAGTGTAAAGTTTGGAGTTTCAAGATATCTCCCTGTGCCTAAAGACATCATAGCAGAACCACTAACTGGTACTACTGAATTTTGTGTTGTACAAATGGTGCCATTGGTAGACCAACCAATTAATGGAGATTCAAAATTTTCTGATAAAATAGTTTGCGAATTTGTTTGCCTGACTATAAAAAGTATTAAAATAAGTAAGATTTTTTTCATAAGAATTAATTTATTGGCAAAATAATGGATTTTTAGGGGTAGTTTATGAGTAAATGGATAACTGCAATCATTTTGTAAAAAAGTGATGCGATATAGTTAGAAATTATGAGCTTTGGCTATAAGAAAACACACTGAAAAATAACGGAAATCAATATTTCAAGATTTAGCTTCATATTTTAATATAATACACGCATCTTTTTAATCAGTTTAATTCTTATAGGTAATAAATTCATCTTTACACTTAAAAAGATTAATTTATGAAAAATTTAGTTTGTACTGCTTTAATGTGTATTATGGCAAGTACCATATCTTATGCTCAACTTGGTGGTTTATTAAACAAAGTAAAGCCTAACAAAACTGAGAGTAAAAGTGATAACAAAGTAGAAACCAAGGCCGAAAATAAAGGGGATAAGAAAAAGTATAGCGATGAAATAATTAGCAAATTTGAAAGGTATTACGGTGTTTTGGCTGAAGCTAAACTAGATGAAGAATCAACTGTAAAACGAGAGAAAACTTTGTTAGCCTTAGATATTGATTCTGCCAAACAAATGAGCGAATACTTTGAAAAAAATAAGGCAGACGGCTATTATGAAAAGCAATATTTAATCGCCTTTAACAACTTTAATAAAAACTTTGAAAACGGAGTTTTAAAAACAATTAATGATTACTTATCTCAACCATATAGTAACCAAAATTATGGAGTTGAGCCAAGTCGATTAAATTGGTTTAAGTATGCAAAATCTGCTGTTAATAGTGCAAAAAAGGTGTACACAGGAGCAAGTAATTTAGATGAAATAAATAAAAACATAGATAATAAAAAAAATGAATACGCTCAGTCTTTAGTTAAATCTAAATGGCTGATTTGCCCAGAACAATTAGATTATTTTCAGCAATTGCGTTTTTCTGATAATGTTAAAGAAACAGGATGTGTAAGAGGTAAAGATAAATTTGATGCAGACGTCTCCAATACAGGTGTTTATATTTATTATTCTGGAGAAATGCCGCTTAATAATTATAAATTTTATATAGACGGAAAAGAAAGTAATTTAAGTTTATCTAATGGTGATTTAGAAGATTCCAATAACGGAAGTAAACAATCGGATAATGGTTGGTATAAAATTATGATACTTCCGGGTTTAAATGAATTTAATCACAGGGCAATCATTAGATTAATATCGCTTATAGAAAACAATGGATTAACAAAAGCGTCTGAAATAATGTTAAAGAGTTCATCTACCGGTAACAGTTATACCTTTAAATACAACCTGTCTAAATACAGTGGCGATATTAAAACGTATTACGCAGATGTAAAGAAGAACTTTTTGAAAACAGTTAAGCTTACTGACACCAAATATTCAAACGCTGCAGTGGAAAAAGAAGTTATTGAAGCCTACAAAAAACATAATACAATCAATCCTCAATACGATATTGGCGAAGTTAAAAAGGTAATAGTTGCAGGAAACGATTGGAATATTTATAAAACTAAATTGGGACTACCAGACTATCAACAAACCGATGCATATTTTATTGTAAAAGGTAAGGATGGTAATTGCTATTCAGATTTTAGAAAAATACGCAAAGTATATGACCCTGTAACAAAAAAGTACCTTCCAATAAAAGTGGTAGGTTCCGATAGCAAGAAAGAAATTTCTTGCGATTTGGTTAAATAATTGAAAATAAATAAAAAACAGAAACAAAAACACAAAATGAAAAAAATAATCATAGCAACAGCAATTAGTTTAATGTGCATTAATCAAGTTAATGCTAGCAAATTAACAAGTACTTATTATCAGGCTCCTTCAAAAGATGAAAAAGTAGCTAAAATGACTGCTCTTTTGAATTTAACAGCCGATCAACAAAAAAAGTATAAAGATTTGTTGACTAGTTCTGAAAAAGAAGCAGAGACATTAAAAGCAAAATCGAAAACAGCTTCAAAAGAAGAAAAAAAGAAAATGCAAGAAGCTTATAAAAACAACTATGAAACTCAATTAAAAAAAATACTGACAGCTGACCAATTTAAAAAATTACAGGAAGAGGCAGCTAAAAAGAAGAAAAAATAGTTTTAAAATTATGGAGAAACCTCAAAAGGATTCGCAAGCTAAGCGGGCTATAAATCAAGTAAAAGTAAGTGCAATCAGGCAAGTAGGTAATGTGTTACTTAAATCGTTAACCGCTTTCTTATCGCGTCTTTTAGGAAGATATAAATAAAAACTTTATGGAGCCAACAAACAGAGCAGCAGTTACATATTACCGCACCTTTCAAAAAGCCTTAGAAAAAATTGCAGAAATTGACCCTACGGCGAAATCGGTAGCATATAAAAGTCAATTATCTCAACTAGAGTTAAATCTAAAAAACATAAAAAAAATTGAGCCAAGCTATGATACCAAAAGTTTAGAAGCTGAAGTTAATAAATACAAAAACACTATTAACTCTCAGGATAAAAGCAAATCATTGGATAAAGATTTACTTGCATTAAACAAAGGCTTCGATCACTTTTCAAAAATACTGGCAGAAACAAAACTGAATTTTGATAATATAGATTTACAAGTTAAAAATTCAGTAGAACCAATAAATAGAGATATTGCAAATTTTAAGAAAAATCACCCCACCTATGATACAACTGAATTTGAGACAAGAGTTAAGGAGTTTCAACAAAAATTTCGAGCGAAATTGGAGGGGGCTGCTTCAAATAATAAAAACACTCTAAGCTTAAGAGACGATTTGGAACATACTTTAATGTTGCAACACTTGGGTTGGCGTGATGTTGAGGATGAGGATTTCATTTATGGATCGCACAATCCAACAGGGAATCTATATTTACCGGATTATATTTGGTCACAAGCGGGTATTGAGAAATTACAGAGCATTTTAGATGAATATACCAAGCGTATAGTAGACTTTACTGCTAAATATGATTTGCAAGAATTAAATAGTTTATATGAAATAAATAAAGATGGTGATGTGGATTCCATAAGAAGAGGTGAGGATGGAGATAATTATAAACAAAATACAGTTGTTTCGTTTGTTAAAATATCTGCAGATAAAGCAAAGGCGCAATTGGCGACTGTTAGAACGGAATTAAAAGCGTTAGAAGAAGTTTCTGATTTTGAAGTTGAAACCTATTTTAATAAAAAAATAGATGCGTTAAAGTGGATTCACTTGGCAAAAATATTTAATAAATATAATCGAATAGTTGAAATAGGAAAGAAATACCAAGAAGTTTGGGATGCTTATGGAAGCATAGATGAATATAAAGAAACAATTAAAAAGAACAGTCTCAAGCGAGCTAAATTGGTTAGGTTACCTAAAGCAGCAAAGCATGATGAAGAAATTGAAGCATTAACTAAAGTAGCATTTGAGAGTAAAGGATGGAATGAGGAAGTATTAAAAGTTATTTTACTTGGTCATGACTGGCGCTTAGAAAGAAATAGCGAATTTATAATTGGCCGCGTGTATGATGTTGCTATTGCTGCAAAACAAAAATCGGGTGTTTGTATGCTTTATAATGCCACTATGCGCCAAGAAGATGTTGGCGGAAGGTTCTCGTCGCCTTTTATTTCTTCATACAATAGTAAAGCGATAGCTGAAGAAAATATTTAAAACCAAAAAAATAAAATTTTAAGAAAATGAAAAAAACAATTTTAGCAATATGTTTGATTACGCTTACAGGAAGCGCAGCAATCTCACAAACAAAAAACAGACCAAGTAGAGGTGAAATCATGGGGGGCGGTGGTGAATCGATAGAAAATCTTTTAACCAAGCCATTTATTTTTACACGTGGTGAATTACAAGTAAGTGGAGATGACGTTACAAATAAAAAAGCTTTCCAAGACGCAATTGCAAAAAGCGATGCAGTTATTAAAGAGTATAACGATGAGGTAACAAAGTATCTTGCGACCAATCCTTCCCCATCTATGTATAGCAATAAATTAAATAGCACCCTCGCTAAAGCAAGTGGTGTAGATAATGCTATTGCACAAGCAGAAAAAGAATCTAAACAAGGAACATCCTTAGGCACGGTTTATTATTTACAAAAGTTATACATTTTTAAAGGATACCTTGAGGGTGTTACAAAGTTTTATCCTGAAAACGAAAAACTAAAAAACTATTTAACTTCTGTTACAACTGCGATTAATTCTTATGGTTCCAGAGATAAGTTTATGGGTAAAACTGAAGAGAACCAAAAAAACATGGCAAAAAATCTAAAAATGATTCCTGCTCAACAAAGCAATCCTAAAATTGAGGCCATGGTAAAAAAACAGTATGAACAATCGTTTAAAGGATTTACTGTAACAAAAGTCAATATAACATATGCTACATGGATTATAGATAAAAATGATTTAGATATTCCGCTTTGCAGAAAATTAAGTGTGTGTGTAGCAGTAAAAAACACGAACGGAGAGTGTGGTATTGGTAGTTCAAATGTAAAAGAAGATTACATTGGTGGTGGTAAGTATGGAGAAGCATACTCTTACTTGCCATCCGATCCAGTTATAGTACCGTGTGAAAACATTAAATAGCTATAGATGAAAAAACTGACTTTATTAGTTATCAATTTATTTACATTAAGTATTATTGCACAAAAAGAAATTGTGTTACCCGAAGATTCTACAAAACGTACGTGGGATTTTTTTAAATACTTTACACCACCTAATCCTGGCAGTCTAAACGATGTTGTTGAACCCGAAGGTTGTTTAACGGGAGCTGAGGCAACCTACAAAGAATCCTTTAATCGTTTTGATAAACTATGGAGTGATTATAACAGCGGAGCAAAAAGCAAAAAAAAGATTAAGCAATCTGAAAAAGGAACCGAAAATCAATGTAATAGCATTACTCGTAATGCAAATTCATATTATACTTCCATCAATACCACTAGTGATAAGTGTATTATGGCTAGGTATTTTTTTACCATTAAGGGCTATAAAGAGTATTGTGAAAAGGCAAAAGAGTTATACCCTTCTAACACAGTAATTGCTGGATCTTATGAAACAATTTCGGAGATTGTTTCAAAGTTGGGAAATAAGGAAAATTTAAAAGCGATTGAAGAAAAAACGAAAGCTGATAAATTAGCAAAAGTGGAACCGCCACAACATTTTGGTTCAAACCTAGAATGGGAAAAATGGTTTAAAGATTATTTTACCAAAGAGTATGTTGGGTATACATTTATCAAACAATATCTTAGATCAAAAGAGTGGTCAATACACCGTAACGAATTAACCTCTGTGATTATTGATAGACAAATAGCAAGTACAATAGCTGCGAAAAAACCGGATGGAACATGTGTTCTTGTTGAATTAGCTCTTTATCAGGATTATTCTGAAGGTAAATATGGAAGTTCTTATTTTTTAAAAAGCGTCGAGGCGCAGCAACAAATACTATGCGATAAACTAAAATAGATAATGTATGTTACAACTAATTGGAATAATATTAATGATTGCAGGTGGCGCAAGGTTTGCATGGGCGCTACTGTTTTATTTGCTTAATGTAAGCGGCAGGGCAGGGGCACACCTTTCGAAAAAAGTGGGTACAGATAACGATAAAACAGATGAGCATATTGAGGGAAGTAAAAAATTTGATAAAGAACTTTTTGAAAAATTATTATGGAGTGGTTGTATAATCGTTTTTGGTTTTATTCTATACCTATTCGGATAAATTACTATATCTAAACATTGCATTTATAGTTTAAATTAAAGTAACCAACGTTAATGATAAAGAAAAAAAATATTATTTTTTATTTATTCATATGCTTTGGATGCAACTACGCTCAAACTTTACAGTGGGCCGGAAGCTATTTTGGTACAGGAACCCATTCCGGAAATGCAATATCAGTAGATGCTTCAGGTAATTCCATAATTGTTGGAACCTTTCAAGGAACAATAGATGTTAATCCGGGACCTACAGTTCAAAATGTTGTATCCGTTTCTGGCAGTAATGATATAATTATTTCTAAACTAAATGCTGGAGGTACTTTACTATGGTCAATAACAATTGGTTCATCGAGCAATGATGCAGGAAGTGATGTAGTAACCGATGCTGCTGGTAATATATACGTATGTGGCATTTTTACCGGAACTGTTGATTTCGACCCCTCTGTTACTTCGGTTACGCTGACATCAATTTCCGTAGATGCATTTGTAGCAAAATATGATCCTATGGGAAATTTATTATTTGTAAGAAAAATAGGTGGGTTTAACATTGATGGTGCAAATTGCCTTGTTTTAGATAATAGTGGAAATATATATGTTGCTGGTTATTTCACTAATACTGCCGATTTTGATCCGGGTTTAGGAACATTTAATCTATCTGCTACCACATCTGGAATAAACGATATTTTTGTTCTTAAACTTAATTCGCTCGGAAATTTTGTTTGGGCAAAAAAAATGGGAGGAACAAGCTCAGATACTCCTTTTTCTATTGGTTTAAAAAGCAATGGCAATGTTATTGTTGTTGGAGAATACAGGGGAACTTGTGATTTTGACCCTGGAGTCACTACGTTTAATTTAATTTCAAATGGTTCTTCAGATGCTTTTATTTCTGAATTAGATAATTTTGGAAATTTTGTAAGCGCTTTATCTTATGGTTCTGTTGGAAATGATAAATTACATAGTGTAACCATAACAAGCAATGACGACGTTTTATTAGGTGGTATGTTTTCAGGAACCGTGGATATAGATCCAAGTGCTACTGTTTATACTCTCAGCAGTTCAGGAGCATCAGACGCTTGTATATTAAAACTTGATAATGCAAATAATTTTAATTGGGCTTTGGGATTTGGGGGAAGTAACTCAACCGATGTAGTTACTAATATTAAAACAGATGCTTCTTTTAATGTAATTGCTACTGGTCAGTATAATGGTACTGTAGATTTTGATCCTGGTGTAGGTACATTTTTATTAACAAGTTTAGGCCCATCTAGTGGATTTATTTTGAGTATAAGTTCTGATTCTAATTTTTTATGCGCTATGTCCTATGGATTTTCTGGTAATACCGTCTCTCCAAAAGGAATAGCACTAGATCCTACAGGCATATTTTTACACACCGTTGGTAGTTCAGGCACTTCTGATATTGATCCTGATCCGCTTGGTGTTTATACCATCACAGTACCTTTGTCATCCAGCAATATTTATTTTATAAAGAATTATTATTGTTTTGCTGTATTACCAATAGAACTAATTAATTTTGAATCGGATAAAATTGAAATAGGCACCTTACTAAAATGGACTACAGCTTCAGAGTCTAATAATTATTATTACTCAATAGATAAAAGTACGGATGCAAAAAATTGGAATACAATTGGAACCATTTATTCAGGTAATTATACTGATGTTCACCAATATTATTATATTGATTCAAAAAATGATGAAAATAATTATTTATCATATTATCGTTTAAAGCAAACGGATAAGGATAGTACATTTTCTTATAGTAAAATTATTTCAACTAATGGAATTACTAAAACGGAGTTTCAATTATACCCTTCGCCCTGCGAAGATTTTATATATATTAATGTTATTGATTTTCCTGTGCTCGAATACGATATTTGTATTTATTCCTCATCCGGTGATATTGTAAAAAAAGAAAAAAGTAAAAAGAAGGAAAAAGTTATTGAGTTAGATGTAAGTTCGTTACCAGGGGGTATATATTTAGTTGTTATTTCAAATGAGAATCGAATTTTACATCAGAAAAAAATAACAATTATAAATAATAAGTAGTATGATACTTATTGTTACAAGATTAGGTAGGTATTTTTCATTTTAATTGGGTGTTTGGCAAGCCTTAAACTCTCGAAAAGGCAGTTATAGGTGTTAGATGAACAAATAAGCCCTTGTAAAACCGTAAAAAAATGATACGTAGCTTAAGCAAAAGCTTTTATGGATTAGTGGAGTTCTTGTTGTTGGGAATGTATTTTTCGGGCAATAAAAAGTTGTCTAGTTTTTTGATAGTTAATTAGTAGTATAGATTAAAAGTTCGCATTACGAGGTTAAGTGTTCTGGGTAATTTTTTTTAATTTTTTCTGTTTTATTTTTTCTATGGTTTAATGTAAAAGATTTCTTGCTTTGTTTATGTTTGTTATGTCTCATCTCTTTTACAAATTAAAAAACTAACATAACAAAAACTAATGACTTAATAAATAAAAGTTAAGCTTATGAATATAAAAATTAAGTTGTTATTGCCTTTTTTACAAGGTTAAAACGTTAAAAATTCCCTTAAGATCATTCTCTAGTTTAAATAATGACTTTCCATTTTATAGGTTTTTATGTTTGAAATACACAAATAATCATTAAATTCGTTAGGTTTTCGCTCTTGTTGTTTTACCAAAAAAATACAGATGAGGAGTATTTCTTGGCTGTTTTGTTTTGTTATAAGCAATCAAATAGGGTGTTTTGTAAAATGAAGTATGTTTTAAGAGGTTTTTCAATAATAAGATTAATTTAAAATAATAGTACATTTATTCATAATTTTATTTAGCACTCTTTTTTAATGCAAAAACAGCTGGTCTTATTAATTTTTCTATTTTTTAGTAAAGGTTTAATTTCTCAGGAAGTAAACAAACATATTTCGTTTGTAACTATTTATGATTATTTAGATGAGCTTGCAAATACTCAAATAATAGAATTAAACTCAGTAGTAAAGCCCTATTCGAGGCATTTAATTTATGAAAAATTGCACGAAGCGGAGCAAAAACAAGAACAGTTAACCAAAAGACAACAAAACGATTTGGCCTTCTTTTTAAAGGATTACAACAAAGAAGTGATACCGAATAAGAAATTTAAACGACGTTTGGATTTATTGTATTACCGAGATTCGTTGTTTCAATTTACCTTAAATCCAATTTTGGGATATTCTTATTACAAAAACGATAGTGGTTATGCTTCCCATCGTTGGAACGGCGTGGAAATGAATGGAAGCATTGGTAAGAATTTTGGATTTTATTTTAGTTTAAGAGATAATGGGTTATACAATATACTATCTACCCCAGCTTATTTAACGCCACTTCCAGGAGGCAATTACAAACCTTATCAAGGTACAACAAAAACCAGAACAGATTTTGACGAAGCAAGGGGTGGTATAAGTTATGCCTGGAAATGGGGATCGCTGAGTTTATTAAAGGATAATTTTACTTGGGGAAATAATTACAATGGTGCAAATGTTTTTTCGGGTAGACAACCTTCTTTTTCGTACATCAGTTTTAAAATGAAACCCGCTAAATGGTTTGAATTTAATTATGTGCATGGCTGGTTGGTATCGCAGGTTCTAGATTCATCTAAAACATACGGATTAGGTAGCGGTTTAAGAAAAAGTTTTTATCCAAAGTTTTTAGCGGCTAATTTATTTACGTTTAAGCCTATTAAGCAATTATATTTTTCGATTGGAAACTCTATTGTTTATAGTGATAAGTACGTTCAACCTATTTATTTAATTCCCTTTATGTTTTATAAATCGGGCGATAGAACTATGAATGGTGCGGGTAGTAATGCATTAGGTGAAAATTCACAACTATTTTTTGATGTAAGTTGCCGTATTATTCCTAAAACACATATTTATGGAACCATTTTTGTGGACGAAGTGAATGTTGGTAAAATGCTCGATAAGAAAAATCAAACTAATTTAATGAGCTTTAAAGCAGGTGCCAGAATTACCAATTTAATTAAAAACACTGCGTTTACTTTAGAATACACCCGAACAAATCCCTGGGTATACGTACACCCAATTTTAACTACAACGTTCGAATCTAATAATTACAATATGGGTCATTATTTGGGTCAAAATTCACAAGAATTGCATGCAGGAATAAAAGTAAAACCTATTAGGGGATTGACTATTGATGCCGTCTTCACCCAAGCTCTGAAGGGCGAGGTAAAAACGTTTCAGCAAATTAATGGAGTAAACAATGTTGCCGGAACAGCATTTATGGCGGGCGGTACCTATTGGGAAAACTCAACAGTTTCGTTAAAGGGGTATTATGAAATTATAAATGACGTAATTATTTTTGCAGAGGGAAGACATTCTAACATTACCGGCACAATGTTAAATACCTATACTCCCGGTTTTTATAAAGGAACAATGAAGACAGTAAATGTTGGATTGAATGTTGGATTTTAGAAAGAGAGAGAGTAGAGAAATTACTTCATTAAATATTGCATTTCAAATAACTTTAACTGCAATTCGTATAATTTTAATTTAATTTCAAGATCCTTGTCTTCTTTCTTTTCTTTTTTCTTAAATAAACCTTTTTTAGAAGAATCTCCGATAGAAGTTGAACTCGACTTTTCATAAGCATCGCCTCTTACTTTTTTTGATTTTGTTTTTTTTGCATGTGGTCTCAAGAAACGATCTTCATCTGGAATATCATCACTTTTTGCATTGCCAAAATTGTGCATCAAACCAATTCCGGTATATAAATATCTATCTTTGTGCGACCAGCTTCTTACCCATGCATCTAATTGGTCTGAAAAAACAGTTACGTAATTTACGTCCAGCACTAAGTCAGTTTTAGCATTTAATTTAAAGTTAAGTTTGCCCCCAACTGGTATTATAATTGAGCTGATGGTTTTAACTTTATCGGTAACAATGCCGCCACCCGATTTTGCACCAGCACTATCAATGCCGGAAGATGTAAAACCACTAGTGTTCTCTAAATACCACTTATTATTGTTAGCTAATTTATACAATCTGCTTCTAAAAAAAGTTTGACCGGCGCCAACGTTTATGTACAACGCCAAACGATTAAATAATTTTCTATCGTTTTTCTCTCTAAACATTAATTGCGATAAATTATATTTTGCACTTACCGAATAGCCCAATAAATCGGCCCTAAAATAACGTTGATAGAGATTGTCGGCATGTTTTTCTCCCTTTAAAGTACCTTTAAATAGTTGAATTTCGGCAGCTAAACCAAATTTAAATTTCTTTCCTCCAAATATGCTTACTCCACCCCCCATACTTTTATTTAAATCCTTTAATTTTGGAAAATTATTGTAAAGTGCAACATCTCCGTAAAATAAAGTTGCTCCACCATCAAACCCAACAAACCAACCATCTTTTAAACCTAATAAATCTTCTGATGTATGTTCAGGATTATCGTATTTACTTTTTATTGGATCTGAAGAAGTTGTTGATTCTGAGGAAGATTCCCTAACTTCAACTGGTTCAGATTTTTTTGGTTGTACTTTTTGAGGGATTGAGTCGGTTTTTTGTGCGAATGCCAGAGTAGATATTAAAACAAAACACAGAGACAAGCGTTTAAAGTTTTGCTTTGTATTAAATAAATGACTCATACGTTGTTTTGTCTTTTTACTACTTTTGATAATAACACCGCAATTTCGTTATTTTTTTTTAATTACGCAATATTAAGGCTATATTTATACGTCTGTTTAAATTTAGTGATGAATGCCCTATTAATAGCTAATCCTGGGAAGCTTATTTTAAGCCTTTTGTTTTCAATAAGTACATTATCATCCCTAACTTTTTTTGCCCAATCTTCTATGAATAAAAATGCGGCAATTTGTAAACAATTGGCTATTGAAAGTGCCCAGCTTGCCCATCAATCCAATCAATACGCTCAAAAAAACTACTTAGAACTTCCACAAAATTATATTGACCAGAATACAGATACCGCTATTTTTTATATTAAGGAGTCGATTACGTGCATTGACTCGGCCATAATTTTAGCATCTGATTCAGATATTATTGCCGTTGGGTATGCTAATATTGCCAGAAATTATGCCATTGATACTTATGAGGATTTACTTGAGGCCAAAAACAGTAAATTTAATTATCAAAAAAATTTATTGTCTCAAAAGGCCACTTTTGATTCAGAAAACGCTACGGTTGATGCTTATCATGCTTCTATGTACTTTGATAAATTAAAAAAAGAAGAAAAAAAGGAAGAGGAACCTGTTGTAAAACCAGAAGATAAACCCATTACAAAACTAGATATTGATCAGACACTTTTTACCCTCTTAAAGGAAGAGATTCAACAAAAAAAGGATGCCAATAAATCTGAAATTTTAAAACTAACCGAATTAATGGCAAAAGCTAAAGACCCGGCAAAAAAAACGAAATTTAAATCAAAAATTAAAACAATTGAAGTTAAAGATAAAGATCTGGATAAAAAATTGGCTGACTCTCAACAAAAATTAACCAGCATTAATAAATTGATTGAAGAGCGAGATAAAACAAAACAAGCCGATATTAAGAAAGAAGAAACAATTTTTACCAAGAGTATTACTAAAACAACCGATGAGTGGAATAAACAAATACAAATAGATTCAGAAATGCCAATGAATTTAATTTATCAGGTACAACTTGGGGTATTTAAACAAAAGGTATTACCCGATGTTTTTAAGGGACTAACACCAATTTATGGAAAAACAACCGAAAAAGGCGTTTGTTATTCTACAGGGATGTTTGAAAAATTTGCGGATGCAAAAGAAGCTAAAGCGTATGTAAATAGCATTGGTTTAACGGATGCGTTTATTGTTGCTTATAACAATAAAAAGAAAATAAGTATCGCTGAGGCAGTTAGGCTAGAGAAGAAATGATCTAATTTTTTAAGATTAAAACTTCTACTCGGATATTGCGTTGCCCTTCTTCCATCGTTTCGGGATTATCAATAATTGGTTTATTACCCCCATATCCATTTGGAGATAGTCTTTCGGAGGCTATACCATTGTTTACTAAATAATCCTTTATGGCTTCGGCTCTTTTTAGAGATAATTTTTTTGCACTGCCTTGAAAATTCCATTCTTCTCCTAAATTCATATATGCTTTATTTTTAAAAATTTTATTATCACCATTTGTATGACCTTGTATTTCGATATTTACTTCAGGGTTATCTGTCAAATATTTTAAAAGCGTTTGCAATTCTCCTGCGGATTCTTTTCTTAAAGCGTAGGTGTTGGGATGAAAATAAATACTCTTCATAATAAAGTTATCTCCTACTTTTAAGGGTTCCATTAGCAGCTCAACAGTATTTGTATTGCTGGTATTTATTTTTATTTCTAAATCTTTATATCCAAAAGCTGTACTTTTAAATTTGTAAACTTTATTGTCTTCTATTTTTGCACTCCATTTTCCTGTTTCTGAATTTATTAGAAAAAGTTCGTCATGAGTATCATCATCAATGGCTATAAGTTTTGTAGTAATAAAATTTAATTTTTTTGCATCTTTAATCATACAAAGCAGTCTCCTATATCCACTTTTTGTAATTGGTAAAGCTGTATTATGTATTAACGTATCAGTATTAATTTGTTGGTTTTTTATAATTGCAGGTTGTGTTGTTTTTGTTTCAATTGCAACTTTAATGGGTTTTATGGTGTCAGATTTAAAAATTTTAGGTTTAATGGCAATAGTTAGTGTGTCTTTTATTTTGTAAGGCTGCTTACTTACTTGTTTTACAATTGAAATTGATGAAATGTCCTTTTTGCAGGGTAAATGAAGCGCTTTGACTTTTAGAGTATCAGTGCCATAACTTAGAATTAACTGATGCCCGCAATTATTTAAGGATGTATTTAAGACGGAAATATAATAAACGTAATTTTTAATTAAAGTTAATTTCCTAAAACTGTTTTTTAGGTTACTATTTGTTGTATTGGCATTAAACGAAGGAGACAAAGGTTTAATTTTTTGATAATACAATTTGTTGCAAAAATCGAGATTATTGTATTGATAAGTATAAACCGAATATGAATCACTATCGTTTAACGATGTTACGGCATAAGTTAATGTTTCATTTTTTTTGGCAATTATTCTGTACCAATAGGTAAATTGGTCGCGGTAGCTATAAAAAACAGTTTGATTTAATAGAGGTTTGTTGTTTACCGAACCCTCAGAATAATTGTAGGGAACAATGATTTCTTTCGAATAATTACAATCATACCTATCCAATTCTCCTACTTGAGCATTACATATTAGTGAAATAAACCAAAAGAAAAACCAAAATCCCCATCTTATTTTTCTATTTTTGCTACAGTTCATTTATAGCTTAAAAATAGAATTATTATAGAGAATATTGTAATATATAAATAAACGATAGGGTGTTAATAGAATTTGTGAAATTAAAGAAATATCAAAATAATTATTACTAAAATTAAGAGTTCAATTAGCTTGTAAATTAGATTGAATCGTTGAAATAAATATAATGACAGGGGATAATAAAAAATCGGAATATGATTTAGAAGAAAGAAATTTCGATTTTAAGCGTTTTTTTATTAGATATGTTAAATACTGGTATGTGTTTGTTATCTCGGTTACTTTAGCTTTTTTTATTGCGCGTTATTACAATTGGTATGTAACACCAATCTATAAATCTTCTTGCAGAATTATTGTAAAAGATGAAAATGCCAATAGTTCGGCTGAAAATTTATTAAAGGATTTAAGCAACATGAAGCGAAATGCAAATCTTGAGAACGAAATACAAATACTTAAATCTAAATCTTTAATAACAAAGGCGGTAAAACAATTGGAATTGGATATTACTTATGCTTTGCGAGGAAACATTAAGACTACAGAATTATACAACAAGTCTCCTTTTATTATACACCCTGATACATTATTTGAATTAGCTTACTTTATTAATTTAAATATTGATGTAATTGACCAAAATTCTTTTCAAATAACTTACAAGTTTAAAAAGGGAAATATAAGTAGCACCAGTACCCATAAATTTGGAGAAAAAATTGAAAATGATTTAGGAAGATTTACCGTAATAAAACGTGCAAATTTTGATAACGCCTCTTTTAATAATCCTTCCTACGATAAAAGGCAGTTTAAGGTTAACTTTAATCCCATTGTAAATGTGGCGAGTTATTATGCCGCTGCTTTAAATGTAGATATAGTTTCTTCAGGAGCATCTATTCTCGAATTAAGTGTTAATGAAGCTGTTCCTGAAGTATGCGCTGATTTTTTAAATAAACTTACGGAGGTATATATTAGCAACAGTATCGATCAAAAAAATTTATTAGCCAGCAATTCTATAAAATTTATTGATTCGCAAATTAAACAAATATCCGGTGAGTTGAAGGAAATTGAAAAGACATTACTCGAATTTCAAACATCGAAAGGTGTCGTAAATATTGATAATGAATCAAAATTATTTTTAGAGAGAGTAAAAACGTTTGATGAAAAAATATCTGAAAGCAAAATTCAAATAAGTTTTATTAATTATCTCGAAAAGTACATTCAGGATAATAAAAAAATTAATGATATAGCTCCTACCAGTATAGGCATTGATGATCCGCAACTGGTAAAAATGATAAGTAATTTAAGCGAGCTAGAAAATGAGTTTAGCAAACGACAGATGGATTCTAAACCCGGCAGCCCTGTTTTGGAAAACATCGATAAACAAATAAAAAATGCTAAAAATTCAATTCTGGAAAATTTAAATGGTATTAAACAAAAATACAGTATGGCTCAGCAAGAGATGACTTCAAATCTTTCTGAAGTTGAATCTAAGTTAAGTTCAATTCCAAAAACAGAAATTGAATTAATTGGTATAAAACGTCAGTTTTCTATAAAGGAGGGGTTGTATTTATATCTTTTACAAAAACGTTCAGAAACGGCCATTTTACTCGCTTCATCTGTTTCAGATAATTGGGTAATCGATAAAGCAATGCCAAATTATAGTCCCATTAAACCTGTAAGAAGTAAATCGTATGCCATTGCTATTGTTTTGGGTTTAATTATTCCAATTTTAATTGTTTCAATTTTAACGTTATTAAATGATAAAATAACAGATAAAGAAACATTAGAAGCAAACACTAAAATTCCGTTAATAGGAATTATAGGGCAGAATGAAACTAACACTAACTTATTTACTGCAGAAAAACCTAAACAAATTATTTTAGAAGCTCTACGTTCGATAAGAACAAACATTAATTATTTATTTGACGAATCAAGTAAAAATGTAAAACAAAATGTTATTCTTATTAGCTCTTCAATTAGTGGCGAAGGGAAAACATTTATTTCATACAATCTTGCAGGAATAATTGCTTCGTCAGAAAAAAAGACAGTGTTGTTATGTTTAGATTTAAGGAAGCCAAAGATAATTGAAGGAGTTCATTTAAATCTTGAAAAAGGAGCTTCTAATTACTTATCCGGAACGCTTGAAATTAAAGACATTATTCAAACACCTGAACAATTACCCCAATTAGATATTATTTTATCAGGACCAATTCCTCCAAATCCTTCTGAGCTTTTGCTTAAAGAAAAAATGCAAAAATTGTTTGACTATTTACGTGAAAATTACGATTACGTTATTGTTGACACTCCTCCTATAGGATTGGTTGCTGATGGAATTGTCTTAACAAAATATTCTGATGTTAACTTATATGTAGTAAGACAGAATAAAACTCGTAAACAGCACCTTCAATTTATTAATAAGCTGTATAAAGAGAAAAAAATAACGAATCTTGGAATTATATTTAACTCAGTAAAAGTTTCTAAATCGACTTATGGCTACGGTTATGGCTACGGTTATGGCTATGGTTACGGTTATGGAGAAGAAATTACCAATAAAAAATCAAACCGATTTTTAAAATTATTTAAAAAATTAAAAACATAAGGTACATGCAACAACCTAATGAAGTAGTTAATAATACTAAACAATTTGGCTTGTCATATATTTTAAACAGAGGGCATTCACGCTCAGTAAAAGCTAAAAAAAATATTTTTGCACTTGTTATAATTAAAGGTCTTAGTGTTTTAACGAGTCTTATTTTTGTGCCAATAACAATTAACTATTTATCACCGGCTAGTTACGGAATGTGGTTAACAATTTACGGCATAGTTGGATGGTTTGGATTATTGGATATAGGCTTAGGAAATGGATTAAGAAATAAAATGGCTGAATGTATTGCTAATAATGATAAAGCCTCGGCGAAGGTGTATTTAAGTACTGCCTATGCGATATTAATAATTATAATGACCATAGCAGGGGCGGTATTTTATGTTGTAAATCATTTTTTAAACTGGTCTGACATTATTAATGTTCCGAAAGAAAAATCTACTGAATTGAGTAGGGTAGCATTAATTGTATTCGGTTTTTTTTGTATGCAATTGGTCATTAAACTTATAAACTCGGTTTTATTAGCGAGTCATAAAGCAGCTTTTGTTAGTGCAATAAATTTAGTTTGTAGTATCTTTTCTTTGATTATAGTTTATGTTCTTACTAAATCAACAACAGGAGGTTCGCTAGTATATCTTGCATTTACAATAGGCATTGTTAATGTTACTGTACCTTTAGTATTAAGCGTATGGCTTTTTAAAAATTATTATAAGGATTACTCCCCTTCATTAAACTTTGTAAGTTTTAAGCATGCAAAAAGTTTAATGAATGTTGGGGCTATGTTTTTTTTATTTCAATCTACAGCATTAATAGTTGTGGCAACGGATAATGTAATTATCACACAACTTTTTGGTCCTGCCGAAGTAACACCCTACAATGTTGCACTTAAATATTTTACTCCCGTTACAATTATTTTTAATATTTTTTCAGCTCCTTTATGGAGTGCATACACTGAAGCATATACTCTAACCGATTTTGTATGGATAAAAAAAACAACAAAAAAAATGCTTTATTTTTGGATGTTAATTTTCTTTGGCATTATTCCTATGGTTTTACTTTCAAATTATGTTTATAAAATTTGGATAGGAGATCAAATCCATGTAGCGTTTGGCGTAACAGTATTTATGGCTTTGTTTACCTTATTATCGGCTTTCAATCAAATATTCGGTAATTTTATTAATGGAATAGGCAAATTGCGTTTAGCCTTTTATCTTACTTTGATTACTGCAATTATAAATATTCCTTTATGCATCATTTTTGCAAAATATTTAAAATTAGGTTCAGCTGGTATTATATTAGCATCCTGCGTATCTTTATTGCCTGATTTAATTTTTATACCAATTCAATATTGGAAAATAGTAAATAAAAAGGCAAAAGGTATTTGGAATAAATAAAATGGATGTATTTGAAAATATAGAAAAGATAGAATACGAAAGTCAAATTCTGGCAATTATTATTAGAAATAATTTTAATAAATCTGGTATTCATTTTTTTACGCCTAATGAATTTTCGCAACAGTTGGCCTATATGAATCATCCGGCCGGTAAAATTATAGAACCTCATTTTCATAAACCGATTGAAAGAAGTGTAATTTATACTCAAGAGGTATTGTTGCTAAAAAGGGGGATATTAAAAGTAAATTTTTACGATAATCAACAACAGTTTTTATTTAATAAAATATTAACGCAGGGAGACGTTATACTTTTGGCTTCTGGCGGGCATGGTTTTGAGGTGATTGAAGAGATTGAGATGATAGAAATTAAGCAAGGTCCTTACCAAGGAGATAATGATAAAGTAAGATTTAACGCTAATAAATAAATGATACCCGTAAATGAACCTTTATTAAATGGCAATGAGAAAAAATATCTCAACGAGTGCGTAGACACTGGATGGATAAGCTCAGAAGGACCGTTTGTGAAAAAATTTGAAGATGATTTTTCTGCTATAAGCAATAGAGCCTATGGTATTTCGGTTTGCAATGGCACAGCCGCCTTAGAAATTGCAGTAGAAGCACTTGGAATTACTAAAGGTGACGAGGTAATTTTACCTTCATTTACAATCATTTCTTGCGTTTCTGCCATTATAAAGGCTGGCGCTACACCTGTATTAGTCGATTCTGAAGAGTTAACTTGGAATATGAATGTTTCTCAAATTGAAGCAAAAATTACTAATAAAACTAAAGCCATTATGTTGGTTCACATTTATGGATTAACTGTTGATGTAGATCCTGTTTTAGAGCTAGCAACTAGATATAATTTAAAAGTAATTGAAGATGCTGCCGAGGCACATGGACAAACATACAAAGGTAAACCCTGCGGCAGTTTTGGTGATGTCAGTGTTTTTAGTTTTTATCCAAATAAGTTAATAACTACTGGCGAAGGAGGAATGATACTTACCAATGATAGTATAATTGCTGAAAGATTACGCTCCTTAAGAAATTTATGTTTTACGTCCAAACGCTTTATACACCAAGATTTGGGTTGGAATATGCGTATGACTAATTTGCAAGCAGCTATAGGTGTTGCACAACTTGAACGTTGGCAAGAAAGTATAAATCGCAAAAGAGAGATTGGTAAATTATATACTGAATTATTGATAAGTGAATCTGGCTTAACATTACCAGTTATTAAAACGAGCTATTGCGATAATATTTATTGGGTGTATGGAGTTATTTTAAAAGATATGAATATTTCGGCCGAAACAATTATGAAACAGCTTGCAGATGAAGAAATAGGAACTCGACCATTTTTCTATCCAATGCATTTGCAACCGGTTTTGAAAAATAGAGGTTTATTTAAAAACGAAAAATATCCGATTGCTGAAAAACTTTATAAGCAGGGGTTTTATTTACCTTGTGGTTTAGCAATAACAAATAAACAAATAGTTATAGTTGCCGAAACATTAAAACGAATTTTGAAAAATGGATAACAATGTTTTTGCAGCATATAGTGAGTATTATGATTTGTTGTACAAGGATAAAAATTATGAAACCGAGACAAATTATGTTGAAGGATTAATTAAAGAATATGTTCCAAACGCATCTACTATTCTAGAATTAGGATGTGGTACTGGTATTCATGCTTCTAAATTTGCAAAAAAAGACTTTAAAGTGCTTGGCATTGATAGAAGCGAAACCATGTTGCAACACGCTAAAATGCTTAAATCTAAATTGCCTGATTCTATATCTCAAAACTTAACATTTTCTATTGGAGATATTAGGTCCTTTTTTACAGAACAAAAATTTGACATAGTGATTGCGTTGTTCCATGTAATGAGTTATATGACTTCGGATAATGATTTAACCCAGGCAATTCAAACAGCAAAAAAACATTTAAATAAAAATGGTGTTTTTATTTTCGATTGCTGGCATGGTCCGGCGGTTCTGTTCGATAAACCGGTTTCTCGGATAAAAAAGTTTGAGAATGAAAAAGTAATAATTAATAGACAAGCAACACCAACACTTAATTTTGAAAAGAAGGTTGTGGAGGTGAATTTTGATATTTCAATATGCGATAAGATTACAAATACAACAAACAATTTAAACGAAGTACACGTAATGCGTTATCTTTTTTTTGATGAATTGGATGGTTTGATGAAGCAAAATGGTTTAAGAATTATTTATTCAGCAGAATGGTTAACCAAAAATAACTTATCGAACACCACTTGGAATGCCTGTTATGTTTGTAAACCCATTTAAGTACGTATGAAAAAGCAAACAAAAACAGCACTTATAGTATTTCCTGATGAATGGTTGCAGTACTCTCCATCCGTACTAAATATGTACAAATGTTTATCAGAAAAATATGACACAAAAATAATTTACGTTGATAATGAACGATTCAATAATAAAAATTTAGTCTCTCATTATAAAAGAATTACTATTTGGAAGATTACAGCCTATCTTTCCCGAAAAACATTTGGTTACAAATTATATAAAACTATACGTTTGTTTTTTACTTTATTCTTTACTAAGCTGTTCGATAAAAAGTATGATTTGGTTATAGCCATTGATTCTTCTGGTTTTTTAGTAACTCGTTTTTTTTATAAAAAAACTATTTACTTTTCGTTAGAAACAGAAAAGGACAACTATTTTAGGTTGAGCCAGTGGATAGGTATTGAAAGACTTATAATTCAAAGCGAGGAAAGAAAACGTTTTTTGATTGGAGATTCTGATGATACCCAGGTTTTTTATATACAAAATGCACCAATTCTATCAAAAACTAAATCAATCTTGAACCAAAATAAAATCAAACGAATTCTTTATATGGGAAATATCGATTATGGTTATGGTTTAGAGCAATTTATTGATTGTATTTCGGGCTTAAGTAATGAATATGTATTGGTTTTAAAAGGGATTAGAAATGAAAAATTTTACAATCATCTTAAAAATAAATACAATAATTTATTACAAGCAAATAAGATTGTTTTTGATTTTGATTATGTACCACAAGAAAAAATCATTGAGTATGCTTCACGCTATTATATTGGTATTACTGGTTATGATATAGAATTGGCTAAGAAAAGTTTTAATTATTTTTCTTCTCCTGCTGGTAAATTATTTAATTATTATGCAGCAGGAATACCAGTTATTGGAATTGATATTATTGGCTTAAAAAGTATTAAAGATTTTAAAGCAGGCGTTTTGCTTGAGGAGGTCAGCCCTGAGAATATAAAAAATGCAATTTTAACAATAGAGAAAGAATACGTTTCTTTTTGTAACAATAGTCTTAAGGCCTCGTTAGAGTTTGATTTCAAAAAGTCTTTCGATTATTTTATTAATTCTATCGAAAGTTTAGAGATTAATTCAGAAAAAAAGGATAATTCCCTAAAGTCGTTTGTTACTAAAGGACATGAAAGAAGTGTTAAAACAAAGAAAAACATAATTACATCAATATTTATAAAGTGTATTAGCATTTCAATTAGTTTTTTACTAATTCCATTGGCATTAAATTATTTAAATCCGATAAAGTACGGTATTTGGCTTACCCTAACATCCATTATAGGCTGGGTTGCTTTTTTTGATTTGGGCTTGGGTAATGGCTTACGCAATAAACTTGCCGAGGCACTGGCAAAGGATAATAAAGTACTTGCACGAACTTATATCAGTACCTCTTATGCTATTATGACTTTTGTTATCGGCATTGTCTATACAGTTTTTGTTATTGTATTTCCTTATGTAAACTGGACATATATCTTAAATACACCGCAGGAAATGAATGAAGAAATAAACAAGCTTATATTTATTGTTTTTAGCTTTTTTTGTTTACAGTTTATTATAAAATTAATTTCCATGATTTTAAATGCCGATCAACGTTCGGCAATTAGCGGAGGTATTAATACTTTTGCGAGTTTACTATCATTAATTATTGTTTTTGTTTTAACTAAAACAACAAATGGTTCATTGCTTTGGCTTAGTATTGGCGTTAGTACTGCTAATTTAATATCCCCTTTAATTGCCACAATTTGGTTTTTTAAAACAGATTATAAACATTTAACTCCATCATTAAAATATGTTAAACTCAGCAGTGCAAAAGATTTAATGGGACTTGGTTTTATGTTTTTTATCATGCAATTTGCTGCTCTTATTTTGTTTTCAACCGATAGTTACATTATCGATCAACTTTATGGTCCGGAGGAGGTTACACCTTATAATATTGCTTTTAAATACTTTAGTATTGTTACTATGGGCTTTGCCATTATAACAACTCCTTTTTGGACCGCATATACAGATGCTTATCATAAAAAGGATTTTAATTGGATTAAAAGAACCACTAACAAATTGATTTCATTTTGGTTAATATTAGCTTGTGGCGTAGTTTTAATGTTAGTCTTTTCTAAATTTTTTTATAAAGTTTGGATTGGCTCAAAAATTGAAATCCCATTTATTTTATCGGCTACTATGGCTTGCTGGGTATTAATTGCTACTTGGACAAGCGTATTTGGAAATTTTTTAAGTGGTGTAGAAAAAATCCGACTGAGTATATACCACTCTTTAATAATGATTATCGTTAATATTCCATTAACCATATTTTTGGCTAAGTACTTAAATTTAGGTAGTGCAGGCGTTATGATTGGAACATGTATTTGTGTGTTACCGCAAGTTTTTTTACACCCTATCCAATATAAAAAAATTATTACAAATACGGCTAAAGGTATATGGAACAAGTAAACTCAAAGGTACGAGCCTTATTAATTACCGGAACTATTGTGCCAAATAGTAATTTTGTAACTCATTCAAATATTAACGAAAGGAGAAAAGAATATTTAAATTCTTTGCAGTTTTACTCTACCGAGTTTCCAGAAGACGATTTATATTTTCTGGAAAATTCGAGTTTTGATTTTAGTTTAGATGAAGAATTTAAAATATTATTTCAAGAAAAGAAAATTACACTTTTAAAATTTCCATTATCAGATAAGTTTTCTCAAGGCAAAGGTTATCAGGAATTTGAAATGTTGGATGCTTGTATAGACAGTTTAATTGGTAAATACGATTTATTTATTAAAATAACCGGACGTTACAAAGTTTTAAATTTAAAACAGATTACACAAAAAAACTGTATTGGGTTAATAGCAGACTCACAAAAAAAACATAAAGTCACACAAACAAATGTATTTTATGTAAGAGGTGAGTTTTATCAGAAGTTTTTGAAAAAGCTATACCTTGATGCAAACGATTCTTCCGGTATTTTTATTGAGCATGTAGTATATACTAAATTAGTATCGTTAAATTTATGGCATAAGGTTAATTTATTCTATAAGAATCCAATAATATATGGCTTTTCAGGTTCTTATGGCGGTACGTTAAATAGAAATAAGTATAAAATGATGTTGCGTAATTTAGAACGTCGTATTTTAAGATTTTTAAATGTTAAACAATTTTTAATTGAATATTAATTTTGGCTAAAACATTTGTTACAATATATCCTTGGTGTGAAAATGTGCATCTAACTAAAGATTTAGGGCAAATCCCCTATTTTATGTTTGCAAAACATAATTACCAAGCAAAATTGGTTACCTATAAAAACAGTGAAAGTTATAGTCAGATTAATGGCGAAGTAAAAGGGCTGGAGCTTGAATTAATCGAAAATAAAGGAAAATTTGGTTTTTTGGAAAAAGGAATTTTAAACTATTTAAGTAACAATTCTAAGTCTATTAATGTTTTAAATTTATATCATTTTACTAAACAAAGTTTTGTTTATGGCATTTTATACAAGCTCAAAAACCCAAAAGGATTTTTGTATTTGAAGTTAGACGCATACAATACAACATTTGAAGAAGGATCGAAAATAAAGCATTCAAAAAAAAGGGTTAAAAATATATTCATTACTTTTTTAGAAAGTTGGTTTTTGAAAAAAGTGGATTTAATATCAATTGAAAATACTGAGGGTGAAAAATTAGTTAAATTAATGTACCCAAAGTTTTCCAATAAAATTATCTATTTGCCCGTTGGAGTTAATGATTTATTTTTAAAAGAGGAATTTAAATTTAATATAAAAAATATTGAAGAAAAGGAAAATATCATACTTACAACCGGGCGCATCGGCAATGAAGTTAAAAATCATGAAATGATCATGCGGGCTCTTACCCAATTAAAGCTTGGAGATTGGAAAATGGTATTTGTTGGACCAATAGATAGAAAATTTAAGGAGTATGTTTCAGAGACCTTATCAAATTATCCGCATTTAGTTTCTCATATCATTTTTACAGGTGAAATATCCAACAGAAAAGAACTTTATGAATGGTATAATAGATCAAAGTTGTTTTGTATTACCTCTTGGAGCGAATCTTTCTCATTGTCTATAGCCGAGGCATTTTATTTTGGTAATTATATTCTTGGAACAGAAGGCGTAATGAGTATGAAGGATATTACAGACAATCAAAAATACGGGACGATTTTAAAACCTGACGATGATAAATCCTTAGCTTCTGAAATTCAAAAACTGATTAATAATCAAGATATTTTAGAGAAAATATATCCGAATATAATACAGCATTCTCATACTAATTTTGTTTGGTCAACTATTACAACTAAACTTCAAAATTATATTCAACAGCACTAATTATGAAAGGTGGAGCACGATTAATAAATAATACAAAAACCTCAGGCCTTAACGAACCTCTTGTTAGTATTATAACCGTGACTTATAATGCTGAAAAGTATTTAGAGCAAACAATTAATAGTGTATTGAGTCAATCCTATAAAAATATAGAATACATAATTATTGACGGTGGTTCAAAAGATAAGACAATAGATATAATTAGGAAGTTTGAAGAGCAAATTGACTTATGGATAAGTGAACCTGACGGGGGAATTTATTTTGCCATGAATAAAGGCATTGCTCTAGCAAAAGGAGATATAATTGGCATTTTAAATGCTGATGATTATTATTTTGAGCATTCTGTAAAAACTATTGTTGAGGCAAATAAGAGTGTTGATGCAGACGTTTATCATGGGGATATGCTTTCTATTGATGAGATAAGTAATAAAGAAGAGCGAATTTTACCGGATGATTCAAAAATGTACGAAAAACCGTCTATATTTCATCCCACATGTTTTGTAAAAAATAATGTTTACAAAAAAATCGGAAATTTTGATACGCGTTTTAAAATCTCATCTGATTATGAATTTTTATTACGATGCAAAAAAAACAAGTTAGTTTTTAATTATGTTCCCCAATTAATTACTGCATTTAGAGTTGGAGGTATGAGTGCCTCCTGCTATAGTAATGTAGAGGGTTATAAAATAATGAAAATGTACAATACTGGATATCAAAATCAAGTAATTTGGCGCGGAATAAAATGCTACATTAAAACCTTTATCAAAAAAATAATTAAATTCAAAAAATAAAATTATCTTGTCTGCCAATGATAAAAGCCATTATCTATATTGAGGCCGTTATAAGAAATAGAAGTTCCCGCATAAAAGGAATGATGCTAAAACTGTATTTAATAACACATGGTTGCAAAGTGGGTAAAAAATTGAAATGCGCTTCTTTGCCTTATTTTATAGGCTTTCCAAATAAAAATATTTCAATTGGAAATAATGTGGATTTAGGAAGAAATTTAACGATTGAGTTAGCTAAAAATGGAAAATTAGTAATTGAAGACCAAGTTTTATTTCATCAAAATATTCTCATTAGTTGTAATTCCGAAATTGTGTTTAAAAAATGGTCGGGTGTTGCCGAAAATGTGAGTATAAGAGATGGTAATCATCAGTTTAAAGCACATTCTTATTTTAGATTGCAAGAAACGGTTGCCGAACCTATTGAAATTGGCGAAGGTTCAGGAATTGGCGCAGGTTCTGTTGTATTAATGGGAGCTAAAATTGCAAAAGGGGCATTTATTGGCGCTAATTCAATTGTAACAAAAAATAACCAAATTGAAGAAAATGGCATTTATGCAGGCAATCCTTTAAAATTTATTACTAAAAGAAACTAAAAAAATGGACAAAAGTAAAATTGTAAAGGACCTTTTTGAAAATACCGACCTTTATCTTACCTACGATTACAATTTACAGATTCGGCAAGAAACAGTAAGCTCTTTAATAAAAAATCTTAATTTTGAGTCAGTATTAGATATGCCCTGTGGCACAGGCACCATATCTTTGCCAATGTTAGAAAAATGCACAAGCATTACCTTAATTGATATTTCTGCTAACATGGTTACCTTGGCTAAGAAGAATATTCCTGAAAACCATAAACAAAAAGCATTATTTATTAATGATGATTTTTTTAAATTAGATATACCCGATAATTCTTATCATATGGTATTGTGCTTGGGTTTATTGGCTCACGTAAATTCCCCGGAACAGTTGTTGAATAGGTTGTCTCAAGTTATTTGTCCAGGCGGATATCTAATTATTCAAAATACCGACGCCAAACACTTTTACAGCCATTTAATCCGATTTTACTTAGGGCTTAAAAATCTTATTAAGAGGCAAGGGTACAAGCTTAATAAGGTTTCTGGTAAATTTGTAGAGGAAACAATGTTAAACAATAATTTCGAAGTATTTCAAAAATTCAGATACAATCAATCGTTCTTAGGATTCTCGAATTTATTTAGTAACAAAAAAAAATATGCATTAACCCGTCGATTTTTTGGAACTGTTGAAAATAATAAACACGCTAATTGGGGCAGTGATGTAACCTATTTGTTCAAAAAAACGAAGTGAGTAAACAAAAAATAAATGTACTCGTCATACCCGATTTATTTCCAAAATTCAAAGGAGATGTTCAAGGCATTTTTGTAATCGATTATTTAGCATCAACTCAAACCCAGTGTAATAATACAGTTTTATTTGGAAGGGTTTATGGAGAAAAAAAAGGTTTATTAATTGAGAAATTGCTTAACTACGAGCTTTACCGTTACGTATTATCATCAAAAAAAATAAAATTTTTGTTAAAGCCTTTTTATTATATATTGTGGTTTGTAAAGGGTTATCAAATTGGTAAATCGTTTCGCAATATAGATATTATCCATGCTCATGGAACTATATTGAGTGGTACACTTAGTTGGTTACTTTCAAAAAAATTAAAAGTGCCTTTCATAATTACCGAACACCAGGGGCCATTTACTATGACTTCTGAAAATTTCTGGAAAAGAAATTGGACAAAATTTATTATGGAAAAAACAAATGCAGTGCTCACAGTTAGCAATCATTTAAAGCATGAGATTTTAGGAACAAATATTCATCCGAAACAAATTATTGTTACCTACAATCCGGTGGACACAGATTTATTCCAAATTAAAAGCAACAAATTAAATAAAACCATTTTATTCGTTGGACGTTTAGATAATTTTAAAGGAGCATTTAGGTGTCTTCAGGCATTTGCCCTAATTCATCAACATTATCCAGATTGGAAATTTACAATTGTTGGTGATGGCCAAGATTATCAAGCAATTTCATCGTATTTAAAAGGTCAGCCACATTTAGCCACTAAATTAAGGTTAACAGGACAGTTAAATAAAGATCAAATTGCACAAGAAATGCAAGCTTCCGATTTTTTAGTTTTTCCGAGTAAACACGAAAGTTTTGGTTTAGTAGTAGCAGAAGCACTATCTTGTGGCTTGCCTGTTATAGTTGGAAATACCACCGCACCTAAGGAATTTGTAAATGACAAAAACGGAATATTAGTTGATTACGACAACATTCCTCAAATAGGAAATGGTATGGAGCAAATGATAAAACGTCTTTCTGTTTACAATTCGTCTTCTATTCGAGAAGATATTATTACACAGTTTGGATTCGATAATTTTGGAAAAAAATTAGTAAACATCTATCAATCATTTCTTAAATAGTTTAAAATTCGTACTTTAAGACTCTATTATTTATGTGTGGAATCGCCGGTATTATAAATTGTGAAGGAGTTGATGCAACTTTTCTAAAGGTTATGTCAGACACTCTTCAGCATCGAGGTCCTGATGATGAAGGGTTTGCAATTTCAGGGAAAGCAGTTTCTACTAATTATTATAAAGGGAATAATTCTATTTCAGAGGTATCGTTTCTACCTAATGTTTTACAACATGAGAAAACAGTAAGTAATACTATAGGATTGTTACATAAACGCCTTTCGATACTCGATTTGAGTCCGGCCGGGCATCAACCAATGACTTATCAGAATAAGTACACTATAGTTTTTAATGGAGAAATCTATAATTATAAAGAACTAAAAAATGAACTGCTCCAAAAAGGTTTTCAATTTGTTTCTGATACTGACACAGAGGTTATTTTAGCAGCTTATAGTTATTGGGGACAAAATTGTGTGTCGTATTTTATTGGTATGTGGGCCTTTGCAATATATGATAAAGAAAGAAATGAACTTTTTATTTCAAGAGATAGGTTTGGAATTAAACCACTTTATTTTTTTCAAAGTAAAACACTATTTGTGTTTGCGTCAGAGATTAAAGCTTTATTACAAATTGACGCAATTAAACCGGAAGCAAATATAACTTCGGTATTTGAATATATTTCATTTGGGGCAACAGCCGATCCAAGTGCTAATCTTTTCAAGCACATTCAGGTTATAGCTCCGGCACATAATTTAGTGGTAAATACTGAGACGCTTCAAACAACAATAACATCGTATTATAATTTAAAAGAAAACGTTTTTAATTACAAATTACCAGATGCTAAAGAAATTCAAAATACGTTTAATCACTGCTTAAACAATTCAATTGATTTGCAGCTAAGAGCAGATGTTTCAATTGGTTCAACATTAAGTGGTGGTCTTGATTCGAGTACAATTGTTGCCCTAGCTGCGTCTAAACTGAAGGGAACTACTTTTAAGACTTTTACAGCAGCATACCATGAAAAAGAAATCGATGAGTCGGATTTTGCAAAAAAAGTAGTTGCTGATTATAAAAATATTAATCCCTTTTTTACTTATCCAAATAGTAAAACGTTTTGGCAGGATATTGATAAATTAATCTGGCATCAAGATTTGCCAATTAATTCAACCTCTATGTTTGCTCAGTGGGAGGTAATGAAGTTAGCGAATCAACAAAATATAAAAGTACTTTTAGATGGGCAAGGAGCCGACGAGATACTTGGTGGCTACTATAATTTTGCAGGTATTTATTTAATCGAAAAAATTAAGCATTTACAATTGGCCTCATTTATTAGCGAAAAAAACGAATTACAGAAAAAATTTTCTCCAAATATTAATAATACCTTAGGCAGGGCTTTTTATTATTTTACACCAGATTTTATGCAACGAAGCATTCGCTCAAAAAAAAGATTAGGTATGAATTCTATTTCTCAAAATTTTCATGATAAATTGGAAAACATAGATGTGCCAGCAAGAGGTGGAAAGACGTTTAAGGAACAATCTTTATTAAGTGTTCAGTTTAGTTTACAAGATTTGCTAAGGTATGAAGACAGAAACTCTATGGCATTTTCGATAGAAAGTAGGGTGCCGTTTTTAGACCACAGATTAGTCGAGTTCTCAGTAGCTTTACATAATGATTGGAAAATAAAAAACGGCTGGACAAAATATATTTTAAGGAAATCTGCAGAACCTATTTTACCAAAAGAGGTGGTTTGGAGAAAGTACAAAATGGGTTTTCTCACGCCTCAAAAAATTTGGAAAGACGAATCAAAACAAGAACTAACACAATTTATTAATGACATATCCTTGCCTAATTTTTTAAGTAAGGATTATTTATTAAAATTAAATAACAGTGAGATTAATAATTCATCACATTTAAGTGAATTTTGGAAATTAATTTCGTTTTTAAAATGGGCTGAAATATTTAAAGTAACTTTTTAATTAAAAATTATGACAAATTTAAAATTTGCAATAGTAGGTTGTGGCCGAATAGCCGAAAGACATGCGGAACATATTGTAAAACAGGCAAAATTAGTTGCCGTTTGCGATCCTAAAAAAGAAAGAAGAGACTTTTTTTCGAATAAGTTTAATTGTAATTCATACACTTCTATCGAAGAACTTTTGCAGTTTGAAAAAGAAATAGATTTAGTAGCAATTTGTTCCCCAAACGGGTTACATGCAAATCATACTATAAAAGTTCTGCAAACAGGTAAACATGTATTGTGCGAAAAACCAATGGCGATTTCGGCTTCCGATTGTCAATTAATGATTGATGAAGCTCAAAGAGCTAAGAAACATTTATTCATCGTTAAGCAAAATCGCTTTAATGCCCCAATTGCAGCTTTAAAACAAGCTATTGATGAAGGTAAATTAGGTAAAATTTTAAGTGTGCAGCTAAATTGCTTTTGGAATAGGAATGACAAATATTATGAAACCTCGGATTGGAAAGGTAAAAAAAACTTGGATGGAGGGACTTTGTTTACACAGTTTAGTCATTTTATTGACTTGCTTTATTGGATGCTAGGTGATGTTAATAAAATTAATGTTATAACCAGAAACTACTTGCATCAACATAATGTAGAATTTGAAGATACAGGTGTAATTATTATGGAATTTATGAATGGAGCCATAGGTACAGTTAATTATACAGTTAATAGTTATGAAAAAAATATGGAAGGTTCTATAACTATTTTTGGAGAAAAAGGAACTGTTAAAGTTGGTGGGCAATACTTAAATGTTTTAGAACATCAATCAATAAAGGATTGTGTTTTGGATGTGCCAATAGAAACTAAGCCAGCAAACGACTATGGTTTTTACCAAGGATCAATGTCAAATCACGACAAAGTTTATGAAAACATAGTAGATGTACTTATTAACAACGGACGTGTTGCAACTAACGGCTTTGAAGGATTAAAGACGGTTGAAATTATTGAAAATATTTATAATTTAGCTAAGTCAACACCAAATTAACTTTGGGTATAAAATTAGTTAAATGAATGTACCATTTTTAAATCTTAAAGAACAATATAATAATCATAAATTAGAAATAGATAAGGCCATTGAAAATGTTATTTCGGAAACAGCCTTTATTAAAGGAAAATATGTAGATGGTTTTGAAAAGGAATTTGCTGCGGCTTATGGTGTAAAGCATTGTATTGGTGTGGCCAATGGAACGGATGCTATTTACATTATTCTTAAAATGCTAGGTATTGGGTTAGGTGATGAAGTAATAACTGTTGCCAATACATGGATATCTAGTTCTGAAACAATAACCCAGGCTGGTGCAAAACCTGTTTTTGTAGATATTGAACGGGATTATTACTGCATAGATACCGCTAAGATTGAAGAAAATATAACGCCTAAAACTAAGGCTATCATAGCTGTTCATTTATTTGGTCAGGCAAATAATATCAAGCAAATCTCTGATATTTGTAAAAAGAATAAATTATTTTTAATTGAAGATTGTGCGCAATCTCATTTTACAGAATTTGATAACCAGTATGTGGGTAAGTTCGGGGTAGCGTCTACCTTTAGTTTTTATCCGGGCAAAAATTTAGGTGCTTATGGTGATGCCGGAGCAATTCTTACTAATGATGATTTACTTGAAAAAAAGATGAGAATGTATGCTGCCCATGGAGCATTAATAAAACACCAGCATCAAATGGAAGGAATCAATTCGCGTCTAGATGGGCTGCAAGCAGCTATTCTTTCAGCTAAATTGCCCTATATTAAACAATGGAATGAACAACGCAGAAAACATTCAGAACTGTACACGGATTTATTAAAAGATGTTGAAAACGTAATTACCCCCAGTGTGCGTGTTAATTCAAAGCATACATTCCATTTGTATGTTATTCGTTGTAAACAAAGAAATGAGTTACAAGAATTTTTAAAACAACAGGGTATTGAAACTCAAATACATTACCCAACTCCGCTTCCTTTTTTACAAGCGTATAATTATTTAAACTGTAAACCTGAAGATTTTCCAATTGCTAATCAATATCAGCACGAAATTTTATCTTTACCTATGTATCCAGAACTTACGCAAACTGAGATTGAATTTGTTGTTTCTAGTATTAAGAAATTTTATTCAAGAAAATGAGAATAGGCGTCGTATCAGCTCATTATATGCCCGAGATTGGTTATCAAGAAGTTCATCTTGCAAAAGCTTATGCTCGTTTAGGTCATACTGTTAAAGTGTTTACATCAACGGCTTCTGTGAATTTAGGTGGGGATATAGCCAATTTAAATTATAAAAAGGGAGTATCCATTGATACGAAATATAATTATGAAATAGAACGATTGCCTTCACTTTCTTTTAAATCTAAAGCACTGCCCTTTGGGTTAAAAAGATCTGTTGCAGCCTTTAAGCCAGATGTTTTGGTAATATTAGGTGTTGCAAAAATATTCCCGGCGGCATTATTAAGTAAACATTTTTTTGGTAATGTAAAAATTGTTTCTGTTTATGGTGATGCCAAGGAGTATTTAGATAGAGGAACTTTCCAACAAAAAATTAAAACAGCTATTCACGAATTTGGGTATTCAACAATAAAGTATCCATTATACCGTAAAGCTATTAAATACGGGGATAAACTTATTTTAAATATTCCGGAAACTAACCAGCTTTTTTTGGATTTTTTAAAGGGAAAGGATAAAGTCAATTTCGAATCGAAAAAAGTCATGCTTAATTTAGGTTATGATCCAGATGAATATTATTTTAAAAATGAAGATAGAATTTCCGTAAGGAAAGAGTTAAATATAAAGGATGATGAAATAGTCATTATTACATCGACGCGCGTTAATAAAAGGAAAAACTTAGAACAAATTATTCAGCTTGTTTCTAAACTAAATGTTCTTGGAAAAAAAGTAACTTATATTATTGTCGGTTTTTTGGGAGATGAGTACGAGCAAGAACTAAAATTATTTATCAATAAACAACCATTCCCAAATGCATTTAAATGTTTCCCATTTTTGAATGCAAAGGAAATTAGGAAATTGTATTGTGCTGCAGATGCTGGAATGTGGCTAAAAGTGGCTATTTCTATTCAGGAGGCGATGGGTACTGGTTTACCTGTAATTTTAGAAAACAAATCAAGTGTAAATCATTTAATTGAAGACGGAAAGAATGGTTGGTTTTTTACCAAAGATACATTTAACGATATTATCGAAAAAGTTGTAAATCTATTAAGTGAAAATAATACAAATAGAGAGCAACTAACAACTAATAATGCAAAAATGTTGTCCTACGATGTGATTGCAAAGAAAATTTTAGATTCAGTTACAGATAAAAGTGTCGTTTAAAGATTGGAAATATTGGATAAAATCTTTGCCATGGCATTTAAAGTGGTTTGCTATTTTAGTTTTAGTACGACCAATAGTTGATAATTTTTATTATTTAAAAAATATTTCTCCTGTTCTATCTCCGCTATATTTCGTTGGTATTACCACTCCAATATTTTGCATTATGGCTATTGTGGTTTATAGAAAAAAGGATAAATCTGTATTTGATTTCTTGTTCGGACTATGGGGCGTTTTAATGGTCATATCACTGTTATTTATGTTTATTTTTGACCCGCTCTCAAAGGCATTTTTAGAATACTTTTTAAAATTAACCATGCCTATTTATTTGTTCTTCTTTCTAAGATTGTTTATTCGATCAAGAAGAGATTTAGATGGAATACTCCAAACATTTATTTATTCGTCTTTTTTCGTAATAGCTGTTTTTTTATTTGAATTATTTGTTAAACCGATTAAAGCGCTTGAATCGAGAGGTCTTGAGAGAATACAAGGCAGTTACGGAGATGTAATGAATTATGCTATTTATATGTCATTAGGTCTTTTAATCATGTGTTATTTTTATTTGCGGAATAAGAACATTACTTCCTTTTTTAAAATGAATAGAAATTTAGTTATAACAGTTGTTTTATGTTTAGCCTGTTTATTTAAAATGAGTCATACTGCCAGTTATGGCGTGTTTTTGGTAATATTGGCATTGTTTATTGTATTTAATTTAAAATCAAATAAAACAGTTGGTATTATTTCAATTGTTGTCATCTCAGTATTGGGTTATTTATTTGGAGCAAATACAATCGAAGAAAAAATTGCACCTTTAATTCAAACAGATATAGCCGTTTATGAAGGAAAGAAGGAAAACGAACGATTATTGCACGGTAGAGTAGGTAGGTGGAAAATGATGATGGAGGAGTATTCAGAATTTCCAATTAAAGCTCAATTTTTTGGAATGCCTTTAATTTTAACCGAAACATATTCTTATGTTGGAACAGGTTCTCATAACGATTTCATACGTATAATTTTTTATACGGGATTTCTTGGGTTACTAGTATACTTAATAATAATAATTAATATGTTTATGAGATTAAAGTTTTTAAACTCAAATGACTATTTCTTAGCACTGGGAGCACTTATGATTTTATTTATGTATTCGGTAAGTACATGTCCTACATTGTACGCACCCATGTTGTATATAATATATGCCGTTGTTTGTTACATAGCATTACCAAAATCAATATTAAAATCGGCGAATGAATAAAAAGAAAATAATGATATTGGGAAAGTTACCTCCGCCTTATATGGGACCTTCTATTGCAACAGAAATTTTATTAAACTCCGAACTTAAAAACAACTTTGATTTAATTCATCTTGATACAAAAATTAACGCGTCAGTCAGTTCATTTGGTAAATGGAGTTTTACTAAACTTTTTAAAAATAATGCCATTTATGCTGAAATGATTAAAAAAGTTAAAGCGAATAAACCCGACTTAATATTAATACCCATCAGTCAAACTACAACTGGATTTATTAAAGATTCTATATTTATTTTAATTGGAGTATTTTTTAAACGAAAAATACTTATTCAATTACGAGGGAGTGATATAAAGAATTGGCTGTCTAATTCTTCTTTTTTAACGCGCAACTATTTTAAGAAAGTTTTAAGAAAAACTGAAGGTGTAATTGTATTAGGTAATAACTTAAAATATTTGTTTACTGATTATTTTAGCAATGATAAAATTTATGTCATTCCTAATGGAGGAAATTATAATATTCCAAAAGTTAGTAAATCGGACAAAGAAATTAGAATTCTTTATTTCTCTAATTTGTTTAAATCAAAAGGTGTTGAAGATGTTTTTGAAGCAATACATATCCTCAATAAGCAAAATTTAACCGAAAAATTTTCCATTGATTTTGTAGGTGCATGGAATAATGAGGTCACAAAAGAAAAATGTAGTAATCTTCTTATTAGTGAGAACCTGCCAATTCGCATTCATCAACCAACCAGCGGTAAAGACAAATTTAACTTTTTATCAAATGCAGATATTTTTGTTTTCCCTCCCAGAGACCCCGAAGGTCACCCTTGGGCAATTGTAGAGGCAATGGCAGCAAGTCTCCCAATTATATCTACTAATAAGGGAGCAATAGTAGAGTCTGTAATTAACGAAAAAAATGGATTTATCGTAGAGCCAGCCAATCCAAATGGTATTGCAGAAAAATTGAAATTATTGATTGAAAATTCTGAACTTCGATTGCAAATGGGGAAAGAGAGCCATCGACTATATTTAGAAAATTTTACGGAGGAAAAAATGGTTAAAAAATATAAAGACGTTTTTGATAAAATAATATGTGTGGCATAATCGGATACGTTTCTAACGAGAATTTGAATGGTGAGGCAATGCTGTTGACCTTAAGTCATCGCGGCCCAGATCATCATCAAGGGCATGTTGAAATTATAAATGATAGTGGTGTTTTTTTAGGGCATACGCGTTTAAGTATTTTAGATTTATCGGATAATGGTAATCAGCCAATGTTTAGCGATGATAAACAAATTGTGATTGTTTTTAATGGCGAGATTTACAATTTTGAAAAGTTGAAATTAGTATATTTTAAAAATGATAGTTTTAATTCAAAAACAGATACAGAAGTAATTTTAAAACTTTACGAAAAATTCGGGATTTCTTTTATCAACGAATTAAATGGAGACTTCGCTATATCCATATTAGATAAGCGAATCAATCAATTATTTTTAATTAAGGACCGAGTGGGGGTAAAGCCCTTGTACTATTATCACTCTAATTCAACATTTATTTTTGGTTCCGAAATTAAGGCCATTTTTGCTGCTGGAGTAAAACCTGTTTTGGCTGAAGACGAACTTCAAAATTATTTTGTATTTAAATATACTCCTAAAAATAACACACTTTATAAAGATATTTTCCGCCTTCCGCCCGCCTCTTATATTCAGTTTGATTTAAACAAAAAAAGTTTTACTACACAGAAATATTGGAGTGTACAAAAAAATGGGAGTTATACTTCCCTTTCCTATGAAGAAGCAAAAAAAACGTTGTATCAATTAGTGGAAGATAGCGTTAACAGTCGTTTAATAGCCGATGTTCCAATTGGCAATTTTTTATCTGGAGGATTAGATTCTTCTATAATAGCTCATTTTTTAAAGGCTAGAAAGGATATTTTACATTATTGTGCGCGCAAATCGGAAACCGATTTAAAAAAAGAAGGAACCACCTCTGATTATTTCTACGCTAGCAAATTGTCTGACGAATGGCATTTAAAATTATTACAAGCTAATATTGGAAGCAAGGAGGCTAATTTAGATTTGATAAAAAAAACATTGTATTACTCTGATGATTTAATTGCAGATGGCTCCCAAATACCTTCTTATTTAATTACAAAAGACGCTTCAAAAACCTCTAAAGTTATTTTATCTGGCATGGGAGCAGATGAGATATTTTTAGGTTATGCAGGGCACATGCTTACACTTTTGTCAAATAATATCAATAGTAAGCTACCTTTTGGTTTGTCGGATATGCTTTATAGGCAAGGTGCTAAAGTGAATCAAGGCAAGGGAAAATTTTTGGCTTACAGACGTTATATTCATAAAATTGGTAAGTATGGTAATTATCCGAATTATAAATTTGGTATTTTAAATTTGGTGGGGGATTTTGAAAATTCATGCTCTGTTTATGCTGGTAACAAAGAGCGTTTAATTCACTTGCTTTCCGATTATTTTCCAAAAGAGGAAGACGCATTTGATGCTTTATTTCGTTTTGAGTTAGAAAATGTATTAGTTAAAAATTTAAATTATACGGATAGAACTTCAATGGCAAATTCAATAGAATGTCGTGTCCCATTTTTAGATCATCGCCTTATAGAGTTTGCTTATAGTATAAAGCGTAGCTATAAACTATCAAATACTGGAAAATCAAAACGTATACTAAAAGATACATTTAAAAGTCAATTACCTTCATACATTGTTAATAGACGTAAAGCGGGTTTCGGAATGCCTTTAAGAAGTATTTTTAGCTCAGAAAGTAAAGTAAATCTCTTGTTAGATAAGTCCTTTTTCAGTAATTTCAACCATTTCTCAATTGATAATATTGATAAAATAATTAAAAACCATATTTCAGGAAAAGAAGACAATTCATCTATTATTTATGCATTGATTTCATTTCAAGAATGGTATAAATTAAATTTTTAAATATGGAACAACTTACTCAGAACTTAAAAAGTGGTCACATGCAATTATTGGAAGTTCCATTTCCTATGTTAAACAATGGTTGTGTGCTTGTTAGAAATCATTATTCCATCATAAGTGCCGGAACAGAGGGTAAAACAGTAAAAGATGCACGATTAGGATATGTTGGAAAAGCCTTGGCACGAAAGGAAGAAGTAAAAAAGGTCATTAAAACAGCTAAAACAATTGGTCTTTCTGAAACTTATAAGTTAATGATGAATAAGTTAGATGCGCCGTCTGCTTTGGGATATAGCTGTGCAGGAGAAGTTATTGCAATCGCTGATGATGTAACAGAATTTAAAATTGGAGACAAAGTGGCTTGTGCAGGCGCAGGTGCTGTGCATGCTGAAGTGGTTGCCATTCCAAAAAATTTATGTGTTAAATTACCAAAGGACGTTGAGTATAACGAAGCGGCATTTACTACTTTAGGAGCTATTGCCATGCAAGGTATTCGTCAAGCAGATTTGCGTTTGGGTGAAAATTGTGCGGTTATTGGTTTAGGTTTATTGGGACAGTTAACCATTCAACTATTAAACGCATCAGGTGTTAAAAGTATTGGTATCGATGTTAACTCAAAGATGGTGGAATTAAGTAAAGAGCTTGGAGCGAATAATGCTTACAATAGAGATGTTGATAATTTAGAAAATGTCATTCGCGAAATAACAAACGGTTATGGCGTTGATGCTGTTATTATTGCAGCTGCTACAAGTAGTAATGATCCTGTAGATTTTGCTGGAGAAATTTGTAGAAGAAAGGGTAAAGTAATTATTGTAGGAAGCGTTCCAACCGGGTTTAAGAGAACCCACTATTACAAAAAGGAGTTGGAATTAAAAATGTCTTGTTCTTATGGGCCGGGTCGTTACGACACAAACTATGAAGAGCAGGGTATTGATTATCCTTACGGATATGTGCGTTGGACCGAGAATAGGAACATGCAAGCGTTTGTGGAATTAGTGCAAACGAAAAAAATAAATCTTAAACAACTTACTTCACATGTATTTAACTTTAACGATGCTCCAAAGGCTTATCAATTAATTTTGGATAAAACAGAAGCGTATACAGGTATACTTTTGAAGTATGACACGAGTAAAAAAATAAAAACTAAAGTTGAATTAAAAAAGGATATACCAAATCCACAAGAGCCTAATATTGGTTTTATTGGAGCTGGTTCTTTTGCTAATAATGTGTTATTACCTGCGTTAAAAGGGCAATGTAATTTTGTTGGAATAGCCACCAATAAGGGAAACAATGCTCGTAATATTGCAGATAAATATGGATTTAACTATTGCACAGACAAAAGCGAAGAGTTAATGGCCGATAAAAACTGTAACACTATTTTTGTTGTCACCCGTCACGATTCGCATGCAGAGTATATAAAAGAGGCGATTAAAAATAAAAAGCATGTGTTTGTAGAAAAACCATTGTGTTTATATGAAGACGAATTACACGAAATAGATGAACAACAGTCTCAATCAAATACGTTTGTCATGGTTGGGTTTAATCGTAGATTTGCGCCACACATTAAAAAAGTAAAAAATTTATTAACACAAAATAATAAGGTAGCGATTAATTACCGAATTAATGCAGGTATGCTTCCTGTAGATCATTGGATACACGCTAAGACAATTGGTGGAGGAAGAATTATCGGAGAAGTTTGTCACTTTATAGATCTGGCATCGCATATAGCAAACTCAAAAATTATCTCAGTTTCGGCAAATGAGCTCTTAAATGCTAATAGTTTAAGAGATACGCTTACAATTAATTTGCAGTTTGAGAACGGAAGCATAGCTGCTATCTCATACTTTTCTAATGGAAGTAAAGAATTGAGTAAAGAATATTTGGAGATTTTTTCAAATGGTCAAACGTTTATTATTGATGATTTTAAAGATATGACTGTTTATGACAAGAGCGTCAAAAAAATAAATTTGAGCAATCAAGATAAAGGGCATAAAGAAGAAGTGAAATTGTTTTTAGAAGCTATCAAAAAAGGAAGTGCCTGTCCAATTCCATTTTCAGAAACATTTAATGCCATGTTAGCTACGTTTAAAGTGGAGGAATCCATTTCTAAAAATGGTGCACAAGTAATATTATAATTTAAAAATGAACCCTGTTACCCCAAACAATTTGCTACTTTTTGAAAAGTCTTTTTCCCAACTTAAAACTTATGTAGAAAAAGAAAATTTTATGGGGTACGATCCTTACGATACACTTAATTCACCTATTCCATTTAAGTATTTTGGAAAGTTAATTCCTGTTTTAGCGTTGCAGTTTCAAAAACGAAATCCTTTAAATATTCGTTCGTTATTAGGTATTAAAAAAGAACATAATCCTAAAGGCTTAGGATTATTTTTATATGCTTATTGTAAATTGCAAAAGGAATTTCCTGACGACAAACAAACTAAACAAATAGAATATTTATTTAATCAGTTAAAAAATAAAGCTAGCAAAGGATACAGCGGTTATTGTTGGGGTTATAATTTCGATTGGGCAAGTTCGGGTAAATATATTAAGGCTTATAGTCCGAATATTGTAGTAACAGCCTTTATTGCAAAGGGTATTTTTGAGTATTATCGTTTGACTCAAAATAAAGAAGCTGTAGATATTTTAAAGAGTATTTGTAAGTTTATACTAAACGATTTACCAGTTACAGAAACATCAGAAGGATTATGCATTAGTTATACAACTTTAGGTGTAGATAATTGTTATAATGCTAGTTTATTGGCTGCCGTTGTTTTAGCTCAAGTGTATTCTATCACCAATGAAGAGCAACTTAAAGTTGTTGCTTTGAAGGCGGTTGATTTTGTAGTTTGTAAGCAACACGCTGACGGTCATTGGAATTATAGTATAGATGACCAAGGAAAGGAAAGAGTTCAGATTGATTTCCATCAAGGTTATGTAATAGACTGCATTGACGATGTGATGATACATTGTTCAATAGAAAATCAAAAGTATGCCGAGTCCATAAAAAAAGGAACGGAGTATTATCATAAACAACAATTTTTCGAAAATGGTCAATCAAAATGGCGATTGCCAAAAATATACCCTGTTGAAATTCATAATCAATCTCAAGGTATTATTACATTTGTAAAACAACGACATTTAAACTCTGAATATTTAAGGTTCTCTCAAATCATTGCTAAATGGACGATTGATGAGATGCAAAGTAAAAAAGGTTTTTTTTATTACCGTAAATTAAAAACATATTCTAACAAAATTCCATTTATGCGCTGGTCACAAGCATGGATGTTTGTTGCTTTAACAGAGCTAATTATTACTTTAAAAAAAGACAAACAGGATGCGTGACTTTACATTAACAACATATAAACAGCTGCTTAAGTCTGCAATAGATGCGGGTTATACATTAACTTCCTATGAAGATTATATTGTTAATGGGCACAACTATACAAAGATATTTATCTTGCGTCATGACGTGGATGATTTACCTCAAAATTCTGTCAACACAGCTCTTATTGAGCAACAATTAGGTGCAAAAGGCTCATACTTTTTTAGAGTAGTGAAACAAAGTTTGCATCCAGATTGTATTCTTAAAATTAAAGCATTAGGTCACGAAATCGGTTATCATTACGAAGACATGACACTGAATAATGGTAATTACGAAAAATCTTTTGAACACTTTAAAGAAAAATTGAATTTGTTTAGAACTTATTATCCTGTAAAAACGATTTGTATGCATGGCTCACCATTATCAAAATGGGATAATAAATTATTATGGCAAAAATATAATTACCGCGATTTAGGTATTATTGGCGAACCGTATTTTGATATTGATTTTTCTAAAGTCCTTTACATTACTGATACTGGAAGGAAATGGAATAATACAACATCAAGCGTTAGAGACAAGGTAAAAACAAACTATAATTTTTCGTTTAAATCTTCTTACGATATTATTAAGGCATTTAACCAAAACAAATTACCTTTAACCATTATGCTAAATATTCATCCTCAACGCTGGACTGATAATAAAGTACTTTGGATATACGAATTAATTATGCAAAATTTGAAAAATACAATTAAAAAACTATTTGTGAAGAAAACAGCGTAATTTATGTTGATAAAAAAAAATAGAATTCCTGTAGGTCAAATAATTACGATAGGGTTGTTGCCCTCTTTTCTAAAAAAAATTATTTACCGTTTAAAAGGTTATCAAATTGCTGAACACGTTAAACTTAACCTAGGCTGTGTAATTATTGGTAAACAGGTGGAAATTGGAAAAAAATCGAGCGTTGGTTTTTTTACCATTGTGCGTGCCAACAAAATTAAAATAGGGCGCTATGTAAAAATTGGAGCAATGAGTGCTATTGATACCGAATTATTCTCTATTGACGATGACGCACGAATTAACGAACAAGTATATGTTGGTGGTATTAAAACGCCCGAATCGGCATTAATTATGGGAAAACGCACCATAATTATGCAAGCAAGTTATATTAATCCAACGAAGCCAATTATTATTGGCGATGATTCGGGTATTGGGGGACATTGTTTGTTATTTACGCATGGTTCTTGGAACTCGGTATTAGAAGGCTATCCAGTTAAATTTGCGCCTATTACTATCGGAAAAAAGGTGTGGTTACCTTGGCGAGTATTTGTGATGCCTGGTATTACAATAGGGGACGGAGCAGTTATCGGTGCCGATTCACTTATCACAAAAGATGTACCGGCAAATGCTTTAGCTGCAGGTACACCGGCAAAAATTGTAAAGGAGAATATAGCTAAATCTCTATCGGAAAAGGAACATTCTGAAATAATGGAAAATTTATTTTCTGAATTTACAGCTTACTTAAAACATCATCAATTTACCGTTGAGAAAAAAATTGAACAAGATGGATTTGAATTGTTACTAAAAAGTAAGGATAAAGTAGCATATGTTTTTTATGGCAATAATTTTTTAGCAATTAATAATGCTGTTTCACTAGATTCAATTTTAGTCTTAAGAAATGGTAAACCAAATTTAAATTCAAATTTTAACATGGTTATTTCTATCGAAGAAAAAGAAAGAATAGGCAGTTCTGACGTAGGTGAAGAATTAGTGACTTTTTTCTCGCGATACGGGATTCGTTTTAATAGATTAGATTAAAAATGACAGTACTTGTATACCTTGGTCACCCTGCACATTTCCATTTGTTTAAACAAACAATAAAAAATTTACAATCAAAATCAAGCAAAGTCTTAATTGTTATAAAAAGTAAAGATGTTTTGGAAAAACTATTAATGGATAGTAATTTACCCTACATAAACGTTTACGAAAATAATAACATTAAAGATCAGAAACCGGTTATTTTATTTTACAAAAGATTAAAATCACTTTATAAAATTATTCGAAAACATAAACCTGATAAATTAATTGGCTCGGCGGCGGAGTTAACTATTTTAGGTAAATTGTTTCGTAAACCATCTTATGTTTTTTTTGAGGATGATTTTGAGGCTGTGCAAAAATTCGCAAAAATTGCTGGTCCTTTAGCCACTCATTTAGTTTGTCCCAATTGTTGCAGTGCTTGGAAATGGAATCATAAAAAAATTGGCTATAACAGTTATCACGAGTTGGCGTATTTACATCCTAACCATTTTACGCCTGATTTAGAAAAAGTAAAGCATATTTTTGATTTAAGCAAACGTAATTTTATTTTACGATTTGCTCAATTAACAGCCTATCATGATGTTGGAAAATCGGGAATTACGACTCAAATAGCGCAACAAATAATAGATATACTTTCAATTCATGGAAACGTTTTTATAACCTCTGAAAGACCTTTAGAACCACAGTTTGAAAAATACCGTATTCAAATTTCTCCACTTGACATTCATCATGCATTGTATTTTGCCGATATGTATATAGGCGATAGTCAGACAATGACGGCCGAAGCTGCAGTATTGGGAACTCCTGCTATTCGTTTTAATGATTTTGTGGGAGAATTAGCTTATTTAGAAGAATTGGAACATAAGTATCAACTTACATATGGGATAAAAACAAAATATCCTGAAAAATTAGTTCAAAAAGTATTTGAGTTAATAGAAATATCGAATTTAAAAAGTGAATGGGCAAACAGAAGAAATTATATGCTGACCCAAAGTATTGATTTTGCTGAGTTTATGACAAAATTATTAGAAAAGTAAAAAAATAATTATATTAGTACCTGCTACTACTATGAAAAGGTCTCTATTAATAAAAGAACAAGGTGAAGAGGCTGTTAATTTTATTACAAAATATACCGGAAATGATTTTAATGCATGCCTAATCTTAAAAACAACCGATGTTTTTAATGTGGAAGCTATTGAAGAAAGCGATTTTCTTTCTATTGTCAATCTTAAAAAAATTAATGATATACATGGCATTAATCGTTTTTTGAATGCCACTAATTCTAAACTACCAATAAATAGTTTTTTTATTGGTTGTGTTGAAACTTATGCTCAACGTAAAAAACGTCTACTGCATAAGTATCCTTTAGTAATAGCGCAAATTTATTTTTTCTTGGATTTTATTTTTAAACGCATTTTTCCAAAATTATATTTAACCCGTTGGTTATACTTTTTTTTAACTGCCGGACGAAACAGGGTGTTATCGAAAGCAGAAGCTTTAGGAAGACTTGTTTTTAATGGATTTGACATTGTCGAGTTAAAGGAAATTGGGTATCTAACCTATTTTGTGGTTAAAAAAACAGATAGATTAATTCCTGAAAAAGTGCCATCATTTGGCTTTTTCTTTAAAATGAAACGTATTGGAAAAAACAATAAGTTAATAACGGTTTACAAAATAAGAACCATGCACCCTTACGCTGAATTTTTGCAAAGTTATGTGTTTGAAAATAATAGTTTAAAAGATGGCGGAAAATTTAAAGACGATTTTAGAATAACCGGATGGGGTAAACTATTTAGAAAACTCTGGATAGATGAATTACCAATGGTTGTAAATTTTTTAAAAGGGGAAATAAAATTGGTAGGGGTTAGACCACTAAGCCAACATTATTTGAGTTTGTATTCAGATGAATTAAAAACAAAACGAGTAATTGCAAAACCAGGTCTGATTCCACCATTTTATGCTGATTTACCAATAACATTAGATGAAATTATGAAATCTGAATTAAACTATTTGGAATCTCATAAACAACACCCTTTTAAAACGGATATAAGGTATTTTTTTAAAGCAGTTAATAATATTTTGTTTAAAAAGGCGCGTTCGCATTAAATATTTAAGAACTAATTTCTAACATTCTTTAGGAAATTTTAGTTTTTTGTAATACTTAATTAAACTTTATAATAATCAAGGATACATCATCCACCTGCTCGGCGGCAGCTTTCCAAATTCTCCAATCTTCTAATACATTCTCTCCCTGTTGTTTTACGTTAAGATGAGAAGATGTTTCTAGCGCCTCTGAAACTTTGCGGGAGGAAAAGCGTTTAGACTTGGCACTCCCGAATTGATCTTGCAAACCATCAGTAAATAAATAGAGTCTTAAATTTGATTCTATTGGTATTTTTAAGGCCTCTAAGTCGCCTAAACTTTCTTCATACCCAACAGATCTTCTACTTCCTTTGTAATTAACTATTGAACCTCCTCCAACTGAATAATAAAATGGATTTCCTGCAGCGCAAATTGTTACAAAATTTTCAGTATAATCTATAAAGCATAAAGTAATTACCAAGCCTTCGTATCTAACATTTTGATCGGATGCATTGCCTCCAAAGAAAAGCCTAAATTCACTATTTAGTTTATGAATAATTTCCTTAGGGCTATAGATTTTCATTTCAATAATGATTTTATCCAATAAAGCTTTTGCTATTACTGTTAAAAATCCTCCTGGTACACCATGACCAGTACAATCGGCAATAAATACTATTTTATTATTATCAGGTAAAGAGTAGTAACCGTAAAAATCACCTCCTACAACATCTTTAGGTTGGAAGTATTCAAAAACATCAACATCCCCTAAGTGATTTTCTAGTTTTGGAATAATGCTACTCTGAATATTCTTTGCATAATTAATACTATCTCTTAGGTCATCATGCAATGTTTTTAACTCCACATTCATTTTAGAAACGTGTTCTTTTTCACTTCTAATCTCTATAGTTTGCAAATGAATTTTATGTTCCAATTCTCTTTGATTGGCAATTAATTTTTTTGTTCGCCATTTTATTCCTATAAATATAAGTAACGTTAAACTTAAAATACTAGTTACTATAAACCACCATTTTAGCCAATAAGGTTTATCAATGGTAAATTTATAACTAATAGGTGTTGACACCCACATTCCATCATTGTTTGCAGCAAAAAGCGTAAATGTATATTTGCCATTTTTTAATTTTGGAAAGATTAGCTTTCGGGTTTCACTACTAATAAACTCCCAATTATCAGGTTCGCCTTCTAATGTCAGTTTGTATTTGTATTTTACACTTTGTGGTTCAGATAAGCAAATACCAATAAAATCAAATGAAAAATCATAGGAATTATATTTTAAAATTGTATCTGAAAAATTTGAAACTCTATCACCGTTTATAGAGATGCTTAAAATGGAAACTTTTGGTTCAACTTCATTAAATTTCTGTTTTGCTGTGTTAATTTTAAGAAAGCCTTCCGTTGTACCAAAAAAAACTTCATTTGTCTTTTTATTGTAAAAAACGGAATTCTCTATGAAATTCGACTGAAGTAAATCAGAATTACCACCAATACGATTGAAATTTTTCTTGTTGTTGTTTTTATAAGAAATAGCGTTGTTGTGTGCAACCCATATTCCGTTTTTATAGTCAGATACAATAGCATAACTGTAAAGAGATTTAAGACCATTGGCGACTGAATAATTTTCAAAAAATTTACCGTTATATTTAAATACACCATCGCCTAAAGATGAAATCCAAATATTATTTTTAGTATCTTCTGTAATCGTTTGAATATTGAAATTTTTTAAAGTTTTTACATCGTCAAATATTTTTACGTCTGTAAAATTATCTACATAATAAATTAAAGAACCTTGTGAACACACCCACATGTGTTTTTTTGAATCAACAAACACAAATTTCACATTGTTGTGCATTAAACCACTTTCAGTATTTAAAACTTCGTACTGGGCATTTTCTGGGTTGATAATGTATAAACCTGCAGAGGTGCAAGCAAAAATGTGTTTTTCGTTTGAATTCAAAGAATTTATTAATAATTTTTCATTAGTAGTTTTAAGAGGTATTTTTGTTATTTTATTGAATAAGGTATCGCTCTTAAATAGCTCTCCATCTACAGTAGAGAAAATAAAACTGCTATTGTACAGTATTAAATTTTTGAAATTTTTATTTACTACTAAATTATTTTTTATAAAATCGACTTTATCATCATTCACAAAACCGATTCCTTTATAAGTAGCCACAACTGTTTTATCGTTTAGTTTTACTATACCGTTTATAGGTAATCTAATCCCTTCATTATCTTTAATAAAATGGTAATTGTAAATTTCATTATTGAGTTGTTGTAGCCCAAAACCATAGGTGCCAATCCAAAGATTATCTTCTCTATCTATGAATAATGTTTGAATTGCATTGGATGCTAATCCATTTTTAATTGTAAAATTTGAGACTGATTTAGTAGAAGGATTAATTTTATAAAATCCATCATCACTGGTAGACACATAAATATTTGAAAATCTATCGGAAATAATTTTTGTAAAAGGCGAACCATTATTGCGTTTTAACTTAAAAGTATCTAATGGTAAAAAACTGGTGCCAATTTTAAAAGTTAAAAGCCCAAGGTTATTATCAGCAATAAGTAAATTATCTTTTGCGATATTCATTTGCATATTAACACCTTCATTTAATTTTAATATGCGGTATGTTTTATAATTTTTAGATAATAAGTTCTTTAATTTAATGGCATAAATACCGTCGGGTTTTAAAAATAATAACTCGTCTTTATTTAACAAGATGGAGGAGGTTTCGCTAAAATTATCATCTTGAATATTTTCAACCTTACCTGTAATGGAGTTATATAAAACAATTCCAGTATTTTTTTTTAAAAAAATATAATTATCTGGACTAATTTCAAGTATTTGAATAAGTTTAGCACTTAAAGGTTCTTTAAAGTTAACTTTATCTATTTTTCCTGAGGGTAACAAATAACTTACACCACCTTCAAAATGACCTAACCAAATTTTATTTTTACTGTCTTTAAACATGGCCGATATGCCAATTTCGGCTAACCCACTTTTTTCTTTAAAAGTTTTGAAAGCATAACCTCCATATGCCGAAAGCCCGTCGCCAGTTGCAATAATTAAAAACCCCTTACTGTCTTGACACATCTCGTAAATAAATGATTGCGACAATCCATCGTCTTCAGTGAAGTTTTTAAACGAAAAAACCTGCGAAGAAGTTTTTATTGAATAAAATACGAATAAAGGAATTAAATATTTTTGAAAATTATTTAAAAAAAAGCTATTACCGAATTTACCTAAAATATTTTTAAGTAATGCGTAGAATGAAATAGAATGTTTATTTGTTTTGTTGTTTCTAATAAAATTAAAATATTATTTTGTTACTTTAATTTTGTATTTATATTTTGGAACACCTCCAATAGGGACGGTATAAAAAGCTAAAGATTCACCATACTGATTTGCAATAGAAACAGTAATATTATTATTTTTTGAAGCTTTATTTTTTATAAATTGAACATCTAAGGATGTATTTATTTCTTCTGCAACAATAGTGTGTTTTGATATTTCTCTATTCTCTTGTTTTTCTAGTTTAGTATTTTCTCCTTTTTTGGCGACGGAAATAATTCTAATTGTACCTTCGTCATCATAATCGTATACGTCAATTGTAACAGCAGTAATTCCTTTAGTAACAAATGGGTACAAATGACATGCGGTTCCTGCATTATCTGAAGTTCTAAAACAATACTCGTAAGTGAAAATATTACCCCCTTCAACCTTAGCATTATCGTCTTTTTTTGTAGATAAACTTAATTTGTATAAATTACCGTCGTCTCCTTCTCCTCCTTCTACTACTAACTTAAACACATAGCCAAGTTCGGGTTGTAATTCTCCTTCTGTAGGATTTATAGGGCCAAAATTAAACCATTTATCATCGTATTGAGCATCTTCCCCAAATGTTTTTGTGTTTAAAAGTATCCCACTATTATAATTGCCTTTTGGGTCTTTACTTTTTGCTGATTCATTACTATGAGCTCCCTTACCACCATATAAACTGAATTTGGTTTTTGAGTTAAAACCGTTTCTATTCTCATCATTTTTTCCTCCATTGTCGGCATCATAAATCCTTATATAAAAGGGGGTTTTAATATCTTGAGGAATTGCAAAAAAATAGATTTGAACATTATCATCATCTCCCCATGTTTTATCTGAGTTTTTGCTAAATGTTACTAAAAAAGGAATGTTTTCATCAGGGGAAGGCATTAACTGTGCGAATGAGTAATTACTGATGAAAATGAGAAATAAAATTTTATAGAAAAGTGACATAAGGGTTGTTTCTTTTTTAGTTAACAAAGAAACATAAATAACCAAATAAAAAAAACATTTTTTAGTATTTCTTTACACTAATAGATGTTATGAAATTAAATAGTTTAATGTTGCTTAGAAACAAAAATGCCTTTTCGTTCTAAATTTTCTATATAAATACGTTTACCCTCAAAGTAAATAGCAACAAATGCGTCTAACTGACCTGCCAAAACAACCTTTTTATTAAACTCAAAAGCTTCGTTTAAGGTTTTAAATGTTCCTCCAATAAGCATTCTGGTGCCACCCTCTTCAGTAGTTTCGGTTTCAATTTTACCAAGTTTTTGTAATTTTGGGAAAGAGTAACTACTTCTGTACTTAAAAACTGCAATTTGTACTTTAAATTCTAAACCATCTGCCGAAATATCTCCATATTTTTCTGTGTAAAACATGGTCTTTTTTTGGATATTAGTTCTAGGTACAAAAACTAGATTTTCGGTAGACATACTGTCTGATTTTTCAGAATAATCTGATAAGGATTTGTCTTTGTTGTTCTTTTTTAATGGATTGGTAGAGTCTTCAGTTGGGTCATTATTAGTATATTCATTTATATTGGCGGCATTAATAGTTAGCTTAGTTTTAGAAACAGAATCTTGTACGACATTTGGTTTTACTAAAATACCGCCTCTTCTTAAATTTTCAATTGCTATTCGTTTCCCCTTATAATATACTGAAACAAAGGCATCACCTTGGCCAGCCTGAACAATTTTTTTGTTATGCCTTATGGCTTCCCTTAGTGTTTTGTATGATCCTCCCATAGTCATGCGTGTGCTACCATCATCTAGCGTTTCATTACTAACTTTTCCTAGCCCTTTTAATTTTGGGAAATCATAAGTTTTTCTTTTCTTAAAAACTCCAACTTGTACTTTAAATTCAAGGTCTTTTATTTCAACGTCGCCAAATTCTTTCAGAAACTCATTGTTAAGTTTTTGTATATCGGTTGTTGCAATCAGCGTCTCTTCGGTTACATTGTTATTCACATTGTTTATGGCAGAGTTTCCGACTGGAATATTATTTGATTTGGTAGTGTCTGTTTTATTAACTGAGGTGCTATTTGTTGTAATTGCTAAATTGTTTTTTTCAAGAAGATTTTTTACTAACAATAAATATTCATTAAAATCAGTATTTGCAATGTTTTTTGATTGATCTTCTATGATACTATTTTTTTTATAGCTTAGAACTACTGCACTTTTTATCCCTATTTCAATGGCCTTTTTATAGTCTTTTTGAATGTCTTTTTTGTGTTTTTTATTAGCATATGTGTAATTATATTCGTTGTTAATGATTTTCACATCAATACCTTTAATTCCCATATCATTCAATAAAGTTGTATCTATAGCTACTTTACTTTTTCCTAAATGAACTTTAAACGTTATATCATCTCCTTCCTTAATGTCCATTAAAGTATCAACAATTGCCGATAAATAGTGATGTTTAGAAGAATCAGTGCTTGTAAAAATCTCTTTTTCATTATTGATGTTGTTGTTTGTAATACTGTTTCCGTTCAACATGTTTTTTAAATTTATTTCATTTACAATTTTTTTAAATTCGTCTGCTATTAGATTTCCGTTAAGCCCTTTTTTATTGTAATTTAACGCAACATCTTCATAATCCATTTTTGACAAAAGGGAAGAATCGTTTTTAATGTTCTTATATTTAAATTTATCCATAATATCGTCTATCTTTCTTTTCTCGTATGCAAGCCAAGTTGTTGAGTCAACACAAACAATTTCTTTGGTGGTACATAACAATTCTTTTTTTCTTTTTCTAAAATTAAAAGTATTAACTCCCAACAAAATTTTATGTTTTCCTTTTTCTTCGAAGGAATATTCTTGGGTCTTGCCTCTAAGCCTTTTATTATCAATTTCAAAATAATAGCCTTTAATTTTATTTTCGGGTAAATAGGTCCAATCGGTATTTATTGTTATTTTTTTGTTTTGTAAAACAGTATCTAAACAATTAATTTTTAATTGAATTATTGAATCTACCTTTAGTTCGAAAGCCGCTTGGCTCATAAATACTGCCCTGGTTACAGAATCAATAATGTTTAAATTTATGTTATACATTCCTGGTTCAGGGAAACAATGCCTTACAGTTAATCCTTTTTCCTTTGTCCCATCACCAAACGACCATTGATAATAATAACCCTTTAAAGAGTCAGATTCTAATGTACTTTCTTCGGTTAAATTATAACAATAGTCTTCTACAATCGGGTCTTTGCAATTATTAAACCTTTGCCAGGTTTGTACAAAAAAGTAAATATCGTCTTGATTCTTTCTTCTATTTGAAGAAAAATAGCCACGTTCTTGAGTTGTATCAATGTATGCACTAAAATCATCAAACTTTGAATTGATTGGAGCACCTAGGTTTTCTATTGTGGTGATTGAGTCTAAAGAGCTGTATTTATAAATATCTAAATTTCCATAACCACCAATTCGATTACTGGAGAAATAAATTTCATTATCATTAATCGCAAATGGAAAAAACTCATTTTCAGGGGAGTTAATCCAATCACAGTTTTTTATTTCTGTCCATTGATTATCAATTTTGGTAGCATAATAAATATCTGTTTTACCTTTACCACCTAAAATATTTGATGAAAAGTACATTTTTCCATTAAAAATCATTGGATGAGCTGCCGAAAAGGTGTCAGGCATTGCTAATTCTAGCCTTGGTGTTAAAAATTCATTATTTTTAAACTCAGATGAAAAAATCGCAATTTTGTATTCTTTATTTCGATTTTTGGTCGGCATATTACCCGAATAGTATAGGCGAGATGCTTCGTAGTCAAAAAAGCAAGTTGCTTGGTTAACGTCGGAATTAATTTGTTTTAAGAGTGGTTTTATTTCTTTTACAGTTATAGAATCAACAAGCAAACCTTTATACAAGTCTAACATTTGATGTTCAGTGGATTTTTCCATATGAGTATCCCCAATTTTTCGTTCTTTTGAAGATGTATAGTAAAAAGTTTTATTAATAATAAATGGACTAAATTCTGCCTCCTTAGAATTTATATTTAGTGGCTTGATTTCAATAGTAGATGAATCAAAAAGGAATTTATTTTGAGAGAACACACTTATGCTAATAAGTATGAAGTAAAAGCTAATCCAAACTCTAAGTATTGGTATCATTAAAAGAATCGTGGGGTTGGTGCATTTGATAGCTTACCAAAAAAGTAGTTCAACATAATTTCGTGTGACCCTGTATTGTATTTTCTTATTGCACCAATAGAATAATCATAGGCATAACCAATTTTAAATTTTTTATTAATAACCCAGTCGAAATAGGCAACTAAAGCATCTTTATTTCTATAGGCTAAACCTACACCTAAATCTTCGTTGAAATATGCTGTCAAATTTAAGTCCATTTGAGTGGGTGAATTTTTTATTTCTCTAAGTAATATAGATGGTTTAAGAACTACTTGCTTATTTAGCTTAATAACATAACCAGCAATTAAATTTAATTCAACGGAAGGGTTGTTCCCATTTAAGTTTAAAATTTCTGGTGAAGAAATACCTATGTACATTTTTTTTGAGTAGTAAAAAATACCAGCACTGGATATAAATGAGTTGATGATGGGTGTATTATTATCAAAAGTGGCATCCCCAGAAGTGGTAGTTTTAAGTTTTCTAAAATCATAATACATTCGCCTATAGCCTGGCATTATGCCAAAAGCAATTTTTCGTTGCCTGTCTAATTTTATACGATATGAAAAAGCAATTTTAGCAGAGGTTGTAGTTGTAAATCCAATATTATCATTATCTAACTGTAGTCCAATGGAAAAATTTTTTGGTTTTACTTCCATGCTACCCATAAGACTAATCGTTTGAGGTGTTCCCAAAGCACCTAGCCATTGTTTTCTATAAAACAGTGTAACATCTGCCGCACGTCTCTGGCCTGCATAGGCTGGATTTATGGAGAAAATATTTAGCAAATAGTTTGAGGTAAGCGTCGAGTGCTGACCATACAAGCTAATTGTAAGGAAAATTAAAATGAATATTGAGTATAATCTTTTCATCGTTTTATTGTTATATAACCCGTTCTAATTTTATTATTCAACTTTAATACATAGAAGTAAGTATCCTCTGCTAAAGGTTCTCCATTTTGGTTTTTTCCAAACCAATTATTTTTGTACTCAGAGTCTTCATATACCAAGCTTCCCCAGCGATTAATTATTTTAATTTCAATAGTTCTAAATAAACTAAAATATGGTACATCAAAACTGTCATTCATACCATCTCCATTTGGAGAGAATGCGTTTGGTAGTTCTACTTCAATATAGGTTATATTTACTTCATCTTGTGTTGTCCCACAAGCATCTGTAATACTCCATTGCAATGTATTCTGTCCAAGTTGAAAACCATCTACAAACGAATTGTAAATTGTTGGATTATTAATTGTTCCATTGCCTGATAAAATTGACCAAACTCCATTTCCTGATAAAGGATTATTTCCATTTAAATTAATTTCATCCACAACAATTGTTGTGTCGTTTCCGGCAAAAGCAGGGGTAGTTGGTGGTAAAATAGTAATCATAACCGTATCTGTTGATGAAGGACAAACACCATTGGAAATTGTCCAAACTAATAAATTTGTTGGTGTAGATAATGAAGTAACCAATGAGTTATTTAGAGTAGGCGTAGTAACTGAACTACCACCTCCAATTACCGACCATGCACCAAAACCAATTGTTGGAATATTTCCATTTAAAGTAGTTGAAGATGTACAACTATTCTGATCAAGCCCGGCATTTGCATTAGTAGGTATGGTGTCAATAATAATTTGAACAGTATCACTCGAAACAGCGCACAATCCATTGCTAATAGTCCAAACTAAAATATTTGTACCGGTTGTTAAACCCGTTACCGAAGAATTATAATTTGTTGGAGACACAACTGAAGCACCTCCAGAAACTACCGACCAGTTTCCTGTCCCAATTGAAGCATTATTTGCATTTAAAATAGCAGATGTCGACATACAGAAACTTTGATCAACCCCTGCGTTGGATATAGATGGCAATTGCTCAACGGATACGGCAACTGTCGAAGTTGCCGACGCACAATTATTACTTATAGTCCATCCAAAAACATTTACACCAACATTTAATCCGGTAATTGTAGTAGTTGCTAATGTTGGAGAGGTAATCGTTCCACCACCAGAAATAACCGTCCACGAACCATTTCCAATCGCTGCCATATTTCCATTCATAATGGCTGGACTACTTATGCAAATTGTCTGATCTGTGCCAGCGTTGGGTATGGTTGGAAATGAATTTACAGTAATTTGGGTACTGGCTGTGGAAGCTGCACAAGCACCATTAGTAATAGACCATTCAAATATATTTACACCCAATCCAATATTTGTAATGGTAGTTGTAGGAGATGAAACTGAGGTGATAGTCCCACTCCCGGAAATTAAAGACCAATTACCTACACCAATACTAGGAACATTTCCACTGATGGCTGCTGTAGGGCTCGTAACGCATATTGATTGATTAGGGCTGGCAACCGCGACAGTTGGAATTTGATCTACTGTAATTGTAACGTTAGAAACTGTTGATCCACAATTACTAAATATTGTCCAGGCAAACACATTATTACCTAATCCTAAATTTGTAATAGTAGTATTTTCAGAATTGATACTAGTAATAGTTCCACTTCCAGAAACTACACTCCATGATCCTGTTCCAATTGAAGCGTTATTTGCTGACATTGTTGCTACTCCCGGTGAAATACATACTGTTTGATTAACTCCGGCATTAGCTATTGTTGGAAGTGGGTCTTCAGAAATGATTAAGCTAGAGGTAGAAGCAGGACAAACACCATTCGTAATTGACCATTGGAAAATATTTGTACCTAATCCAATATTAGTAATAGATGTAGTTGGTGACGAAGCAGAGGTAATTGTTCCACTTCCAGATACTAAACTCCAATTACCAATTCCAATAGTAGGAATGTTACCACTTACAATAGCTGTTGGACTTGTAACGCATATCGATTGACTAGGCCCAGCTATAGCTGTAGTAGGAAGTTGATCTACCGTAACAGTCATTTGTGAAACCGATGATCCGCAGCTACTATAAATCGTCCAAGCAAAAATATTAACCCCTAATCCTAAGCCAGTAATAGTAGTATTTTCAGAATTTATATTTGCAATCACCCCGCTGCCAGATACTACATTCCAAGAACCTGTTCCAATTGACGCTATGTTGGCTGACATTGTTGCAATTCCAGTTATGCAAACTGTTTGATTTGGACCTGCATTAGCAATAGTAGGAAGAGGATCTTCTGAAATAACCAAGGTTGAAGTTGAAGCAGGGCAAACGCCATTGGTAATTGACCATTGAAATACATTAGAGCCTAATCCAATACTAGTTATGGTAGTTGTTGGAGATAGAGACGATGTGATTATCCCAGTCCCAGATATTAAACTCCAACTACCAACTCCAACTGTAGGAATATTTCCGCTTACAATTGCAGTTGGACTGCTCACACAAATAGATTGACTCGGTCCCGCAATAGCTGTAGTAGGTAATTGATCTACTGTTACAGAAATGGTTGATGTAGTGGATGAGCAGCTATTTCCGATTGTCCAGGCTAGTACATTTATGCCTAATCCTAAATTAGTAATTGTTGTGCTCTCTGAATTAATACTTGTGATGGTACCACTACCTGAAACTACCGACCATGTCCCTACACCCATAATAGGTGTATTTCCGTTCATTGTCGCAATAGGACTAGTTATACAAACCGTTTGATTAGCTCCTGCATTAGCTACTGTTGGTGCAGGATCTACTGTAATTGATATTGTAGAAGTTGAAGAACAAAGACCATTATTTATTGTCCATGCAAACACATTAACACCCAATCCCAGGTTTGTAATAGCCGTTGTTGCTGAAGCAGCTGAGACAATTGTTCCTGTTCCGGAAACTAAACTCCAAACACCCACGCCAACAATTGGAGTGTTTCCAAATATCGTTGCGGTAGGATTGGAAATACAGGTAGTTTGATTAGGACTCGCTAACGCTGTTGTTGGAAGTTGATCAACTTGAATGCTCATGCTTGATGTACTTGGTGAACAAAAACCGTTTGATATAACCCATTCCAAAACATTTACTCCAACTGCTAAACCACTAATACTTGAATTAGAAAGAGTTGGAGTAGTAATTGAACCGGTGCCTGAAGTTATTGACCATGTGCCAATACCAACCAGAGGAATATTTCCGTTTAGTAGGGTACTTGCAGAACTCACGCACAATGTTTGATTTATTCCAGCATTGGAAATGGTGGGTAAATTATCAACCTGAATGGACATGGTAGATGTTAATGCCCCACAAACACCATTTGCAATATTCCAAGCTAAAGTATTTATTCCTAATCCAAGGCCTGTAATTGTGCTATTTGGTAGTAAAGAATTTGTAACGATACCACTTCCTGATACCATTGACCAAGTCCCAATACCAATTGTTGGGGTATTACCCGCCAGTGTGGTAGAAGCCGAACTTATGCATAGCGTTTGATTTGAACCTGCATTAGCTGTGGTTGGTGCATTATCAACTTGAATAGTTACTGTTGATGAACTAGAGGTACAAAAACCATTACTTATAGTCCATTGTAATTGATTAAGTCCTAATCCCAAGCCTGTAACAGAACTTGTTGAAAGCGTTGGTGAACTTACAGATGCAACACCTGATACAATTGACCAAATCCCATTTCCTACTAAAGGTGTATTCCCGGCTAAAATAGTTGTTGGAGAACTTATGCAAATGGATTGACTTGGTCCTGCATTTGAAATTGTTGGAATATTGTCAACTTGTATGCTCATGGTTGAAGCGCTTGAGCAACCACCAGTTGATATATCCCATTGTAAAACATTTGTACCTAACCCCAATCCAGTTACCGAACTATTAGATAATGTAGGTGTAGTAATTGTACCACCACCAGATATTATTGACCAAGTACCAATGCCGGAAACAGGAATGTTACCTGTAAGTGTCGTTGACGCTGAACTTATACAAAGTGTTTGATTTGAGCCTGCGTTTGAAATGGTTGGTAAATTATCAACTTCTATACTTGTAGTTGAAGTACTTATTCCACATCCCCCCCCATTAATTGACCATTCAAAAATATTAATCCCAAGCGATAAACTTGACACAGTGCTTGTTGCTAATGTAGGGGAGGTAATGGTTCCTCCACCTGCAATTAAGGACCAGGTTCCAATCCCGCTGGTAGGAGTGTTTCCTGCTAACACCGCTGTTGGACTACTGATACATAATGTTTGATTCGTACCTGCATTTGAGATGGAGGGTAAATTGTCCACGTGTATATTCATTGTAGAAGTAAGTGAACAAACACTATAAGTCATTGTCCAGGCTAATATATTATCACCAGGTCCAATACTCAATACTGAACTGTTTGGAGTAGCAGGTGTAGTAATACTTGCTGCGCCAGAAACAACGGACCAGCTTGCGGTACCTAAACTAGGTGAATTAGCAGAAACAGTTGTCGTTGGTGAACTAATACATAATGTTTGATTAGGCCCAGCATTTGGAACTCCAGGTGAAGGGACAACATAAATAAAAACTTGAGAACTGTTCATTGCGCAAACACCATTTACTATATTCCAATTTAGAACGTTTAACCCTAAACTTAATCCAGTAACAATAGTATTTGGTATAGTTGGAGTAGCTATACTGCCTGAACCTACAAGAAAACTCCATGTTCCGATGCCGGCAGTGGGGGTATTCCCTGCTAATGTTGTACTCGGTGATGCTGCACATAATGTTTGGTTAGGTCCGGCTGAAGCAAAAACAGCATTATTGTCAACCTGTATACTCATCGTTGAAATGCTTGGAGCACAAACGCCATTAGTAATAGTCCACTGTAGTACATTTGTTCCTATTGGAAGGGCAATTACAGAACTAGTTGGAGAACTAGGTGAAACAATAGTGCCGCCTCCTAAAACAATAGACCATAATCCTGTTCCAATTGTAGGAGTGTTCGCACTCAACACTGTTGTAGGTGTTGTCACACATATAGTTTGGTTTGCTCCGGCATTTGCAATTGTAGGTGCTTGGTCTACTTGGATTAACATGTTTGATATACTACTTGGACATCCTACAGTTCCGATACTCCACTGTAAAATATTAGTACCTAATCCTAAACTAATGGCTGTAGTTGTAGGATTATTTGGAGCTATTATTGTACCACTTCCGAAAGTTACACTCCATGTACCGTTTCCAATAGCAGGTGTATTTCCTGTTAATGCAGCAGTTGGCGAGCTAATACAAACTGTTTGGTTTGAACCTGCAATTGCAGTGCTTGGAAGAGGGTTAATTGTAATAATTGCACTTGATGATGAAGGAGGACACACTCCATTGGTTATTGTCCATAAAAAAACATTTAATCCTAAACCAATATTAGTAACGGTTGTATTTGCTGAATTCGGCGATGTTATTGTACTTGTTCCAAATGCTTGAGACCATGTTCCAAGACCTACCGATGGAACATTTCCACTCATTGTTAAACTAGGTGAAGTTACGCATAGGGTCGATCCTGGGCCTGCAATCGAAGCTGTAGGCAAGTTGTCTACCTGAATACTCATTGTGTTTGTATTGGTTGTGCAAACACCATTTGCAACGCTCCATTGTAAAATATTTATTCCCAAACCTAGTCCAGTAACTGTAGAATTTGGATTGTTAGGACTTGTAACTATGCCGCTACCACTAATAACAGACCAGGTCCCCAATCCTGTTGTAGGTGTATTTCCTGACAAAGTTGTTGAATTATTAGAAATACATAAGGTTTGATTTGGCCCTGCCAATGCTGCGCTAGGAGCAGCATTCACTAGGATACTCATTAAAGCAGATGTGCTTGGACATGCTCCACTGGATGCAATACTCCATTGTAAAACATTAATACCAAGATTAAGCCCTGAAACTGTAGTCGTTGGAGAAAAAGAGTTGTTAAATACTCCTCCCCCAAATGTGAAACCCCAAGAACCAGTTCCTGAAGTCGGTGTATTTGCGGCAAGCGTTGTGGAATTAGTCAAAACACATATTGTTTGATTTGATCCTGCTAATGCATTACTTGTTAATGGATCAATTTGAATAGTTTTTGTTGATGATGTAGAAGGACAGGCTCCAGTTGAAGTTATATTCCACTGTAATACGTTTGTGCCTAATGCCAAACCAGTCACATTTGAAGTAGGAGATAGGGAGTTAGAAAATACACCTAATCCAGAAGAGAAAGACCAAGATCCAATACCTGAAGTAGGGCTATTAGCAGATAGTGAAGTGAAATTTGAAGAGACGCACAATGTCTGATTACTGCCAGCATTTGCTATTGATGTAGCAGGATCCACCACAATAGAAACAGTAGAGACAGTAGGCGGACAAATCCCCCCATTAGAGATGGTCCATTGCAATACGTTAGTACCCAAAGCTACCGCCGTAAGATCCGATGTTGGTGAGTTTGGAGAAACAATCG
>JANRJN010000009.1:0-29909 GCA_033763945.1 Bacteroidota bacterium | reverse complement strand
CCTATTATTATTGATGGTGTTGGTAACGAATTTGGTGGGGCTGGAATTAACCAACTTACATTTGTACCAGGCGTAGTAGAATTTCCTACAGCATCAACTGTTGGGTTATTACACGTTAATGTTTGTGTTAACATACTTGCTAATACATTTGGTAATACGGTATTTGATAACAACACCACCGGTAATGGTGTCTGACAACCACTAACCGGATCCAAGACCACTAAGGTCCAGGTTCCAGGAACGCCTGTTGTTGTACAACTCGAAGCTCCAAATAATCCGGGTGATAATGGAACTGTTGCTGTACTTCCTGGTGCCATAAACGCATACTGTACAGGGCCATTGGTACTTGTAGCATTAGCCATACACAAAGTAGTTGTATTTACTGGTGATGCACAACCTAATGTAAAGTTTGTAGTACTTGTTGCATTAAATGTTGGGAAGGCGGAAATAGACGTTACTGTCACTGTTTTTACACTTGAACAACCATTTACATTATTTATAGTTAAAACAGTTGTAGTTCCGGGAGTTAATATACCATTTATAGATATAGTACCAACACCTATCGAACTAGGTCCGGCAGTATATGTGGCTCCAGGACCATACCAATACGTGGTAACGTTGGTAGTTGGTTGAGAAATTGTGTTGGTAAAAGTAGCTGCACCAGCATTACATGTTATAACTTGCGACGATGGAGATACTGTATTTGAAGGTACTGTTGTGTTTTGACCTATTGCAAAGGTTTGGGAAACAGTACAACCTGTTGTTGGGTCTGTTAAACTTACTGTATAATTCCCTGTATTTCCATTGGTTAAATTTACACTAGTTAAAGTTGAGTTAAGAGTTGGAGGAGAATTTACCCAGTTGTAATTTGTTGGACCATAGGTATAGTTACTCGCAACACTTAAATTTATAGTAGGATTAGTACAGGTTAGACTAAATGAGCCCGTATTATTTGTTAGTGTAAATGAAGGAATAGGAGGTGCTGCATTAATGTTGAAGGTGTTCGTTATCTGACAACTAAAAGTATCGAAGACAGTAACAGTACCTGGCCCAACTGGGAAGGAACAAGCTAATAATGAATTCGAAGATAGTGACAATGGAGCAGGTGTCCATATGATATTAGATGTTACTGAAGCCGAACCCGCAGTAGTTAAACTAACACAAGCAGTAGTGTTAGTACAACCCGCTTGAGTGGTAGTAATTAAGGCTTGAGGAGCGGGAGTGATTGTAACAGTTACCACTTTGGTAATTGGAAAGCAAGAACCAGGAGGATTCATTGTTAAAGCTAAAGTTCCTGATTGGTTAGAACTAAAAGTTGTATTAGTAACATTTGGTACTGATAAGTTGGCAGGAATAGTAATTGCCGTTGAAGTCCAAGTATAAGGCCCTAGTCCTGGAGGAGCTGTAATAGTTGCACCCGAAGCACCACAAGTTGGCAGAGTAATATTTGGCGTTCCAGCAGGAAAACCAGTACCATTACCCACAATTGTCATTGGAGCACATAAAGCATCGAAATAAACGTATCCAGCATGCCCACTAGCATTACAATCAATAGCATAAACGTTTAACGTTACCGCATTTCCTAAATATCCCGATAAATCAATAGCTCCGGGAACCCAATTGGCATTAAACGCACTTGGACTTCCATTTAATAAATTACCTGTAGAAAATCCAGAGGCAGCAGGTCCACAAGACGTTCCGGCAGCAACTGTAATATTTGGGCAAGCTAAAACCGTAGAAGTACCAGTAGCAGTATTTGTAATTGTTACTCCAATTTTAAATCCTGGTTGACTACAGCATGAATGACCCGGATTTGAAATAACCGCTCTGTAAGCATATCTAAAAAGGGCATTGCTAGGAGAAATGGTGTAAGTTTTTGATAATCGCGTAACAGAAGCACCTGCGGTAGCATCTTGAAGCTTTATAAAGCAATTACCAGCAGGTTGGGTTAAAGAAGTTGCATCGAAGTAAGAAGTAATTGTATTGTTAGGTGCAGTCATGATTGCATCAACTGTTGGTGCATTGTAAACCACATATAAATTGGTAGCCCCAGTAGCACTCGGTGTACAAAAATTAGATGCTACAGAACCAACTCCACCAAACAAACTCCACCCGTTAACAACCCCGCCAACTTGAGGACCAGGGTTTGATTGCGCATCTTCAAAATCATCGTTTGTACAAGCGCCACTACTAGGCAATGTAGACATTGACTTGTTAGCGATATTGCTTGGAGGACCAAATTTAGCAGGAAAAGGAACTACTTCTTCCGTTTTTTTTGCAGGTGATTTAATATTATACTTGTTAATTATAAAGTTACGTTTTTCACCATACATAAAATATTTAAATTCTTCGCCATAAAAGGCATTTGATAAAGCCACGGCTGAAGCAGCTTGTTCGTCAAAACCCAAAATTGAGTCTTCAGAAAAGATGTAGTTGGTTTTAATACTTACATCAGATTCCTGAGCACATATTTTGTTTGCAAATGATGCAAATAAAATTATTAGTGCTGCGATTAATTTTTTTGTGTGTTTCATTTTTTCTGTTTTTTCGTGTGTAAATGTAAAATAATATTTTTATTTAACAAACTTTTACAAACACCGTGCCACAAATTAAAATTTGTTAAAAAAGCAACCTTTTTTAGATACAAATTTTAATTTATATTTGAATTTTAACATTTAGGTATGCAATTATTACAAAATAAAGTCGCTTTAATTACAGGCGCAACTCGTGGAATAGGAAAAGGTATAGCTGTTCACTTTGCTAAAAACGGGGCTAATGTAGCCTTTACTTATGTTAGCAGCCAAGAAAAAGCAGAAGCTTTAGAAGACGAATTAAAGGCTTTTGGCATTAAAGCAAAAGGATATAAAAGTGATGCAGGAGATTTTAAAGCTGCTGACGAATTAGTTACCGAAGTTGTGAACGAATTTGGTACCATTGACATTTTGGTAAACAATGCCGGAATTACCCGCGATACACTGCTAATGCGTATGAGCGAGCAACAATGGGATGAAGTCATTAATGCCAACTTAAAATCTGTATTTAATTTAACAAAAGCCGTTCAACGCCCCATGTTAAAGGCAAAAAAAGGCTCTATTATTAATATGAGTTCAGTGGTAGGTGTAAAAGGAAATGCCGGACAAAGCAATTATGCGGCCAGTAAAGCAGGCATTATAGGTTTTACAAAGTCAATTGCCATTGAATTGGGGTCAAGAAATATTCGTTGCAATGCTATTGCACCTGGGTTTATTGAAACTGAGATGACAGGAGCATTGGATGAAAAAGTAGTTCAGCAGTGGCGCGATAGTATTCCCTTAAAACGTGGCGGCACAACTGATGATGTAGCAAACCTCACAGTTTTTTTAGCCAGCGATATGAGTGCTTATATTACTGGTCAATGCATTAATGTATGTGGCGGGATGTTGACTTAATGTTGCTATAAGTCAATTAGATAATTAGTGTAAATTTGTGCTAATTCGAGTCTAAAAAAATACTTTGTTTCAAAAAATCATAATTAATAGTCCTTGGTATTATTTTTTAATCTGCTTATTGGTAGGTTTTGTTTTTGCATTCATTTTATACTTTAAGAACAAAAAAAATGTTGATGTTCCTAAAAAAATAAATACTGCTTTACTTATACTAAGGTTTTTGTCTACAGCTCTAATTACTTTTTTATTACTGAATATTTTTTTAAAGCAAACAAAAAACGAAACTCAAAACCCAACGATTTTATTAGCTATTGACAATTCTTCTTCGATTATAGCCTTAACAGATAGCACATTTGTAAAAAACGATTTTTTAAAAAAACTTGAAGTATTTAAAAAAAACATTGGTGAAAATTTTAATGTAAAAACAATTTTATTTGGCAGTAAAACGGAGTTAAAAAATCAACCTGATTTTAAAGAAAAAGAAACAGACATCGAAAATCTTTTAAATGACTTAGAGAACAATTATAGTAACCAAAATATAGGTGCTTTAATTATTTCGAGTGATGGAATTTACAGTAAGGGCTCTAATCCTATTTATGGTATAGAAAAATTAGGCTATCCCGTTTACACCATTGCTATGGGTGATACCAACGAAGTAAAAGATGTTGCTCTTCAAAAAATAAATCATAATCAAGTGGCGTATTTAGGCAATAATTTTCCGATTGAAGTTTTTACTTCTGCAAAAAACTTTAAAGGCAAAGAAATACTGGTAACGGTTTCACATAACGCACAAAAAATTACTCAACAAACGGTAAAAATAAATTCTGATAATTTTATAAGTACAACCAACTTTACTATTAACGCAGGTATTTCGGGGGTACAGCGTTATGTTGTAAACACAACTATTTTAGAAGGTGAAAAAAATAGTTTAAATAATTCGCAATCTTTTATTGTTGAAGTAATCGATAACCGCGAAAAAATTTTATTGTTAGCCAATTACCCACATCCTGATGTAGCAGCAGTAAAAGACGCCATTTTAAACAGCACCACTTATGAAATAGAATACGGTATTTCATCGGAATTTAAAAAACCTATTAAACCATATAGTTTAGTCATCATACATGGAAGCGATAACGCGAATCAAAGTTTAATGAATGATTGTAAAAACAATAGTGTTCCTGTTTGGATTATAAATCCATCTTCAACCGAAAATTTATCAGGGGTAAAAATTGGCGCTTCACTAAATAAATTTAATGACGCAGACCCCACCATAAATAAATCGTTTGGACTGTTTAATATGAGTGACGAGTTTAAAAAATTCACAAAGGAACTTCCACCCCTAAAAACTTTTTTTGGAAATTACAACTTAAGCAATAGTGCCAACAGTCTTATCAACCAAAAAATAGGCGTGGTTGAAACAGAAAACCCAATTCTGATTTTTAATGAAAGTAACAGTATAAAAAATGCTGTTCTAATTGGCGATGGTTTATGGCGTTGGAAATTACGCGATTTTGCGGAGCACGGAAACGCCAATTTATTTAACGAGTTGATTAGTAAATCCGTTCAATACCTAGCCGTAAAAAGTGATAAAAGTTTTTTTAGAATTACGGCCCCAAAAGTTTGTAACGAAAACGAAAACATTGAGCTGGGCGCAGAAGTTTATAACAAAAGTTACGAATTAATTACTGAGCCAGACGTAGTTTTAACACTCACAAATTCTGACAAAAAAACGTTTAATTACACGTTTAGCAAAACGAGCAATGCCTACAAATTAAACATTGGATTGTTGCCGTCAGGTGAATATAAATACGAAGCCAAAGTAAAAGTAAATAACGAGTTATATGTAAAACAAGGTATTGTAGTTGTAAAAGAAATCGTTTCTGAAAAAATAAATACAGTCGCAAATCATCAATTATTATTTCAATTAGCAAATAAAACCGGGGGGCGGCTGTTCTATCCAAAGCAATTAGATAAACTTCAATCTGAAATTCTAAACAATCAATTAATTAAACCTATTACCTACTCTGAAACTACTACCAATCCACTAATAGAATTAAAATGGCTGATTTTTATTTTAATAGCATTGTTAAGTACAGAGTGGTTTGTTCGGAAACGCTATATTGTTATTTAAATTAGCATTCCAGCAATAGTTGCTGAAAGATAAGAAGCCAGTGTGCCGCTAATTAGTGCTCGAATTCCCAACTTTGCTAAATCGGCCCTTCTCTCTGGCACTAAAGCACCTATTCCCCCTATTTGCATGCCTACCGAACTAAAATTTGCAAAACCACAAATAGCAAAACTCACAATTACCAATGCTTTTTGACTAAGAGGCGCTGCCAATTTATGTGTTAATGTATCAAAAGCAACAAACTCATTTATAGTTAGTTTTTGCCCCATAATTGTTGCCACTTGCTGAATATCTCCATCCGGCACACCCATACACCAAGCTAAAGGATAAAATACCTTTCCAAAAATATAATCTAGCGAAAGCACTTCATTAGGACCGATATAAATTTTTCCCAGACAATAATTTACAAATGCAATCAATGCAATAAAGCCAATCAACATCGCTATTACGTTAATGGCTATTTTCATTCCGTCTCCCGCACCATGAGAAATTGCATCGATTAAATTGGTATGTTCTTTTTTAATTTCCAATGTTACTTTCCCTTTTGTTTTTGATTCTTCTGTTTCAGGATAAATAATTTTAGAAATAATTAACGCTGCCGGTGCTGCCATTAAACTGGCAGTTATCAAATACTCGGCTTTGGCTCCCATGTTTACGTACACAATTAATATTCCACCGGCTATACACGCCATGCTTCCTGCCATAGACGACAGCAATTCCGATTTTGTCATTGTTGGTAAATATGGTCGAATCATTACTTGTGCTTCAACCTGACCAACAAATGCACTGGCAATATTACTTAATGCTTCTGCCCCACTAGCCCGCATAATAAAATTCATGGCACGGGCAATAACAGATACAATGCGCTGCATAATGCCAATGTGATATAAAATGGCTACCAATACGCATACCAAAATAATTGTTGCAGTAACACTAAAGGCAAAAACAAATGTATGTGGTGCACCAAAACCTTGATTACCGTTTGAAGTGTGTGTATCAATAATAATATTACCGTAAACAAAGCTGGCACCTTGCGCTGCGAACTGCTCAATTTTACCCATTCCACGACCTAACATTGCAAAAAAACGGGTAATAGGTTCTACTTTTAAAACCAACACGGCAATTAAAATTTGCAAACCCAAACCACTTAACACCAATCGGTAGTTAATCCGTTTTTTGTTATTTGATAACAAAAAGGCAATTCCGAAAATTACTACTATTCCTATCAGTCCTTTAAATCTATCCATAACTTATGTTAAAGGTTTGAAAAGTACAAAATATTTATTGTAACCAAAACAAAAATTAGACATTATTTATGTAAAAGGAGGATAAAATGATTCGTTGTATAATTATTGCCCTATTAATATTAAATACTGAATTGGTTGCCAAACATCAACAATTAAGTTTACAAAAAGCCTTAGATAACAAACTGGTATCTGCCAGAGTACATAGCCTAGGTGGCTATCAAGGTTATTGTATAAAAATGGAATTAAAAAATTTAAGCCCAGATTCGTTAATAATACTGGTTGAAGCTGGCAGAAGATTAAACTCTATTGATGAAAAAAATCAAGATATTTTAGTAGTAAAAGAACAATTTGTTTCTTTAAAAAAATACGAGGATAAATACATTGAAGTAAAGGGATATTGTTGTCAGGCCAATAACCACTCACCAAATACTGGTGCAAAGTACGATGTAAATAAATTAGCGGATAGTAATTTGGTTATCTTAGCACGCTATTTAAATGCGGCAAATTTTAATAAAGATGTTGAGCAAAATGCCATTTGGGCTATTAGCGATAATAAAAATACAGCAAATGTAACTTCAGCAAATGATACTATGATTTTACCACTCAGAAATCTGGTGGCAACCATTAAAGGAGAAGAAATACCCTGGTACACCTTTTTAACCAAAACCATAAATTATGCCGGTGGACGAATGGAAACCTTCCCAACATTATTACGCGGGAAATTGAATTTTGATAATTCGAAAGAATGTTATACAACGCTTCATGTATTAAATGAAAAAGGCATAGAGGTTTGTCAGATTATTAAGCAATGGACTTTAGCAGGAAACAATCAGGTTTATAATTTAAATATTCCCATTGCAGGTTTAGCTAAAGGAAAATATACTATTGAGTTAAAAAATGATGAAAAAGGAATAGCTAAGAGAGAATTTAAGATATAGTCACTTCGAGTAGCGACGAAGGAGTGTATCGAGAAGTGAATAAATGAAAAAGTTCTCGATACAATTTTTGCAAGCTACAGGCAAAAATTTACTCGAACTGACTTTTAATTGAAATCCTTATACAATAAATATTTTTTTCTGATTTTTTTGAATTTTTCCAAATCTGGTTGCCAACTTTTTTTAATATTAGTAATACTTACACCCGTTTTTATTTGCTGTTGTAATTGTGAATTTCCAACATGGTAATTAAAATTTTTATCAAAAAAATCATCCCGTTTTAGTTTTGAAAACAAGAGTTGTAACCACTCCAAATTTATTTGTTGAGGATGTTGTTTTAGATAACTGCTCTCGTTTAAGTTTAACCCATAGCACTTTTGGTTAACATATTTTGGTTCTTTACTTAGATCTGTTGGAAGCGGTATAAAACTAAAACCTGTATCTGAAAAGTTTGGATGACCGATAACTTGAAAAGGTATTTGGGTACCTCGTCCTAAACTCATAATTGTGCCTTCAAACAAACCTAAACTTGGGTAAAGCAAAACAGCATTCACATTGGGAATATTTGGTGAAGGTTTTACAGGCAAATAATACGCTACCGTTCTATCATAATTTTTTAAAGGAATAACAGTGAGTTTACATTTAATTTTATTCTTTAACCAACCCTCGCCATTTGCCATTTGTGCGTACTCTCCACAGGTCATGCCATAAACAATTGGTACAGCATGTAACCCCAAAAAACTTTTAAATTCGGGTTTTAAAACCGGACCATCGATATAAAAACCGTTAGGATTTGGTCGGTCTAACACAATAAATTCTTTTCCGTTTTCAGCGCAAGCTTCCATGCCATAACACATGGTTGAAATATAGGTGTAAAACCTCACACCTATGTCTTGTATATCGTAAACAACAACATCAACATCTGCTAATTGCTCTTTGGTTGGTTTTTTATTGGAACCGTATAAAGACACAATTGGTAGTCCCGTTTTTTTATCAATGCCACTGCTTACTTTATCTCCTGCCTCTGCATCGCTTCTAAAGCCATGTTCAGGCCCAAATATCTTTTTTACGTTTACGCCTAGTTTTAGCAGCGTATCTACAATGCTTGTTTTGCCAATCATTCCAGTAATATTAGTTATAATGGCAACTCGCTTATTTTTCAATTTGGGTAAATAATTTTCAAACTGTTGCGCACCAATTGTAACATTGTTGTACTCTTTAATTTGCACCTGCCCTTTAAGGGTTGAAAATAAAACCAACAAGCTAATTACTAAGCCAATCAAATTAGTATTTTTACAAAAATTAACCATATAAATTATTGAGTTTAGAAAGACTTATAGCTAATAAAATTACTAATCCTGCTAAAGGCAAAAATAGCATCTCTAAACCTATTGTAAAAATAGGGATTATTGGCATAGTTTTGGGGGTATCTGTAATGCTTTTAACCATTAGCATTGTATTAGGCTTTAAACATGAAATTATAAATAAAATAACCGGCTTAACTACACACATTGCAATAAGCAATATCAACGTTAATCCCAGCAACGAACCCGAACCCATAAAAATTAGCGTTGACACCTTGAATTTACTTACAAAATTAAGCAACATTAAACACATACAAGGTACAGCCTTTAAAAATGGAATATTAAAAACTGAAATACAAAACGAAGGTGTTATTTTAAAAGGCGTTAATCAACATTATGATTTTGATTTTTTAAATGCTCATCTTACCGAAGGTCATCTTCCTAATTTCTCAAAAAGCGAAACAAGTAAAGAAATACTTATTAGCAAAAGTTTGGCTGATAAATTAGAGTTAAAACTAAAACAAAAATTGTTGATTTATTTTATTAGTCAGCATTTGGTGTTTGATAGTACTGCGAATGCAATGATAACTAAATACGAGCAACGAAGCCGTAGCTTAACTATTTGTGGGATTTTTAAAACCGACTTTGCTGATTTTGATGAGAATTTAACTTTTGTGGATTTACGACAAATACAACGTTTAAATTATTGGGACAGTGCTCAAGTTGCTAACTACGAAATTAGAGTAAATGATTTTGAAAAAAATGATGAAACGATTGTTCGAGTGCAAGATATTTTGGGTTACAATTACACCACAAGCAGTGTTAAGGAAATTTATCCTAATATTTTTATTTGGCTTGATAAATTAGATATTAATGGCATTATCATAGTGGTTTTAATGATTATTGTTGCAACCATAAATATGATTACAGCTTTACTGATTTTAATTTTAGAACGCGCCAATATGGTTGGCCTAATAAAAGCTTTGGGGATGAGTAATGTAAATGTTCGAAAAATATTTTTGTTTATTAGTTTACGTTTAATTGGTCGTGGTTTACTATGGGGCAATATTTTAGGTTTAAGTATGTGTTTATTGCAATATTATTTAAAAATTGTAAAATTGGATGGAGCCACCTATTACGTAGATTACGTAGTTATAGATATAAACTGGCTTTATATTTTGCTACTAAATATAGGGACCTTTATAACATGCCTACTGATGTTGTTTTTACCCACGCTTATCTTAACAAAATTAACGCCCATAAAAACGTTGAAGTTCGATTAGTTGAACCACTGAGGCACGAAGAACATTAAGTTTCACTCAGAAAAAAATCTTTAAATCTTAAGTATCAGTGTTCTACAAATGCTCTATAAAATAATTACAAATTTTATCCATTAAATGCGCTCGGTCTTTACCTAACACATTATGCTCATGCCCCGGGTACACATAATAATCTAGTTGAATATTTTTTTCAGTCGCTTTTTTCAAATACATCATACTATGCTGCCAAACTACTACCGGGTCTTGCGCACCGTGTATCATTAATAATTTTCCTTTTAATTTATCGACATAATTTAATGTATTATTTTTTGCATAGCCTTCGGGGTTTTCTTGTGGCGTATCCATATAACGTTCGCCATACATAATTTCGTAATAACTCCAATCAATAACAGGGCCTCCACAAACGCCAACTTTAAACACATCCGGGTAACGCGTCATTAAACTGGTGGTCATAAATCCACCGAAACTCCAACCGTGGACCCCTATTCTATTGCCATCCACAAAAGGCAGTGTTTTTAAATAATTTACCCCACTAATCTGATCTTCCATTTCCTTTGTTCCCAATTGTCTGTGTATTGCTTGTTCAAAAGCTTTTCCGCGATGAGAAGTTCCTCTGCCATCTAACGTAAATACAATAAAACCCTTTTCGGCCATATATTGATACCATAACTCTCCGTTTGCCATCCATGTATTTGTTACCAATTGCGAATGTGGCCCATTATACAAATAAACAACAACCGGATATTTTTTGGTGCTATCAAAATCTACAGGCTTAAATAAGCGACAATATAAATCGGTGCCTTCGGTATTTTTAATGGTAAATAAATTCCACTTTCCAAGCTTGTAATCTTTAATTGGGTTTTCTGCATTTAAAATAGTGTTTCCTTTTAATGTCTTTATATTAATAATTTTTGTTTCCCTTGGCACAAAACACGAAGAAAAATTATCAATAAAAAATTCTCTTTTGGAATTTAAAACACAGATATGAAAGCCATTACTTGTGGTTAATCTGGTGATTTTAGCTGTTTTTAAATTTACACTGTAAAAATCCTGGTTAACCAGACTTTGTTCGTTGGCATGAAAAAACAAGTTTTCACATTTTTCATCAAATCCGTTTACGTCTTTAACTTCCCAATTACCTTTGGTTAATTGTTTTACAACGTTGCCTTTTATATCGTATAAATAAATATGGTTAAATCCATCTCTGCGACTTTGCCATATAAACTGATTAGGACTAGCCTTTAAAAATTCTATTGGATGCAACGGTTCAACATACTTTTCTTCTTTTTCTTCAAATAAGGTGCGTGTAAAATTCCCGGATTGAGCATCGTATTCATTTAATTTAAAATGATTTTGTTCGCGATTTAAAACTGCCATATAAATAAATTTTTCATCCAAACTCCATGCAACGTTTGTAAGATATTGGTCTTTAGGACCATCTATTTTTAAATAAATGGTACTTTTTGTTTCTAAATTATAAACGCCTAAACTTACTTGATGACTTTTTTTTCCGGCCATAGGGTATTTTACATTTACATTTTTTGCCGGGTAAGCTGTCCAATCAACAATTGGATAGTCATCAACATCACATTGATCCATTTTATAAAATGCCAAGAAATTGCCTTTTGGACTCCAAAATGTTCCTTTGCTAATACCAAACTCATTTCTATGAACATCTTCGGTTCCATATTCTAATGTATAAGAACCATCTCTGGTGACCTGACTAGTTTGTGTAACTTTATAAATAAATACGTTGTTATCTTTTGTGTAAGCTATAAAATCATTTACCGGACATTTATCGGCATTTTCAAAAACAGGTGCCTTTTCTTTTTTAACTCCTGTTGATGTTGCAGGAGTATATACAATTTCGTCTCCTTTGGGTGTAGTAAAACTAAATTGAGACTCGTCTTTCCAAATAATTCCAGACATTGCAGTCAATGTATCAAGACTCAATGTCTTTAAAGATTTATTCAAATCGCTTAATTCAACTTTTGTTTTAGTTTTGGCTGTAGCGTTATCATTTAAAAAAATTGTACTGTTATCAATAAATGAATAAACATTTGAATTAGGAACAAACACCAAGTTTTGTAAACGTTTTGGTGCCAGGCTCGTACGTCCTTTTAAAACTGCATCTTGTATAGTTAATAATTTGGTTTGCCCACAAACAAACAAATAAAAAAATGCGAATAATAGTGTAACTTTAATTTTCATATTTAGATTTTTATTTTTTTTATTGCAATATGGAATAACCATATTATCTTTAATTGTTGTTTCTTTTTGGAAACATCGTTATTTCATACATTGTAAAATTAGGAATATTAAATATACCAATAAAATAATTATTTTTTTCGCAGGACTTCTTATTCTGTTGTTACACTTCTCATTTGTAGCCGTTTATGCATTAAAAAACAGCAACAGTGCATCAAAAATTAGTTACTATTCAACCTATTATTCTTATCCCTATTTTCATCAAAATTGGAATTTATTTGTCCCACCCCCAAACAGTAATTATAGATTAATTGCTTATACAAACTCAAGCGAAATAGATATTCTTAAAACTATTTTAACTGAACACAGAAACAATCGTTTCGCAGGAAATGAGCCTTTGCTTATTGCTGTATCTAATAGTATTCATTATTTTGAAAAAAACACACTCACCAAAAACTGCCAAATAACAAATGATAAAAACTTTGCAATAATTGAACATTTTTCAAGAAATTTTTTAGAAAACGAAAAGCAAAAATTATTAAAATTGCTGTTAATTGTTACAGAAGTAAAAACAAACACCGTTAAATACTATTATAATTAAATAATCATTATATTTAAAACATGGCTGAAGTAAAAAAATTAGATGTTGCCCTACAAGGTGGAGGTGCGCATGGTGCATATAGTTGGGGTGTTATTGACCGATTATTGGACGAACCAAGAATTGAAATAGATGGAATTTGTGGCACCAGTGCCGGAGCTATGAATGGTGTTTGTACGGTTTATGGCTTAAGTAAGGGTGGGCGAAATTTAGCAAAGCACACATTAGTAAAATTTTGGCACAAAATATCAGAGGCTGGTAAAAACTCCATCCTACAGCCTACTTGGTTTGATAAGGCCATGAGTCCCGGAAATATGGATTATTCTCCATTGTATAAATTTTTTAGTGTAACCGCAGAAACCCTTTCGCCAAAGCAGTTTAACCCTTTGGGAATAAATCCACTCGAAAAAATTTTAAACGAATTAATTGATTTTGAAGAGTTACAAAAAATATCGCCGCCAAAATTATTTGTGTGTGCGACCAATGTAAAAACATGTGAGGCTAAAATTTTTGGGCCAACCGAAATTACGTCGAAAGCTGTAATGGCAAGTGCTTGTTTACCTTATTTATTTGACGCAGTTGAAATAGATGGCGAATATTATTGGGATGGTGGATACATGGGCAATCCTCCATTAAGTCCTTTAACCCATCACACGGAAGGTACAGATGATATATTATTGGTAAAAGTTAATCCGTTTATCATTTCAAAAGTACCTGATAATATTGAAGATATTAAAGACCGTGTAAATGAAATTAGTTTTAATTCATCGTTAGCATTAGAAATAAAACATTTAGAATTTATAAATGATTTAGTAGAAAAAGGATTTACAAATGACGGTAAATTTAAAAAAATAAACCTGCATGCATTAAGCGCAAATAACGCTCTCGCAAACTTTAATTTATCCAGTAAACTAAACACTAACTGGGATTTTTTAATGCACTTAAAAACATTGGGCTACAAAGCCTGTGACAATTGGATTGAAAAGAATTTTGATAATATTGGAAAATGTTCTACCTACACGCTATAATAATACATAAAAAGCACTAAAACTTAACAATTTATTAAAGTATTTCTTTTAAATGCTCTGTTTTAGCAGTATATTTGCGAATTGCATTTTTTATGATTGACGAAACCATTACTGCTACTTCTGAACCTCGAAAATTATACCCCTACCAGGAACAAGCTGTAGCTAATATTTTTAATAAACTATTAGAGCTTCCTCCTAACGCTAACCTCCTATTTCAGTTACCAACCGGTGGAGGTAAAACCATAATTTTTAGTGAAATTGCTAAACGTTATATCCAACAATTTAACCGTAAGGTTTTAATTTTAACTCACCGTATTGAATTAGGTAAACAAACTTCAGACGTTTTAAACGAAGTTGGTATTAGCAATAAAATTATTAATAGTGAAGTAAAACAATTACCGCAACAAAGCCACTACCAGAGTTTTACTGCCTTAGTAGAAACTTTAAATAACCGCTTGCAAGAAAACGATCAGTTTTTAGAAGATATTGGTTTGGTAATTGTAGATGAGGCTCACAACAACTCATTTCGTAAAATATTTCATTATTTCGAAAACGTAAATATTTTAGGTGTAACAGCAACGCCATTAAGTAGCAACAAAAAATTACCCCTCTATCAAACCTATAATAGTTTAATTGTTGGCGAAAGCATTAGCGATTTAATTTCACAAGGTTTTTTGTGCGAAGGTCAAACATTTTCGTACGATGTAAATTTAAGTTCACTACGCGTAGGTAATAATGGTGAATTTACAGTAGGTTCTCACGAAATGCTTTACACGCAGGCGCTAATGCAAAGTAAATTGATTGAAGCTTATGAGGAATTGGGTAAAGGCAAAAAGACGTTAATTTTTAATGCCGGTATTTTAACAAGCAGGGTTGTTTACGAAACCTTTAAAAAGAAAGGTTACCCTGTAAGGCATTTAGATAGTACATTTAGTGAACGTGAACGTGTGGAAACTCTAGAATGGTTCCGTAATACAAAAGATGGTGTTTTATCAAGTGTAAGTATTTTAACTACTGGTTTTGATGAACCTGAAGTAGAAACCATCATTTTAAATCGTGCTACTAAATCATTAACTCTTTACCATCAAATGATTGGGCGCGGTAGTCGCGTTCTACCAAACAAAAAAACATTTAATATTGTTGATTTAGGAAATAATTCTCGTCGTTTTAATTTGTGGCAATATCCTATCGATTGGAAACACGTGTTTGTTGCTCCGCATTTATATTTAGAGCATCGTTATAAGGACGAGTGGAACTACGAGCTTGAAAACGATTACGATATGCCGCCGGAAATTAAGGAGCGATTCTTAAATTCGAGTGCTGAAGCCTTTATTGTTAGAGACAGATATTTAAAAGCTTTACGCAAAGGCTTTAAACCACAAACTGTTTTAGAAGATAGTTTAGAAGATCACTTTGCTCGTATTAAGGATAATGCTGCTGATTTTTCTGAAGCTATAGAGTTATTTAATTTATTGGGCGAAGAAATGAAGTACAGAATAACCCAATATGGAAAATGTATAAACTCTACCAAAAATCACACTGATTACCAATGTCAAGTATATGCCAGCAAGCTTCGTAGAAGGGTAATGAATTATTTTGCAGAGTAGTAATTTTATAAATTCTATTTTATAAAGCAATTACAGTAAAACTAAATTAATCAAAAATGGATAGTGCTTTTTACTTAAAAAAATTTGAAAAAGCTGCTAACCGAATCGACAAAAAAATTCTTATTAAAAAACAAATTGAAATTTCAGTTGGTCTTTATCAAGACTCTGTTTTCTTAAAACTATATAAAAAAAATTGGTCAAATAATATTCAAAATCCTATAGAGTCTGAATCTCGAATTTTTTTCTCGCTATGGATAAACGATTTAACCCTTAAAGAACAAAAACTATTTTACAATATACATGCTTTAAAATTAAGGCATTTAAAAGGCTATTCAATTGAAAGTAGAAAGTTTGCAGATGTCTTTAGAACGCATTTTAAGAAATTTGAACATAAATGGGAAAACGTAAGTGTAAAATTTGGCCCTCTAACATTAATGCAAGGATGGATATATATTACCCTCGAAAGTTTTGAAGAGAAAACCATTGAACTAACCACAAATTTTTTAGAAATAACTAATTTAGTTGATACAACACTTGCCAAGTTTAAATAACTTAAAAATTAATTCCATTAAAAATACAAAAAATGAATCTCAAATCTATTTATATCATTTCTGGTTACCTATCTTTAATAATTGGCATAGCTGCCGCAGCGTGTATTTATAAAATACAATACGTTTTTTTTGGAATTGCTCTGGCTATATTGGGTTTTATTGCCTCTGGCATAAACATTTATTTAAACGCTAAATACTTTTACGATTTAGAAAAATATCCAAAAGGTTATTTAGGTATGGTATTTAGTTCGTTGCCTGTTTTGTTTATGCTTTTTGTAATTTTTAAGTTTAAACATTAATTTTTATAGTCAGTTCGAGTAAATTTTTGTTCGTCTCTAACAAAAATTATTTCGAGAACATAAAAATTTATTTCTCAATTCGTTCTCAAACTTCGTAGAAATTACTATTCGAAGCAATAACATTTGTTGAAGATTAAAATACCCCTAAAATTTTTGTGATAAAATTTTTAAATACTTCCGGTTTTAAAATCAAAATAAAAGCCACACCAAACAAGGCGCCCCAAAAATGCGATTCGTGACTTATGTTATCATTATAACTTGTAGTTTTTTTTCTGCGAATCAAATAATAGCTTACCCCAAGTAACAAAATACCAGCAATCCAACCTTGCATGGGAAAAAAGAACAATGAGATTTGACTGAGCGGACTCACCATAATATAACAAAACATAATGGATGAAATGGCGCCACTTGCACCTAGAGAGGAATAATCTGGGTTATTCTTATTTCGAATGTATTCGGTTATAGATGCCGCATAAATTCCTCCGGTAAATAATAATATGTAATATAGTTTACCAAGTTTATCGCCAAAATAATAAGGGAACACATGTTCTTCTAAAGCATTACCAAAACTAAACAGAGCCAAACAATTAAAGGCTAAATGAATATAATCTCCATGAATAAAGGCGTGTGTTAAAAAACGATAATGCTCCTTATTGTGATGAATAGAATATGGGTGGAATAAATACTTATTCATTGCCCCCCTATTACTAAAACAATAAATAGAAAATACAACAATTATAGCTAAGAAGGTATAGGTAATCATTATACAATATTAAATAAAAAAGCCGTTTAATGCATTTTAAAACTTCTTAAATAAAATATTTATTGTATTTTAGAGTTTTATAAACAGTTTATTGAATATGAGAATAGTTGTATTTACTCTGATTTTTATTTCCACTCTATCTTCTTTTTCACAAAAAGATAAAAAAGGTAATGTGTTTACCGATGCCGGTTTAACAGCTAAAATGATTGTTGCCAAACAAAAGATGTTAGGCGGGAAGTACGTTGGTGCTTTAAATGATTTTCGTGAAATGGAAAAAAATCACCCTGACAATGCAGGCATATTGCATTATATTGGTCAATGTTATTTTATTTTAAAACAAACCGACAAAGCAAAGGAGTATTTATTAAAAGCCATAAGCAAAGTAAATGGCGTTAAACCAGAATCGCACTTAACTTTGGGTAAAATTTATCAAATAGAAGAAGACTACGATAAAGCCATTGAAGAATTTAATATTTATAAATCTTTACCAAACACAGATAAGGAAGGTAATGAGGATGCAGACGTGTTTTTAAGTCAATGCCAAAATGCAAAAAAATTTATCGCAAATCCTATTGATGTTGTTATTACTAACTTAGGTCCGGATATTAACAGTAAATACGACGATAAAAACCCCTGTATTACTGCCGATGGTCGTAAATTGGTATTTACAACACGCCGTCCGGAAGGCACTAACGATGAAGTGGACATTGAAGGTGATGGAAAATACTTTGAAGATATTTATATTGCTAATTACGATTCTACCAAACAAAATTTTGGAAAAGCTGACGAAGTTCCAGGCTCAATAAATACAAAGGCACACGATGCGTGCACAAGTATTTCACCCGATGGTAAACAAATTTTTATTTATAAAAATGACATTAACGATAAAGAAAGTGTTGGTGGAGATATTTTTATTAGTAAAGTAAATAATGGCAAGTGGCGGACCCCTGAGCCAATCGGAAAACCAATCGCATCCAGCTACTGGGAAGGCGGTGCCTGCATTTCTCCTGATGGAAAAAAATTATTTTTCTTTAGCGAGCGTGATAAAGGCTTAGGAAGAAGTGATATTTACAGTGTTGACAAAATAAATAAAAAAGAGTATGGTAAGCCCGTAAATATTGGTAAACCAGTAAACTCTGAATTTGACGAAGGCGGTATGTTTTTGGCTCCTGATGGCAAAACATTGTTCTTTTGTAGTAATGGGCCAGGAAGCATGGGCAGTTATGATATTTTTAAAACGGTTTACGAAAATGGCAAATGGAGCGAACCGGTTAACTTAGGTTATCCTATTAACAGTGCAGCAAAAGAAGGTCAGTTAACAATTAGTGCCGATGCTAAATATGCCTACTTTAGCAGTGAACGTAAAGGTGGATTAGGAGAGAGCGATATTTATAAAATTGATTTAAAAGATTATGCCATTTTAGAAAAAGATGGCAAGAAAAAAGCTGGTAACGGATTAAGCATTTTAAAAGGTACTATTCGTGACGGATTTGAGGGATACGGAATTCCTGAAGTAGAAATTATAATTACCGACGATGCCGGTACACAAATTGGGTCTACTATTACTAATGAAAATGGAGAATACTTTTTTACCTTAAAAAGTGGTAACTATAATTTAAGCGTAAAGAAAAAAGGCTTTAAAGATATTTTAGAAAAAATTGAATTAAAATCAAGTACTAAGGAAACCATTACTTTAGAAAAAGGTTATCTTCTTAAAAAATAGTTTTATTTATCATTTTACTACTTCTATTCTTTGTAAATTAAACATTAACAAAAAGTTTCATATTTGTTACTTTTTTAGTATTTTTTTACAATCTAATACGATTTAACGAAAAATTAACCCAAAATCAAATTTGGTTTAATATTTTTACAAACAATTAATTTCTCCTTTAATATATGAAAAATAAAAATCTTCTTGTTTTTGCTATTTATTTTGTAGCCATTTTTTTTACCCATAAATTATTCTCTCAGGCACTTTATCCTTATTTACAAACTATTAAACCCAATTCGGTTTATGTAACCTGGAAAACGAGCTCAAATTCACAATCTCTGTTAGAGTATGGTTTAAGTTCAAGTGCGTTAACTAGTTCTGTGAATGGGTTTAATCAAATATGGACAGATGCCGGTTATAGTAATAATTATTATTATCATACAGTAAAATTGAATGGTTTAACTCCAAACACAAAATATTACTACAGAATCACTACCGGTTCGCAGCAATCAGCAGTTTATTCATTTAAAACACTCCCATTGCCCGGCAATGCAGCAACTGCCGGTGGCAAAATTCGTTTTTTGTTAATGGGCGATAATCAAATTAAATCCCAACCACGTTTCGATTCTTTAGTATCAGCTGCTAAACGTAAAATAAAACAAAAATGGGGTGGTGATCCTTCTGACCACATAGCACTTAACTTTATGGTTGGCGATCAGGTAGATGTTGGCACACTTGACCATTATGAGTGGGTACATTTTGATAAAAACAAACTATTATCTCCCTACATTCCAATTCAAACAACAGTTGGTAACCATGAACTTTATGGAACACTGGGTATTAATTCATACTACAATCACTTTTATTTAGATACACTTCCATACCAGGGCATTAATTCCGGCACAGAAAACTATTACGCACTACAGGCTGGCCCGGTTTTATTTTTAAGCCTTACAAGCGAACACAGCAGTAGTAATACTACCCAATATGCTTGGTTGCAAAATGTTTTAAATGCCGCAAATTCAGATGCCAGTGTTAAGTGGATAATTTCGCTGAGCCATAAGCCATATCAGGCTGAACAATATGTTGGTGATATTTCAACTTGGGTTAGAAACACTGCAATGCCTTTGATGAAAAGCTATTCTAAATACGTTATGCATGTTGGAGCCCATCACCATATTTATTCACGTGGTCAATTAAAAAACGACCCTGTATATAACATTATTTCGGGTGGTACTGCGTGGGATCAATACTGGAATATGAGTACTGAAACAGATTTTGACGATGTACAAAAAACTCTTTCGCAATGGGCTTACACTATTTTAGAGTTTGACGTTGCTGCTGATAAAATGGATGCGGAAACATACTCAATTGGGAGTATTTATGGATGGAGAGATAATAAACTTGTTGATGAATTTCACCGGTATAAAAACCAGACTGCTCCTGTAACACCAACTTTGGCACCAATTTCTAATACCATCACTTTTCCATCTACTATTACATGTTCATCATTTTCTTCCAGTGTTGGCGAATTACTCAACTCAACACAATTTCAAATTTCACAAAGCAACACCTTTGCTTCATTAGAAAAAGACATTCTTCGCGATTATGAAAATCTTTTTGGTTCTGCTGGCTCGCCAGATAGTAGCGCAAATCTTAACCTAGGAGTAAATTTGTTAAACTTAAACATGACTTCAAATTATGTAGTAAACGGTTTACATTATGTACGTGTAAGACATCGTGACCGTAACCTTAATTGGAGTAACTGGAGTCCTATAGATTCGTTTGTTGTTGCAGGTAGTACTGGTGGAACACCTCAAATAATAGCAAACAAATCTATTTATGCTACAGGAGAGCAAATAAACATCACCTACTCTAACGGACCAAATGTTCCTCAAGATTGGATTGGAATTTACCAAGTTGGACAAACACCTGGCGGTCCAGCTTCCACTACTTGGTCATATACTTCGGGCTCGGCTGGTGTTAGAAATTTTACGGTTAATACACCACAAGAATATTTTGCTGCATATTTTACTGCTAATGGTTATACCGAAATTGCACCTCGCATTTATTTTTATGTTGGACCTACACCAACGGTTGCAACTAATTCTAGTACCTACGCGCTTGGTGCACCGGTAATTATTTCTTATTCAGCAGCACCCGGATTTTCTTTAGATGTAATAAGGGTTTATAAAATGGGTAAAGTTCCTGGTATTGATGCTCCACAGCAGTTTCAATTTACAACAGGTGCTGCAGGTACACGCACTTTTACAGGTTTACCAAAAGGTTATTATTTTACAAATTACTTTTTAAAAAATGGCAATAATGAGCCTGGTCAGCGTGTATTTTTTTCTGTTGGCGATACAATTACTCAGCTAACGATTAATAAATCTGTTTACAATATTGGCGAATACATAACCGCCACCTGGACAGATGCACCTGGCATTGTCAAAGACTGGTTTGGTATTTATGATACTCTTACTAGTCCAAATACAGGCAATTTAGCTATACCTTATATTAGTTATACTTACTTTGGAGGCACAGCACAAGGAACTTATACAATTCCATTAAATGTTACACCTCAACCAACTGTTGGTATTGGAAAGTATTTTATTGTAATGTTTACAAACGACTCTTACACTGAAGTTTCTAATCGCTGTTATTTTAGAATTGTAAGCACAAATAGTGCAGTTGGCATATTTGACGGAAAACAAATGGAAAGCAGTGTTACTCTTTACCCAAATCCATCAAAAGATAAATCGTTTATTCAATCTGATTATCCAATAGATAAAGTTGAACTTTTAAACGAATTAGGGCAAACTGTTTTTTTATCAACCAACACTAATGGAAGCAGCTACACGTTAATGCATAACGACTTACCTGCAGGTGTTTATTACTTGCGTGTTCATACTCGTAAGCTATATACCTACAAACTGATAGTTGAACGATAAATATAATGTGTAAACTTATATTTAAACTTGGTCTTATTTTTTTTTGGTTGGTTTTTGTTTCGTTTCATTCTATTCATCCATTAAAAGCAACAAGTACCAGATTATTATATAGCGATGCTGAAAAACAGTATGTATTAGAATTTGAAGTATTTCGTGATGATTTTCAAAATTGCCTTAATCAAGAATTTAATTCACGTTACAATTTATATACCTTTTACAATGGCGAAGAACAACTGTCATTTGTTAGCAAATTTTTTAACACTTATATTCATTTTAAAATTAATAATAAGTTAATTGAAATAAAGTTTAAAAAAGGAGTGAATGAAGATGATAAAAACTCCTTTATTTTTACTGCTCCTATAACGGAACTATCTGCAAAAGGGAATAAAAAGCTTGAAGTTGAAAACACCATGTTAATAAAATATTTTCCCAATCAAAGCAATATGGTAATTGTGAATTTTTTTAGCACTCAAAAAATGTGGTTGTTTAATAAGGATTATATTAGCGACAAAATAGTTTTTTAAGCAATGTTTGGATTTTGGGATAGTGTAAAAATGGGCTGGAACCACATTATTGATTTTGGTGCCTATGACCACATACTTTTTATTACCGTTCTATGTGCTCTTTTTCAAATTCAAGAGTGGAAAAAAGTGTTAACAATCATTACAGCCTTTACCATTGGCCACTCTGCAACGCTTGCTCTATCGGCACTTGATATAATTTTTATCCCAGCTAAAATTGTAGAAATATTAATTCCTGCTACTATTGTAATTACGGCCATTACCAACCTTATAGCTAAACAAAGCGATGGTATAAAAACTTTCGATAAAAAAGTATTTAAAAATTATATCATTGCTTTATGTTTTGGTTTTATACATGGTATGGGTTTTGCTAATAATTTTAAATTTATGTTAGGCAACTCTGTAAATATTGTAAAACAATTATTTGCCTTTAATATTGGCATTGAGTTTGGGCAGCTAGTAGTTGTTTTAGTAATTATGTTGTTATATTTTTTATTAATAAAAATTTTTAATGTTAAACATCGCGATTGGACTCTTTTTTTATCAGGTGCAGGGTTTGGAGTTGGAGGTGTATTACTTATTTCTAATATACTAGATTTCTAACAACTCTTTATTACTATCTCTACCATAATAATAATCACTTTATCAGTTGATAGAACTCATGGTTACTATATGTTTTAAAAACGAAATTAGTAGTATAAATAAATTATTATGACAGCATTAGAAAATTTACATTATGCCATTGGCGAATTAGCTTATGCCGTTGCACTTGCCGACGGCGAAATACAAAAGGAGGAACGTTTGAAGTTTCATAACCTAGTTGAAGCAGAATTAAGATGCAAAGATTATAATTTTAACGTGTCTGATATTATTTTTCAGATTATGGATAGAGATAAAACTTCTTTGCAAGATGCTTATGATAGTGCCATGAAACAGATACAAGTTAATAGTCATTACTTAAGTCCTGAGCTGAAAGCCACGTTTATTAAAGTAATGGAAAAAGTTGCAAAAGCTTATAACCCAGTTACTATAAACGAGCAAAACATAATTGAAAAGTTTAAAAAAGATATTGAACCGATTACAGGAGACCCTGTATATTACAAGTAAAACTATTTTACCAATACAAAAACTCTAAGCCATTACTCCTATCTATGTCAGTAGACTTAGTTTGATTGTTATTTTTAGATGCTTTTTTGTGAAGTTTTTCGATATTGATAGGCACATCTATTAGTTTTGCTTCGGGTAAGCTAATAGTAGTTTTTTTACTTTTTTGATTTGAGTTTAAATCCATCATAACAAAAATTATTTCTACTAATCTACATTACGAATTAAGGTTTTACCTCACATATATTTTTTAATTATTAACATTTTTCTAGTTAAAAAAGTAGTAACTAATTGTCTTAAAAAGCACAAAAAAATAATCAATTTACCTTTTGGGCAATTTCGTTTAACCAAACTATAGCGTCTTGCCTATTAGAAAATACTTTAGTAGGTACAACTGGCTTGTTATTTTTTAAATAAAACTCTGCCAATAATTTTTGAGCCAAATTTAAATAGGCAATACCATCTGCCAGAGTAAATATATTACTTTCCATAGATGCCGCAAACATTCTTGCCTCCTTATCAATACTGCTAAACTCTCCAGCATCAATTAATACAGGATGTTTTTCTCCTCCACATAATTTTTCCATTGCTTCAAAAATTAGTACAGCATCCGATAATTCAATTTCGCTTTGATCTTTGATATGAATATGAATAATACCATCCTCCATAAGACTAACACTTGCTTTTTTTAAATCGATATTTCCCATGTTTTAAATATTTTCTAACTAAGTTTAAAGGTAATATTGAACTGAAATCTTAACGCAATCTAAATCATTCATTCTTATGAATGATATCATCGTAATTTAATAAAAAAAGCTGCCAAGTTAAAGCAGCTTTTTCTTTTAGAGGTGTGGAACTGAGCCGAGCAAATTCGAACCGAATTTTAGAAGATTTACGTAAAATATGCTCGTAATAAAAAAGGGTTATTTAGCATTCAAATAACCCTTTTAATTTTAATTTACAATTATTTACTTTGATTAATATTTTTGTAACTAACGATACTCAAACAATAAACTATTGAATAGAGAACTAACTGACTTTCTATTTTATATATTTTCGTATATATGAATTAATGAATGCCCATCCCCACCTCGAACTTACTATTGAAGTTATGGTTTTTTCATCAATCTCACCTTTATCTGTTACAGGCAAACTTATGATAGTAGATGCAAATTTGGTCTTATAACATTGTCTTCCATACATCCATCTCCATTTCTCCTTATTTACCATCATGGTAACGAAAAACAAAGTTGCAATTTCAAATGGTCTTAAAGGTGTCAAAACAACAACATTATCTGTTGCAATATATTTATCTAATTGTAAAAAACAATCTCCAGTTACAGTAGAAACTGTCAACGTCAATGGTTCGTATAACATTGCATTTTCAGGCTTGGAGTAATAGCCAGCTATACCATTGTTATATTCAATTCTTGAAATGGTTGGATAATTACCCTCATCCAAATCATTTAATGAATGGAAGTCTCCATGCTCTAAATCAAACAAAGTTGTTATTGAAAATGGTTTTAATTTAATAGAATCTGTCTTAATAATTTTATTCTTTTCTTTAGGAAATAGAGAATCAATTTTATTAGAGTATAATTTATTAATTTGCTTCAAGTCAGGAATAGACTCTTTTTTAAGTCTTTCTTTATTTACCATCCTACCGTAGGAATAACGCCACTTAATGAATGTATTAATTAAACTCGCATAATTAAGGAGTTCATCATAATCCATTTCTTTTTTGGGTATTAAAACAGTCAGCCCACTTCCACCATTTCCTCTTGGTAAAAAAGGAGGACGTTGAACAGTAGCTTCGCAAAAGGCGGAAACACAAATTCCAAGCTGATTAAAAACTTTACTATTATCGTAAGGTTCAACATATCCAATAACCCCATTATTATAAAAGCCATTAGAAATAAATGCAACTTTACCAGTTGTATAATCACTATACGCTTTAGAATGTGCGGTTATTACATCAAATAAATCTGTGATATTAGCCATTGATTTCTTCCTCTTTTTTGTTTCTAATTAAGAAAGCTACATATTCTCTTAGTAGTTGTTCCATATCATTTGAAACTTCTGTTAAAGTTGGAGTATGACTATCAAGATAAACTTCTGGGGTAAGTTCAAGTGCAGAATCAGAAAAATCAATAGGACAAATTTTAATAAATTCGGGGCGAGGTTTAATTTTTGTTGAAGTATCTTGTAGGAAATTTTTAACGTCTGTTTCGATTTTTTCTATCAAATTTGACACTCTAATATCAGGAAGCCTTTTTCCTTTTAATTTAGCGTATCCATCGTACATTGCTCTTACCCATAACACTGGTTGATTAGGTTTATGTGGATAACCTTTCTTTATAAAAATACCGCAAGTATTTACTCCAACAGGATAAAATAAATCTTCTGGAAATGTAATGACCGATAGAAGAGAGTTGTTAGCTAATAATTGATTTTTTCTCCAAGTTTTATAAGCCGCACCTTTGAGCATAACGGATAGTGGTAAAACTGCAAAGAGCATTCCTCCATCTTCCATTTGTTCTAAAGCATGTTGAACGAAATTAAATTCTTTTTCGTCTTTATCTTTTAAAGCAAAAGGTGGATTCATTAGAACTTTTGTTACAGCAGGTTTGTCATTGTGCTTCTCTCGACGAATATATTCAGCCGTTTCTTCTCCATTTAATCTCGTTTTGATTAAAGATTGAGAAAGGCAATCATTGTCTACAATATTGTTTTTACCATCACCTCTAAAAATCATATTTACAATCGCTAAACATGCTACTTTAGGTTGCTGTTCAATTCCAAAAATTTTATGTTTCTTAAAATAGTCCAATTGTCCTTTGGTAGAATTTTCACGAACGTGGTCAAATGCTGCTACCAAAAAACCACCCGTTCCGCATGTTGGGTCATAGACAATGTCTTTATGAGTAATATTGAGTACTCTAGCCACAAAATGAGTTATATGTCTTGGTGTTAGAACAATTCCTATATCTTTTGCTCCATTTCCATATTTTAGAAAAACTTCATAGAATTGACCAAGAACATCAGAGCCACTATTCATTGCTGCTTTTATATTGATTTTCAATAGCTCAAACATCGTTGTTACTAAAGAATTTTTGTACTTAACTTGGGCATCTTTATTACTTGGTAATTTTATTTCAATATGCTTAAAAAATTCTCTTTTGCTATTATTTAATAAAACATCTTCTGCTCTATTATTGATGTCTTTTACAAAGACTATTGGATTTGCATTATAGTTTGGTCTTGTGTCATCAACCATTGATAAAAGCAATGCAGCCATAACTGAGGCTCTTTCGTCTTTATTTATTGAACCAGCATGAAGTACTTCATTTATTCTTTCTGCAACTCTTAATAGCTGCTTTTCGTCAATTTTCAACTCAGGAATAGATGCAGTTTTATGAGAAAGAAGTTGTGATGAAATTTCCCTTGATACTAAACTTGTTATTTCTCTTCCATGATAATTAACAGTTTTAAATTTATTCCCTTCTAAATATGCACTTTTAACAGAATATCCATCCTCATCATTACCAGCTACGCCAGAAATTACAACTGCTTTTATTGTTTTACTTTTATTAATTTGTTCAGCATATTTTTTTGCTTCTGAAAAGGCAACGTCAATTTCGTCAAGAGTTGGTTTAGCTTCTATAATATAAAATTTATCTTCTTCCAGTTTTACAACATATTCTGGTTTTTGACGAATCAAGCGGAGTTTTATTTCGTCTTGGTCTAAGCACTCTTGTTGTGTATATACTTCTCCCGTTGGATTCCTTGCAGGGTTTTTAGTATTCCAGCCAAGTTTTGCAAGTTCTTGCTTAATGTAGATATATGATGTGAATTCTGAAATTCTTTTCTTTTTTGCCATTTTAAAATTTTTTATGACGATTTAATATTTACAATTTCTACATAAAAGAAATTGCTTTAAAAGTAAAAAAATCCTTCAATTAAGGAAGGATTTTTTTGGTAATATTGTTATAATTCATTTGTCAATAAGTTATTATTCCTCAAATATCCGCATTTCTCCACCTTGATTAAACCTTCCATTCTGCACCGCTAAACCTTTTTCGGGAACTTGGATAACCACATCCACATCATGCTGAAATTCATTAGCCCCTCTAAAATTACCCTCTTTGGTAGTTTGGAAGATGTAAATAAACGATTTTCCAGGATTATTGCGTTTAAGTGCTTCCAAATCAGTACTCGATAAACCCAATTTATTAACGCTATCAAAAAAGATAAATTCATACGGTGTTAAATCATCGGGAATACTTCCAGTTACGTATAAGTTAGGATGAGCAACATCTTTACTATTTAGTTTTTCCTGTAAGGTAAAATCTAATCCCTCCTCACGAGCAATATATAATACCTTACCATGATTACGAGCCAAATAACCAGCAAAATCAATACATAAAAAGGATTTACCCATTTTAGGCTTTCCGTAAACCATAACAGAAAAACCTTTGCTTGGGTCGCCGATTAACTTACGGTACTTACCAACAAAACCAAGTGTTTTAAATTGCACCTTACTAAAATCCATACTAGACATGATACCATTTGGCAAGGATGGTTTAACCGGTGTTGTATCATTTTCCAAACAACTTACTTCAGCCTGTTCCTCATCAATACCATTCATTTCGCAACCACAACCTAAGACACCATTTAAGCCATTTAATTCCGTTTGAGGAATTGATAAAATCTTTTGTGTTTTACTACGGATGTAAATAGATAAGTTGGCGTGCATTTGGTCTAACAATTTGTTATACTTATCACTCTTAGTGATTTTCTTTAATTTAGCTGCTTTCTCCATCGCATTTAGAAGCAATTGCGCCTTGTCCTTTACACCATATCTTCCATTTAAAGCGATGTATCGTTTAATCAACATCACAGAGGGCATTACACGTTCTTGTAGAACTAAGTTTTTAAAATCGTATCGTGTTTTTTCGTTAATCTCAATGGTTTGAGGTTTAGTCATCTCATTAAAACGAAGTACTAATTTTTCTTGTATGTACTCGATTTGTTTAGCATAAGGCGATGCTTTACGAATTTTCTTTTCAACGATAGCTCGGTGTAAGGCATTGATAAAACGTAACAAATCCTCTTTCGTTTTTCTCTTACCATTTAACGAAAGGAAACGTTTGATAAATTTGATTTCTTCGGGAATACGCTCCACAAAAGAAAAATCCAGTTCATCTTCAGCATTATCTTGGATAGTAGTTTGTGGCTTTTGTTGCTTCTTAGTTTGATTGTTAATGAACTGTTTTTCTTGTTCGGGCGTTAACACAATATTGCTTTTGCCGACTTTTACCACAGTAACCTTATCACCTACTTTGTGAGGCGGTTGTGAATGTTTTTGTAAAAACTCATCCAGCTTTACAAAGTACGCATCCATTAATTTTTTAATACCCTCATTAGAATTGTAAGCGTTCCAATTCGTGTAATTTTCAGTTGCTTTCTCAATAAACTGATGGGTTTTCCAGTAAGTAGCTGGTAGTGTTGAATAGTCAAGGGTTTTTACGGTGTCTTGATAGTTGTTTATGTTTATCATTTGCGAGTATTTTATGGGTTGGTAATAATTAAGCTGCAAGTAATTCAAGTTCTAAAATGAGAGCTTCTGCTTCCAGTTCTAAAATGCGGATGCGTTCTGTTTCATTGTCATTGGGTTCGGGTGGAAGTTCTATTTTTTTACGAGTGCTGATTTTTACGCTCACGTCTTTTACTAAACTCAATTGATTAGGACTGATTGAAACACTTACCCCGAACTTACTTTGTAAAATGCTTGCAAAGGCTTCTACATTCTCTTTAGGTAAATAAGCAGCCATTTTATCTGAGGACTTCTCAAACAAGCCCTTATCGACTAATGCCATTAAATCCTTGTCCGTATAAATATCCCCACCACGAGAACGAGCAAGCGGTACAATTACTCTGTATTTATCCGCTGTGCTAAAAAAGGCAATTTCATTTGAAGCATATAAAGCAGAGCCATTAGAAAGCGATTTTAATATCGGTAAGGCTTTGATAATCGGCACATCAATTTTGCGTTCACTTTGTTCTTTTGGTTGCCATTCTTCGGGCATTAATATTCCTTTCTTTGTTTGCCCTTCCATAGTGGTATAGCTAACTAATTTTCCACTCTCCGAACCAAAGGCTTGTAATAGATTGCCTGTAATGATGTAGCGAAAACTTCTATCCTTTGTACGCTGTTTAATTTCTTGTTCCCAAAGATTTAATAATTGC
>JANRJN010000008.1:0-162416 GCA_033763945.1 Bacteroidota bacterium | reverse complement strand
TCCATGATGGAATAACCCACACCGGCTTCACCCACAAGCGGGATTCCGGCTTCTTCAAGGGTTCGGATATCGCGGTAAACGGTACGTAAGCTAATTTGAAATCGTTCGGCCAGGTCGCTTGCCTTTACAACTCTGCGCGATTGCAAATGAATTAAGATGGCGGTAACTCTGTCGATGCGGTTCATGGGGAACAAATGTAAGGGAAAGTTTTGTTCATTAAAACCGTCATTGTTACTTAGGACGTCATTGCGAGGAAGAATGACGAAGCAACCTGGTTTAGGACGTAGAGAGATTGCTTTGTCACGCTGCGCGTTCCTCGCAATGACGCTCCGAATTCATGCTTGTTACTTAGCACGAAACCTTTAGCACGTCATTGCGAGGAAGAATGACGAAGCAATCTATTTGAGAACGGAGAGAGATTGCTTCGTACCTCGCAATGACGGTTCTATTAGTCATTGTTGTTTATAACGGAGAGAGATTGCTTCATCCGCTGTCGCTCCTTCGCTCCCGATGGTCCCGATAGCTATCGGGATCGGGAGACGGTTCTAATAAACGAATGTGTAGTAACAACAAAAAACCCCTTCAAACGGAGTAGTTTGACGGGGTTTTTATCATGTTGTTTGTGGTACCCACTGGTCCCGATAGCTATCGGGACGAACCAGTGACAACGGAATTTTAGGATTGGGAATATTTTAGAATTAGTTTATGTGCAATCTGAGGATACATTTTAATATTCTCCAAATATTTCTTGCTTTTCATTCTCTTTATGTGGAGTTCGATTTTTCTGGCCAAGGAATAGTCAATGTTGTCAATTGAAAAATATAAATTCCAATCATCGATATAGCTGGTATAGCTTTTCTCAAATACTTTTTCCTGATGTTCTAAAAGTCGTTGTTTTAAATCCTTACAACTACCGATGTAAAAAGTATCAGTGCTTTGAGAATATAAAATGTAAACAAATGCCATAAAACTGTTTAGAAAACAAAAAACCCCTTCAAACGGAGTAGTTTGACGGGGTTTTTATCATGCTGTTTGTGGTACCCACTGGGATCGAACCAGTGACACAAGGATTTTCAGTCCTTTGCTCTACCAACTGAGCTAGGGCACCGTAAATATCATAAAGATATTTGAGCCAATTTAATACTAAGTAATAAACTGGGGTGCAAAAATACATAATTTATTTGTATTGCAAAATTTTTGTAAAAAATTCTTAAATCTCTGACATATAGAGCTTTTAGCATTACCTTTAACATAAATGAATTTAGTTTTAGATTTTGGTAATACAAGCATAAAAGCAGCTGTTTTTAACAAAAATGAGCTGATTAAAAGTTATATTTTTAACTCAGATGAAGAACTCACAGATTTTATTTTAAATCAAAATAACATCAATAATAGCATTATCTGCTCTGTCACCAATCAACATCATTTAATATTGGAGAAGTTGCCGAAAAAAATCGAAGCACTAATTTATTCCTCTAACACTAAAATACCTTTAAAAAATTTGTACAAAAGTATTAGTACTTTGGGGTCTGATAGAATTGCTGCATCAGTAGGCTCCTATACTTTATTCCCCAATAAAAATGTACTTACTATTGATGCAGGCACTTGCATTAAATACAATTTTGTAAATGCGGATAACGAGTATTTAGGAGGCGCCATTTCTCCCGGATTAAACATGCGTTTAAAAGCTTTAAATCATTTTACCCATGCCTTACCATTAATTGAATTTGACAAAAATTATGAAAAATTAACGGGTGAAACTACTCAGGAATCTATTCTAAGCGGTGCATTGATAGGAGCTGTATGCGAAGTAAAATCAATGATTGAGCAGTATCATGCGCTTTATAAAGATTTACAAATTGTTATAACCGGGGGCAATGCCAATTACTTGTCTAAACAACTTAAAAGTCGTTTCTTTACCAACCAAAATATTTTACTTTACGGCTTAAACTCCATTTTAAACTATAACCTTTGAACCAAAAATTCCAATACATCCTACTTTTTTTAATTCCTCTTTTTGCGCTATCGCAAACAAATACGTTTAGTCCTTATTCGCGATATGCATTAGGAGATCTTAATCAACCTACTTTTGCTCATAATATTGGCATGGGAGGGGCCTACATTGCCCTAAAACCAGATAGTACTATGCCCATTTTTATCAATGCCGGTAATCCTGCAGCCTACGCTCTAATCAAATTAACATCGCTAGAGGTAGGTGGCAGTTATTTATATTCTCAATTTAAAGGTGCAAATTCGTCACTCACTAAATGGACAGCTAATTTTTCCTACGGAGCATTGGGTTTCCCAATAAGAAACCGAGGAGGGGCCTGTTTTGGCTTGATGCCATATACTAACGTTGGCTATGATCTAAAAGCATCGTCAGCAGATATTAACGCAGGTGGAGATATAAATTATCTGTATAATGGCTCGGGCGGGTTAAATAAAGTATTTGCAGGTTATGGAATTATGCCTTTTGCCGATGCTTTAAAAAAATTTAAGAAAAATCGAATTTTTATACCAGATAGTAGTCGTACTTTATCAAAAACACAATTTGAACTACGTCATTTTGCAAATAAACTGCTCAGTGATTTTAGCATAGGCTTTAATGTAAATTATATCTTTGGTAATTTAGAAAATACCTCACGTGTAATTTACCCGAACTCGTTGTTGTATAATAATACCTACAGAGCCCGCAATTTATCGATGGGTGATTTTACCGGAAACTTTGGTGTGCAAACTGCCATTTCTATTGATAGTCTGAAAAATAATTCAAAAGCTGGTCGAAGAGTTTTAAAAGAAAAAGTAAAGATTACATTTGGCTATTTTATGTCACTAAACAATAAACTAAAAGTTAATTACGACAACACCATTTACAATTATGTTTTAAATGGATTTGGTCAAGAAATAATTAGAGACACTGTACTTTACAAAGTAGATCAAAAAAGCACCATTAGCTTACCATTAGAACAGGGCTTCGGTATTGGTTTCAAAAAAGGCGAACGTATAAGTGCGGTTGCTGATTTTGCTATTACTAATTGGCAAAATTTTAAATTTTTAGAAAATTCAAACTCCTTTAAAAATAATTATCGCATTGCGGCAGGTATAAATTTTGTTCCTCAAAAATACGCAGCAGGTAGTAATGCCTTTATAAAAAGAATAAATTACCGTTTTGGATTGAGTTATCAAACTGGTTATATCGAATTACAAAATTCGACCCTTGCTAATTATTCCGCCTCCCTGGGCTTTGGTTTGCCAGTGGGTATTGGTCGTTTATCATCTATGGTTAATATTGCTTTACAAGTTGGACAAAATGCCACCACAAATTCTAATTTAATTAAAGAAAATTATTTTAAAGTAAACTTTGGTTTTACATTTAGCGACCGCTGGTTTCAAAAATTTAAATACGATTAAAATTGTTAAAACACCTTTGTATAATTATTAGTGTATTTTGTTTATTCCAAGCTTGTACTAATGATTTAAAAGATGTAATGGCTTTACCATCAAACAAATTAAGCCCATCTCAAGTTGGCGATAGTGTTACGATGCTTTATACAGACAGCGCTCAACTTAAAATAGTTTTAACTGCCAATCGACTGTTACTATTTAATAAAAATGTAAGCGAGCCTTTTACCGTTTTACCAAAAGGATTTTTTATTACGTTTTTTGATGAAGAAGAAAAAATTTCGACTACTCTTCGTGCTAATTACGGTGTGCGTTTTGATAAAACAGAACGAATGGAAGCAAAGTATGCTGTAGAAGTTGTGAATAAAAAAGGTGAGAAATTAGAAACCGAACATTTGATTTGGGACAAAACAAAAAAGAGAATTTATACAGATGCTCCAATTAAAATTACTACTCCAACTCAAGTTATTACTGGTAAGGGGCTTGACAGTAATGAAGACTTTACCAAATACGAAATACGAGAAGTAACAGGTATTATAAAACTAAAAAACGATGAATTCTAACACGCAAACTAAATTATTTATTTTTTTGGAACGCCTATGGCTTGTTGGTGTTGCTATTGGTCTAATAAGTTGTGTTTATTTTTTAACCCAAAAAGATAACGATAGTGCACTTTTCTTTTTCGGTTTTTTTATTTTATCGTCAATAATTTATTTAATGCGAAAACGCCAGCGTAAGCGACATGAAGGCTATTTGGCTAATAAAGCTAAAGAAGTCAAAAAAAAATAGAAAATAGAGGAAAATAATTTACCTCACCCCATACAACCAACCGCTAGGATCCATGGTTTTTTGGCCTTTCCAAATTTGAAGGTTCATAGAGTTTTTACCTTCATCCTCATTATATAAAACAGTGCCAATAGTTTGCTTTACATTTACCTTTTGTCCGGTTTTTACTTGAACATCGCTTAAATTACTATAAACACTCAAATATTCACCGTGTCTTATGATAACCAATTTACCACCCGTGGGCGAAATGGCAATTCCTGTTACCTCTCCATCAAAAACAGCGCGAACAGGCATTCCTTTTGTGGCACAAATCTCCACACCATTATTAAACATCATAAAGCCTTTTATTGCAGGGTGCTCATGTTCGCCATAGCCTTCGCAGATAACACCTTTTAAAACTGGCCATGGCAATTTACCTCTGTTATTGGCAAAATCTTCGCTTAAAGCTTCAGATGCTTCATCTAAATCTGGAACTGAAATAATCTCTTTTTTATTTTCTTTTACATTAGAAACAGAAACATTTTCATTTTTTTCGGCTCCTTCTTTTTTGTTCTTTTTCTCTTTTTTGTTCTTCTTAATTTCTGCTTCCTCTTTCGATTTTTTATTTGCAATTGCCAACGCATGGGCCTTTTCAGCCTCTTCAGCTTTACGCTTAATCTCATCCGCAATTAATTTTTTAATAGCTAATTGTAATTGAATGGCGTCTTGCTTCTTTTTTTCTAACTCTTGTTTTAGTTGTTTTTCTTTTTGCTGAAGCTCTGTTAAAACTTGCTCTTGTTCGTTTTTTTCAGAACTCAATAGTTCCTTTTCTTCTTCTTCGTTACCCAACAATACATTTTTTTCATGACGCTGTTGTTTTAATTCGTTTAAATTGGCAAGTAATTCGGTTTGTGTTGAAATTATTTCTTTAGCTTGCTTTTTACGAAACTCACTATATTGCTGCATATACTTTAGCCTTGCATAAGCTTGGTTAAAATTATTAGCCGAAAAAACAAACATTAATTTGCTATAAGAATCTTGATTACGCTGGGCAAATACAATCATTTTAGCGTACTCGTTTTTCAATTTTTGCAAATTGGCCTTTAATTGATTGTTTTTGTTTTCGTTTTGTTTAATCTCCCTTGTAATTTCTTGTATTTCTGCATTAATGGTATTAATTAGATCTTGTCTTTTTTCTAACTTCATATTAATGCTCACAAGGGCTCCAATGCTTGATTTTTTATTGGCCTTTGTTTCATTTAATAAAGAGTTGATTTCATTAATTTCATCATTAATGCGTTTCTTTTTATTCTCTAAATCTTTTTTGGGATTTTTTCCAGAGTTTTGTGAATAAATCGGGCATTGAATAAATACAAAAAAACAAATAACTACAAAGAGGTAGTTAATTTTGCTTTTGTTGTATTTTAATTGGGTCATAACTTTTTGGTATGTTAAAGTTAATTTTTTGAGGTTTGTTTTTCTCAATACGAACATACTCAATTTTTATGTTCATATTCTTCTCAGCCCTTATATCAATATTAACAGAGTATGGTGCATAAACACTATCTTTAATTTTAAAGTCAGAGTATTTAGCGTTAAAGCTTCGATTTGCGGTAGGTTCAATAAATTCGTTATTTATTATTTTATAATTCTCGGGGTTTAGGGTAATTATCTGTAAGGCTTTCTTTAAATCAGCCTCTCCTTTTTCTATTTTACGTAGTTTTCGTTTTCGTTCAGTACTTAAAATATAATGACAATTTGTACGATCGGTTACAGGTTTTAACTTTTCGTCGTCTTCGCTAAACTCGGCACTATTTCCAATTATTACCGATTGAATGACATTAAAATCCAAATCGGCATTTAATAAATCATTTATGTAGTTAAAATCGCCTTTGAAATACTGTTTGTGATAATAATCAACCATTTTTATTGAGTCTTTGGTAATAAGAACTTTTGCAAAATCAATTGTTAGTAGTTCTATAGTAATTAACATAATGCTATCTTTTCTTATTTTCACCTTAGCATCAAAACTTTTGTCTTCCCCTTCAAATAAAGTTGTAACATTTGATTTTAAGTAAAGCCAATTGTATTGCAATTCGTTTTCTTTTACATGACTAGTTAAAGTTTTTGCACTTTTAAAATCAAGGCGACATTTGTTGTTAAGCGTATCATTAACCGGATTGACAATGACTGTTTCGATTTTTTGGATTTTCTTTTTATGTTTACATGAATAAGATATAGCGAGTATACTTAATAAGCACACATTCAATTTTAAAAATTTTTTTATTCTAAAAAACCTAATCATTTAATTTTTTCTCCTTTATTTTTTTAAGCAATAACTCTGAACTGCCTCCCGCTTGTTTAGCTAAATTCCATTGTATGAATGCCTCCTCTGGCTTGTTCAATTTAAATAACACATCACCATAATGTTCTAAAATATTAGGGTTTTTTGGTCCCATTTTAGAAGCGTTTCCCAGCCATTCTTCTGCCTCTTTGTATTTTTTTTGCTGAAATAAAATCCAACCATATGTATCCATATAATTACGGTTATTAGGCTGTAGCTCATTAGTCTTTTTTGAAAGTTTTTCTGCTTTCTCCAAATTCTCATTTCTTAGCGATAAATAATATGCATAATTATTTAAAACATAGGTATTGTCTGAATCGATTTTAAGTGCATCCTCAAACGCTTTGTCGGATTTTTGATACTCTTTTGTGTAATTATATGCATCACCCAAATTGCTTAAAAAATCCTTCATTAAAACTTTATTATCAACCACAAATTCCAACCCGTCTTTTAAAGATTGTGCAGCTTTTTTATATTTTGATAATTGAATATTTGCAAATCCGTTAAAAAAATAGGTGATAGGTTGACTTGGGAATAATTCCATTGCCCTTGAACTTAAATGCTCCAAAGAATCATACTGCCTTAAATTGTCATATAAAAAAAGTAATTGATTCCATATTCTAAAATCACTTTTCTCGTTTAATGCGGATATGTAATAGTAATTTGCGGCCTCTTTGGTCTTTCCATCCAACATTAAAAAATCAGCATAAACGCCATTTGCTTCCGGACTTTGAGGATGAACTTGCAAAAATATTTTTGTCAGCTCAATACCTTCTTTTTTATAATTTGATTCAGGTCTTTCCTCTGCTCTTTTGTAATATGAATATGTTATGCTGGCTTTTGTTACCGCATCTAAATCGGGGTTTTCAAAGGCTTTTTTCAAATAGTCAAATGCTTCTGTTGGTTTGTTTAATGCATTATAATAATCGCTAAGAGCTAAATTAACTGTTGGATTGTTGGGATCTACCTCTACAATTTTATCGTACATTTCTTTTGTTTTTTGACTATTATGTTGCTCCTCATAAAACTCTGCCAGATAAGCATAATACCTCCCCTCAGTGGGATTAGAAGCACTTAGTTTTAATAATTCGCTTTCAGCTTCTTTATATTTTTTTTGTTCTTTTAATAATTTTACTTTATAAATTGTTAGTTGTTCATTTGCACCATAAATTTTTTCAAGTTCATCGTATATCTTGAAAGATTTATCAAATTGGCCTAACCTTGCGTACTCCACCGCTAAATCTTCTTTAAATTCTGTTTTGGATGGAAAATTTTTAACAAGACTTTCATATAATTTAATTGATTGTGTATACTGTTTATTTGCATTGTAACAGTCAATCAATATTAATTGATACCACTCGTTTTTAGGATTTGATTCTGCACATAGTTTAGCGTTTTCAGTTGCTAATTCAATATTACCCAACAACTTGTATACCGTTGCTAATTCATATTTAACAGGTATGCTATTGGGGTCTATTTTCCTACATTCAATAAATAAGTCCAGAGCCTCCTTAAGATTACCCTTCATTCTTGCTGCACACGCATCAATATACATCCCCGAAAATTGGATTTTTTGAAAACTCGTTTTATTATCTAAATCCTTTGGCGTGGCGGTAAGTTGCTTTTTGCTTTTACAGGAAAATAAAAAGTAAACTAAGCAACAAGAGGTTAGTAGAATGAGGGTATATTTTAAAATTTTACGCAACAATTTGTGTGTAATCACTAATACTTAAGTTTAGAGCCTTACCACTTACCTCAGCACCATTACCAAGCATGCTATTAGAAATATTGGCACTATTTATTTTTACCTCGTTTTGAATAATTGAGTTTTTAATGACACTGTTTATACATTTAGAGTTAGCTCCAATGCTAACATGAGGGCCAATAATACAATTTTCTAGTACTACATCATTACCAATGAAACATGGCTCAATAATTACACAATTATTATTTATGATATTTGTTCCTCTTAAATTTGATTTACCTTTATCAAACTCTAAAACACGTTGATTGGTGTAAACTGTTGCGTCCTTGTTTCCGCAATCTAACCATTCAGTAACTTGGCCTGGAGTAAATTTCGTGCCTTTCGCCTTCATATTTTCTAAAGCATTGGTTAGCTGAAATTCTCCCTTTTCGGTAATATTATTGTCTAATAAATATTGTAATTCGCTTTTCAAATATTCTCCGTCTTTAAAATAATAGATGCCAATAATAGCTAAGTCACTTACAAATATTTCGGGCTTCTCAATAAAATCGGTTATAACGTTGTTGCTATCCAATTTTACAACGCCAAACTGACTTGGGCTTTCAATTTTTTGTACCCAAATTACACCTTCTTGCTCGGTATCCATAACAAAATCGGCTTTAAACAAGGTGTCGGCAAAGGCTACTACTGTTTTACCTTTAATAGCATCTTTTGCGCACATTATTGCGTGGGCAGTGCCTAAAGCCTTTTCTTGATAATAAATACTGCCTTTAGCGCCTTGGCTTTCGGCAACCTTAATTAAATTTTGCTCCACTTCAGAACCAAAATCTGGCGCAATTATATATGCTATTTCTGTGACTTTTTGGCCACACACCTTAGTTATATCTTCAACTAATCTCTGAACAATTGGCTTTCCACCAACGGATATTAATGGTTTAGCAGTAGTCAGAGTATGCGGACGCATACGTTTACCTTTACCTGCCATGGGAATAATAATCTGCATAATTCTTTAAAATTCCAACAAAATTAGCATAAAATAATAATCTAAGAAGTAAACAACCAAAATCTTAGCCCGATTCATCCTAAGACACTAAATTGAATCTATTAGTTCGTTAAGATAATTTTTATTGTTTTTTGATCAGCTTTTGTTTTTAAACATAGAAAATAAATTCCTTTATTGAACTTACTTAAATTAATTTGCGTTGTATCTCCTTTAGGCTCCATCGATAAAATTTCATTTCCTAAAATATCTGTTATTTTGTAGCTAACCTCTTCTAATTCCATAACTGACTTAGTTTCAATATTTATTATTCCATTAGATGGATTTGGATAAATAATAACTTTTTTATCAGAAAATACGTTTTCAGTAACACCTACAAAATTTACCGGATTAATTTTAGCAGAATCAGCAATAAAATCCAAATTATTAAATACTGAATTTGAAGCGGTAACAACAGCGTGATAGGTTCCATTTGTATCTAAACCTGCAATATCCACTAAAATAAAATAACTTTCGCCAGGACCACATATTGGAATATTCGTAAAACTATATTGCCCTGCTGAATTTGTGCGTTCACTTGCAAAATAATTTCCTCCCGGATTTCGACCACCTTTTATAACAGCACCTTTTATAGGCCCTACAAGTATTCCATTATCATGACTTGTCTTTTGTCCATAACCTTGCCCCTTGGTAACAACTCCCGATAACATTCCTGGTCCACCACCAATGTTTATATGATCAACCATAGTGATATTTTGTACAGTATTTGTTACACAACCATGATTTAAAACAGTGGCGTTTTTCCAACTCGTAGCATTATTACCATAAGTGGTTTGCAAATTACTTGCACTGGGAACTGCTTGAAGTATATAACTTCCCGCGGGAATTGAACTAAACGAATAATTCCCTAAAGCATCTAAATTTTGGTATGATAACGAATCGTATTTTGTAAAACCACCTTCATATTTATATAGAACAACCAAACCTGCAACTGCTGCCGAAGCTGTTGTGGTAACTTGCCCTGAAATAGTTTTTAAAGGAGAAACCACTATTGAACCAGTTGCACAAACTCCCGGAATAATACATCCTCCTTCGCCTCTAACGTAATAAGTGGTTGTAATTGTTGGGGTTAAAGTTACTGTATTGCCCAGGGCAACAGTATTAGTTCCACAAATGCCTGAAGACCACACCCAGTTTGATGCTGAGTTTAACGAACCATTACTTACTGAAAATGTAAAAGATCCCCCAGCACAAATTGTCGCATTATTTGTTGAGAGTGTGGGCGTTGTAGGGCTTATACATTGTGTGTATTTTGCAAAAAAACAGTCTTTACCACCCATACTTGAAAGTGTATTGGTTGCGGCAGAAAAATCAAAATCGGGAGTACTAATAAAATTTCCTGAAACAACTATTTCATTCAAACTATTTACATTAATACTATACGCTTCGTTTCCAGAGCCGGTAGCGCCACCAATATTTTGTGCTAATATATAATTTCCAGAATTATCATATTTCGCAATAAATATATCTGAGCCAGAAGTTGTATATGGTGAAAAAGTTGTTATCCCCGAAGTAAAATCAAAATCTGTTGAACCATCAAAAAAACCACATAAATAAATATTATTTGCTTGATCAGATGTGATTGAATATGCCCCCATTCCATTAGATCCATTACCTCCGGTATTTTTAGCCCAAATCAATGCACCTGTTGATGAATTATATTTTCCTAAAAATACATTAAACACGCCACTACCTACTTTTATAAGGTTAAAGGGGGCAGGAGATGGATCTGCATCAAACGCGGTACTTTGCATAATACCCGTTACTAAAATATCACCCGCAGCATCAAGTTTTATTCTATAGCCAATATCTTTAGAAGTACCCCCAATAACATCAGCCCAAACATATCCCCCAGCCGATGTATATTTGGCAATAAAAACATCTTCCTGTCCATAAGGAGAAAAAGTAGCAGTACTTGCAGATGGATTAAAATCGGGGGTATTTTGTACTTGACCTGTAACATAAATATTGCCGCTGGCATCTACTTCAATACCCGAACCAGAATCAGAACTTATATCACCAACACCAATAACCCAATTAAAATTACCTAAAGCATCGTACTTTAAAACAAAAATATCTTGAGAGGCAGATGTACTTAATAAAGTGTAGGTGGACGCTGAGGCATCAAAATCCACTAATTGAGAATACTCGCCAGTAATAACAATTTCACCAGTAGGCATTACTTTTAAATCATTTGGATTAACTTGGGTAAAAGCTCCGCCAACTGTTTTATTCCATAATAAGCTACCATTTGAATCGAATTTTGATAAAAACATATCTGAATTACCTATGGCAGAAGTTGTTAAGGTAGGTAGTGCGGGATTGAATGCAACATTTCCATTAAAATAACCAGTAACAAAAATATTTCCGCTGGCATCAACTCCTAAGCCATTACCAAAAGAAGTTCCAGTGCCACTTAGAACTTTAGCCCACATTAAAGCACCACTTGGATCATATTTTGCTAAAAAACAATGCTGGAACTCATTTAAAGTATAAGTCGCAGCCGAAGGGTCAAAGTCAACAACACCCTCTATTCTGCCTGTTATATATACATTACCGGCTAAGTCAATTTTAGATTGATATGTTTCCTCATTAAGATTAGATCCAAAACTTTTGGCCCAACTATAGTTAAATGTTGTTTGTGAATTTAAAAGGCAACTAAATAGAATTAAAATGTAGAATAGAGTTTTTTTCATTATAATTTTTTGTTTTAACAAAAATATTAAATAATTCGTCAAAGATTGCACAGTTTGAATATAATTTAACTTTATATGTACTTTTACTATATGAACAAAAAATACTTCATTGCCATTATCCCTCCCTCACCGATTATAAATGAGATTGAAGACATGAAAAAAAAAATAGTTTTACTACATAACACAAAAGGTGCTTTAAGAAGTCCAGCCCATATTACCTTACACCGACCTTTTGAATGGAAGGAAAAAAATGAGGAAATTTTAATCAACCAGTTATCGCAGTTTAAGTCTGAAAAACCATTTTTAATTCCACTAAAAAATTTTGGTTTTTTTGAACCGAGAGTGGTTTTTATTAATGTACCCAACAGTAAAGGTTTAACAGAATTATATACCGAGCTAAAACATTTCTGTCAAAAAAAATTGAAATTATTAAATGAAGTAAATGATTTGAGAGGATTTCATCCACACATTACCATTGCGTTTAGAGATTTAAAAAAACCACTATTTTATGAACTTAAAAAAGAATTTGAAAGCAAAGAATACAACAATTCTTTTAATTACTCAGGATTTTCCTTATTAAAGTTTGAAAAAACATGGGAAGTAATGCATAATTTCTTAATTTAAATTTATTCTAAATAAGAGTTTTTTCTCAATAAAATCAATGCTCATAGCACTCGGCAATTTTTGTTTTTAATTTCTTTATAAAATCGTTAAACCAAACCTTGCCTATGTTTGTTAAACTGTTAAATTTGTCCGACATTTCTAAGTTAACAGTACTTAATTCAAATTTTTATTTATGAGCAAAACAGGGTTTTTACATTCTTCAATTGGTAAAAAATTAATAATGGGCTTAACAGGACTTTTTTTAATTTCCTTTTTAGTCGTTCACGTAGGCATTAATTCTTGCATTTTTATAAACGATGGTGGAGAAACATTTAATGCCGCTGCACACTTTATGTCGCACAATATTGTTATTAGAATAATGGAAATTGGATTATTAGGCGGGTTGCTATTGCACATTTTTCAATCTCTTATGTTAACTCTTGAAAACCGTAAAGCTCGTCCAATTGCTTACGCAAAAATTGATGGCGCAGCAAACAGTAAATGGTATAGTCGCTCTATGGGAATTTTAGGTTCATTATTGCTCATTTTTTTAGTTGTGCATCTATCGAACTTTTGGATTGGTACTAAAATTGCTGTTTTCAAACATCAGGAACACAATACGTTTGAGGAAATGAAAGTCGTTTTCTCTAATTGGTACTTTGTTGCTATTTATCTTTTAGGTGTTGGAAGTTTATTATTTCACATTTTACATGGCTTTCCTTCTGCTTTTCAAACCTTAGGTATTAACCACAAAAAGTATACCCCACTTATTAAAAAAGTAGGTGTGGCTTTTGCTGTTATTGTTTGTCTATTGTTTGCTGCTATGCCTATTACAATGTTTCTAGGTTTAATAAAATAATTCAATATTTATAATTTAACATTCAACATTTTAACATATGGCTACTTCATCAAAATTAAATTCAAAAATCCCTGACGGAACTTTAGAAAATAAGTGGACAAAATATCGTTCAACGGTTCATTTAGTAAATCCAGCTAACAAACGTAGTTTAGAGGTTTTAGTTGTCGGTTCAGGTTTAGCTGGTGCCTCAGCGGCGGCTACGCTTGCCGAAATGGGTTATAAAGTAAAAGTATTTTGTTTTCAAGATTCTCCGCGCCGTGCTCATAGTATTGCGGCTCAAGGAGGTGTAAATGCTGCTAAAAACTATCAAAACGATGGTGATAGTATTTACCGTTTATTCTACGATACTATTAAAGGCGGAGATTACCGCGCTCGTGAAGCAAACGTTCATCGTTTAGCGGAAGTTTCAGGAAATATTATTGACCAATGTGTGGCTCAAGGAGTTCCTTTCGCTCGCGAGTATGGTGGAACCTTAAGCAACCGTTCGTTTGGTGGAACACAAGTGCAACGTACTTTCTATGCAGCAGGTCAAACCGGGCAACAATTATTATTAGGAGCATACAGTGCCTTGCAACGTCAGGTGGGTATGGGAGCGGTAAAACTGCTGGCTCGTCATGAAATGATGGATGTAGTAACAATTGATGGCAAAGCTCGTGGTATTATTGCTCGCGATTTAGTGAGCGGAAAATTAGAACGTCATTTTGGTCACGCTGTGCTATTATGTACTGGCGGTTATGGTAATGTGTTTTATTTAAGCACTAATGCTATGGGTAGCAACGTTACTGCGGCTTGGAAAGCACATAAAAAAGGTGCCTTTTTTGGAAACCCGTGTTATACTCAAATTCACCCAACGTGTATTCCTGTTAGTGGCGATCATCAATCTAAATTAACCTTAATGAGCGAATCGTTGCGTAATGATGGTCGTATATGGGTACCAAAAAACAAAGACGATAAACGCAAAGCAACTGATATTCCTGAAGAAGACAGAGATTATTACTTAGAACGTCGTTACCCGGCTTTTGGTAACTTGGTACCTCGCGACGTTGCCAGTCGTGCTGCTAAAGAACGTTGTGATGCTGGTTATGGTGTAGGTGCAAGTAAATTAGCAGTGTACTTAGACTTTGCCTTTAACACTGAACGTTACGGAAAAATTGAAGCAACTAAATTAAACCTTCATAACCCAAGCAAAGAAGAAATTATGCGTTTGGGGAAAGAAGTTGTAAAAGAAAAATACGGCAACTTGTTTGATATGTACAAACAAATTACAGGTGAAGATCCATATGAATTACCAATGCGTATTTATCCTGCTGTTCACTACACAATGGGCGGACTATGGGTAGATTACAATTTAATGACCACCGTACCTGGCTTATACGCTTTAGGTGAAGCTAATTTTAGCGACCATGGCGCCAACCGTTTAGGGGCAAGTGCTTTAATGCAAGGTTTAGCCGATGGTTATTTTGTTATTCCATATACTATTGGCGATTATTTAAGTGAAGAAATTCGTACAAAAGCCATCCCAACCGATAACGAAGCTTTTGTAAAAGCAGAGAAAGATGTTCAAGATAGAATTGATAAATTATTTGCCATTAAGGGTACAAAATCCGTTGATTATTTCCACAAACGTTTAGGTAAAATAATGTGGGATAAATGTGGTATGGCTCGGAATGCTGAAGGATTAAAATGGGCAATTGAAGAAATTAAAAAAATTCGTGCAGAGTTTTGGAGCGATGTTAGAGTTACTGGTGATGCTAACGAATTTAACCCTGAACTAGAAAAAGCACATCGTGTTGCTGACTTTTTAGAATTAGGTGAATTGATGTGTATTGACGCTTTAAACCGTAACGAAAGCTGTGGTGGGCATTTCCGCGAAGAATTTCAAACGGAAGAAGGTGAAGCTTTGCGTGATGACGAAAACTACGCTTACGTTGCCGCTTGGGAATACAAAGGCGAAAGCCAGTTTGAATTGCATAAAGAAGAATTGAAATACGAGAATATTAAAATTGCACAACGATCATATAAATAATAGACTATGAGCCACGGAAATATGAACTTAACCTTAAAGGTTTGGAAACAAAAAAATAAAGACACTAAAGGTAAATTTGAAACCTATGAAGCTAAAGGTATTAGCCCTGATATGAGCTTTTTAGAAATGTTTGACGTTGTAAACGAACAATTGATTAGTTCTGGAAAAGAACCAATTGCATTTGATCACGATTGCCGCGAAGGTATTTGTGGCATGTGCAGTATGTATATTAACGGCCGTCCTCATGGACCAAAACAAGGTGTTACAACTTGCCAATTGCACATGCGTAGTTTCAAAAATGGCGATGTAATTGTAGTGGAACCTTGGCGCAGTGCTGCCTTTCCTGTAATTAAAGATTTAGCAGTTGACAGAAGCAGTTTCGATAGAATTATAGCAGCAGGTGGATTTGTAAGTGTAAACACCGGTAACGTAAAAGACGCCAACAATATTTTAATACCAAAAGACGATGCAGATACTGCATTTGAAGCAGCTGCTTGTATAGGCTGTGGGGCATGCGTAGCTGCTTGTAAAAACAGTAGCGCTATGCTATTTGTAAGTGCAAAGGTATCTCAGTTAGCTTTATTGCCTCAGGGTAAAATTGAAAAGCAAGACCGTGTACTTAATATGGTAAAACAAATGGACGAAGAAGGTTTTGGTAATTGTACAAACACCGGTGCTTGCGAAGCTGAATGTCCAAAAAGCATTAGCCTTGAAAACATTGCACGCATGAATAGAGAATATCTAGGTGCAAGTTTTTTTCAGAATAAGGTTTAATTTTTAGCCGCAAAAGCTAAACTTAAAACCGAAACTTTTATTCCTTCCACATTTTTTAATGCTTGCCAGGCTGCTTCAATAGTGGCACCTGTGGTAATAACATCGTCAATAATTAAAATGTGTTTGTTTCTTAAAGTATCTTTATGTTCAAGTTCAAAAACGCCTTCCACATTTTCCCAACGTTCAAATTTCTTTTTGTTGGTTTGAGTATTTGTGGCATTAGTCTTTTTTAAAGAAGTTGTATCTATTTTTAAATTTAATTCGCTGGCAATGCCTTTTGCAAACAATTCGCTTTGATTATAACCTCTTAACTTTAATTTTTTTGAGTGCAAAGGAATTGGCAAAACAACATCAACGTTTTTTAAAACCTCGTTTTGCGTTAAATCCTTAGCGTATAATTTTCCTAAAAACTCAGCCAACTCTTTTTGATTTTGATACTTTACCGCATGCAATAATTTTTGAACTCTTCCACTTTTTTCAAATAAATAAAAGCATAATGCGTGTTGCAATGGAATTCTTCCTGCAAAAACGTAACTTAATTCGTTAACCGTGTTATTATGATAATTGCTTTTTGGTAAGTTAATTAAACATAAATTGCATATAAATTCTTCGTGTTTAAGTAAATTTGTACCGCAGGCTTCGCAATGCCTAGGATAAATTAATGACATGAAATCGTTAATAAGTGCCATAAATTAGTTTAAAAATACAATTTTTACATCGTATTTTTGTTTTATGACTGAAGAAAAAGAAAAGAGAAAAAAGAAAGGTGGTATTATTTTATGGTTTGTAATAGGAACACTTCTTCTTACAAATGGGTTTACCATTTGGCTGCTCTTAAATAAAAAAACAGAAATTGTTGAACAAAAAATAATTACCGAAAAAATTATTGTTGAACGCGATAATGTTAAAAACGAATTATTACTCTTAAAGACAGATTTTGAAGGTTTAAAAACTTCTAATGTTGCCATACAAAAAGATATTGAGGAAAAGAAAGCCCGTATTGAAGAATTAATTAAAGAAGCCGAAAAGCACAAAGGCGATGCCTACATTATTGCAAAACTTAAAAAAGAAACAGAAACTTTACGCGCCATAATGATTGGTTATGTGCATACTATAGATTCATTAAACACTTTAAACAAAACTTTGGTTGCTGAAAAGAAAACAGTATTAAAACAGTTAGATGAGGAAAAAGAAAAACAAAATACCTTAGTAAAAGAAAAAGAAGAATTAAAAACTACCATTGCAAAGGGAAGTATTTTAACGTGTTTTAATGTAAGTGCAAAAGCTGTATTGTACAAGCGTGGTGGCAAAAAAGAGCAAGAAACAACCAAGGCGCGTAAAGCCGAAAAAATTAAAGTTAGCTTCAGTTTGGGTGAAAATAAAATTGCAAAAGCCGGCGAAAAAACAGTTTACATTCGTATAATGACCCCGGATGGCAAAGAAATGGCGAAGAGTTATGACGATGGTTACCGTTTTACGTTTAACAAAAGCAGCGGTTATTTTGCAGGAAAAGAAACTTTAAATTATGCCAATACTGAAATTAGCGGCGTTACTTATTGCGAAGGTCAAGGTGAATTAGTGCCAGGCAACTACATTATTGAAATTGCCTGTGATGGCGTAATAATTGGTGGTGGTAGTTTAAAGTTAGATTAATTAAATAAGCTTATTTGCTTACTGTCATTTAAAGCATTTTTATAAACCTCGATTACACGTTTTCGAGCCATTGCATGGTCAACAATAGGCAAAGGGTATTCAGATGTGCCAAATTCCGGAATCCATTTTTTTATATATATAAATTGTGGGTCAAAACGTTTTTGTTGTTCAGTAGGATTAAATACCCTAAAATAAGGCGCAGCATCGCAACCACTGCTTGCAGCCCATTGCCAGCCTCCATTATTAGCACTTAAATCAAAATCGTTTAGTTTTTGTGCAAAATAGGCTTCGCCCCATTGCCAATTAATTAATAAATCTTTTACTAAAAAACTGCTCACTATCATTCTTACACGGTTGTGCATAAATCCTGTTGCGTTGAGTTCGCGCATGCCCGCATCCACAATAGGGAATCCAGTTTTACCTTCACACCACATTTTAAACTCCAGTTCGTTATTTCGCCAAGGTATTAAATCGTAATTTTTTTTAAAAGCACCATTTACAACATGTGGAAAATGGTAAAGAATCATCATGTAAAAATCGCGCCAAATAAGTTCGTTAAGCCATGTTTCACTCAAGGGTAAACTTTTTGCAACTAAAGCCCTTATACTTATTGTGCCAAAACGCAAATGCATGCTTAGTTTACTAGTACCGTCAATGCCAGGATAGTCCCTTTGTTCTTTGTATTTCTGAAGTAATAAGTTACTCAACTTTAGTTTTTCAGGTAATGCAATATCCGTTTTTATAAACCCCATACTTAGTATAGAAGGTAAGGGCTTATAATCTGTTTTCAAAAAATTTCGAAAGTACTTTTTGTTTGGATAAGGTTTGTAATAAAAAGGGGACAATGTCTTTTTCCATTTGCGACTATATGGCGTAAATATTGTATAGGGGGCTCCATCATCCTTCACTACTTCGCTTTTTTCAAAAACACATTGGTCCTTATAGCTTTTAAAATCAATGTTATTTTCTTTCAAAAACTGTTTTATCTGATTATCCCTCTCATTGGCATAAGGTTCATAATCATGATTGGCATAAACGTTTTTAATAACATATGTTCTCAACAATTGTTTGTATGCCTCAATTGGCGTATTATGCACCACATATAAGGAGGATTGAAAAGTAATTAACTCTTCATTTATCTTTTGTAAGGATTGATGAATAAAATCGACCCTTTTATCACTTTTATCTTCTAATTTTTCTAAAATATTTTTATCAAAAATAAAAATGGGGAGTACATTTTCATTTTCACACAAGGCATAATACAATGCCGCATTATCATGCAGACGTAAATCTCTTCTAAACCAAAAAATAGATATCTTTTGTTGCTGCATTTTAGTTTAAAAAAGTTAACTCCCTTGCCATTAATTTCGCAATGAATTTAGCGATTTCATTAAAATCTTTCGGGCTAAAAAAATCCTGCTCTTTACGGTTCCTAATGGCAAGTGCAATTCTTGAGCAATTTCCTCGTATTTGTAACCATTATAATAGCGTGTAAATGGTACTTTGTAATCATCATTTAAATGTTCAATCTCTCTAATTATTTCTTTAGCATTAATTCTACTATCGCTATGGTTATAGCTGTTTTGCTTAAAAGCACGATTCATAGCAATATCATCACCCTTGCTAATTAATTGTTTGGTTTTTACATTACGTCTGTAAGAATTAATAAACGTATTTTTCATTATTGTAAATAACCAAGCTTTCAAGTTGGTGCTATCTTCAAATTTATCACGATACGTAATAGCTTTTACATAGGTATCTTGGACCAAATCACCTGCATCCTCACTATTATGAGTTAGGCTAAGTGCAAAGTTTCTTAATGAGTTTTTTTCGGTTAAAATGCGAGTATTAAATTCAATTGCCGTCATTTTGTTTAACTTTTTGGAATTAATATTAAACAAAAGTAATGTTTGTTTAACTTATTGCAAATAATATTAAACAAAATATTTGTTAAAGTTTTTATATATTTGATTATAAGGCATTTAATTTTGTTATTGAAATTTCTGTTTAATTGATACTTTTGTACAAAAAACTTGAATATGAGCGATATTAAGACGGTATTAGATAACACAAAAGCCTTAATGGAAAAGGCGATTGCGCATTTAGAAATGGAATTACAAAAGGTAAGAGCTGGTAAAGCAAATCCTGTGATGCTAGAAAACGTGATGGTTGATTATTATGGCAGTAAAGTAACACTTAGTAATACAGCAAGTATTAATACTCAGGATGCGCGCACTCTTATTATTCAACCTTGGGAAAAAGCAATGCTTACCCCTATTGAAAAAGCTATACAGGCGGCTAATTTGGGATTTAATCCTCAAAACGATGGCGTTATTATTCGCATTGTGGTTCCTCCCTTAACCGAAGAACGTCGTAAAGACCTAACTAAAACTGCAAAAAGTTTGGGAGAAGATGCAAAAATTACAATCCGTAATTTGCGGAAAGATGCCATGGAGCAAATTAAAAAATTACAAAAAGATGGTTTGCCCGAGGACTCTGCGAAAGACGGCGAAACAAAAATCCAAAACTTAACAAATGATCACGTATCTAAAGTTGAAAAACACGTTGAGCAAAAAGAAAAAGAAATAATGACGGTTTAATCTTTACAAATTAATAAAAATAAAAAACCGATTAAGTAATTTAATCGGTTTTTCTTTTTGCAACTAAGTACTTTTTATTGATCAAATTTATTATAACCAGCCGGTACTTGTAAACTAGATTCTGCAGGAACAGTTTTACCAATTTTTACAACTTCTAACTTAGTAATTATTTTATTATCCGATATTTGTTTTTCTTCACTCATTAGTGGCATACTTCCCTCAGGTAATCCATCAATTTTGCCAAAATAAATACTTTGTTTATCTTTTCTGTTCCACATTTTTAAAACGGGCATAAAAAAAGTAAACTTATCAAAGGCAACCCAATAACTAATTACAGTGTTTTCTTCAGTATTTTTTACAACATATTCCGTACAACTAATGCCTTGAACTTTTTTTGTTCCACCTTTTGTAACCGAACATGTACCTTTCACAATTGGAGGAGTTTCGCTCTTATGCATTCCCCAGACTTTACGTTTTGGATTTACAAATTTTATAGTACCTCCGGCAATATCAAAAATAAAACTACCCTCAATTGCTCCAGATTTTTTACCATATTGATCCAACTTTACTAATTTATCTTTTACCAAATAAATGTTTGTAGTAGTATCTTTTTGAGTTGAATATTTAAACTCTATACTCCCATTAAAGCTTTGAGCATTAGCAAAAATGGTTGAACAAAAAATTGCAGAGGCAAGTATTATTTTTTTCATGTATTTTAATTTCTTAAATTTAAGAATACTAATTTATGTAATTTAATAAACGGTACAAACATAAATGCAAAATAATTCACAAAATTTAGGAAAACTTGGCGAAGGTATTGCCAAAACCCATTTAGAAAATAGCGGGTATTTAATTTTGGAAAGCAATTGGCGTTTTAAAAAATACGAAGTTGACATTATTGCTCAAAAAGAAAATAAAATAATAATTATTGAAGTAAAAGCCAGAACAGGCAATGCCTATGGCGAGCCGGAGAGTTTTGTAAGCAAACAAAAACAACGCTTTTTAATCAGTGCTGCACACAATTATCTTATAGAAAAAAATATTGATTTGGAATGCAGATTTGATATTATTTCTATTTTAATAATTAATAACATTCCTTCTGTAAAACATATTGAGAGCGCATTTTATCCAAGCCTAAAGTAACTATATTTGTATATGGCAAAATTTAACAAATCTTCAAGCGACAGAGGCAAGTCTTTTAATACAAAAAGCGACAGAAAACCTCGGAAATCTTTTACAAAAGGCGAGAATACAGCCTCTGAAGAAACAACCTCATCTAAAAAAAGTTATAAAGCTAAACGCTCTTTTACTAAAAATAAAGACTTTCGTTCAACAAATCCAAAAGGCTTCGAAGAGAAGCCTCGTAGAAGTTTTGGTGGTGATGAAAAAAAATCGTTCGAACGTCCCTACAAAAAAAATTATGGTGTCAATGACAAAAAACCATTTAAGAAAGAGTTTAGCGATAAGCCTAAAAGAAACTTTGATGACACCGAAAAAAAATCATTCGACAAACCCTATAAAAAGCCATTCAATACCTTAAAGCCGAGCGAATTTGAAGCTGGTAAAAAACCATTTAAGAAAGATTTTGGGAACAAATCCCGCAAAGCTTACGGGGCTTCTGATGAAAAAAAATCGTTTGACGATAAACCCAAACGTCGCTATAAACCTCATGGTGATGATGCCATAGAGCAAAATAAACGTGTAAAATTTGATGATTTTACAGAAGGAAAAGCGTTTACGAAAACATTTAATAAAAATGATGATCGTAGATTTGTAAAATCTAACTCATCAAGCAAACGAAATGCCGACAATAAAGATGGATTAATTCGTTTAAATAAATACTTATCCAACTCCGGCATTGCTTCTCGCAGAGATGCCGACATATTGATTGCCGGTGGCACTGTTAAAGTAAATGGGGTTCCTATTACCGAAATGGGTTATAAAGTAAAACCGGGCGATGTTGTGACATATGGCGACGCAAAAATAAAAAGTGAACGTAAAGTATACTTACTCTTAAACAAACCAAAAGATTATATTACTACTACCGAGGACCCTCAGGAACGCAAAACTGTAATGGAACTAATTGCCGGTGCTTGTAAAGAACGTTTGTATCCTGTTGGTCGATTAGATAGAAATACAACCGGCTTATTGTTATTTACTAACGATGGCGAGATGACCAAAAAATTAACCCATCCAAAACACAACGTTAAAAAGATTTACCACGTTACTTTAAACAAAGGTTTAAAACCTGCTGATTTTACAGCTATTACCGAGGGAATTACTTTGGAAGACGGTGTTATAAAAGCAGACGATTTAGCCTTTGTGGGCGAAGGAAAAAAAGATATTGGTATTGAAATTCATAGTGGTAAAAACCGCATTGTACGCCGTATTTTTGAACATTTGGGTTATGAGGTGGAAAAGCTTGACCGTGTGGTATTTGCCGGCTTAACTAAAAAAGATTTGCCTCGTAGCAAACATCGTTTTTTAACCGCTAAAGAAATTAATTTTTTGCAAATGATTGGTTAAAATTTTGTACTTTTAATATTTAATTTATTCATTTTTTATGTGTGGAATTGTAGGATACATTGGTAACAGAGAAGCTTACCCCATTTTAATTAAAGGTTTACAACGCTTAGAATACAGAGGTTACGACAGTGCCGGCGTTGCTATGATAACTAAAAAAGGCGACCTTAATGTTTTTAAAAAGAAAGGCAAAGTTGCAGAGTTGTTGGATTTTGTAAAAGGGAAAGATCTAACAGGTAATATAGGTATTGGTCACACACGCTGGGCTACACATGGCGAGCCAAACGATGTTAATTCACACCCTCAATATTCGCAAAGTAAAAATTTGGTCATGATACATAATGGTATCATTGAAAATTACGCTTCAATTAAAGAAGGTTTAATTAAACGTGGGCACGATTTTTTATCACAAACTGATACAGAAGTTTTAGTGCATTTAATTGAAGAGGTAATGTTGCACGAAAAATGCAAATTAAGTGTTGCTGTGCAAACTGCACTAAAACAGGTTATTGGCGCCTACGCTATTGTTGTGTTGGATAAAAATGACCCTAATGTACTAGTAGCTGCCAAAAAAGGTAGCCCTATGGTTATTGGTATTGGCGAAGATGATTTTTTCATTGCTTCCGATGCATCACCAATTATTGAATATACAAAAAATGTAGTGTATTTGGAAGATGAACAGGTTGCTTCTCTTCGTCGTGGAGAAGAATTAAAAATCAGAAATTTAAAAGATAAAGAAATTACCCCATACATTCAGGAGTTAACACTTGAATTAGAGTCGATTGAAAAAGGTGGTTACGACCATTTTATGTTGAAAGAAATATATGAACAACCACGTTCTGTATTAGACAGTATGCGTGGTCGTTTAAATGCCGCAACCGGAGAAATTAAAATGGGTGGTATGGAAGACCATCGCAAAAAATTTGAAAAAGCAAAACGTATTATATTTATTGCTTGTGGTACCAGTTGGCATGCTTGTCTTGTAGCAGAATACTTGTTTGAAGAAATGGGTCGCATCCCAGTTGAAGTGGAATATGCCTCTGAATTTAGATACCGGAATCCTGTTATCTATCAAGATGATATTATTATTGCTGTTTCACAAAGTGGTGAAACTGCTGATACTTTAGCTGCTATTGAATTAGCGAAATCAAAAGGCGCAACCGTAATTGGAGTTTGTAACGTGGTTGGTTCTTCAATTGCTCGTGCTTCACATGGTGGCAGCTACACCCATGCAGGACCAGAAATCGGAGTTGCATCCACCAAAGCATTTACTGCACAAATAACAGTACTAACGCTTATGGCATTGGAGCTATCTGTTATTAGAGGTACAATGGCTGAAAGTCGTTTCCGTCAATTGTTGTACGAAGTTGAAGCACTTCCTAAAAAAATTGAAGAAGTTCTAAAATTAAACAACCAATTAAAAGAAATTGCATACACCTATAAAGATAGCCGTAATGCTCTATATTTAGGACGCGGCGTGTCTTTCCCAGTTGCTTTGGAAGGTGCTTTAAAATTAAAGGAAATCAGTTACATACATGCAGAGGGTTATCCTGCCGCAGAAATGAAACATGGACCCATAGCTTTAATTGACGAAGAAATGCCTGTGTTTGTAATTGCTACCAAAGGTGCTAATTACGAAAAAGTGGTAAGTAACATTCAAGAAGTTAAAGCACGTAAAGGAAAAATTATTGCCACCGTTACTTCAGGCGACAAAGAAGTAAAACACATGGCGGATTTTGTTATTGAAATTCCTGAAACAGATGAATTATTGGTGCCATTAATTGCAGTTATTCCTTGGCAATTATTATCGTATCACATTGCTGTTATGCGTGGCTGTAATGTAGATCAGCCAAGGAATTTAGCAAAGAGTGTGACGGTGGAGTAATAGGTATGCTCTCGTTATAGTTAATTATTTGAGAAGTTTACCATATAAATAGTCCTATTTATTAAAGATAAAATAACAATAGTTAGAATTAACTATTTAGTATATTTTCTTATATTTGGTTATGTCAAGGAAATTATATTTAATATTGTTCTTAATAAATTATTGTTTTTTTTCTTTTTCTCAATCAAATAATCAAGAGATACAATTAAAGAAATTTTCTGAACAAAATAATTTAACTCCATCTGAATACCAATATTTACTTGATAGAAAAGCAAATACCGTTCAGAACCTCTTAAACACAGAAGAAGATCAAAAATCAAATTCTACTTCTTGTTTTGGAAATAACTTTACTAACATAGGATTTGAACTCGGGAATTTCAATGGATGGACGGTTAAGGGTGGTGTTAATTATGATCAAGATAAGGACTCTATTGTTATTGGGGCAGCACTTCCAACTAACACAATTTTAAGCTCAGGCGTTGATGCTATTGCCGGCTATGTATTATCCTCACCATTGGGCGGAAATAAAATAGCAAAACTCAATGATAATTTTTCAAATGCACAAGCAACCTTACTCGAAACCAAATTTAGAGTGACAAATCAAACCTCATTTTTAAAAACAGCCTTTGCATTGGTTTTTCAAAATGCCACTCATTACTGTACTAACAATCCATATTTTAAAATTGAAGTTTTTAATTGTAATAAAACCGTTAAGCTTCAAGAATATTATACTTTAATTCAAGAAAATGCCTGTGTTGGTGAAATAGTTTTATCTAATACAGTTGCCGCTGGATACTGGTGTACTGATTGGCGAGTGCATTGTTTTGATTTTTCAAATTACTTAAATTCAACTATAACTTTAAAAATTACTATGAGCGATTGTTCTCATTTCGGACATTTTGGATATGGCTACTTCGACGCGAAATTTGAACCAGCGCCAATTGGGAATTTGAGTTATAACTATTTATATAATACTTCAACCTATACTTTTAATCAAAACAGTTCCACTTCTTGTGTTAATAATTCGCCCACAATTACCTTGCCGAGTGGCGCATCTAACTATTCTTGTTATTCAACTTATCAAACTTTTACCTCAACATCACAATCTTTCGTAGCCACATACTCAGGAAATTTATTTATTATAATGCCTAATTTGGCAAATAATTGTATTCAACAAGAAAAAATTAATACTCCGCCTATTATCCCAACTATTACTGTATCTTCTTCCACTTCAAGTGTTTGCCCAAGCACTAGCCTTACAGTTTTTTCAAGTGGTGCAAGCATTTATACAATAATACCAGGCCCTTCAATATATACTAGTACTAACGTTAATCTTTATCCAAGTGTATCCACAATTTATACTATATCTGGCTCCTATAATAGTTGTACAAGTCCTTCTCAAACTATTGGTGTTTATGTTTACCCAACTAGCCCAATTAGCATTACTCCAATTTCTCAAACCTTATGTTTAGGCAGTTCCGCAACTATATCTGCAATTGGTGCCAACACCTACACATGGAATAATGGGCAAAATACTAGTTCTATCATAATTACTCCAACTGTTGTAAGCAATAATTATTTTGCTATTGGGCATGACGTTAATGGCTGTTCTTTAAGTTATACAAACTCTTCTAGTTTAACTACAATTATTACAAATACTGTTTTATCGATTAGCTCTTCGGGGACCATTTGTCCCGGCGATTCGCTTTATGTGAATAGTTTTGGCGCAAGTGTTACAAGTTACAGTTGGAGTAATGGTTCTAATTTAAATTATACATATTTAAAGCCAACAAGTACAACTATTTATACTGTTTTTGGAACAACCGCTTGTGGAATTTTAACTAATACTGTTTCTGTATTTGTGAAACCAGTTATTACAACAACTCTATCGGTTAGCTCTCCCTCGTCAGCGTGCGAAGGATCCCCTTTTACAATTAATTCATTAGGAGCTACTAGTTATACATATATTGGAGCAAATACAAGTCTGAATACGGGGGTAGGATCGATAAATTTATCTTTAGGAAGTTCTAATTTTACCGTTTTAGCTAAAAGCGCGTTAAATTGCAGTAGTACTAGTTCTATTGTAACTATTTCAATTTTACCAAAACCCTCTTTTTCTCTTACACCTCCCTCTCAAACAGTTTGTATTGGTCAACCAGTTACATTTAGTGCTTCTCCACCAGTATATACATATTCTTGGACATCCTATATCTCCTTTTCATTTAATACTATTGGTACAGGAAGTGTAATTACCTTTACACCAACATATGGTTTTTATTTTGTAAATGCAATTGGGGCTAATGGTTGTAATACGAACTCTACTGTTTCTGTGTCGCTTGAAAGTCCTATAAGTTCAATATCTACTTCTCAAAATACCTTATGCCTAAACGCAACAAACCCAATAACATTAACACCTAATTATTTATATGGCAGCTCAACTACCTATACTTGGAATACAACAGTAAATTCCATTTCAATATCAGTTACACCAACGGTTACAACAACGTACACTTTAGAATCATTTAGTAGTGTATGTGGTTATACATCTGCAATTAAAACAATAACAGTTTATCCAAGTTACGGCCCAACAATTACGGCCGTGTCAAGCGCGAGCCAATTATGTGTTGGACAACCATTTACCCTTACAGCAATGGGCGCCAACCAATATGTCTATCCAGGTTGCTGCGTCAGTTCAAATACATTGGTAACTTCTGTTCTTAATAACACTGTAAGTGGAAATATATCGGTTTATGGTTTTGATTTATTTGGCTGTAAATCAAATACTGTATTAATGCCAATTAATGTAGTAGCTCAGCCAACTATTAATTGGTCATTGGCACCAACTATTTGTGCTGGTAAAAATTATACTCTAACTGCCACTGGTTCTGCGGCAAGTTTTTCGTGGAATACTGGTGCGACTTCGCCTTCTATTGTTATTAGTCCAACTGTATTTACTAGTTATACCGTTTATGCTTTCAGCTCTAATAATGCGTGTTCTACAAACATGACAAAAAATGTTTATACATATCCACAACCAACAATTAATATATCTCCTTCTTTAACAAACTCTATTTGCGTTGGGCAATCAAAATATTTAACGGAAACTAACAGTTACAATACTTACAATTGGAGTAATGGCACCACTGCAAATTCAACAATAGTATCACCAAGTGTTGCAACGGTTTATACATTAACGGTTACTGATTATAATAATTGTCAAGCTACTGGAACTGTTTTGGTAGGAATTTACAATAATCCAACCGTTTCCTTAAGTATTTTAACTCCTAGTATATGCATCAATACTACTACGTCCTTAACCGCTATTGGTTCTCCAACTGGGGGGGTTTTTACCCCTACAAATTATCCATCAATAAATTTTGGTATTGGTTCGCATTCTTTAATATATAAATATACCAATCCTGCAACAACATGTACAAACGTTACTTCAGGAACTTTTACCGTTTATCCTGCACCTTGCGTTACCATATTCGCTAGCCAAGATACAATGTGTGTTGGACAAACCTCAATGCTTTATACTTCTCCTCTGGGCGGTGGTCTATCTGGAGCTTATCTTTCTGGAAATAATTTTAATCCGCTTTTACCTAATGATTATAACTTCATTTACACATACATTGATAATAACAATTGCGTTGAATCATCTTGTACTTCCGTATTCGTTGACATTTGTACAGGGGTAAAAGAATCTTCTGAAATGGCAGATATTAGCATTTACCCCAACCCGTTTAATTCTTCATTCAAAATTTCCAATAGTCAAAATAAAAATTTAAGCTATCAAATAATAGATGTCAATGGAAAAACAATAAAAGAAGATTCAATAAACAAAGACTCAGAAATCGAAATCGGAAATATATCAAGTGGAATTTACATGCTGAAACTATTTGACAATAATAATAGTTATAAAAATTACAAACTAATTAAAAATTAATTTCTATTTCCCCATAGCATCCAACTGCTCTTGACTGACACCAGTTGTTGAGTAACCGCCATCGTGTAATAAATTTTGCATCGTTACCATTCTAGTTAAATCGCTAAACAAACTAATTGTGTAATTGGCACAATCTTCTGCGCTAGCATTTCCTAAAGGAGATTGCATATTTGCAAAATCGTAAAACTCACTAAAGCCCTTAATTCCGCTTCCGGCAGTAGTGCGTGTTGGAGATTGTGAAATAGTGTTTATGCGCACCTTTTTTTGTTTACCATAATGGTAACCAAATGTACGTGCAATGCTTTCTAACATGGCTTTAATATCCGCCATATCGGTGTAAAATGGATAAGCGCGTTGAGCAGCAATATAGGATAACGCCACTACACTACCCCACTCGTTTATAGCATCTAATTTATGCGCTACTGCTAGCATTTTATGAAATGACAATGCCGAAACATCAATTCCCTTATTATAATATTCGTAATTCAATTCAGTGTAAGGCACATTTTTACGAATGTTAACGCTCATTCCGATTGAGTGCAAAACAAAATCAATTTTACCACCTAAATGCGCCATCGACTCTATGTATAATTTTTCAATTTCTTCAACGCTTGTTGCATCGGCTGGAATAATTTTTGAATTGGTTTGTTCTGCCAGTTTATTTATTTCGCCCATGCGCATAGCAATAGGGGCATTGGTTAATACAAATGTTGCACCTTCTTCATGAGCACGTAATGCCACTTTCCAGGCAATGGAGTTTTCATCAAGAGCACCGGTAATAATACCGCGTTTTCCTTTTAATAAGTTGTAAGCCATAGTTAAGTTTTATGCCGTAAATATAGCAAAATGCTTATTAAAAACACATTACATAAAATTCACTAATTCTTTATAAATTTTTTAGGCAAGGTGGATTGATTTTTGAACTTAACAAAATAAAGTCCATTGGCTAAATGCGAAACATCTATTTGATTTGCATAATTATACTCCCCAATTATCACTCCCTGCAAATTTATGATTTGAATCATATCCTTTAATTCATTATCACTATCAATAAACAAATAACTATTTGTTGGATTAGGATATACTTTAAAACTCTTTGTAAGAGTTTGTTTTTTTATTTGTGTAACTGTAAAAATATTTTTTGAAAAAACACCGAAGCCAAGTGTGCCAGCGTATAAATTACCATTACTCATATCTATAGCTAACGACATAACCTTTGCCCTATGACTATTCATGCCTGAAGAAAAATCCACCCAAGTACCTGCATTTCCCTGACTAGAACTGGAGTATACGCCCATATCACCACCAGCATATATTACGTTAGAATTTGTAGGATCTGATAATAAACATTGAATTATTTTTCCATTTAAATTTGTACTCACATAATTCCAAGAGAGACCACCATCAACACTCTTTATTATTCCTGATGCATAAGTGCCTGCAAACAATATCTGCGGATTTGTCGGCAGTTGCAACAACGAAAAAATGGCATTTGAAAAGGTAGGTAGGGCTGTCCAGGACAAGCCTGAATTATTACTCACATAAACACCACTCCATGTTCCGGCATAGATAATATTTGATGAGGCTGTAGAGATACAAATAGATGTTACATTTAAATTATTCAATCCAGTTAAAGTGAATGTTGTTCCTGCATCCATACTTTTGTAAAAACCTTTAGCGGTACCAACATAAATAATATTACTGTTGGTCGGATCAATTTTAATATCTTTAGCATCAGTAGTAGTATCTAAACCACTTCCTATATTAACCCAAGTTGAACCGGAATTTGTTGATTTTAATAGTTTATTATTAGGAATTGGTAAAACAAAACCATAGTCTACTTTAGAGGCATACATAACATTATTAGCATTAGGATCCGAGGTTAACTTCCCAATCCATAAATCATTGAGGCCTATTTGATTCCAGTTTGTACCATTTAACTTTTTTATGCTTGCATAATTGTTACCTCCTTCGTTATATAAGGCTGCATAAAGACCTGTTGAATTATAATGCAAATCGGTTACATAAGTGCACTTAAATCCAGTATTGGAACTTTGCCATTGACTAGCTGCATTAATAGTTTTCCAAATACCAATACCTTGTTGCCCTAAAAAAACCTCATTTGCATTGTTTGGATTTACTGCTACCTCCCATACTCTGGTGGTTGATAAACCACTATTCAATGCTGCGCTCCAAGTTAAACCGCCATCTGCTGTTTTAAATATTCCTTTGTCTAAAGAACCAACGTAAACGATATTGTTATTGGTTTTTGCGATGGAAATACCAAAATACAATCCCTCGGGCGCAGTGCTTAAAATATTCATTGCACTCCAGCTTGAACCAAAATTATTACTTCTGTAAACACTGTCTTGTGCTGCCGCGTAAACAACATTTGTTGAATTACTGCATATGGCAACTTTCCATACATCTTTATTACTCAGTCCTGAACTAAACCAAGTATTTCCACCATCAAGACTGGCGTACATTCCTTTTCCATTACCAAATACACCCCAAACCCCAGCATACATAGCATTTGGATTAGCAGGATTAATTGCAATACTTTGCACGCTCATGTTATCTAGTAAGCCTGTAATAATTTTACTCCATGTAAAGCCGCCGTCTGTACTTTTCCAAATTCCTTCACCATGCGTGTTGCTTTGATAACCTGGCCAGTAACCTGCTGCCGCAAATACAATATTTGGATTAGTTGGATGCACTACAATTTGCGAAATAGCTGGCCATTTTAAGGTGGTTTGCCATGTTAAACCACCATCAATGGACACTCTAATTGCCGTGCTGTCGTTTTCGTTCATCATGCTTCCTGCATAAATAGTATCCGGGCGACTTGGGTTAATTTCAAAACACCAAGCGTTGTAACAGCCATAACTGCTTAAATTATTCCAAGTTGAACCGCCATCTGTACTTTTGTAAATTCCTCCATGTGTATCGCCACTACTAAACATTACATTTGGAAGTGTCGGATGATAAGCAATGTGATCTACCCAACCACCTTCAGGACCAATAGACTGCCAAATTTGCGATAAAGCCACTTTTGAGATTAGCGTTAATATACTCAAAAAAACAGTTGTATTAATTCTAACTAATTTAATTGTATTTTTCATCTTTACTCCTATCATTTTATAATTTAAAATTGCACTTCAATTGTTACTCTTTAATAAATTTTTGAGCAGCCTCATTTAAGTTTTTAAAACTTATAATGTAAAACCCTGAGGATAGTTTGGAAATATCAATCACTGAATTATTTATACCTAAAGTAGTTTCAAGTATAATTTGCCCACAATAATTTACTATCTGACATTCAACTGTTTCATTTTTTATAGACTTAATATCAATTTTTAAAAAATTATTTGCAGGATTTGGATAAATATTAATAGAAGACGTGGTTATTTTTTCTTTTATACTCGTTACTAATCCTAACGATTTATAAATGCCACCTCCATAAGTACCAATATATAAATCATTGTTAACTGCTTGCAAAGCATTCATGCCATAAACATGCGTGCAAGGCATATTACCAGTAATGTTTGTCCAAGTGGTTCCACTATCAACACTTAAATACGTAAATCCAAACAAGTTATTAATAGTGTCTTTTTCTGCGCCATTTATTCCTATTATCAATTTTCCATTTTGTTCAATAATATTAGTTATTTGAGAATTATTCGGCCAAGGTCCCGTTATGTTAACAGTAGAAGTACCATTAATTTTTATGAGTTTTCCATTAATAAGAGAGGCGTAGGTGTGTGATACGTATGGTTTAAGAGTTGATAAGGGTATGCCATTAAACAAAAAACTATTCCAGGTGGTTCCAGCGTCGGTACTTTTTATTAATCCAGAAAATGTACTTGCATAAACTATAGAAGGATTTGAAGGGTCGTACTCCAATTTTGTAGCTAATAATGTAGAAGTGGGGACAAAAGTTATTCCACCATTAGTACTTTTTAAAATAGCATAACTTGAACTTATAACATCCAATTCACTAATTAAAATTTCTTGGGTGTTGGAGGGATTTATGGCAATATCAAAAATTACTTTATTTCCAGATCTTACATTTGTGAAAGTAGTAAATGCATCTACAGTTTTGTATAATCCGTTAGCAAAAGTACCCAGATAAAATGTATTTAATGTTGAGTTATCTTTAACTATACCTCTACCATGCACAACTGGTCCTTTGTTTACCCAAGTGATTCCTCCGTCATTCGTTTCTCTAATAGCTTCTTTGCCAACAAGTCCACCAATGTTATACGTTCCTAATAATGATGTTATAATGTGATTAGGATTAGAAGGGTCAACAAATAAACCTCCAATTTCCGTAGCTTTCGGAGATTGAGTTAAATAGCTCCATGTAACACCTCCGTCGTTTGATTTTAAAATATTGCTATTGGCAAAATTACTTAAATACAATTCGCTATTTTTCGAAGCAATGCCCATTGCTAATTGGTTATTTAACTCGGAATGATTTACTGCGGTCCATGAATTTGTTGTAGAGCTGTATTTTTTTAATCCGCTTAAAGTGCTTGAAAACAATTCTACACTCGGAACTTTTTTAAAAATGTTTATGTCAAAATTAAATTCACTAACTAAACCTATATTTGTAAAATTTACACCATAGTCGTTACTCAAATAAACTCCATTAAATCCCGTTGAAACCATAACGATATTGCTGTCTGATTCAATTTCAACCACATCATAAGTGCTTGGTATATTTGGATGATTCATCCAGCTAGCGCCAAAATTTGTAGTTACCATTAAACCATGCCCGCGTGTTCCGGCAAATATTGCACCTCCTATTCCATTTGAAGCTATACAAGGCGTTGTGGTGCCTTGAAGCCCAGCGGGTGTCCAAGTTACACCACCATTAAAACTTTTATAAATACCATTACCTGGTCTTGCTGGGGTACCTGTTACATCATGTCCGGTAGAAATCAAAAGCGTATCCTGTTTTCCATAAGCAATCACTAAGCCCGACACCATCTTATCATATTTGCTATTTAAACCTGAATTTATAATTTGCCATGTTGCCCCTCCGTCGTTAGATTTTATTAATCCATAGCGGCTATATAAGTCACATCCATAAATTTTATTAGGATGGTGTTCGTCTATTACTACTTTCCAGCCGGTAAAATTTGGAAAGTTTCCTGTTAATAAACTCCATGTTGCTCCACCATTTGTAGTTTTCCAAATACCACCACTATCATCGCTACCTGTGTAAATTATTTGCGAATTGGTTGGATGAAAAACAAAATCTTTAAAATATCCTCCATTAGGACCCAGAGAAGTCCATGTTTGAGAGAACACACCTGAGACATAAAAACAGAATAAAATTAAATACGTTTTAAGAGATTTTAATATACTCATGTGATTTCTAATTTTTAATAATCTTTATTTTTTTATTAATGAAATTATTACGCACTTCTAAAAAATATATTCCTTTTGCTAACTCAGTTAAATTTACTTTGTTGTTTTTTGTAGATAAGATAGTGGTACCGTCTATCGAAAACAAGCGTAGCGTCATTTCTTCTTCGGAGTTAACAAACACATAATCCGTTGTAGGATTAGGATAAACAATTATATTATTCTTGTTTTGTATTTCATTTATTTTAGTAACACTTGCTCTGTATCTTAAAAATAATTTATAGGTAGCACCCATTTTTTTATGGAAATATAACTTTGATTTATCGCTTGTTAAAGTTGCAGCCTCAGGAGCAATGGCCGGCGAACCAATTAATAACGTAGGAGTTCCAAAAGCATTATTAGTGTTAGACCTTGAGGCGACCATAATTTCGGTTTGCGTACCATTTTTCAAAAGACGAGTATAGTAGAGTTCTAATTCATCCTTTGTTAAGCAAGGTGCATAAACAATGTAGTTTACAGTATCGTTTATCGCTGCAAAAACAGTATTTGTAGTTGGCATTTTATTAAACGTAGAGTCATTTATTTTCTGAGCCATACCCATTGAGGCTTTGCATGGCACTCCACCGGTGCAACTGTTAAACCATGCGTTACAGTAAATTAATTTATCTCCATAATAATTTACGGCCGCATCCATAATTAACCAATTAGGGGCATTAATGTAAAAATCACCATACACTCTTCCGAAGTTAGAATAACCGGCCGTTAAAAAACGAATACGTTGTAAATTCTCAATAATTGTTGGCCATGTTCGAGTTGACACCCAATAAAAATTATTAGCTGTATCCAATGAAGCAACAGCATCTAACCTTGGTGTTATGGTTTGATTTACTATTGGCACTAAGCCCACATAATTAAAAACAGTATCGTTTACTTTTGCAGCATAGTGCAAACTTGTATTTATTCCATTGTTCAAACTATTAAAAAACATGGCATTTCCATCTGTTGATAAATGAGGCTCCATCGCATCAAGCGTATAACCAACTATGGTGACGGCTTTTTCGTTTGTGTAAATTGGGTTTTGTGCTTTAGTATTTATACTAAGAGTTAGCAAAACAATTAAACACTTAAAAAATTGTTTCTTCATTTAAGTTTATGGATTTAGTTTAATTAATTTCTTAATTAAACTAGGATTATTTTTAGTGCTAATAAAATAAATTCCAGCCTTCAATTCTGAAATATCAATTTTACTCGATTCCGCAATAAGAACCTGCTTTTCTAATTCTCCTAATGAATTAAAAAATTGAATAGTCTTTGGCTCATTTGTTCTTTCAATTGAAATGATTACTTCGTTCGATGCCGGATTTGGCGAAACAAAAAAATCAACCTTATTTTCATGCTCAGTTATTTCGGTAACTGTACTTGTGACTATATGAGGTAAAAACCAAGGGTCTGCATCAAATTTATCGGTTGCTGTACCATTACTATCTTGATAAATTACAACAAATGATAAATCACCATTTTGGGTAAGAGTTGGTTCTCCGATTCCAGCAGTATTACCAGGACCAACAACAAGCTGTTTTGGCCCCCAGCTGTTCCAATTATTTGCAATGGTTTGTTGTGCCCTATATATGGCATATTTACCTGAAATATCTGGCGCTGTATAATAAATCCACCATTGATTTAAATTATCCTTATATAAATGCGGTTGATGTTCATTGGCTGTTGAATTTAATGAACTCACTTGCAACGGTGCAATCCACGTTAAGCCATCATCGTTGCTTGTTGAATACCACAGATCTAAACCCCCAGTGCCACCAGGTATATCAGGAGAATCGAAAAACAAGACTAAGTTATTAGCACTTAACCTTTCAATATGCGGATTGTCCTCCGTAGTAGTTTGGGTGACAGGAGCAGGCAAAATTGTACTATTGACTGCAGAAGGATTAATACTTGTGTTTTTAGCCAAGTAAATATCCGTTTTATATGGGGGTAATTGATTACTAGTATATACGAACAAATCAGCAGTAGTAGAATTAAGCATTACACTTTGAGGAGCCCCTTCGCTGTATATAGGTGCGTTTAAATTACTTAAGGACCATGTTGGGAAAACAACACTGGTGCTGGTTCTTGACGAAATTAAAATATCTCCATGCAACCAAGTTGGGCAAACAGTAACGGGCGAAGTTGTTAAATCCATCCCAAATGTAGGGCCTTTTTGATATGGGGCAAAAACACAAGGCGAACCATTTGTAATCCAAGATAAGCCATCGGCAGGTAAATAAATGCAATACAAGTTTAAACCATCTCTTGTAATATGTATCCCATCCTCCCAACCATTAACACTTAAGGGTTGCGGATAAGGCACACCAAACTCAGCCGGAAGAGCGACTTGCAAGGTTGTATTACTTTTTGTAAGAGGCCAATTTGGTTGTGCATTCATTAACAGATTTAGGCAGAGTAAGCCTATTAATGTTTTCCATTTCATATAGATTACTTTTTTAAGGCAGCTTTTTTTGCAAATGAATGCCAAGGCTTGAAAAAGTAAGCTACTCGTAAACCTACAAAACTACCGTTGTTAGTAAATTCATGTTGATAGTCTTTTCCATCAATGGTATAATTTACAGTTGATTTAGCTAAAGCGTTTAATCCTGCATTAAAAACCAAACTAGCATTCAAAAAACTTCCGTTTTTAAATATTTTTTCGCGACCAACCGAAAAACGCACCATAGCGTGGCCTCCACCATTAGATGTTGAAGTACTGCTTAAATAATTTGAACTGGTTAAACCATCGTTGTTTTTTGCAAAAAATTTGTTCACCGTTTTTCCGTCCACAAAATTGGCAATAAATCCACCACCAATTAACCAACGGTTGTTTTTACAATTAGGATTAAATTTATAGAAAATTAAAAATGGGATTTCAACTCCGGTATATTCTGTTTTTACTGAAGAGAAGCGATTTTTTAAGTTTAAGAAAGAATAGTTTTCGCTAATGGCATAACCAAAACCAAAGGTATTAAATCCTAATCCGGTTTCAGCCATCCAGTTTTTATTGTAATCATATCTTGCTATTAAATCAAAAGCGCCACCATTGTATTTGTTTTGCGTAAAACGGGCATTTGCATTTGGCGTACCTCCACTATATTTTGACATGTTATCATGTGTGCCCCATTGAATGCCTAAACGCCAAACTTTATCTTCTTGCGCATGTATTGAAACGGTAATTAAACTAATTGCTAAAATGATTAATTTTTTCATAGTGTTTATTTTTATTGATTAATAAATTTCTGTTTGTTTTATATATGTCGTATTAAAAACAAAATACCCTATCTAAATTAAACATTTTTTATAACTTATTAAAAATGAGCTTAATACCTATTGAAAATAAAAAAGGGGTAGTAAATCGGTTGGTTACTGTATAGGTTCCGGTTTTAGTTAAAGTGTACACTCGTTCTACAAGATTTTTGCTACTGTAAATATTCCATAAATCTATGTAATACTTTACTATATGATTTTGTTTTTTCCCAAAAATACGCTGCCACTGAATTTTTGCATTTAAATTTTGGTAATCGGCATTTCTTACAGAATTTATTGACCCTGTAAGTAATTGCAGTTTTCCGGCGGTGGAATCAACACCAACTATTGGGGTGTAAGGGCTACCAGTAGCATATTTAAACTGAAAACTATAGCTAGTTGGCACAAACCATCTACGTTTTTTTTCTCGTGCCGAAAAAGTAAGTTGTGCATTATAGGCATGTCTTTGATCGTAGTAGCTTGGATATACTCTGTCTTGTAAATTTCTTTTTCGTTCAGAAATGGCATACGAATAGGACAGCCATCCATTAAGCCTGCCTTTATCTTTTTGTGCCACAATTTCAATGCCTTTTGCATAACCATATCCATTATTGGTATATTTCCAGGCAGTATCAAAAATTACCTGATTTTTATAGTCTTTATAATAACCTTCCAATTTTAATTTTAAATCTTTATAAAGTATTTGTTTTACGGAAAGGATGTATTGAATACATTTATTTGAACTCAAATTATTATTTTGAAGCATACTATACATATCAGGACTTTGATTAAAAAGACCCCATGCAACAGATAGGATTGTTGAATGCGAAGCATTATATGCCAACGTTAAGCGTGGAGAAATATCAAAAGCACCGTTTAAATAGCTGTAATCAAAACGTCCACCCAAAATATAATTAACTCTTGCGGAAACTTTTCCTTCATAAAACAAATAAGCCGCACTTTGATAATTTATGGCGTTACTTTTCCTTTCTTTAAATAATGTAATCGTATCAAGAATTGAAATATCGGTCGACCGATAAATATCTCGTGCAAGAGCCTTTTCGGCAACTACATTAAACTCAATACCCGCCTTTAATTTTGAGGTACTTGTTGGGTAATAAGTGTAGTCATTTCTTAAACTATAAATAGCATTATTTAATCCATAACTTGCATCAAGTGTTGATGCTTGAACATTTATTGATGAATAAAGGACAGATAATTTATTATACGCCTTACTAGATATCACACTTTGCAATTGCAAACATTGCGCATTAATTTTATCAAAAGCTTTCAGGTTTTTTAATTCATTTTCTTTCAACGAAAAATCTAATTTATCTGTTACAAATAAAGATGTAAAATTGAGTTTATTCTTTTCATTAATTATAAAAGTAAACTTAGAGTTTAAATCATTCATATTACTTTTAAACCCCAGTGCTCGTAATAGAAAACCAATATTACTTTGCCTAAAGCCAATAATACCTGATAATTTATTTTTTATGATGGGTCCCTGAACCAAAGCTGAAGAATTAAAAAAACTTAAATCTACATTACCACTGTATTTTTCCATGCTACCCGTTTTGGTTGAAAAATTAAAGACAGATGACATGGCGTTACCGTAGTTAGGATTAAATCCACCAGTTAGTAACTCCGTTTTTTCAATCATATCAGGGTTAATAACAGATTGTCCAATAAAATAAAATGGAAAGGGTAAGCGAATATTATCTAATAAAAATAAATTCTCATTTCCTTCGCCACCACGGATATGAATATCATTAGGTCCGAAAAAATCAACAGTAGCCAAAACGCCAGGCACCGATGTTATTGCTTTCATGGGATCATTTGAGAGACCTTTGGCGGCTTCTAATTGAGTTTCTGTAATTTGTGTTTCACTTACCGAAGTGTTTTCAATTATCTTATCAGAACTCACAATTGTTTCACCCAATTCTATCGTATGCGGAACCAATTCCAAACTTAGGTATGAGGCATTATTTTTTACCAAAATTTCTTTTTCAAGTTGTTTATATCCAAAAGATTTAGCTATTAAGGTGTAATCGCCTTCAGCATGTTTTAGTAAACAAAACTTTCCATCAAAATCGGTTGTTTCAAACGCATTTTCACCTTTAATGTACAGAGTTGCATACTGCACAGCTTGTTGTGTTATACTATCAATTATTTTTCCGCAAATTTTATAAGTTAGCTTTTCTTTTGCCTTTAAGGCTATTTGATTGCCAACTAATAGCCACTTAACATTTGCTTCTTCCGAGAGTTTGTTTAATATACTATTAAGGGTGACGTAGTTTTCTTGCAATGAAATTTTCTGTTGAACATTTATATTATCAGAACTGTATGTAAAATTAACACCCGTTTTATTGGTAATTTGCGTTAAAACTTCGAGTAATGTTTCATTTTTAAACGACACACTTAACGTTTGTGATAATACTTCGGTTTGAGCAGTGGTAGAAATCTGCCGAATAAATAGAATAAAAAAGATGAATACTTTTTTTAAACCCATTTGCGTTTAGCAACCTTTTCCCGAAAAAACCAATTGGTTTCCGTTAATTGCTATCTTCAAATTTAAGGTAATTTCTAGTGTTTTTAAAACTTCTTCTAGTTTAGGATTACTAAAGCTTCCGGTAAACTTGCAATTATAAATGGTTTTATCATTTGCATTTATTTGCACTGAAAAATAATTTTTTAAACTCTCGCAAACATCATAAACAGTAGCATTATTAAATTCCAATTTCTTTGTTTTCCATGATAAGAAGTTAGAATTAAGATTATTAATTTTAGTAAGATGCTGGTTGGTTTTATTTAGTTTACCCACCTCATCTTTAACCAATAACACCGAATTCCCTTTTTTATCGCTAAAAGCCACTTTACCTGTAACAACAGTTACCACAGCCTCTTCATCCGAATTATAAGCCATCACATCAAATGAAGTGCCCAATACTTTTACTTGAAAGTTTTTATTTTCAATAATAAAAGGTTTTTGTGGATTTTTTGTTACATCAAAAAATGCCTCCCCCTCTAAACTTATTCTTCGTTCATCAGTATCAAATTCGGTTGGATAAGAGAGTGTACTATTTTTATTTAAAAGTATGTTGGTTCCATCAGGCATAACAATCATCTTTTGATCGCTGGTAGTTGAAACCATAATTAATTCGGGTTTACTGTTTAATTTTAAACCCAACCAAGTGGCAAACAAGCCAACAACTAAAATAGCAGCAACTCTTAAAATCCAGGTATTATAATTTGATTTTTTTGTTGTTAATGGAATAACTTTCTCTTCTTCTTTTATTTTTTGTTGAATAGATTCCCAAGCTTTTAACTTATTAACTTTAATAGATTGGTGTTGTTTACCGGCAGCATTCCAAGTATGTTTAATCTCGTTAAATAAAAGAACGTTCTTCGCGTCAGCATTTAACCAATGTTCAATGGCTTTACTTTCCTCCGCCGAAACATCGTCTTTTAAATACTTTATTATTAATTCCCAATCTTCCATTTTTATTCTTTATTCACCTTTACCATTATTATGTCGTTTAAAAATCAAAATACCCTATCCACATTTACATTTTTAACAATATCCAGTAAAACAGAGCAATTGAGCTGGTTTTTAGAAACGGTTTTAACTGTTCGTGCATTAATTTTAATGCTTTTGACATATTGCTTTCTACGGTTTTTATAGAAATATTGAGTTCATCGGCAATTTCACGATTTTTCAGTCCTGTAAAACGACTTAATTGAAAAATGGCTCGCATATTTTCGGGCATTTTTTCTAAACCGACATTAATGGCAGTTGTAAATTCTTTTTCTTCAATAGTCTCACCCACATTATTATGCGACTGAGAATAAATAACTTTCAAATCGTCGTTTACTTTAATTGTACTTTTTTGTTTGCGTAAATAATCTAAAGCTCTAAAAACTACTGATTTATATAAATAGGCTTTAAAACTTGTGTTTACGTCCAACTCATTTCTTCGGATCCAAAGCTTTACAAAAACATCTTGTACAATATCTTCGGCCGCATCAGCATCTTTAATAATTGGAAAAACGATTTTGCATAACTCTTCGTAATAAAGGTTAAATAACTCGTTAAACTCTTGTTCGCTATTTATTTTTAAAGACATACAATAATCCAAACAAATATATGTTTTAGATTATAAAAAAAATAAAAAAGATTAATTGCTCCTTATTGCCTCAACAGGGTCGAGTTGACTAGCACTATAAGCGGGAATAAAGCCACTGATAATGCCAATTAATACAGAAATAGTAAGGCCTAAAATAATATTGGTACTTGTTAAACTTATGTCCATATCTACGGCATCCTTTCCTAAAAAGGTTATGATATAGGTAAGTAATAAACCAAAAAAACCACCAACAGTGCTTAATAAAACACTTTCGCACAAAAACTGAATTAAAATAAAGAAATTCTTTGCCCCTAAGCTTTTTTGTATGCCAATTAAATTGGTACGTTCGCGCACACTTACAAACATAATATTTGCTATACCAAATCCTCCCACTAAAATACTAAAACCACCAATTATCCAGCCAGCCATACCAATAATATCAAACAAACTATCAAAACCTTTGCTTAATAAACTAGTTTCGTTTAATGCAAAGTTCGGTTCGGCCAATGGCTTTAATTTGCGAATCCCACGTAATAAACCCGTGAGTTCGTCCATCATTTCGGCATTTGTAACATTTGGTTTTGCCTTGCAGTAGATGCTTGGATCAGCATTTTCACTTTTAGTATCCATAAAATACCGTGCAAAGTTAAAGGGCGTTATGATTTGATAATCAAAACTAATACCTAACAAACTTTCACCTTCTTTTTTAATAGTACCTATTATTGTTGCTTTATTTCCTGCTATTGTCATTTGTTTCCCTAAAGGATCTTCGTTTGGAAATAAACCTTTTGCTATAGCATCACCAATTAAGCAAACCCTATAGCCGGCATCAGTTTCACTTTGCGTAAAATAACGTCCACTGCTCAAATCAAAATTTTTTATTTTATAAAAATCGTGTGAAATACCAGCTACCACAGCATTCTGTATGCTATTGCTTTTATATTTTACAGTTTTACGTGCACCCATGCGGTAAGCAACGGCTTGTGTGCTTTTACAACGTTTTTGTAATTCATCTAGTTCATAATATTGCGGTACAGGGCGGTTAATGTATTTCCACCATGGGTAATCGGGACCAAAAGCCCAAGGCCATTTTTGAACATACACTACATTATTACCTAGACTTTGAATGCTGCCGCGAATGTTGTTTTCTAACCCATCTACAATGGTAAACACCAGAATAATAGCAAAAATGCCAATGGTAATCCCTAACAAACTCAAAAACGAACGCAATTTATTAGCCACCAGCGATTGCCAAGCAAAAATTACACTTTCTTTAAAGAGTAGAAAAAACATAGGTTAAAGGTAGAAATAAAAATGTTACTAGAATAGCCACAGATTTCGCAAATTAGACGGATATTCAAACAAAAAAACCTTCAAGATTTTAGAGACCTTGAAGGTTTAATATATAAATACTTAGTAGGACTTGGTGTTCTTGGGGTCTCAGTGGTTTTTAAACATTTTCAATAACCAATGCACTTGCTCCGCCGCCACCATTACAAATACCTGCAGCACCGTATTTTGCATTGTTTTGTTTTAAAACATTGATTAAAGTAACAATTACACGTGCACCACTACAGCCTAATGGATGGCCTAACGAAACGGCTCCACCGTTGACATTAACTTTGCTTGCATCTAAATTCATTAATTTAGTATTGGCTAAACCCACAACAGCAAACGCTTCGTTTAATTCAAAGTAATTAATATCTTCCATTTTCAAGCCTGCTTTTTCAACAGCTTTAGGAACAGCAATACTTGGTGTAGTTGTAAACCACTCTGGAGCTTGTTCTGCATCGGCAAATCCTTTAATTTTTGCTAATGGTTTTAAACCTAAACTTTCTGCTTTTTCTTTGCTCATTAACACTAAAGCAGCTGCACCATCGTTCATACTGCTTGCATTAGCTGCAGTTACAGTACCTTCTTTGCTAAATACAGGTTTTAAAGTTGGTATTTTTTCGAAGTTTACATTTTTGTACTCTTCGTCTTCAGTAACTTCAATATCTCCCTTTTTTGTTTTTACAGTTACAGAAACAATTTCGTCCTTAAATTTTCCTGCGCTCCAAGCTGCTGCTGAGCGTTTATATGATTCAATAGCAAAAGCATCTTGGTCTTCTCGCGAAAATTTATATTCTTTAGCACACAAGTCAGCGCAATTACCCATTGCGGTACCTGCATAAACATCCGTTAAGCCATCTTTTGCTAAACCATCAATTAATTTTGAATCACCATACTTTGCTCCCCAACGGGTTGCATCGCTATAAAAAGGAACTGAACTCATATTCTCCATTCCACCGGCAATAACAATATCGTTATCACCTAACATAATACTTTGCGCGGCCAATGCAATTGATTTCATGCCACTGGCGCAAACCTTATTAATTGTAGTACAATTTACGCTATCTGGTAATCCAGCAAATTTAGCGGCCTGACGAGCAGGTGCTTGACCTAAATTAGCCTGCAACACCGAACCCATAAACACTTCGTTAACTAACTTCCCATCTAATTTAATTTTATCTAAAGCACCTTTAATTGCAATAGCACCTAATTGTGTTGATGAAACACTGGCAAGTACACCACCAAACGAACCCATTGGGGTGCGAACAGCTGATACGATATACACTTCTTTCATTTGTTTATTTTTTTATTTGTAATTATTACTAGTTGGTCTTTATATAAATTAAAGCGTTGCCAAATTACTATTTTAATTAAAAGACACACGTTAAATTTTATAAACAGTTTTATTACTAAATTTAACGTTAATTTGATTTATGCAAGGAACTGTAGTAAAATCTACTGGAAGTAATTATTTAGTAAATATTAATGGTAAAATTTACAATTGTAAATTGCAAGGAAAAATACGTTTAGATGGCAGAAAAACGACCAATCCGGTTGCTGTTGGCGACTGGGTAGATGTATTATTTGAAAACGAAAAAGAAGTCTCCATCATAAAAATTCACCCAAGGAAAAATTATATCATTCGTAAATCGCTAAACCTTAGCAAACAAGCGCATATAATTGCAAGTAATTTAGACCAAGCCATATTAATAGCAACTTTAGTATCACCACGCACCAGTTTAGGTTTTATTGACCGTTTTTTAATAACCGCAGAAGCCTACCAAATACCTGCCAAACTAATTTTTAATAAATGTGATTTATTAAATGATGAACTATTGGCTTACCAAAAAGAAATAATTGACATCTACAAAAAAGCCGGCTACGATTGTTACGAAATAAGTAGCTATAATGAGTTACAAATTGATGAACTAAAAGAAATTTTTAAAGATAAAACCACTTTAATCGCTGGGCATTCAGGTGTTGGTAAATCTACATTTATAAATGCCCTAGAACCAAAACTCGATTTGAAAACCGGCCAAATATCGTCGGCTCATTCTAAAGGGATGCATACAACTACTTTTGCTGAATTGCATGCCTTAAGTTTCGGCGGAAACATTATTGACAGCCCAGGCATTAAAGAACTGGGACTCGTAGAAATGAAAAAGGAAGAGGTTGGTCATTATTTTCCGGAAATAAGGGCATTGATGAATGAATGTAAGTTTAATAATTGCCTACATGTAAACGAACCAAAGTGTGCTGTTATTAAGGCGGTTGAAGAAGGAAAATTAAATGAAGAGCGTTACATGAGTTATTTAAAAATTTTAAATGGGGAAGAAATGGATTGGAAAGAGTGGGAAATTAAATAATTAGACGATTTGATAATGAGTTAATTTGACAATTAAATATAAAATTGATTTACAAAAAAGCTATATTTGATATAAAATATTCCCAATGAAAAAATTAATAATTCTTTCTTCTCTCATCATTTCTTTCTCGACTTTTTCACAATCTATTTCGGTTAAAGAAAGTAATGAAAAATTTAGCACCGGCCCTCAAAACGCTATTGTTACAACAATTTATGAAAACAATGCCAACGATGTACTAAATGAATGGAAAAAAGTGTTGAAAGATTTTAAAAACGAAAAAGTAAAAGACGATAATAATGAGGTGTTTGGAGATAATATTATTGTAAAAGATTGGGGTAATAATCCAGTAGATTTTTATACAAAATTTGAAGAAAATAAAGGCAACAAAACCGTAAAAATGATGGTGGCTGTTGATTTAGGAGGTGCTTATTTAAGCTCTAGTGGCGATAAAGATAAATACAATTTTGTAGAAAAAATGGTAAAAGATTTTGCAGTAAAACAAACTAAAGCACCATTGGCAGATGCGTTGAAAGATGCCGAAAAATTATTAGCCAAACACGAAGACAAACAAAAAGATTTAGAAAAAGACAATAAAAATTTGCACGACGATATAATTGATTATAACGCAAAAATTAGAAAAGCTGAGACAGATTTAGTTGCTAAAGAAGGAGAATTGGTAAAGAAAAAAGCAGAAGTGGCTATTCAGAAAAAAGTGGTGGAAGCTAGTAGCGGCGCTGTAAACGAGCAAGCCAAATCATCAAAAAAAATATACGATAAGTTAGAAGATCAAGAAAAAGATATAGAGAAAGACAAAAAAAATTTAAAAGAAGATATTGAAAAATACAAAGACAAAATTAAAGATGCGGAAAAAGACATTAAGAAAAACGAAGAGGAGCAAGTAAAAAAGAAAGCAGAAATTGATGCGCAAAAAAAAGTAGTGGAAACCTTTTCTGGAAAATTAAAGGCGGTGAATTAATTCAACTTCCCTGGCACAATTAAATCAAACTTTGGTATTTGAACTTTAAAGATTTTTTCGGTTAATAATTGCTGCATTTCGTAATAACCCTTCATATAACCTATTTCACTTATTAAATTGCAACCACTATTGTAAGTATATTTTTGATTAGGTTCAATAATCGGCGTTTCTCCAACAACACCGTCTCCGTCAACAAATCGCATTTGGTCACCAGTGTCAAAAATCTCCCAATGACGTTTTAATAATTGTACCGAAAAATCACCCTTATTCTCAATAGTAATAAAATAAACAAAAAAATAATGATTTTCTTTTGGAATGCTTTGTTGCCAAAAGTAGCGTGTCTCTACCGAAATCTCAATATTATTTGTAGTGGTTTTTACCATTTATTAATCTAATAAATGTTGCGGAATAGGATCTCTAATTAAATATTTTAATCCAACAACAACCATAGCACCAACGGTTTGCTCAGCAATTTGCCAAGAACAATCCACTATTAAATGTTGCATACTTAAATGTTTCGTTAATGAAATATTTACAACTGTTGCAACCATAAACAATGAAAAACCAGCTATTACGCCACAAATTAAACCCCGCATAAAGCTATTTCTAATGTTTTTCATTATTTGAGACTCAAACAACAAAAATATGCCAACACCAAAAATTAAATAAGTAAGAGCGGCAAACATTATAAACCAGCTTACCGGAAACTTAATACGTTTAAAGTCGTTTAAAAAAATACCGTGCCATGCATAGAATAACAAAAACATTACCAAGGCAGACAAAATCCAAGAGATAAAAAACCTTAAAGTCAACTTCATATAAGTTCTTTATTTATATCACAAAAGTATAAATAAAAACAATTGATTTTATAACATTTTTTTTACATTAGAATTCACAATAAACACCTAACAATCAGGTGTTTACAATTTTACACATACATTTTTTGGTTCTGTAAAAAAATCCAAAGCTTCAAACCCCCCCTCACGTCCTACACCACTTGCTTTTACACCTCCAAATGGTGTACGTAAATCGCGTAATAACCAACAATTTATCCACACAATACCTGCATGTATATTATTAGCTATGCGGTGTGCACGTGTTAAATTTTCTGTCCATAAAATGCTAGCTAAACCGTATTGCGTTGAATTAGCCATTACTAAAGCCTCCTCTTCTGCATCAAAGGGGGTAAGTGTTACAACGGGGCCAAAAATTTCTTCTTGATTCGTTTTGCAATCAAAACCCAGACCTTCAATAATAGTTGGCGCAATGTAATACCCATTTTCTTGTTCGCCGTTTAGTTTTACTTCTTCACCACCACACAAAATTGTTCCTCCTTCGGCTTTGGCTAATTGAATATAACTTAATATTTTTTGTTGATGTTGCTTTGATACAATTGCCCCTACTTTTGTGTTTTCATCTAATGGATTTCCAACACTCAACTCTTTTGTTTTTGCTACAAAATTGGTTTTAAATTTTTGGTAAATACTTCGTTCAATAAAAATGCGAGACCCGCACAAACAAATTTGACCTTGATTTGCAAACGATGAATTTAATGTGGTTGCCAACATTTTTTCATAATTACAATCGGCAAAAATGATATTCGGATTTTTTCCACCTAACTCTAATGATAATTTTTTAAACATAGGTGCTGCAATACTTGCAATTTGTTTTCCCGTAGCTGTGCCACCTGTAAAGGATATTAGAGGAATATCTTTATGACTAACAATGGCATTACCAACTTTACCGCCAAGGCCATGTACTATATTTAAAACTCCAGCAGGTAAACCCGCTTCTATACAAATTTCTGACAGCAAATAAGCTGTCATAGGCGTAACTTCACTTGGTTTTGCAACCACTGTGCAACCAGCAGCTAATGCAGGGGCAATTTTCCAACTAAATAAATACAAAGGTAAATTCCAGGGACTAATACATCCTGCAACACCAACCGGTTGGCGAAGCGTGTAATTAATAGCAGTTTCTTCCATACTATGTGCATGCGACGCATAATGTAAAATGCCAGTGCCGTAAAAATGAAAGTTGGCAGCGGCACGAGGAATATCGACCGTTTTGGCGAGTTTTAAAGGTTTACCGTTATCTATACTTTCGGCTAAAGCAAGCTTGTCTAAATTTTTTTCGATTAATGAAGCGATTTTTAAAAGGTAGGCCGAACGCTTGTCTTTAGGAGTTATACTCCATTCTTTAAATGCTTTTTTTGCTGCCGTGTATGCCAATTCAACATCTTTCCCATCACTATCCGGAATTTGAGAATATACTTTTCCTGTCGAAGGGTTAAAATTATCTAAATAGGTTTTTGAAACCGGCTCTATTAATTGACCGTTGATGTAATTTTTTATTTGCTGCATGACAACAAATTAAAGATTAAAAATTAAGAATTAAAAATTGCTGTAAAAATTTACTTTGCTTTACTTTTTACAATACCACAAAGATAATCCCAAGTTTCGCTAAAATTACTTTTGTATTCTTCTTCAATTTCAGTTGTTGCCCCTTTGCTTATGCAATAATTATTATTTACATCTTTTAAAAAACAAATACTTGTTGTTGCTTGGTCGTGTGTAATGCCGTTTTTGGTCTTTGTCTTTATGTTCTCTACCTTTAAGAGTTTTAGTTGCTTTAATATTTCATTCTTTTCATTTTCCGAAAGTTTAAATGTTTTAACGACCTCATTGCCATGATCCATTTTTGTGTAAATAACCTCACTTGAATTAAAAACAACAGTAGTTGAACCATAGTACATACCGCCACCATTATAAAGTTTAATGCTAAAATCCTTTTCCCATGCTTTAGGTAATTGAAAAGAATCCAATTTCTGTGTAAAAGAAGAAAAAACCAAAAAAGGAATTAAAATGATTAATTTTTTCATAACATTTTTTTATTTTAGATGATTAAAACGTTTAGATTCCACAAAATAATTTAGAGATTTTGGTTGCTCAAAACCTCAATTCTTACTTTTGTTAATCCAAACTTAATAAAGTTTAATTGTTTAGCTGCCCTTAAAGTGACATCAATACTTCGTTTTGATTTTTTTGGCAACCGATCATTAATTCTAACAATAACAGTACTGTCATTTTTTAGATTTGTGATTCTTACAAGAGTACCGAATTTATAAGTTTTATGAGCGCCTGTTAAACTATCGTTTCTGAATATTTGACCACTAGTGCATTTTCTTCCTTCAAACTTTTTAGCATAAAAACTGGCTATGCCATATTCCACCTTAGAAGTATCTGTCTGAGAAAAACTAACATTAACCCACAAAAAAATTAGAAATAAACCGATTTTTCGCATAACTGAAAATACAAAAAATTATTTTAATTTTTCGTTATCTATATGACGAGTACTGTCTCTGCTTGTTTTTTTATCTAAATTCCGTTTTAATGCTTCTTCCAAATTAATATTGGTTTGATTGGCAATACACATTAATACAAATAGTACGTCGGCCAATTCATCTCCCAAATCTTTGTTTTTATCACTTTCTTTTTCGCTTTGTTCGCCATAACGTCTTGCAATTACACGAGCTACTTCCCCCACTTCTTCCATTAAAATTGCGGTATTAGTCAGTTCGTTAAAATAACGTACCCCATACTTTTTAATCCAATCGTCTATTATTTTTTGAGCCTCTGTAATTTGCATAATTAATCGTCTGAACCATCTTTTACATTAACAACTCTTCTTTTTGGCATTGGTTGTTTAATTTTTGCGGCTTCAAAAGCTTCCTTTAAATCATGATACAATTCACTTGTTAAAGAAGGTGAATTTTCTGGAGCACAATATGGTTTTATGTTAATAGGAACAGCACCATCAATAACACTTCCAATAAATATACCAGCTTGCGGATTTTGCAACACCTTAGAGTTGGATATTAAAACATTAGAAATAATCTGTTTTACCTTTTTAATATCATTGTCAATACTCACAGTAACTGCAACATCCAATCTTATACTTCCGTAACGGGTAATATTAACAATAGTGCCATTACTCAATGGTCCATTTGGTAAAATAACTGTTTTATGATCAACTGTTAATAGTATGGTATTAAATATTTGAATTTCTTTTACTTCTCCGGTTTGTCCTTGAGCTTCTACAACATCTCCAACTTTAAAGGGTTTAAAAATTAAAATTAAAACCCCACCTGCAAAATTTGATAACGAACCTTGAAGTGCCAAACCAACTGCTAGTCCTGCCGCACCCAAAATTGTTACAAAACTTGCAGTACCAATTCCCATCATGCCTGCAACTGTCACAATTAGAATAATTTTTAATCCAATACTTATTAAACTTTTTAGAAATGTTCTCAGGCTAATTTCCAAATCACGCCTTACCATTGCTTTATCAGCCAACTTAGCAATTCTTTTTATCAACCATAAACCCACCAAAAGAACAACAACGGCCATTATAACTTTTGGTGCATATTCAACAAGTATTCTTATTAAATTATCTATATGTTTATCTAAAAACTCTGGCATGTTTAATTTTTTTTTATTTTTACAAAAAGCAAAGTTAGTTAAATAATGCAAAAGTGTTTAATAGTATACTTCCTATTTATTTTAGGAAGTGTAAAATCTCAATCCAAAACTGATTCACAATTTACCATTACAAAAAAATCTGTTAATTGGGATACATTAAACTATCAAAAATTTGAGCGCGTTTTAATTATTGGTTTATTCCAACAACATCGGACTTTTGGTAATGAATTTAAACAAATTGGCAGCAAAGACACTCTTGGGCTATCGACAAATACATATAGCACTGAAATTGATTTTACCGGCGCGGCAGGAATTGTAATCAACTATGATAAATTTCAATTGTCTCTTTCAAAAGGGGTTAATCCGCCAACTAATGCTGGTTCAAAAGGGCATTCGGATATTTTTAATATTGGTTTAAATGTGGGTGATAATAGATGGGTGTCTGAAAATTATTTTAGGAGATTTAAAGGTTTTTATAATGTTAATACACCGAGTTTTGACAGCCTAAACTTTAGCAAAACAGGTAAATATTTTTTACAACCAAGCATGTTAAGTTCATTATTTATGACTCGATTTATGCATTTTAGAAACTACAGAAACTACGCTTATAAAGCAGGCTTTGGATGTAACTACCGTCAGTTAAAAAATGCAATATCATTGGTATATGGTGCTAGTTTTAGTGTGTTTAATCTTAAAAATGATAGTTCAATTATTCCAATAAAATCACGAAGTTTATATCAGGATTTCGGTAATTTAAAAGGCTTTCAATCTGTAAATCTAGGTGCTAATATAGGAGTTGCAGCAACAATTGTTATTTATAAAGCCTGGTTCGCTGCCGGATATTTTACCTTAGGCCCAGAGCAACAATGGAGAAACTACGATCTCACATTTGCTCATAGAAATTTATCTTATATTGGTTGGAGCGGAACTGGACGTTTTTCATTAGGCTTAAATATGAAAAAATTTTATTTAATTACCTCCTTTGCAACCGACTATAACGTTTACAATAGCCCGAAAGTGATAGAATATAAAACAACCTCCTATACAACGAACACAACTTTTGGCTGGCGCTTTCATAGAGAAACTCCTAAATTTTACCAGAAATTTATGAGTTCAAAATTATATTCATATTTATAAAACAATTGCCTTCAATAGGCGTTAAGCAATTATGAGCTACAAAAGTTTAAGTGAATGTATTTTGGATTTAGAAAAAAACGGTAAACTAATTCGTATTAAAGAAGAAGTGGACCCAAATCTGGAAATGGCAGCTATTCATTTAAAGTATTTTTCGGAAAACGGACCTGCTATTTTATTTGAAAAAGTAAAAGGCACCAAGTTCCAAGCCGTTAGTAATTTATTTGGAACGGTTGAACGTAGTAAATTTATGTTCAGAGACACATTTGAAACGATGCAAACCTTGGTTCAATTGCGTAACAATCCTATGCAGGCAATCAAACATCCGTTTAAATATTTTAAAACGGGGCTTGCTGCCTTAAAAGCACTTCCAAAAAAAGCATCTTTCTCATCAGCAGGATTTGATGAAATACAAATTAGCGATTTACCATTAATAAAACATTGGCCAATGGATGGCGGGGCTTTTGTTACCTTACCACAAGTGTATAGCGAAGATATTGACAAGCCGGGCGTTATGAACTCCAATTTAGGCATGTACCGAATACAACTAACGGGCAACGACTATGTGTTGAATAAAGAAATTGGTTTGCATTACCAATTGCATCGAGGCATAGGCGTTCATCAAACAAAAACCAATAAAAAAAATATTCCATTAAAGGTTTCTATTTTTGTTGGTGGGCCACCAAGTCATTCATTAGCAGCAGTAATGCCCCTGCCCGAAGGAATTAGTGAATTAACTTTTGCAGGAGCTCTTGGGGGAAAACGTTTTCGCTATGCATACAAAGATGGCTACTGCATCTCTTTAGATGCCGATTTTGTAATTACAGGCGAAGTTTATCCAAACGAAAACAAACCCGAAGGTCCTTTTGGCGACCATTTAGGTTACTACAGCCTAAAACACCCCTTTCCTTTAATGAAGGTGCATAAAGTGTATGCTAAACAAAACGCTATTTGGCCTTTTACTGTTGTAGGTAGACCTCCTCAAGAAGACACTGCTTTTGGTGCATTGATACACGAAATTAGCGGTAGTGCCATACCTAACGAAATCCCGGGAGTTAAAGAAGTACATGCCGTGGATGCAGCTGGTGTACATCCATTATTACTGGCTGTTGGTAGCGAGCGTTACACGCCGTATTTAAAAAATAAGCGCCCTTCCGAACTATTAACACAAGCCAATCGTATTTTAGGTACTGGGCAATTGAGCCTTGCAAAATATTTATTTATTAGTGGAGATGAAGAAGGGAAATTAAACTGTCATGACATTAAACAATTCTTTAAGTACGTATTTGAACGTATTGATTTAACAAGAGATTTACACTTTTTAACCAAAACAAGTATTGACACTTTAGATTATAGCGGTGAAGGAATTAATGAGGGTAGTAAATTAATTTTAGCTGCTTATGGCGATAAAAAACGAGACCTAAAAACAACGTTACCTCAACAAATTTTTAATTGCAATTTTATTAGCAAGCCTGTTTTATTGATGGACGGAATAATTGGTGTTGAACTGACCAATTTCACAGATTATAAAACAGCTAAAGCCGAAATACAACGCTTTGCAACTTGGTTATCTGAAAATAAAAGTGATTTTGAAGGTATTGTACAAATTATTATTTACGACGACTTTACCTTCACAAACCAAACCAATAACTTAAACGATTATGTTTGGGTAACCTACACGCGCAGCAACCCTAGTCATGATGTTTATGGCGTAGATGAATTTACAGAAAACAAACACTGGAGCTGTAAAGGCGCCATGATAATTGATGCCCGTAAAAAACCTCACCACGCCCCTGAATTGAAAATTAATGAAGAGACCAAGAAAAGTATTGAGAAATTTTTTAAGTAATATTACTTATAACTTTATTTTAGTCCATTTTAAACGTTTGTAAACGGATAAGTAGCGCCTAGCCATTAGTTACCGTAAAAGCTGATAGTAAAGAACATTTTCAATCAACTTACAACTGCTAAAATAATACTGAAAAGCGTAAGCAGAAGAGTTATCGGAGTAAAAATAACTTTCTCGTTTCTATTTTTAGATAATAAGTTTCCAATAGTGTTAAGCAAAAATAACGCTGCCATTATCCAAAGTATAATTCTTAAAATATTTACATTAATTGCAATAGCTATAAACTCACAACGAACACAAACCACCAACAAAAAGAAAACGTTTAATATCAAAGAAACAATTTCAAAACGATACATGTCTTTATCCGACTTTAATCTTCCTCCCCACACTAATTTGTAAGGGATAATTTTAAGTATCACCAATATATGAAAAACGATAGTCATTAAAAAAATTACTACAGAACCCCATTGTGCCAATTTAACAATCATTGTTAATACCAATTAAATCCTACTAAAATATTTAATGCCAATCCCTTTTTCATTCCATAAAATTCATTTGTATAACCATATTGCACCCTACTTTGGATGTCCAATGCAAATTTACCCTTTCTCCATAGTTCATAACCAGTTCCGGCAATAATGGTTGCTCCAAAATAAAATTTTCGTTCTGTTGAATCCTTAATATCATAAAAAGCAGGTGCATCCATACAAACTCCCCCTCCACCCATTAACCACCAACGGTCTTTTAACCAATATTGCATGGTTATTGTAATGCCTTCAAATCCACGATCTCTTTCCCTACCTGAAATTTTATATTTATACAACGACCCAGGCAAATACAAATTTAACGCCGTTTTATTATTTAGCATCATACCAAACTTAAAATTTGGCATGGAGCCCGAAATTTCTTGATGATTAGCGAATCCTGGTCTTGATAAATTAACATACGACGCGCCAAGGGCAAAGCCAAAAACAAATCCTTTACGGTTTACCAATTTATTTTCGGAAGATTGAGAGTATACTAAGTTGTAAAACGTTAGTAATAAAATGAATATAAAGTGTTTCATAATTCCATATTGGATGACGAAACAAAGTTCATTCAATAGTTTCTTAAAAAAATTACCATATGGTAAATAATTTTATTTTGATAGATTTTTTCTTATTCTGCTTAAACTTTGGGTGGTAATTCCCAAATAAGAAGCTATATATTTTTGAGGCGTTCTCTTGATGAGATTGGGTTGTTTCTCCAGCAGTTCCATGTAACGCTGCTCTGCTGTTTTTAAAAGTAAATCTATCTGCTGCTGTTGCTTTTCCACAAAGGATGCCTCGGCTGTAAATAAAAAGATAATTAACCCAATTTGTGTTTCTCTTAGTTTTTGAAAATTTTCTTTCGAAATCCTCAACATTTCACAATCCTCCAATGCAATGGTTTCAATGGCTGTGGGAGTGTCTGTTACAAACGACATATAATCCCCAAAAAAAGCATCTTCGTAAATCAAATCTAAGCAAACTTGTTTGTTCTCTTTCCAAACAAAAATACCGCAACTTCCTTTTAAAATAAAATAACCATATTTTTCCTTTGTAAAACTCTGTTTTAATACTTCGTTTTTCTTGCAATTTACCAATTCACATAAATCAGCAAATTGTTTCCAAACTTCCGGAGGCGCATTATAATATTTGTCAAAAGAAGCTTTAAGCCGTTTGGTAATCATACTATTTGACTATCAATAAAATTGCTAAAACGCCTTATTAATTCCTATCATCCATCTAAACTGGATGTAATCTTTTTCAGCAAAAGGCAAACGATTAATAAAGAAGGGTACGTCAAACCTAACGGTTAGCGGCTTAATATTGTATAGTGGTCCCCACCTTGCAATAGTAAATGTAGTTCCCACGCCAGCGTCTACCATCAAATCACTCATTACATTTGCTTTATTAGAAACGCTAGTGTTAATAATACCTGCATCGGCAAAAGCATACGGTTGAATTTTGACACTGTTTTTTAAAAATTTAGGATTGAGTTTTTTAAACAATTCTCCAAACTCTATTTCAGTATTAAATGCTGCCCCAGTAGTACCTTTATAGTTATAGTTATACGTTCCGTCTTTATTTAACTGTGCTAATAAATAACCGCTATACCCTCTCAAGCCCAAGCCACCCCCAGCAGTAAAATGATTAGTTACATTCCCATAATTTCCCCAATCTGGTGGCACAAAGCCCATGCTTCGGGTGTATTTATTATCCATTAAGTCTTCATTGTTAGCCCCTGCCACATACAACATACTTTCGCTTGGTAACTTACTTCCAAAACCAATTTGACCAAATACTCGCGTATTAATATTTATTTTACCCAAATCATTTTTATTAACTGTTGTAATTGTAGCAGCGCTGTAATCGTAATCGTTGGTAAATGCAGATGAACGTAAATTCATTTTTATATTCCCTAAACCACGTTTGTATTTATAATTATGCTCTAACCCAACATGTATAGCACTATTTAGTTTTTGATAGCCCCATTCTTGGTTGTTTATTAAATACACCATGTCCTGCGGCAAATCACGCAACATGGCTTTTACATGTGCATATAAACGTGTTTTGTCATTATTACTTTTTTTCTCAAATCCAATTAATGCGGCATCTAGACCATCTAAGGATTTTACCTGCGCGTAAACATTTGATTTTTTTGCAAAACGACTCACGGAGGTTTTATAATCTAAATAAAACGATAACAAGTTAAATTTATTTATTGCAATGGTGCTATCCAATTTTACTTGCCCGATGCCACTGCTAAACCACGCACCCGCCTCAAATACATGTTTGGTGTTTAAATAATCGCCACTTAAAATAGCACCAAATTTTACACCATCATAACCGTTATACCAAATACTTGGACGAATACGCATATCGTATTGTTTCCAGTTTGGTGGATTATAAATATGCGAATCAAAACGCAAATTCACTGTTCCATGCTTTGCATTATTTGTCATATCAACATCTGCTAATCTACCTGACGGATCGATAATGACATTTTTAATTTTGGTGCCAATATTTAAAGTGGCAGTGTAAGTGGTTTTTAATTTTGGTCCCCAGCCTATCCAACGTGGTAAAGTATTAGCTTTAGTGGGTTTTTCAAACCATGTGTTTGGAATGTAATAATGACGGGCACTATCGTTTTTGTCAATCACAACAAAATCCAAAGGCATTTGCATGCTTCCTTTTCGTTTAAAAGTAATTTCATACACATCATTTTTTTTGTGTTTTATACGACCAATTTTGTAATCCACAGTTTTTGTGGTTTCAAGCCATTGATCAAAAAACCAATTTAAATCAACTCCGGTAAACCCAATAATTGAATTTCGAAAATCTTCTGGATAAGGATGACAAAATTTCCATTGCTTAAAGTAATGTTGCATTGCTTTATCAAAAAACGCACGACCTAAAACATATTCCAAACTTTTAAGCATCGTAGCAGTTTTTGTATAAACCTGCCCGTAACCGCCACCGTGCCTGATTCCGCCATTAAAATCATCACTATGGGTGTTTAAAGTAACTTCCTCACCCTTTGTAACTGTATTATAGTAAAACGAATTATATAGCTCTGCATCCAATATTTTTTTTGGTTCGGTAAAACGGGCTACGTATTTATTTTTTGGAGTGCCTTCTATTTCAATGGGACCATCTATAAATTGATAAGTATCAGCAGTATAAAACTGTGTAAATCCTTCATCTAAAAAGGCTCGGTAATTTTCGTTACTGCCCACCATGCCCATAAACCAATTATGCGTCATTTCGTGCGCAAACAAACTGCGATAGCCGGGATCCGAACCACCACATAGGGTAAGCATGGGATACTCCATACCGTCTTGCGCATCTGCCAAAATCATTTTTGGATAGTGATATGGGCCAATATTATATGAATTCACCTCTAATACTTTAGCTGTATAAGACGAAGCGTTACTCCAACCAGATGCGTGTTGCTCTTGAACCAAAGAGATACATCGTACTCCGTCCCAATTACTTTCGCCAATACGATACAAAGGGTCGGCAGTATATGCTACATCGTGCACATTTATGGCACTGAATTTCCACGTTTTTGTAGTACCATTTTTTTTAATGATGGTGGATGGTGGCGAATTAAAAGGCTTCGCTAAAAAATTGCTAATGTCTAATTTTTTACGAAGAGTATCCGGGAGCATTTCGCTTTCGTTCATCATTACTCCGGTTCCATCGGTAATATAATTATTCGGCAAAGTAAGCTCCACGTTAAACGAACCATAATCACCATAAAATTCATGATCCATGTGTTGGTCGGTATTCCAAACAAATTTATGGTCGATAACTGTCACGCGAGGATACCAGTGAACGATATCATAGTGTTTATTACCGAAGGTTGAGAACATTTTCATTCGGTTACGAATGGCTTCTTTATCAAAATAGGTTTTAAAATTTATTTTAAACGTAACGGCTTCGCCTGATTTTAATGGCTTTAATAAATAAACTTTTAAAATAGTATTATCCAATTCTGTTTTTAAATCTTGCCCGTCAATGGTAATTTTTTCAACTTCAATGCCTTTATCTTGCGAACGGTATTTACCAAATTTTAAATTATAGCCATTGTTTTTATATAAGTCTGCCAAATAAGAATCTTTTGTTTGCGCATTACTATACAAATGAAAATAAACAAAACCTATATCGTAAGGAGAATTGTTCCAGTAAGTCAATTCCTCATTTCCGGTAATTATATCCGTGCTATCATTTAAAGTGGCTTTTAAATTATAATGAACATCCTGTTGCCAATAGCCTTCGTATGGTTTACGGTTTTTCCAATACATAGGATTGGTGGCGCTGCGGTAGTCAATATATTCGGTTTGCGCCATCGAACTAATAGCACAAATTACAATGACACATAAAAAAAACTGTTTAAAATAATACTTCATATTCCCACTAAATATACAAATTGATGAATGTAAAATTATAAAATAAATGGACTGTAAATTTTATCCACATGCGGTTTATAACTTTTACCCAATTTTATGGCTTTTAGTCTATATTTGCCCAAATATTATAAAAATTATCATGGTGGCAGTAAGTGAATTTATTTTAACAGAAGTAAAAAATAGCGTTTTAATTATAACAGTTAATCGTCCGGATAAATTAAATGCATTAAACAAACAAACCATTGAAGAGCTCCACGAAACTTTGGTGGAAGCAGAAAACATGAACGACATCCGTGCCATTATTCTAACTGGCGCAGGACAGAAAGCGTTTGTAGCAGGGGCTGATATTGCTGAGTTCGCAAATTTTTCAGTAGAACAAGGAAAACAATTGAGCTCAATTGGCCATTTTAAAATTTTTAATTTTATTGAGAACTATAGTAAACCAATTATTGCAGCCGTTAACGGCTTTGCTTTAGGTGGAGGCTTAGAATTGGCCATGTGCTGCCATTTAAGAGTTGTAAGTGATAATGCTAAAATGGGATTGCCTGAAGTGAGTTTAGGTGTAATACCCGGATATGGTGGAACACAGCGATTGGCACAATTAGTTGGCAAGGGCAAAGCTTTCGAAATGGTTATTACTGCCGATATGATTAATGCCCAAGATGCTTACAAATGGGGCTTAGCAAACTATGTAACAACTCAAGAGGAATTATTAAATAAGTGTTTTGAAATAACCAATAAAATTGCAAGCAAAAGCCCAACAGCTATTAAAACGGCGATTAAAGTAATTAACGCAGGTTATAACAATAAATTTAATGGCTTCGAGGTGGAGATTGAAGAATTTGGTAAATCGTTTGGTACAGCAGATTTTAAAGAAGGTGTAAGCGCTTTTTTAGAAAAGCGTAAAGCTAATTTTAAAGGCGAATAAAATTTCTTTAAAACTTTTTATAAACCCTTTGCATAAATAGCGAAGGGTTTTTTATTTTTGAGTAAACTAAGATGAAACAATATCACGACCTTATGCAACACGTTTTAAATGTGGGTGCAACAAAAACAGATAGAACCGGAACCGGAACCACTTCAGTATTTGGTTACCAAATGCGTTTTAATTTGCAAGATGGGTTCCCTTTGCTAACCACCAAAAAACTACATACAAAAAGCATTATTCACGAATTGCTTTGGTTTTTAAAAGGCGACACCAACATTAAATATTTAAAAGATAACGGCGTAAGTATTTGGGATGATTGGGCTGATGCCGAAGGAAATCTTGGTCCTGTATACGGTTACCAATGGCGTAACTGGCCAACACCAAACGGCGGACATATCGATCAAATTACACAAGTAATTGATATGATTAAAAAAAATCCTGATTCGCGCCGTCTAATTGTGAGTGCCTGGAATGTGGCGGATATTAATAATATGAAGTTACCGCCTTGCCATGCGTTTTTTCAGTTTTATGTAGCTAATGGAAAATTAAGTTGTCAGTTATACCAACGCAGTGCTGATATTTTTTTGGGTGTTCCTTTTAACATTGCTTCATATGCCCTGTTAACACTAATGGTAGCGCAAGTGTGCAATTTAGAAGCAGGTGAATTTATTCATACTTTGGGCGATGCGCATTTATATTCCAATCATATTGAACAAGCTAAACTACAATTAACACGCGATTTAAGACCACTTCCAACTTTAAAAATCAATCCGGATGTAAAAAATATTTTCGATTTTAAATTCGATGACTTTGAATTAACCAACTACAACCCTCATCCACACATTAAAGCAGCTGTTGCGGTATAAATCAACAATCATCAATTAACCATCAATACTAATTTAATGATTGCAACAATTTTTCATAGAGGAAAGGAATTTAAAGTAGATTTTTTTAAACCTATTGATATTTCTATTCCTTTAAGCACCAATAAAGATTGTGTAAGTGCCTGGTACGTTTCTCCTATGAAATTAGAACCAGTAGTTAATGGAAATTGGATTGGTGATGTAAACCAAGGTGGAAGTGTAAATTTTAGAAATATTACGTTTAACCCGCATGGTAACGGCACGCATACAGAATGTGTAGGTCATATTAGTAAAGAGTTTTATACCATCAACAAAAACCTACAACGCTTTTTATTTGTTGCCGAATTGATTACCATTCTTCCAAGTCAACTAGAAAATGGCGATTATGTGATTACAAAAAAAGCGTTACAAATTTGCTTACAAGATATTATTGCTCCCGAAGCACTTGTCATTAGAACGCTTAGCAATGGGATTAATAAATTAACACATCAATATAGCAATACAAATCCCCCTTATATTTTAAAAGAAGGAATTGAATATTTAAACGAATTAGGCATTGAACATTTATTAATTGATATGCCAAGTATTGACAGAGAAAACGATGAGGGCAAATTAGAGGGCCATCATGCTTTTTGGAATTACCCCAACAATACTCAATTGCATAAAACCATTACAGAATTTATTTATGTACCAAACGAAGTGTATGATGGCACCTATATTCTAAACCTTCAAATTGCTTCTTTTGAAAATGATGCCAGCCCAAGTAAACCCGTCTTATACAAAGTTTTTTAATTTAAGCATGATTGTATTTTTCGCCACTGATTACACGGATTTCGCAAATTAAATCTGTGTAACTTGCGGAATCTGTGGCTAAAAAGATTGTGTTATCTAAATAAACACTCTTCTGCTAATTACTTTTTAATTTGCCCTTTTTAGTACATCAATTTTTAGTATATTTAAAGTTTAAATACCCAATGGAATATAATACCCAACTCGACAAGTTAATTATCCCCGAATATGGTCGCAACATTCAAGGCATGATTGAATATTGCGTTACCATCCAAGATAGAGCAGATAGAAATTTATGCGCCAAAGCCATTATTCAAGTAATGGGGCAATTAAATCCTCATTTAAGAGACACTTCAGATGTTACTCACAAATTGTGGGATCATTTATTCATTATTTCGCAATTTAAGTTAGATGTAGATAGCCCGTATCCAATTCCTAGTCCGGAATCGTTTAAAGAAAAACCTAAAACATTATCCTATCCTAAAGAAAAGATACGTTATAAGCACTACGGAAAAACTATTGAAGAAATAATTAAAAAAGCTAAAGAATTTCCAGAGGGAGCGGAAAAAAGTGAATTGACAAGGCAAATAGCCAATCACTTAAAGAAATCATACTACAATTGGAACAAAGATTCAATTACTGATGATGTTATTATAAAAAATTTACAAGAATTGTCGGGAGGTGAATTAAAATTGGATGAGAATGTTACACTTAGTTCTCATCAGGAATTAAGAGGCAACACTAAAAAATTCTTTCATAAGAATAATAACAGTGGCAAGAATAACAAACACAAAAACAATCATCACAAACATAAAAACAACAATAACTCTAACAACCGTAAATTTTAATTCTCTTTATGGCAATTTTTGAAGTAACCGGCGGACACAAATTAAAAGGCGAAATAATTCCACAAGGCGCTAAAAACGAAGCCTTACAAATTTTATGCGCTGTATTACTAACTAAAGAAAAAGTTGTTATAGGCAATGTGCCAAACATTGTTGATATTAATAAATTAATAGAATTATTATCCGACCTTGGTGTAAAAATCGAAAAAACAGGTCATGAAGAATATACATTTCAAGCTGATAATGTAAATGTAGATTATTTGGTATCTCCCGAATTTAAAAAGAAAGGTGGAGGCTTACGCGGCAGTATGATGATTGTAGGGCCAATGTTGACTCGCTTTGGTAAAGCCTATATGGCTAAACCCGGTGGTGATAAAATTGGCAGACGTCGTGTGGATACCCACTTTATGGGCTTTGAGGCGTTAGGGGCAAAATTTAATTACAATACCGACAACGAAGTATTTGAGGTAGAAGGAAAGAATTTGCGTGGCACTTATATGTTACTGGATGAAGCAAGCGTAACCGGTACAGCAAATATAGTAATGGCAGCCGTTTTGGCAGAAGGTATCACAACTATTTATAACGCAGCCTGCGAACCCTATTTACAACAACTTTGTAAAATGTTGGTTAGAATGGGTGCAAAAATAGGTGGAATTGGCTCTAATTTATTAACCATAGAAGGCGTTAAAGAATTAAAAGGAACGACTCACCGTTTATTGCCGGATATGATTGAAATAGGCTCATTCATTGGAATGGCAGCAGTTACACAATCTGAAATCACCATTAAAGACGTTAGCTATGATAATTTAGGAATAATACCTACTATTTTTGGGCGATTAGGCATTGATATTCAACGCAAAGGAGACGACATTTTTATTCCGGAACAAGAGCATTATGAAATGGATACCTATATAGACGGTTCCTTACTTACCATTAGCGATGCCATTTGGCCGGGTTTTACTCCCGATTTAATTAGTATTGCTTTGGTTACAGCTATTCAGGCACGAGGTAATGTGCTTATACACCAAAAAATGTTTGAAAGCCGTTTATTTTTTGTAGATAAATTAATTGACATGGGTGCAAAAATTATTTTGTGCGACCCACATCGTGCCACCGTTATGGGATTAGACAGGAAAGTACAGCTGCGTGCTATCCAAATGGCAAGTCCTGATATTAGAGCTGGCGTTGCATTATTAATTGCAGCAATGAGTGCTAAAGGAAAAAGTGTTATTTTTAACATTAACCAAATCGACAGAGGTTACCAGCATATTGATACACGATTAAATGCCATTGGTGCCGAAATTGTAAGAAAAGCTTAATGAAAAAAAATGTTTCATATTTTTCATTGCTTCTTTCATTAATTCTGGCTTTTTCATTCTGTAAAAGCAAAAAGCAAAGTCCGATAACACAAAGTGAAGGTGAAACCAAAAATCAACAATCTTCTATCAATAATCAACCGTCTGTAGAACCAACTATAGGCCTAAACCTTGGCAACAAAGCTCCCGAAATTGCCTTTAAAAATTTAAATGATAGTGTTATTGCACTTTCTTCGATAAAAGGAAAATTAGTTTTAATCGATTTTTGGGCTAGTTGGTGCGGTCCTTGCCGTGCAGAAAATCCATCGGTTGTTAAAGCCTACGAAAAGTTTAAAGATAAAAAATTTAAAGGCGGAAATGGGTTTGCCATATATTCAGTTTCATTAGATTTAGATAAAGTCAAATGGAAACAAGCCATCGAAAAAGATAAGCTTTCTTGGCCATACCATGTAAGTGATTTATTGATGTGGAATAGTGAAGTAGTTGCTAAATACTCAATTCAAGGAATTCCCTATAACATTTTAGTTAACGAAAAAGGTATAATAATTAACAAAAACTTAAGGGGAGAACAGTTGATAACTTCGTTAGAAAAATTAACTTTAGCTCCGTAAACCATTTTATGTTTTGCCGTAATCTTGCATAAAAGGGTAACCATTTAATACCTACAAATGAAAATAAATCTTTTCATATTAACGTTTTTGTTTGCTTTAAATTCTATTGCCCAAACGGAGCTAAAAGTTGGTGATAAGGCGCCTGCTTTTATTTTAAATATGCAACAAAACTCTATTCAGAGTTTTCCAATGCCATATTTAGGGCGTATTGTTTTAATGCATTTTTGGAGTAGCACGGTAACAAAATCGAAGTTAAGCAACAAGTTTTTAAACCGTTTAGCTGGCAGATACAAAAACGCTCTTTACCGAAATGCTGAAGGTTTTGAAGTTGTTGCGGTTGCGGTTCAAAGTGATAAAAAAGCTTGGAATGAAACAATATCCACCGATAGTTTAAGTAACTTTATGAACGGCATAGCGGTAAGAGGTTACAATGACGAGGTATGCAAAAAGTTTGGTATTACTTCTGTTCCAAAAGATATTTTAATAGACGAAATGGGAGTTATCATTGCAATTGATCCTCGAATGAGAGACATCGAATCTGCCCTAGATGACCGAAAAAATTTTCAACCTGTTAAAAAAGAGGTAGTGGGTATTTTAGCACAATCAAGTAATAAATCAGAATTGTTAAAATTTGGCAAACTATATCTCTTTGATGCCTACGGAGACTCAATAGCTACTGCCGTTACCAATGCAAATGGTAATTTCTTATTAAATGACATAAAGTTAAATCAAGATTTTATCTTAAAAGTAGATAATGGTGCCGATTTTATTACCTCAGATCCAATCGCACTTTACACCACTCGTGGAGAACATATTTTAGATGGAAAAACTATAGATAAAGGTTTTGTTTTTTATATCCCATCTAAACTTAGTTATAAGTTAACCGAGGATAATCAAGATGCTACTTTAGGCGGGGGTATAGGCCAGGTAAACGTAATAAAAAATTTAGTTTTTAAAAACAATGGTACTGAGTTAACACCAAAAGATGAATCGGAACTAAATGCTGTTTGTTTAATTCTTAGCAAAAACAAAAGCTTACAAGTGGACGTTTTTACACACACTGACTCTAAAGCAGATGAAAAAGCAGCACTTGAATTGACTCAAAAGCAAGCCTTAACAATAAAAAATTATCTTATTAAAAAGGGAATAGATCAAAATCGCATTAAAACAGAGGCTAAAGGCAAAAAAGAACCAAGAAAAGAATGTACCGTTACCAGCGATTGTAAAGAAGAAGACCATAAAATGAATCGCAGGGTGGAGTTTTTAGTTCATAAAGGCTGACAAATTTTCTCTAAAAAATTTATGGCAAACTAATTGATTTACTTTAATGAAAATTATTTTAAATCTTTTTTAAGCTATGGAAAACAAAGAGAATACCGCAGAACAAAATAATCAAAACATTTCTGATGGCGAAAATATTGAAAACACTACTGACAATTCGACTGAAAACGCCATAACTTCTGACGAAAATTCATCTTCTGCAAACAATACTGAATCGCAAAATAATGAGCTAAAAATTGCTGAATTGAACGACAAATATTTACGTTTATACAGCGAGTTTGATAATTACCGAAAACGAACAATTAAAGAAAAATCGGATATCATTAAAACAGCATCTGAAGATGTATTAAAAGCCATTTTACCAATAATTGACGACTTTGAGCGCGCGATTAAGGCAAATGAAAAAGTAGAGGATATTTCCGCTGTTAAAGAAGGTATCTCTTTAATCTATAATAAATTAAAACACATCACTCAACAAAAAGGGCTTGTAGCTTTGGATAGCATTGGTCAAACATTTGATGCCGATTTAATGGAAGCCATCACTCACATTCCGGCACAAGACGAATCGCAAAAAAACAAAGTAATTGACGAGGCTGAAAAAGGTTATAAATTAGGGGACAAGGTAATCCGATTTGCTAAAGTTATAATAGCACAATAAAATAAGAAGAGTTGTAGGATATTAGTTTTTAGTTTATTGAAAATTTTATCAAACAACCAATATCAAACAACAAACAACAAATTTTAAATGGCAAAACGAGACTATTACGAAATACTCGAAATTTCAAAAAATGCAACTGAGGATGAGGTGAAAAAAGCCTACCGCAAAATGGCTATCAAATACCATCCTGATAAAAACCCTGACGATAAAAAGGCAGAAGAAAAGTTTAAAGAGGCTGCTGAAGCATATGAGATATTGTCCGATAGAGATAAACGCCAACGCTATGATCAGTTTGGTCATGCAGGTGTTGGTGCTAACTCAGGCAACTACGGCGGAGGCGGCATGAATATGGACGATATCTTCAGTCAATTTGGAGATATTTTTGGCGGTGCATTTGGTTTTGGTGGCGGAGGTCGCTCACAAGGTGGTCGCAGAGTAATGCGTGGAACCAATTTGCGTGTAAAAGTTAAATTGAGTCTACAAGATATTGTTAACGGTGTTGAGAAAAAAATAAAAGTAAACAAACACGTTAGTTGTAAAACCTGTAGCGGAAGCGGCGCAAAAAATGGCCAATACGATACCTGTAAACAATGTAACGGCACCGGTGTAATTACACGGGTTCAGCAAACCATGTTGGGTGCCATGCAAACCCAAACAACCTGTAATGTTTGTAGCGGGGAAGGAAGAATTGTGAAAGATAAATGTAATACTTGTCATGGTGACGGTATAGTTCGTGAAGAAGAAATTATTACAATAAATATACCAGCCGGTGTTGCAGAAGGGATGCAGTTGAGTATGAGCGGCAAAGGTAATGCTGCCCCAAGAGGAGGTATTAACGGCGATTTACTAATATTAGTTGAAGAAGAAGAACATCCACAATTAAAACGTGAGGGCAATCATCTAATTTATAGTTTAACGATTAGTTTTCCGGATGCCGCTTTGGGAACAAATGTTGAGGTTCCAACTGTAGAAGGAAAGGTTAAAATAAAAATAGACCAAGGTACCCAAAGTGGTAAGGTTTTACGGTTAAAAGGTAAAGGTTTACCGGATGTAAATGCATACGGACGTGGCGATTTATTGGTAGAAATAAGCATATTTACGCCTACCCACTTAAATAACGACGAGAAAAAAGCGATAGAAGCCCTAAAATCTTCCAAAAATTTTGAGCCAAACCCAAACAAAAAGGAAAAAGGTTTTTTTGATAGAATGAAAGAATATTTTGATTAACGTAATTTTTTCTTAGTAATTCCTTAACTTAAAATTATACGTAATTTGTATATATTGTGGCATATTTATACAAATGAAAAAAAATTTATACACTTTACTTTCAAAATTTAGTCTTGCATCATTATTTTTTTGCACCAGCTTAACTAAATCTCAAACTATTATTTACACTACCAATTTTGGAACAACTCCAGGCGTAAACCCTCCAGGGTGGACGTTTAGTGGGATTGGCATGAATATTAGCAACAACAACTCTGGTTCAGGCTATTCAGGCGCATCGGGAAATTGTTATTTGGGGGAGGGCAATTCGGGAAGTAGTTTTGTAAATACATCTGGCACTACTGTTTCAAGTTCTCCTGTTGGCACCTCATTAGCAACCCTAACTGTTAGCACAGTTGGTTACACTACTGCCACACTGTCTTTTGGCATGCGAAAATCATCAGCCGGTTATAATGCCAATGCTACATATACTTTGGCCTGGAGTTCAAATGGAACAACCTACAACACCATAAATTACACCGAACCCACTGATGGAAGCTGGGGGTTAGTATCTGGCGCAGGTTTAACATTACCTGCAGGGGCCTGCAACCAACCTACTTTGTATTTAAGATGGACATTTGTTAGAACCGGCACGGCTTCTAATTACAAAATTGATGATTTTACATTAACTTCAGGCACAGGCGGTGGCGGCGGTGGGACTTCACCAACAATTAGAACACACAGTACGTCTACAAAATATTTAAATCTGCCTGCCACAGTTAGTGGAGTTGCCAGTGGCGTAATTAGCGATGTAACAGATCCTTGCCGTACCAAAGGCATTACATTTTTATTAAGAGATAGTAACACACCATTAAGTACTCTTACCCTTTCTGCTAATAGTTCAAATACAGGTGTTGTAACAAATGCCAACTTAAATTTAATTTATGTTAATGACAGTATTCGTAATTTAAGGATTACGCCAACCGGAGTAGGCTATTCTAACATTACTGTAACTGTAAACGATGGAAGTAACACAGATACCTACATTATTAATTATGCCGCTTCTGCAGCCGCATACAGCATAGCAACAACAGACTTTCATACAGGAATTTCCGATGCCTCAACAGGAATAGACATTGGCAATAATTATTTTTTATCAGGCGATGATGAAAGTAACGCCTTACATTTATATCACAAAGATTCATCGGGCTACTTTTTTAATTCAACCGATATTGCAGGTCCAATGGGTTTAAGTGGCGAAGGTGATTTTGAAGCTTCGTGCCGAAAAGGAAATAAAATTTATTGGATCGGTTCATTAGGAAATTCGAAATCAGGAAATATTCAAACTTCTCGCCACAATTTTTTTGCAACTACAGTATCTGGCACAGGAAGTTTAACAACCGCCACTTATATTGGTTCCCAGGCATTGCGAAGTTCAATGACCGCTTGGGGAGATGCCAATGGTTACAATTTTACAGCAAGTGGGGCCAGCGGTATGATACCAAAACAAATTGGTGGCTTAAATGTAGAGGGGATGTGTTTAGGTCCTAATGATACATCTTTGTATATTGGTTTTAGAGCACCTTTAGTTCCAGTATCAAATAGAACAAAAGCACTAATTTGCCCCGTAAGAGATTTTGAGACATGGTTTAATAATGGCTCTCCAATTGGTACTCCAAATTATGGAACACCAATTGAACTGAATTTAGGCGGGCGAGGCATTAGAAGTATTGAAAAAAATGCAAACGGTCAGTATTTAATAGTAGCAGGTAGTTATGATAATACACATGATCCTGCTTTATTTGAATGGAACGGTGTTGCAACGAGTGCACCAGTAATGTTAACTGCAGATTTAACAAGCATTAATCCTGAAGGTATCCTCTCCTTCCCATCTCCGTTTTATAATGGTTCTACAGTAGAATTAATTAGCGATGACGGTACTCAAATATGGTATAATGACGCCGTTGAAAATAAAGATTTGCCCAACCAAAGGAATAAAAAATTTAGAACAGTAAAAATTTCAACTACTGGTGGCACTATAACTTTAAACAAAGTAAATCAGCTAGAGTTGGCCAAAGTTTACAAAGTATATCCAAATCCTAGCAAAGATGTGTTAACCATTGATGCCAATGGGATTTTAGACTATGAGGTTAGTATATATAACGCAGTTGGTCAGTTGGTTCTAACTCACCACAATCAAGGAGAAACAGCTACTATTTACTTATCAAATTTAAGTTCCGGTATTTATAATGTTCGCTTAATTAGTTCCCATGGCGTGGTAGTAAAAAAAATAGTTAAAGATTAGTTTCTAACTATTTTTAAAAAGTAAATTTTTTATAATTAACTTGCTGTCTCTTTAAAGTGAGACAGTAAGTTATAAGTTATGAAAAATCTATTCTCTGAATTTAATCCCATTTCTGCCGGCGAATGGAAAGCACAGTTAATCAAAGATTTAAAAGGTGACTCCTACGAAAGTTTAATTTGGCAGAATGAAAATGGTTTCTCGGTGAAGCCTTTTTATACATCTGAAGATTTGCTTACAACCTATTCGCCAGTGTTTACCCATACAGACTGGGATATCTGTGTAAAAACCAAAGAAGGCGATTCTAAACAAATTAATGCACAATTACTAAAAGATTTAAATCTTGGCTCAACTTCTATCTCCGTAAACTGCGATAGCATCAATTTTGAATTAGTTCTTAAAGACATTCAATTAAACTATATTTCTTCAACCTTTTACATTCATCCGAAAGATATTGAATGGCTGACAAATTACTTATCTAAAAATTATAAGTTAAATGAATTAAATCTTACACTCTTCCCAAAAAGATTAGAAAATCAAAAAGATTTAAATTATTGGGAAACCGTTATTTCATTATTTTCTCCATATAAAAATATTAAAACAATTAGTGTTGATGCACTGATTTATCATAATCAAAATTGTTTTGCGTATTACGAAGTTGCAATTATTTTTTCTGCTCTTAATGAATGTTTAACTCATCAAATTGTTAACACCAAGGCCGACGTGGTTGTTAAAACCGGCGTTAGTTCTGACTATTTTATACAAATTGCTAAATTGCGCGCCATAAGACGGCTTTGGGAAATTCTGAAAAAAGAATACGGTTTATCAAACAATTTATATATAATTACCGAGACGAGTTTAACCAACAAATCCATTTCAGATAGTTATAATAACTTATTACGCACCACTATCGAAAGCATGGCTGCTGTTGCCGGAGGCAGTAACGAATTAATCGTAAATTCTTTTGATATACTCTTCTCACAAAACAATAAACTTGGTGAGCGCATGGCCATTAACCAGCAATTAATTTTAAAAGAAGAAAGTTATTTAAACAAAATGGCAGACGTAAGCTGTGGAAGCTTTTATATAGAAAGTATTACAGATGCCATCGCTGAAAAAGCATTAGAGTCAATTAAAAAAATAGAGGAAGAGGGTGGTTATTTTAAATGCTTAGAAAAAAAAGTTTTTGAAACCGAGATGAATAAACAGGCCAATCAAAAAACTGAAGCCATAAACTCGCAACAACAAATAAGTGTTGGTGTTAATAAATTTAAAAACGAAAAAGAAAATATAAAGATGGATGATACGGCTTTAGACTATTTGAAAAAACTAAATATGAATAACCCGGTTTTAAATTTCGAACTACAAAACATATTAAAACATGCGTAAGTCATTAGCACATTTAACTTATATACCAGTTGGCACTAAAACATTTCCACAACACGATATTTTTTTAACTGCCGAACAGATAGAACTTTCCTCAAACTATCAGTTTTCTGATATTAAAGATTTAACCCACACGCATTTTGCCGCAGGGTCGCCACCATTTTTACGCGGGCCTTACAGTAGTATGTATGTTAAAAACCCTTGGACTATAAGGCAGTATGCAGGTTTTAGTACTGCCGAAGAAAGCAATGCGTTTTACCGCCGTAATTTAGCTGCCGGTCAAAAGGGGTTATCTGTTGCTTTCGATTTAGCTACACATAGGGGTTATGACAGTGACAATGAACGCGTAGAAGGAGACGTTGGTAAAGCCGGTGTTGCTATTGATAGTATTTTAGATATGAAAATTTTATTTAACCAAATTCCGTTAGATGAAATGAGTGTATCTATGACGATGAACGGCGCTGTATTGCCCATTTTAGCATTTTACATTGTGGCTGCTAAGGAGCAAGGCGTAAGTATGGATAAATTAACCGGTACTATTCAAAATGACATCCTAAAGGAATTTATGGTGCGCAATACTTACATTTATCCTCCTGCGCCAAGTATGAAAATTATTGCGGACATTTTTGAGTTCACAAGCAAAAATATGCCGAAATTCAATTCTATCTCTATTAGCGGTTATCACATGCAAGAGGCCGGCGCTACAGCTGATATTGAATTAGCATACACATTAGCTGATGGAATAGAATACATTAGAAGTGGTATAAAAGCCGGATTAGACATTGATGCCTTTGCCCCACGCCTTTCTTTCTTTTGGGCCATCGGCATGAATCACTTTATGGAAATTGCAAAAATGCGTGCAGGCCGCATGCTGTGGGCAAAACTCGTAAAACAGTTCAATCCAAAAAGCGATAAATCGTTAGCTCTTCGTACACATTGCCAAACAAGTGGTTGGAGTTTAACCGAGCAAGATCCATTTAATAACGTTACACGCACGTGCGTTGAAGCCTTAGCCGCGGCAATGGGGCATACTCAAAGCCTACACACTAACGCTTTAGACGAAGCTATTGCTTTACCCACCGATTTTAGTGCGCGTATTGCCCGCAACACACAATTAATATTACAAAACGAAACTAACGTTTGTCGAGTTGTAGACCCTTGGGGTGGAAGTTACCACGTTGAAAAATTAACCAATGACCTCGCTAACAAGGCTTGGGAGTTGATTGAAGAAGTTGAAAAATTAGGAGGAATGGCAAAAGCTATTGAAACCGGTATTCCCAAAATGCGCATTGAAGAGGCAGCAGCACGTAAACAAGCAAGAATTGATGGTGGAAAAGATATTATTGTAGGAGTAAATCGCTACACCAACTCTGAAAAAACGAATGTTGAAATATTAGATGTTGACAATAATAAAGTTCGAACACAGCAATTAGAGCGTTTAAAAAAATTAAAAGCCGAACGAGATAATTCAAAAGTTGAAAGCGCTTTAAATGCGTTAACAGAAGCCGCCAAAACAGGTAAAGGCAATTTATTAGAATTAGCTATTGTAGCGGCTGAGTGCCGTTGCTCGTTAGGAGAAATATCTTTTGCATTAGAAAAAGTATATGGCAGATATAAAGCACAAATAAAATCAATTGCTGGAGTATATAGTAAAGAAATTAGTATGGACGCATCGTTTAAAAAAGCTAAAGAACTTTCTGATAAATTTGCAGAACTAGATGGACGTAGACCTCGCATTATGATTGCCAAAATGGGTCAAGATGGGCACGACCGTGGGGCAAAAGTAATTGCCACCAGTTTTGCCGATTTAGGTTTTGATGTGGATATTGGCCCCCTATTTCAAACGCCAGCAGAAGCCGCAAAACAAGCCGTAGAAAACGATGTGCATATACTCGGTGTAAGCAGTTTAGCAGCAGGACACAAAACATTAATTCCTAAAGTTATTGAAGAGTTAAAAAAATATGGCAGAGAAGATATTATGATTGTTGCCGGAGGTGTAATTCCGCAACAGGACTATGATTTTTTATTTAAAAACGGTGTAAGTTTTGTGTTTGGCCCCGGAACAGTAATTAGCAAAAGCGCTATTGAGATTTTAGAGAAGTTGATAGGTAATCTACAATAAAAATGGCAAGTACATTTTTAAAAGCCGAATGGCGTAAATTAATACTGGCAAACTATTCAGTTGATAAAAGTTTACTGCTTCCTCACGTACCTTATAAAACAGAATTAGATAGTTTTAATGAAATCTGCTACGTTAGCTTGGTTGGTTTTATGTTTTTAAATACTTGTGTAAAGGGCATTAAAATTCCTTTTCATTCTAATTTTGAAGAGGTGAATTTGCGTTTTTATGTGCGATACAAAGATAATGGTGAATGGAAGCGTGGAGCGGTTTTTATCAAAGAAATTGTTCCAAAAGCTGCTATTACATTTGTTGCCAATACTATTTATGGTGAGCATTATCAAACCTTAGCCATGAAACATACTTGGGAACAAACAAAAGATAATTTAACCATTGAATACAATTGGAAAAATAAAAACTGGAACTCGATAAAAGTAATTGCTACGAATAAATTAGTACCTATTGAGATTGGAAGTGAAGCTGAATTTATTACTGAACATTATTGGGGTTATACACAATTAAAAAACAATAAAACTTCTGAATATGGTGTGGAGCATCCTCGCTGGAAAATTTATCCAATAGAAAAATATTTTTTTGATGTTGATTTTAAAACTAACTATGGCTCAGAATATAATTTCCTAAAAAATGAAACGCCTAAATCTGTTTTTTTAGCCGAGGGGTCTGAAATTCAGGTAAAATCTGGGCGTATTATTTAGAACCTTCGCTTGCTCTTTTCTGCAAACTTACATTTACGTATTTTAAAAAGGCATCTCGCATTAACTTTTTATGAGCCGGTTTAGCAGCAGTTAATTTTATGCGTTCCATTTCATCGTCATTGTATGTAATAATAAATCCCTTGCTTTTTAATTCGCCAACCTTTTTTATATCTATAAAATACCATTGTTTTGAACTTAAAAAAGATTTTTTTACTTCAAACCTATCTTCATAAAACAAACCATAAGGATTTAATATAAACCACAAGGTTTGAAAACAAATAAATAAAGTGGGCACAAATAAAAAAAATCCTAAAGGGTTTACCTCAAAGGCTTCCTTTTTAAAAATTGTTATAAATGTTAAATAAATAAAGCAAGTGCAAAGTAGCAATGCAACTATTATTACCAAAGGGTGCCGTTCAACATTCAAAAGTGGCGTTTCGTCTTGTTCAATCTTCTTCACATCACAAAGTTAAAAATTAAATCACGTTAATAGTTATATTAGATTTAATTTTTTTAAACTTGTAATAGTGGTAATTAAACTTTTTTTAATTATCTTGTAACGTTTTTAAAAAATACTCGTTTAATAATATATCAAAGCCCTTAAATAGAATGACAACTTTAAAAAAATATGTATCAATACTTTGCATTCTATTTGCTAGTGTTTTTGCGAATGCTCAAGGGCTACCAGTTGATGATCCGATTGCTGCAATGTTGGATAGTCTTCAAACTCAAAAAATGTTTGAAACAGCATTTAGTAAGCCTATTTTTCCTAAAAACAATAAGTTTAAATACGATATAGACAGCATTCCTTATTTTGATGATTATACTTATCAAGCACGTTTGGCAAAATTAGATGCCGTTTCTCCATTTGATTTGGTTTATAATGAGCACGTAAAAGGATTTATTAATTTATACGCTTTCCGCAAACGTGAGAGTGTAAGTAGGATGATGGGTGTAGCCCAACTTTATTACCCTATGTTTGAAGAAGTTTTAGATCGCTATAACATTCCATTAGAATTAAAACATTTAGCAGTGATAGAAAGTGCATTAATCCCATATGCTAAGTCGCGAGCAGGTGCTACCGGGCTTTGGCAGTTTATGTACCCCACAGGAAAAATGTATGGTTTAAATGTAACATCATACATAGATCAGCGTTGCGACCCTTATAAAGCTACCGTTGCTGCGGCAGAGTATTTAAAAAATTTATATGGCATGTTTGGCGATTGGCAAATGGTTTTAGCAGCTTACAATGCAGGGCCAGGAACCATAAGCAAAGCCATACGCAGAAGCGGCGGTAAAAAAACGTATTGGGAGATTCGTCCTTATTTACCAACCGAAACGCAAGGTTATGTGCCTGCGTTTATTGCCGCCAACTACGTAATGAATTATGGGGCAGAACATAATATTTATGCCGCTGTACCCCGTAAAACTTATTTTGAGGTAGATACAGTTGTAGTAAAAGAACAAATGAGTTTTGACCAGATTGGACAAGCTTTAGATATCAGCAACGAAGAAATTCTATATTTCAATCCCCAATATCGTAAAAATGTAATCCCCGCTGGCGGTAATGCTATGTGTTTACCCAAAGCTAAAATTGGTATTTTTTTAAATAACGAACAAGCTATATATGCCGCTGCAAAGGCACAACAAGGGCAAAGCGAATTAATTGAAACTTTAGCGGAAGTTAAAAAAATACACACTGTTAAAGCCGGAGAAAAATTAAGTACCATAGCCCGCAAATATGGCGTAACTGTAATGGACTTAAAAACATGGAATTATGTTGGCAAAAAGGGAGTTAGGCCAGGAAAGAAATTAACAGTCTATGTGCGTGAAAATAAAGCTCCAGTCAATAAATTAGAAATAAAACCTGAAAGCAAAAACGATAAAAATATTGCTGTTGCTAACGACAACAACTCTAAATTAGTAGCTGAAACAAAAACAAGTGATGGCGTTTGGCACAAAGTAAAAAAAGGCGATACCTTTTATAAAATTTCTAAAATTTATGGGGTTTTACCTTCCGAAATAAAAGCCTTAAATAACTTGAACCAAAAAGCTACGCTGAGTATTGGTCAGGTATTGAAGATTAAGGAGAAGTAGAGAACTCTTCAAGATTAATTTAATTCCTTAAATGCTAAACATAAAACACCTAATTAGTTTAATAATTGCGTGTTTATTATTACTTTTTACGATCCCCCTTTTCTTATTAGGAATTGTAACAGGTCCGCAAGATATTCACTATGTCAACATTTTTTTACTGTTGTTAAAAACGACTGTTTGTATAATAGTTATTTTAGCATTAAAGAAAAATAAATGGAACAAATATATCTTAGAAACTAAAGGGATTATTTTAACTTCACTTATCATTTCAATGATTTCTATTCTTTTTTCACTGGCTTTAATAAAATACAAATACGGATATATCAATTGGAAATACAAAGACATTTTAACATTTGAAAATCCATTTGATGAAAAAAAATATTCAGTTTTTGCAACCAACTGGTTAAACAGTTATAAAGATGGGGTTTTGACATACTACCAAAGATTTAATAAATATCCTAAAAAACTGGAAAAATTAAAAAATTTAGAGCCATTCAAAGACTCTGAGCACTTCTGCGATCCATGGGGGACAAAAATTTATTATTTGCAAAACAATAATACTATTATTCTTAGGTCAGCTGGTGCGGATAAAATTTTTAATTATAAAGATGATATTCTAGTTTCTAATAAATTATTTAGACCCCAATAAATCCTTCGCATTCACCAAGGCCGCCTGTGTTGGGGTTCCAGTACTTAACATTTTTGCAATTTCATTCACACGCTCTTCTTCGTTTAATTCTTTGATGTAGGAGGTTGTTTTATTGGCTTCGTCTTTTTTATACACAAACAAATGATGTTTGCCTTTGCTTGCCATTTGTGGCAAATGTGTAATAGTAATTACCTGCAACGTATTACCCATTTTTAAAAGGATGTTCCCGATTTTATCAGCTACATCTCCACTTACACCGGTATCAATTTCATCGAAAATAATAGTAGGCAATTGTTTTTTAGTAGCCAGTAACGATTTTAAACTCAACATTAAACGTGATAACTCTCCCCCACTTGCAACTTTATGCAATTCGTTTAATGATGCACCTTTGTTGGCACTAAACAAAAATTTTACTTGATCAAAACCATTAGAAGTTAGTTCGGATGTTTGCTGAATGTCAATTTTAAAAACAGCATTTGGCATTGATAAATTCGTTAAAATGTCTTTTACCTGATTTTCAATAGTACTTAATGCTTTCGTTCGTAACTTAGTTAAGTCGTTTGCTTGCTTTGTACAAGTAGTTTTAATTTGCGTAATTTCCTTTTTTATTTTTTCGATTTGCGTTTCAATGGAACTAAATTGCGAGAGTTTTTCTTCAATATCATTTTTAATATTCAATAATTCTTCCTCCGTATTTACATTATGCTTTTTCAATAAACGATTGAGCTTATCTAACTTTGTATTCACTAATTCTAATTGTTGAGCGTCATAATTTACTTCGCCCTCCGCATCTTCTAAATCACCTGCCAGTTCTTTTAATTCAATGTAAGATGAATTTAAACGATTTAAAAACTCTGTATAATTGTTATTGTATTTACTAATTGCATTTAATTGCTGCTTTAAAACGGCTAAGGTGCTTAAAACATTTGTCTCATTACCATTAATAGCATTTGCAACACTTAGTAAATTTGTTTTAATAGTTTCGGCATTTTCTAAGGTATTACTCTCTTCTTCTAAAGTTTTTAAACTACCGGTTTTAATTTCAGATTCTTGTAATTCGTTAAATAAAAACTGAAAATAATCCAGTTCTTTTTTTGCTTGAGTTTCCTGCTCAATAAGCATTCTAAGAGTTGAGGATAATTTTGTAAGACTAGAAAAATTTGACTTGTAGTTCTTAAATAATTCTAAGCTTTCTGCAAACGCATCAACAATTTCCAATTGAAAATTTGTTTGATTTAATAATAAAGTTTGATGTTGAGAATGAATATCAATTAATTTTTCGGAAAGAGTTTTTAAAACATTTAAACTTGCCGGGGTATCATTTAAAAAACTACGTGATTTTCCCTCAGAACTAATTTCACGACGTAACACAATTGCATCATCTGGATCAATTTCATTTTCTTCAAAAAAAGAAACCAAATCTAAACCCTTAACATTAAATGTTGCTTCGATTATACATTTTTTTGTTTTGTTTTGCAATGCTGCTACATCTGCTCTGTTTCCTAAAACTAAGCCTAATGCCTCTAAAAATATTGATTTACCTGCACCTGTCTCGCCTGTTATAACAGTTAGTTTACCAGGAAAGGTTACATCCATTTCGCCTATGAGGGCAAAATTATTTATATAAAGCTGCTGAAGCATAGGATAAAATTCGTAATTTTTTTGGAAACAATTTTAAATTGTTAATTAAAAAACAACAGGTTTAAAATTTCTTTCAAATAGTAATCATCGGTTGCATCAAAGGAATTTAATTCATCGCTATCAACATCCAATACTCCAATAACATCATTTTTATGATTAAACATTGGAATTACAATTTCGCTTTTAGTTAATGAGCTACAGGCAATGTGTCCTTCAAATTTTTCAACATCAGGAACAATTATTGTTTCTGCCTTTTGCCATGCTGTCCCGCATACCCCTTTCCCTTTATTAATTCTGGTGCAGGCGATGGGTCCTTGAAACGGTCCTAACACCAATTGATTATTTTTTACCAAATAAAAACCCACCCAAAAAAAATCTAAGCCATATTTCAAAGCCGCACAAACATTTGCCATATTGGCAACTACATCCTCTTCGCCTTCAACAAGTGCTTTTATTTGCGGTATTAACTGCTTGTATTGATCTTCTTTTGTAGAAGCTGTAATTATTATATTTTCGGCCATTAAAAAATTAATGTTTAGCGAAACGCATTTGCAAAACACCTAAAAATGCTTCTTTAAAAATCTTAGTACTCATTTTACTCACACCCTCTACCCTATCAATAAAAGTAATTGGCACTTCTGATATCTTAAATCCTTTTTTGTACGCCCTGTATTTCATCTCTATTTGAAAAGCATACCCCATAAATTTTATGGCATCGAGATTAATTGTTTCAAGTACTTTACGCTTATAGCAGATAAATCCGGCTGTAGTATCTTTTACATGAAACCATAAAATAATGCGTACATAAATAGAAGCACAATACGACAAAAATATGCGTTTATTATCCCAATTACTTACGTTACCACCCTTTACATACCTTGATCCCACAGCCAAATCTGCTCCTTTTTCACAAGCATTCTCCAACCGAATTAAATCATCTGGGTTATGACTAAAGTCGCAGTCCATTTCAAAAATATACTCGTATTTTCTTGCTAATGCCCATTTAAACCCATGGATGTAAGCTGTGCCTAAACCTAATTTTCCTTTGCGCTCTTCTATAAATAATTTATCTGAAAATTCCTTTTGTAAGTCCTTTACCTTAGCAGCAGTGCCATCGGGGCTTCCATCATCCACAATTAATACATGGAACACATTTGCTAATGAAAATACTTTACGAATCATTTTTTCAATGTTTTCGATTTCGTTGTAAGTTGGAATTATAACCAAACTGGTACTCATTTAGGTGCGAATATAATTATAATGAAACAAATAAGTTACATAAAAAATTATAATTATTTCCTAAGTTTTAAAACTTCTCGCCCTCTAGTTTTGCCACAACTGCGCTGGCAACGGCATTGCCTATTACGTTAGTGGCACTTCTTCCCATATCTAATAACTGGTCAACCGCTAATAATAATAGCAAGCCTTCGCCCGGAATTTTAAACATGCTTAACATACCAGCAATAACAACTAGAGAAGCACGCGGCACACCTGCCATACCTTTACTTGTAACAAGTAAAATAAGCATCATTTTTATTTGGTCTGCCATAGTAATATCAATACCATAACTTTGTGCAATAAAAACAGTGGCAAAAGTCATATACATTATACTTCCATCCAGATTAAAAGAATAGCCCAATGGTAGCACAAAACTTACAATACGATTGCTGATACCGTGCTTTTCGAGTGCCTCTATTGTTTTTGGCATTGCACTTTCACTACTTGCAGTACTAAAAGCCAGTAAAATTGGTTCTTTTACGTCCCTTAAAAGTGTATAAAATTTAATTTTAAAGAGTGTGGATATTAAAAATAGAACAACAAACACAAAAAACAATAAGCCCCCAAAAAAACATGCAATTAAATAAACGTAGCCACTTAAAACATCAAGTCCTTGCTGAATGACGACAGCGGTAATAGCCCCAAAAACGCCAATTGGCGCAAAATTCATAACGTAGTTAGTCACTTTAAACATAACATGGCTCAAACTTTCAAAAGCATTAATGATAGGTTTGCCATGTTTACCAATACTGGTTGCTGCAACCCCAAAAAACAAAGCAAATACTACAATGGGCAGAATATCATTCGCCGCCATTGAACGAATTAAGCTTTCAGGTATAACATGGTCAATAAAGTTTTTTGAATCCTGCGCATTTACTTTTATTCCAGTATTTACGTTAGCTTCGGGCTTATCTAAGTGCATTACTTTACCTGGTTCAAAAATATTTACTATCACCAAACCAAGGGCCAATGCAATAAGCGTTGCGCTTGTAAAATAAACAAGCGTCTTCAATCCTATTCGTCCAACACTTTTAAAATCGCCCACTTTCGCTACTCCAATTACCAACACTGCCAGTACAAGTGGGGCAATAATCATTTTAATAAGGTGCAGGAAAATATCACTCAAAATTGAAAAATAAGATGCAACTGATTTTTTTTGCTCTTTAAAGTAATTTGTCTCGTATTTAGTAATCACTTTTTCAACGGATTGCTTAACCGAAATAGATGAAATTGAATTTATATGGCCTCTATCATAAACAAACTTATTTTTGGTAAGTGAAACATTTATTATATAACCAACCAAAATACCAATAGCCATGGCTAATATTATAAATACAATTAGTTTGTTTTTTTTAAGATTCATTTATGATTACTTTTTAGCCAAATTTATTAAATTTGTTTACAATTATGGCATATCGTGTTGCAATACTTTTTTTTATCTTGGTTTTTTACTCATGTAATGACCCTAAAGAAAAAAAACAAACCAATTCGAATAACGAAATAAGCGAAAAAAAAGTAAAAGATTTATTCGTAAAGGCGAATCAACAGGTTGTACAAAAAGAAAATGATGAAATGGATTATTATGTAAAATCGCATAAACTTCCATTTATTAAAACCAATTCCGGTATACGTTATTTTGTTTATAAACCAAGTGCAAAAGGTGATAGTATTAAAGAAGGTGAAGAAATTAAAATGAATTTTACACTAAGTTTGTTAAGCGGAACAGAATGTTATTCCTCAAAACAAGAAGGCCCCAAAACATTTATTGTAGGCCATGAAGATATAGAAAGTGGTATCCACAAAGGTGTACAGTTTTTAAAACATGGAGATAAAGCTCTATTCCTTATCCCATCCCATTTGGCACATGGTTTATTAGGCGATTTTAAAAAAATACCTCCTCAAACGCCAATTATTTATGATGTGGAGATTTTTTAAACGCAATTTATACCTTTTACTATTTTTTTTGATTTTTACCTTTTGTAAAAATTCTCCTAAAAACAACCTTTTCAGTTTTCACAAAGAAGGATACTGGCATCAATTAATTTCATTTAATTCAGATTCCGTTTCGGTCATTCCAAATTCTGTTTATTGGATAACGGCCTCCTTTAAAAATCAGTCAGATTCGATTTTTTGGGATAGTTATAACAATTTAAACGATAATTTCTTTATCGAAAAAGACTCTGCAAAAACTTCAAATTACTTCATTCAATTTGCCTCTAAATTAAGCGAGGCGGATAGTTGTTTATTACTAATTAAAACAAGCGATTTTTTTAAACAACAGTTTAATTCAACCCAAATTCCTTTTTTTAGCAAAAAAGATTCTGTGGTAAAAGTTAACCTAAAAGTGAAACGTATTTATACAGACAACGAGTTTAATAAACTTAAACAAAATCTTGCAAAAAAAGAAGCCGAACAAATAGAAAGTTACTTTAAAAGTGTTAAAGATTTTGAGTTATCACAAGACTCCTTGGGATTTTATTGGCTAGAAAAACCCTTAACTACTAACCAACCCAAAATAAAATATGGTGATGTAATTTCGCTTACCTACACAGGTAGCTTCCTAAACGGGAGAGTTATAGATACTTCGCCTAAAAATTTTAAAATAACTTATGGCACACCCGACCAAATTTTAAAAGGTTTAAATTATGTTATAAGTAGGCTAAAATTAGGTCAGAATGTAAAAATTATCTTACCTTCACGGCTTGCTTTTGGAGAAAAAGGAAGTAGCAATTTTGTGATTCCCCCTTTTACCCCATTAGTTTACACATTAAAAATTAACGCATAAAAAACAAAAAAATGAACAAATTATTTCTTTTTTCATCTGCTGTAGTTGCTATAGCATTTACCGCTTGCAAGGGTGGCGATGGGTCGGCTTTTGATGGTTACACGCGTACCGAAACCGGGTTACATTATAAATTTTTTAAACATACTGAAGACAGTGCAACAGCAAAAGATGGAGATGGAGTAGTATTTGGTTATGTTATTAAAACAGAAAAAAACGACTCGTTAATTGTTGACTCAAAAACACAAAGCCAAGACGGAAGCGGGTATACACGCTTTTTATTAAAGAAAAGCTCGTTTGTTGGTAGTTTAGAGGATGGTATGAAATTAATGGCAAAAGGCGATAGCGCTTCATTTATAATACCTGCCGATTCGTTTTTCTTAAAAACAATGGGTATGAACGAACTGCCCGCATCTGTCGCAAAAGGTAGCTTTTTAAAAGCCACTATTGTAATGAAAGACATTCTTTCTTCAAAACAAATTGAAGAAAATCAAAAAAAGCAAATGGCTGAACGCGAGGCGATGATGAAAGAAGCAGAAGCGAAAGAAAAAGTAACGTTTGATGCTTACATTACCGAAAATAAAATTACAGCCAAACCAACCGAAAGTGGTTTAATTTTTGTTGAAACTAAAAAAGGTAATGGCAAACACCCAAAAGCAACGGATGAAGTAACAGTGCATTACACTGGTACTTTAATGGATGGTACTAAATTTGACAGCTCTTTAGACAGGGGTGAGCCAGCTAAGTTTCCATTAAATCAGGTAATTCCTGGTTGGACAGAAGGTATTCAATTAATGAGTAAAGGCAGCAAAGGAAAATTAATTATTCCTTCTAAATTGGGTTATGGACCGCAAGGTGCAGGCGGAAAAATTCCACCTTTTGCACCATTAGTTTTTGAAGTGGAGTTATTAGATTTTCATGAAGCACCACCGCAACAACAAATGCAAATGCCTGAACAACATGGTCCAAATGATGGACACAACCATTAATTTTGGCAAACTATTTGTAAGTAATATAAAAAAACACATCAGATGAAAAAATTACTTTTAATACTAACAGCAATTTCAGCTCTAAATTTTGGAGCGAATGCCCAAAAAAAACAAAAATTAAGTAAAATGGATAAAGAATTTTTAGCAAAACAAGTAGATGGCTTATATGCCAAATTTGAAACAAACCGTGGTACAATTTATACCAATTTAGAATTTAAAAAAACACCTCTAACGGTTGCCAACTTTGTAGGCTTGGCAGAAGGAACAATTACTAATACAGCGAAACCAGCTGGTACACCCTATTATAATGGTTTAAAATTCCACCGTGTTATCCCTAACTTTATGATTCAAGGTGGGTGTCCATTAGGCACAGGCACAGGCGACCCTGGTTATAAATTTGCGGATGAGATTGATACAACGCTAAAACATGTTGGTCCAGGTATTTTAAGCATGGCCAACGCCGGTCCAGGGACTAACGGTTCGCAATTTTTTATTACACACGTGGCTACGCCATGGTTAGACGGCAAACATACTGTATTTGGACACGTTATACAAGGCCAAGATGTTGTTAATGCTGTAGTAGGCAATGACACTTTAAAATCATTAACAATTTTACGTAAAGGAAAAGAAGCTGAAGGTTTTGATGCGGCAAAAACGTTTGTTGCTGAACAAGCCAATGCGGCTAAAAAAGTTGCAGAAGCGGAAGCAAAAGCTAAAGAAGCAGCCATGGTTGCAATGCGTCAGTTTGATGCAGGTAAAACTACCGCCAGTGGCTTAAAATATATTGTTTTAAAAGAGGGTACTGGAGCCATTCCAACAGCAACAAGCAATGTAAAAGTACACTACACTGGTACGTTTATCGACGGCAAAGTTTTTGACAGCAGCGTTCAGCGTGGTCAACCAATTGACTTTGGCTTAAACCAAGTAATTAAAGGTTGGACAGAGGGGGTACAATTAATGAAAGAAGGGGCTAAGTATAAATTTTACATTCCTTATAACTTGGCCTATGGCGAACAAGGCTATCCTGGCGCCATTCCACCCAAAAGCGATTTGATTTTTGAAGTAGAACTTTTGAAAATTAACTAAAAACAAAACCCTCAACCAAAAATTGAGGGTTTTTTATTGCTATAAATTCTCGTTTTTTAAGTAATAATATCTCTGTATATTCGTTATCTTATTAAATTTATTGGGCTTTAAAAGAACATATTTTATTTTAATTTTTTTTATTTTTTCTGTTGTAGTTAAATCGCAAACAGCAACTATTAGTGGTTATATTAAAGATACAGAAGGTCAAGTATTAGAAAATATAACTGTTGGGGTAAAAGAAAACGCCCAACAAACTACTGAAAGCAATGAAAAAGGCTTCTATTCTCTAAAAATTGACGCCGAAAAACCCATCACTGTTGTTTTTTTTAACATCAATTTCGATCGTTATAACTATACCGTTACTGCAAAAAATGGCGAGGCTATTAATTTTAATCCAAAACTAAAATTTAAAAATACGTTTACAGTAATCGAAGTGACTGACACAAAAGACAGAACTGTAGAGATAACGCGTATTGATCCAAAAATTTTTAATCAATTACCTTCTACAACGGGTAATATTGAAGACTTAATAAAAACACAAATCGGTGTTAGCAGCAATAATGAATTAAGCAGTGGTTATAGCGTGCGTGGTGGGAGCTTTGATGAAAATTTAGTTTACGTAAATGATATTGAAGTATACCGCCCTTTTTTAGTGAGAAGCGGTCAGCAAGAAGGGTTAAGTTTTGCCAACCCCAATATGGTTCAAAATATAAATTTCTCAAGTGGTGGTTTTGAAGCGAAATATGGCGACAAGCTAAGTAGCGTTTTAGATATTACATACAAAAAACCATTAAAATTTGCTGGCAATGCCTCTGCAAGTTTCTTAGGTGGTAATTTACAATTGGAGGGGGTAAATAAAAATCGTTTAATTGCCTGGAACGTTGGTGCTCGCTATCGTACTAATAGTTATTTGCTGAAAAATTTAGATACAAAAGGAGAGTACAGACCAAGTGCATTAGATGTACAAAGCTTTATCACCTTTGATGTTAATCCAAAATTTAAAATCGAATTTTTAAGCAGTATTGCTCAAAATAAATATTTAGTTATTCCAACCAGTCGTCAAACTAATTTTGGCACTGTTAAAGAGGCTCTAAGGTTTACCGTTTACTTCGATGGGCAAGAGTTGATGCAATATACCACCTATATGGCTGGATTATCAACAACCTACCGACCTTCTTCTAAAACAAAATTAAAATTTATCACTTCGGCTTATCGTTCAAATGAACAAGAAGTTTATACTGTACAAGGGCAATATTACATCGATCAATTAGAAGCCGACTTAGGTAAACCTAATTTTGGGCAAGTTGCTTTTAACCGTGGCATTGGTACATTTTTAAACAACGGCAGAAATTATTTAACGGCAACCGTTTTTAATTTCGAACACAAAGGCGCACGCTACTTAAATAACAATAACGAGTTGCTTTGGGGTGCACGGTATCAATCTGAATTAATACAAGATAAATTAAGTGAATGGCGGACGATTGATTCTGCTGGTTTTATTGTACCGTATAGTCCAACTGAAATTAATTTAATTGATGCCTACAAAACACAAATAACTTTGCCAAGTTCCAGAATGCAGGCCTATACCCAATACAACTATAATAAGCTATTACACGATTCCTCTTCTCTTAACGTTACCGCTGGCATTAGAGGTAATTACTGGACAGTGAATGAACAATTGGTAGTTTCGCCACGTATTACTATAGCTTATCATCCACATTGGAAACGTGATTGGTTATTTAAGTTAAGCGGGGGGCTTTATTACCAACCACCCTTTTACCGTGAACTTAGAAGTATTGACGGCACAATTAATACCAATGTAAAAGCGCAACAAAGTATTCATTTTGTATTTACAAGCGATTATAATTTTAAAATGTGGGAGCGTCCATTTAAATTTATTATGGCCGGATATTTTAAAAATTTAAATAATATTATTCCATATGAAGTGGATAATGTTAGGGTTAGGTACTTTGCAAATAACAATGCTAAAGGCTATGCCACCGGAGCAGATTTTAGAATTAACGGAGAGTTTGTAAAAGGCGTTGAAAGTTGGGCAACAATTGGCTTTTTAAGAACCTACGAATACAGTAAAGACAACATTCATTACGATTATTTTAATAAAGATGGTGAACAAATTGTAAAGGGCTATACTTTTGATCAGGTTAAGGTAGATAGCAATAGGGTTGACCCAGGCTATATACCACGTCCAACAGATCAACTTGTCACTTTCGGTATGTTCTTTCAAGATTATTTGCCTAAATTACCGACTGTAAAATTTAATTTGAATTTACAGTTTGGTAGTGGCTTACCATTTGGTCCTCCTACTCACTTGCGTTGGCAACAAATTTTACGGATGCCGCCATATAGAAGAGTAGATGCCGGATTTGCCTATAACGTGATAAAAGAAAACAGAGAAATAAAACGTAAAAACGCTTTTAATAATTTAAAAGAAATGTGGATATTTTTAGAAGTATTTAATTTATTACAAGTTCAAAATACTGTGTCGTACACTTGGATACAAGATGTAACAGGTAACAGGTATGCTATTCCAAATTATTTAACTAACAGACAGATTAATGTTCGATTACAAATTCGCTTTTAATTGTGCAGGAATTTACAATACATATTATTGAGGATGAATTAATTTTAGCCAACACTTTAAAATTAAATTTAGAGTTAGAACATTATAAAACAATTGTTTCATCCAGCGGAAATAAGGCAATTGAAGATTTTGAAAAAAATAAATCACACATTCATCTAGTTTTGTTAGATGTGATGTTACCTGATTTAAGTGGTTTTGAAATCTGTAAAATAATTAAAGAAAAAAGTCCTAACACGCCAGTTATTTTTTTAACTGCAAAAAACCAAACCATTAATAAAATTGAAGGCTTAAAATTAGGTGCTGACGATTACATAACAAAGCCTTTTGATTTGGAAGAACTCTTGTTGCGAATTTCAAACTTAATAAAGCGAACGCAAAAACAATTTGATTCTGTTATTAAATTTAATGGCTGTGAAATAAATTTTGAAACCTACGAAATACTTGATATTACAGGCGTAAGGCGCGACATTTCAAAACGTGAAATTGGCCTTTTGCAACTGTTAAGTCAAAATGTAAACAAGGTTATTTCTCGCGATGAAATTATTGAAAAGCTATGGGATGTAAATGAAAATGCTTCGTCGAGAACTATAGATAATTACATTTTAAATTTCAGGAAGTGGTTTGAAATTAACCCAAAGGAACCCGTTTTTTTTCAATCCATAAGAGGTGTAGGGTACAAATTCATAAAAGAATAAAGCCATTTTTAGCTTAAATTATTTAAAACCAATTCGTCAATTTTTACTTGCGATTCAGAACTTACATTCAATTTATTTCTGCTTATCCATTCTTTTAGAGCAGTAATAAAATGGTATTTATTTTCAATATGAATTAATTTTATTTGATACGATTTTTTGTTTTTTGTTACAAAATAAAAAATGTCATGTCTGAATTCAACTAAAGCCACCTGACTGGCAAATACCTTTACTAGCCCCGACTGAACAAACAGCAAATAGTTAGCGTAGATACTTACAAAACATAGTTGTTTTTTATATTTTAAGTATGTAACAATTCCCTCAGTTAAAGCAATAATTACACAAATTGGATATAAATATTGTATACGCGTATGTGATGAAAAAAGCATAACCGCAAAGGTAAAGAATACACCTATTTTTAACACTCTAAACATTACAAAGCTATTGGTGAAATAAGAAAATCTTAATACTGGCAACGAAGCCTTAAACGAAGCGTTTAATACCTCATAACAACTCAAAAACACATACGCCAACCCAGCAAATAATTGTATGCCTAACAACTCTTTAAAGCCAAACCAACCGTAAAAGAAATTCCAAACGGAAAGGGTTACAACTGCTAATAAAATTAAATTTTTTCCTAAAGATGCAAGGGCTGAATTCATGGTTTCTATATTACTAGCAAAGCTATTAAAAAAAATGCTCGCTTTTTAAAGAAAATGCATTCCTTAAAATTTAGATTTTAGATATTAAATCAATTTATCTTTAACCCAATTTGAAGTTTCTTACCGTTTATCAAATAGCGGCTCAAAAAATTGTTTTTCATCCTTTTTAATTCTACTTTCATCTTTACAAAACACAATCCCATGAAAAAAACCATACTTCGTTCGTTACTATTTTTGCTTTTTGCATCTACTATTAATGGGTACGCACAGAAAAACACCAAGTTTAATTTCAACGACCCGACTGAAAATTTTTACACAACTCAAAAGCGTTTAAATAAACACTTTAAAAAATATGCAAAAGAATTAGAGCGCGAACGTAAAGAAAAGTCCGAGGGTAAACTAAATGTTGGTGCTGAAGAAGAAGAAGAACTTGCAGGCTATGAGCTATACAAACGTTGGGAAAATTTTATGGCTCCTCGCGTTTATCCCAGCGGTGACAAAACTTTAGCATCTAAAGCATACGAGGAGTATGAAAAATATTCCGAACAACTATCCATTATTGCCTCTCAAAATAAAAACATTGGCAGTATTAGCTCTATTCTATCTGCAACATGGCAACCGGTTGGACCTATGGGCGATCCTTCAGGGGGTAATGTTGGAAGAATAAATGCTGTTCGCTTCGACCCAACAAATTCTAATGGCCTATGGGCTTGTGCCCCTGATGGTGGGCTGTGGAGCACCTCCAATATGGGGGCTAGCTGGAGTACCAATACCGACCAGCTTTCAGTAATTGGTAGCTCAGATGTTGTATTTGATCCAACAAATCCATTAAACATGTTTATGGCAACCGGTGATGGTGATGCCGGAGATTCTTATAGTATTGGGGTCTTAAAATCAACTAACGGTGGTATTTCCTGGAGTACTACCGGTTTATCTTGGACCGTTAATCAAGGGAGAAGAATCAATAAACTTTTAATTAATCCTCAAAACAAAAACACAATTATAGCTGCTACCACAGTTGGATTGTACCGTACACAAAATGGTGGAACTACATGGTCTGCCGTAATAGGTTCAGGAAATATTATGGACGTTGAATACAAGCCGGGTGACACTACAACTGTTTATGCAGTTAGCACAAGCTTTTTTCTTTCTACAAATGGTGGCAATTCATTTAGCACTATTACCAGTGGATTGCCAAGCTCATCATCCAACAATCGTTTGGCAATAGCAGTTACTCCTGCCAATGCTAGTTATGTATATGTCGTTGCCAGTGCTAGTTCTAATAGTGGTTTTTTAGGTTTTTATCAGTCAACAAATAGCGGTGTAACGTTTACTTCAAAAGCCACTTCTCCCAATCTACTGGGTTGGGCAAGTGCCGGAACGGACACAGGAGGACAAGGATGGTATACCCTATCAATAGCAGCCTCACCAACTAATGCTAACGAAGTTGTTGTTGGAGGCGTAAATATTTGGCGCACAACAAATGGTGGAACCAACTGGAGTTTGTTTGGTCATTGGACGGGTTCAGGCGCACCATACGTGCATGCTGATATTCATGATTTAATTTACAAAAACACTACTACTTTGTTTGTTGGCTCCGATGGAGGCGTTTTTTATACTTCAAACAGCGGCACTTCATTTGCGGCAATTAATGGTAATATGAATATTTCACAGATTTATAAAATCGGATTATCTGCAAATACGTATAGTTTAGCAATCACCGGTCTTCAAGATAATGGCACCAATTTATTTTCAGGTGGTTGGAACCAAACAATGGGTGGTGACGGGATGGCTTGTTTTATTGACAGAACAAACGATTTAGTAATGTACGGTTCGCAATATAATGGGTCATTAAATAGAAGCACCAATGGCGGCGCTGCTTGGACTGCAATTACAACCGGATTAAGCGGTTCAGCACCCTGGGTTACTCCTTGGCATCAAGATCCTTCTGTGGCTAATACAATTTATTGTGGCTATAGTCAAATGTTTAAATCCACTAACCAAGGTACAAATTGGACTCAAATAGGAACATTAGGTGGAAGTGGTCAAATTGTAGAATTTGCAGTTGCTCCTTCTAATAATCAGGTTATTTATGCTATTCGAGGAAATGCTCTCTATAAAACAACTAACGGTGGTACTAGTTGGACAGCTATTACTGGTACTTTACCTACAGGTAGCGCTCAATTAACTTGGGTGGCAGTAAAAGATACTGACCCCAACACTGCTTTTGTTACTTTCTCAGGTTACTCTGCAGGGAACAAAGTATTTAAAACTACTAATGGTGGCACCACTTGGACAAACTATTCCACCGGATTACCAAATCTACCTACTAATTGTGTTACTTACTGGAACGGCACAACAAATGATGGTGTTTATGTTGGTTGTGATGTAGGTATTTATTATAGAGACAACTCCATGACAAGCTGGACCTTATACAATGCCGGATTACCAAATACATCAGTTCATGACTTAGCCATTTTCTATCCACTTGGCAAGTTACGTGCAGCAACATATGGAAGAGGTGTTTGGGAAGCTGATTTATATAATAATGGGACTATGGCACCAATAGCTAATTTTGGAAGTAATAAACAGGTTATTTGCCCAGGAGATGTAGTAAACTTTTCAGACTTATCTACTTTTGGTCCTACTACGTGGAACTGGACATTTCAATCGGGTACACCTTCTACTTCGGCAGTTCAAAACCCTTCAGTTACCTACAACACACCCGGAACATATAGTGTTTCATTATCAGCAAGTAATATAAATGGCACAAGTGTTATGACGAAAACGCTTTACATAGTGGTTTCTCCAACCAACAATCTTTTACCTTTGGTAGAAGGTTTTCAGGGAGTTACTTTTCCTCCGACCAATTGGCAAAACTATGATGCAGGATCGGATGGTTTAAAATGGACAAAAAATTCAACTGTTGGAAAAGCAAGTACTGCTTCTTTATTTTATGATAACTATAATTTAAATAGTTCGGGTGTAAGAGATGAAATGCGTACACCCAAATACAATTTTATGGGGTACACCAACATTAAAATGTATTTTGACGTAGCGTATGCACGGTATGATGCTACTTACAGTGATTCGTTGGCTGTTATGGTTTCAACAGATTGTGGAATAACTTTTACACAGCAATATTTAAAAGGTGGCGTAACATTAGCTACTGCGCCTGATTTAACCTCTTCTTTATTTGTGCCAACCGCAGCACAATGGCGAACAGATACTGTTTATTTAAGTTCTTATTCAGGAAACAGTAACGTAATGATTGCATTGCAAAATCGCGGGCGCTACGGTCAAGGTTTATACATTGATAATATAAATATTACAGGCGCCTTGGCAGGTTTGCCTCCAACAGCAAATTTTGCCTACAGTTCTATTACTCCATGTAGTGGTCAAACAATAAATTTCTCCGATTTATCCACTAACTTGCCAACTAGTTGGAATTGGTCTTTCCCAGGCGGAACACCAGCTACGGCTTCTGTTGCCAATCCAACTGTTACTTACGCAACTGCAGGAACTTATGTTGCCACACTCATTTCAACGAATATCAACGGTAGCAGTGCTCCTATTAATCAAACTCTAACTGTGGCTAGTACGCCTACTTTATCTGCAAATAGCCAAAGCATCTGTTATGGCTCATCTACAATTTTAACGGCAAGTGGGGCTAGTAGTTATTCATGGAATACAGGCTCTACCTCATCTTCCATTACAGTCTTTCCAAGTTTCAATACCACTTACACAGTAACTGGTTCTTCAGGAGGTTCGTGTAATGCCATTAAAGTAATAACTGTTACAGTAAATTCAGTACCAAATATTGGCACAGCCGATACGACTATTTGTTCAGGAACATCAGCAACATTGAATGCAACTGGCGCTATTTCTTACACTTGGGATACGGGTGCTACAGGTGCCAGTATTGTTGTTACTCCCACATCTAGCATTACCTATACGGTTACAGGTTTTGACGGCACATGTTCAAACGCAAATATTGTAAATGTAACTGTTGCAGTTTGCACGGGAATAACAAATGTTAACGGCAGTATAAGCAATGGCATTTTCATAATTCCAAACCCTAATAATGGAAGATTTAGTATTAAGTCCGATAATTATGAATACGCGAACATAACCGTTTATAATAATTTAGGGCAACTAATACTTACCATTCCCTATTCTAAAAACATGATAAATATTGATTTAACCAAGCATGGGCGGGGTATTTATAATTTAGTAATTAATGCCAACGATTCGCATAAAACAATTAAAGTGTTGGTAGATTGATTGTTTTGTTTTAAAAATTAATTTTTTCTTAACGAAACTATATTCAGTACCTTTGTCATCTTATGATACAAATTGGTAAGGTAAATACGTTAACTGTTTTTAGAGAAACAGATGTGGGCTTTTTTTTAGTTGACGATGAGAAAAATGAAGTATTGTTGCCAATATCTTTAGTTACCTCCCCTCTAAAATTAAAAGAACAAGTAGATGCATTTGTTTACACCGATTCTGAAAAACAACTAATAGCTAGTACTAGGGTGCCTTATGCACAACTTAATTGTTTTACTTATTTGCGTGTAACAACTGCTATAGAAATTGGCGCCTTTATGGATTGGGGACTTGAAAAGGATTTATTTGTACCAACCAGTGAACAAAAATTTCCATTAGAAGAAGGTGAGTTTTGTGTAGTTTATATTTACATCGACGAAATTAGCAACCGGATTGTTGCTTCGAGTAAATTAGATAAGTTTATAAAAACAGACGATATTCAATTGACCGAAGGAAAAGAAGTGGATGTGTTGGTGTATGAAGAATCGCCATTAGGCTATAGTGCCATTATTAATAACACTTACAAGGGTTTAATTTATCATAACGATATTCATAAAGAAGTTTTTATTGGTGACGAACTAAAAGGCTACGTAAAAACCATTCGTCCGGATAATTTAATAGACCTCAGCTTCCAAAAAAGCGGATTTAAAAATGTGTTAGATAGTACAGAAGTTATTTTAGAATATATTAAAAAAAATAACGGATTTATTGGTTTGCACGATAAAAGTTCTCCTGAAGAAATATCTATCAAATTGAGCATGAGCAAGGCCACCTTCAAAAAATCGATTGGTATTTTGTACCGACATAGAAAAGTGGTTATAAAACCCGATGGCGTTTATTTAGCGGAGGAAACCGAAGCAAATCCAAATATTGAAACCACATAGTTACATAGGTTTCATAGTTTTATTTATATTTGAAAAATTATTAAAAAACTAGTCAAACTTTGTCACATCGAGTAGCCGACGAAGGAGGCGTATCGAGATGTGCTTTAAAATAGTTCTCGATACATTTCTCAGCTCCCGCTTCGAAATTACTCGAACTGATAGTTAAAAAATAAAAAGTATGAAAATTGCTGTAGTTGGTGCCACAGGCTTGGTTGGCACAAAAATGTTAGAAGTATTAGCTGAACGAAATTTTAATGTTACCGAATTAATTCCGGTGGCTTCCGAAAAATCAGTTGGAAAAGAAATTACATTTAAAGGGAAAAATTATAAGGTACACAGCATGCAACAAGCCATTGATGCCAAACCTCACATTGCTCTGTTCAGCGCAGGTGGTAGCACGTCATTAGAATTTGCCGAAAAATTTGCAGCAGTGGGCACTACGGTTATTGATAACTCCAGCGCCTGGCGCATGGACCCTACCAAAAAATTAATTGTACCCGAAGTAAATGCTCACGAATTAAAAGCTACAGATAAAATTATTGCTAACCCCAATTGTTCTACCATACAAATGGTTGTGGCTTTAAATCCTTTACATAAAAAATACAAAATTAAACGTGTGGTAGTTAGCACTTACCAAAGTGTTACGGGCACCGGCGTTAAAGCAGTGACGCAATTAAACAACGAGCGTAACGGCGTTGTTGGCGACATGGCTTATAAATATAAAATTGATTTAAATGCCATCCCGCAGATTGATGTGTTTTTAGATAACGGTTATACGAAAGAAGAAATGAAAATGGTAAACGAAACTAAAAAAATAATGAGCGATAATTCTATTGCATTAACGGCAACCACAGTGCGCATCCCTGTAATCGGTGGACACAGCGAAAGTGTGAATATTGAATTTGAAAACGATTTTGAAGTAACTGAGCTAATTAATTTACTAAAAACAACTCCGGGAATTATTGTGCAAGATGATATTGCCAACCAAATTTACCCTATGCCAATTAACGCGCATAATAAAGACGAAGTGTTTGTTGGCCGCATACGCCGAGACGAATCGCAGCCTAAAACACTTAATATGTGGATAGTATCGGACAACTTACGCAAAGGTGCTGCTACTAACGCTGTGCAAATTGCAGAGTATTTGGTGGCGAATGGGTTGGTTTAAATTATTAAATTTTGTATATTTGAAAGAGGTAGTAAACTTCGGCAATCATGCCAACATAGGTCAGATAGGCGAAATTTTGTTTCGGGTATAAGTAAAGTTATAGGTAAGCTGCGGGACAGACCTCGAAAAAAATGACAAGACTACTGACAGAAGAAGAATTTAAGTCAACATTCACAGACAAAATGGTTGACGTCACTGCGACGGCTGAACCTCTCGTTGACATCTGGCCTTACGTTCAAGAATTAGCCAAGGACAAAATAGTTGATCAATACACTTTCGACAAAGGACTTGTTGAAAAAGTTTATCGTAATCAAACTGGTACTTTTGACCAGGTTCTCCTACCGACTTCTGACAAAAATACTTTCATTGTAATTCTGGTGGACTTAAACTTTGAAAATATTAAAGGACATTACAAACTTGACTTAAAAAGAGAATACGGTCTGACAGAGCAAGAAGAGAATGTGAAATTACTTCCAAACGTTATGTTCAGACTTTTTAAAGAACTATGGTTTGCTTCCAGTGATTGTTCACATCCAATTGAAAACATAGGTATAAGGTTACTGGAAGTTGCAAAATCGACAAACAATACAAAAGACTACGTTCGAGAATATTTGAACGAACTGATAAAGCAGGGACATATTGAAATGACTTCTGAAAAACCATTGCTCTTTACAATTACTAACAAGGGCAAAAAGGTAAAAACCATTGAAGACGTTGAACAACTGTGTGCCGCAGCCAACCTATAACAATAGCTAGGCGCAATGCATAATAACAAAAGACGACATAGATTCTATCTTGTCGCCTTTTAATTTTAATAAAAATTAATTTTATTGCTCCTCAATAAATTTATTTAACTCGTCGGTAGTACTGCTAAAGCTAAAAATTTCGCTAATGTGGTAAAAGTTGGCTTTATCAACACAATAGCTATATGCATATTTGGCGTAAGTTAATTTATCTTCGTCCATACTAAATAAGCTACAAATATCTTTTATTTGTTCTGCGCTTAAGCAAGCGTTTTTTGTAGCTACTTTTGCTGTACTCATTTTTGTATCTGCAAATGGTTTATCATCCACCGATTTTTTCATTTTTTGAAAAGACGCATCGTTCATGGCAAATTTACAACCCGAGTTAGTTGATGAAGTTGGCTGGGTGTTTTCAACCGGCATTGTGGTTGGGTTGGATTGATGCTCGTAATTATGACTTTTTTTAGGTTGTGAGTTTGAGCTTGAAGAGCTGGATGAAACGGTGGTAGTAGTTGTAGTGTATGATGTACTTGAACTTTGCATGTTTGGGTCGTTAACATTCATATTAATTCCTAAACCATTTACGTTTACATTTACCCCTACCCCATTTGGGTTGGTATTAGTACCCATATTAATTTGTGTAGTAGTAGAAGTAGTAGTTACAGATGTATTGGCATGATCGCCACCCGAACTGGTATTAAATTGAGTATTTGATGCGTTATTGCTGGCGCTAGTAGTTTCGATAGGATTTTCGGCTGTATGGTATTGCACTGTAGAAGCATTTGATTTTGGGGCATCGGCTAAAGCCACCTGACCAAAATATTGCAGTTTCATTTGCTTTTTCATATCCTTTTTTATGCGAATGGTGTATTCGTTACCCGGTTCCAAAGGCATATTTTTCTTTAATTGAGGTAGAGCTTTGTTCTCAAACTCCACTTTTAGGTTAAGTACTTGGGCATTTAAGCCTGTAATTTTAACATTGGTTTCGGGTTTATCGTTTTGGCGAATGCCATTGGCATAAAGGTAAAACGCATCGCCATCTTCGGCAAATAAAATAACATTGTAAGTGCCTTGCGCTAAAGTGTTTAAAGCCATTAACACTAAACTGGATAAGATTAAAATAGATTTTTTCATGGTTTTATATTTTTTTGTTTACAAAAGTAGAGCAAGCCCTGTGCCAAAACAAATTTTAAACCCGTTAAGGGATGTTAATGCAACAAAACTACAACTAAATGCAACATATTTACACAATTTTATAGTTTAATTATATAAAAACCACATAGATACATAGTCTTCATAGTTTTATAAAGCACTAAAGTTTAACACAGTTAATTGGCCTTTGGCGAATTTATGCTATGTATACTTTATTATAAATCTAAGGCTAAATAAAATACTATGTGCCTATGTGGTTTAATTTTCCACCTTAAACATACTTTTCGCCCTTGTTAACCTTTACGTCGTTAACAAAGTCACGAATTTGCTGTTCGTCTTGTTTTTTACAAATCATTAAAACACCTTCGCTCTCTACCACAATATAATCTTCTAATCCTTGTAAAACAACCAGTTTTTCGTTTGGCACCTGAACAATACAGTTTTTACTATCGTAGGTGATAATATTTTTTCCCACTAAGGCATTTCTGTTCTTGTCCTTATTAATATGGGTATATAAACTTCCCCAAGTTCCCAAATCGCTCCAACCAAAAATACTCGACCTTACATATACGTTTTTGGCTTTTTCCATTACGCTATAGTCTATAGAAATATTTTTGCAAACCGCGTAAGCCTTATTGATAAATTCCTTTTCCTTTTTTGTATTGTAGCTATCCCAACCTTCCTTAAAAACATTAGCCAATTCTGGGTCGCTTTTTTCCATAGCATTTATAATACTTTGGGTGCTCCAAATAAAAATGCCTGAATTCCATAAAAAGTCGCCACTATCCATAAAAAACTTAGCCATGTCGTGGTCTGGTTTTTCGGTAAATGTTTTTACTTTGTAAATGCGGTTATCTTTTTCAGTAACATCACTTTCTTTTATTTGTATGTAACCATAACCTGTATCGGGACGCGTGGGTTTAATGCCCAGCGTAATTAAACAGTCTTCTTTTTGGGCTTTAGTAAAGCACGATTTTATAGCTTTTATAAACGTACTCTCTTTTTTTATAAGATGATCGCTTGGGGCAACAATTGTAATGGCTTTTGGATCAAGTTTATGAATTTTATAGGATGCATAAGCTACACAGGGAGCAGTGTTTTTACGAGCGGGTTCTGTTAAAATATTTTCTAAAGGCAAATTAGGTAACTGTTCGGCTACCAATTTTTGATAAGAATTGCTTGTAACGACATAAATTTTGGTATTATCACAAACACCCAGTAGTCTATCATAGGTTTGTTGTAATAATGTCCTCCCTGTTCCTAAAATGTCAATAAACTGTTTAGGATGTTGTGTGGTACTCATAGGCCAAAAACGTGTTCCCACGCCACCAGCCATAATTATTGCATAATGATGATTCATTTAATTACAACAAAAATATATATAATTATTTTGTTTTACCATTTTAGTTTCTTAGTGTTAAATGATGTACTTTAACTCAATTCAAATTGCATTTTACTTAACTTTTGATACAACCCATTATCGTTTTTCATCAATTCCTGATGATTGCCACTTTCTTGTACTTCTCCTTTTTGTAACACTACAATTTTATCTGCATTTCTTATGGTGGCAAGTCTATGCGCAATAACGATACTTGTGCGTCCAACCATCAATTTATCTAAAGCTTCCTGAACCAAATGTTCGCTTTCACTGTCCAAACTACTTGTTGCTTCATCTAAAATTAAAATACTTGGGTTTTTAAGAACTGCGCGTGCAATTGCTATACGCTGACGTTGACCTCCAGAAAGCTGAATACCTCTCTCACCCACCAAAGTTTCAAACTTATCGGGAAAAGAATGAATAAAATCTAAAGCATTGGCTTTTTTAGCCGCTTCGGCAATTTCGGCGTCAGAAGCATTGGGCTTACCATAAGCGATGTTATCTCTAATGCTTCCGGCAAATAAAATAACATCTTGCGGAACAAGTGCAATTTGTTTTCGTAATTCGGTTAAACTTATTGTTTTAGTATCTATGCCATCAATTAAAATTTGACCATTAATTGGGTCGTAAAAACGTAATATTAAACTAGCAATAGTGGTTTTACCCGACCCACTACTTCCAACTAGAGCAACAGTTTCTCCGGCATTAGCTTTAAATGAGATATTTTTTAAAACTGTAAAATCAAGTCTTGAAGGGTAATTAAACGATACGTTACTGAATTCGATTTCTCCATGTGTTGTTTTAGCCGAAGTATTTTCTTTTAAAATGTCAATATTCTCAATTTCTCCGTCAATTAATTCAAACACCCTATCGGTGGCTCCAAGCGCACGTTGAATACTTGAAATTTGCTCGGGTAATCCGCCTAAACTTCCAGCCACAAACAAGGAGAGCATCATAAATGTGCCAAATGCTTTTGAAGTTATAGTATGATCGACTTTTAAAGCAAATAACATCTGCCATAAAATAAAGAAGATGGAGCCAAACACAAATACCATTACAAAGGAAAAAAACAAGCCTCTAAAAATGCCATATTTTAAACCAAACTCCTTAATACTATTTGAAATAGTGTTATACTTATTTATTTCGTAAGCCTCATTGGTAAATGTTTTTACATTGGTAATGCCTGTTAACGCCTCGCCAACAATTACATTAGACTCAGCGATCTTATCTTGATACGATTTTGAAAATTTTCGAATGCGTTTAGAAAACAAAATTGCCACAACTGTTAAAGGCGGAATAATAATTAAAAACCATTTGGCAATTGTCCATTCGGTAGTGCTTACCAACAAAATTAATCCTCCCACACCAACAATGGTTTGACGAATAAATTCGGCAATGTTAATTGTGAAGGCATCTGAAATAACACTAATATCGGTAGCCATACGGCTATTAAGCTCGGCCACTTGATTTTTGGAAAAAAAGCCCATTGGCATTTTTATTAAACGGTTAAATGTATCTGTACGAAGGGCTTTTAAAATACTTTCGGTTACTTGCGCAAAAAAATAAACTCTACCAAATGAAAAAATAGCTTGAACTACCAAAATAATTAATAAAACTAGGCCAATATCCATTAATTCGGTTCTAACGATATCGCTAGGTCTGTCGCTATCGCCCAAATAACCAAGCATTTCACCCGATTTCATTGGAAAAACAAGTCCTACACTGGCACTTCCTGCCAAAAAAAACATTCCTAAAATAAATTTCCATTTGTGCTTACCCAAATAACCAAACAAACGGAACGATTTTTTAATGTTGGTCCAATTTAATTTTGCTTTTGGAAGTTCATCTGCATCCGGATCCCGCTGTGGTCCTGTACCTTTTCTACTCTTTGCCATATTAGGTACAAAATTAGTATAAATTACATTTTTTTGTCATTAAATTGTAATGAGAACGAAGCATAATTGGTAATTAATTGTAAAATTAGGGTCATAATAAATCTGTTTTATGCCTTTTATTTTTACATTTATGTAAGTATAATTTTATAATTTCTAGAGCTTTACATATACCAAAGGCTAATTTTTTTAAAACTGAAGTTAGCACTAGCAGAAATATAGGTTTAGATATTCTACGGGCAATTTGTGCCATTTTAGTAGTACTAAGTCATAGTAATAATATTTTAGGAAACTATACATCAGTTTATAGAATTATTTTTCCTTTAGGTTATTTTGCCCAGGATGTCTTTTTTTCGTTAAGTGGGTTTTTAATTTGTAACCAACTAATAAATTATTCAGCACTCTCTTTTAAAAATTATGCATTATTAAAATTTTATAAAAATAGATGGTTTAGAACCATTCCTTTTTATTTTATTTTTTTACTAATAAATTTTTGTTTGTACATATTTATATATAGACACTCCTCTTTAAATTATTTAAAAACTGATTTTAATCTTTTAAATTACTTCACATTCACTCAAAATTTATCCAGTCCTCACCCTTATTTTTATCCAGAAATATGGCCAATTAGTATTGAGGAATGGTCATACTTGTTTTTGCCCCTCCCCTTTTTGCTTATATCTAAATTCAAAAGCAATAATATTAATATCCTAATTGTTACTTTAATTTTATTAGTACTACTTGTAAATATCTTAAGAATTAACGGTGTTTTTAAATACAACCCTGAACAAGATTGGGGAATACGCAAAATTGTCCTGTACAGGCTAGATGCCATTTTATATGGAGCCGTCATTGCTTTGTTAATGAACAAATTTAAACCATGGTTTAGTAAAAAACGTATTTTGCTTTTGATATTAGGTTTTATAATTGGAACTACACTTAACTTATTATTAATAAAAACAAACAATAGTTATTCCAACTCTTTTTTATTTTTACTATGTCCTATTGCAGGGGGTTTAATTATTCCTTACTTTAATTACACCCCCTTTTCATCACATCCTTTTAATAAATTATTTACACATATTAGCCTTATTAGTTATTCTATATTACTCTGTCATTTATATTTTATTCAGTTTTCACTGTTACTATTATTTCATCCAAATAACACCATTACTTCATTAATTGTTACTTTGCTATATTTTATAAGTGTTTTACTTTTTTCAACTTTCTTTTATAACTATATCGAACGTCCTATCTTATTACTAAGAAAAAAGTAATGCGTGAATTTGTAAAATATTTATCTCCTTTTGTTTTGATATTATTTCTTATTTCATTTACATTAAATAAAAACAAAACGAATACAAGTGAAATTAATTTAAGTTATACAGTTAATTTTAAAAGCGATTCATTAAAAAATAAATTAATTGGGTTAAAATGGGCCATGTCTTATTTGGGGGCTAATTTGCCAAGGGGTAGTTTTAACGCTGCAATTACAAATACCACAAATAACAGTTTTACAATTAATTTTAGTAAACTCGGATTTAATCCCGAGGCATTAGGTGTCATTTATCAATTAACCGACAGTTTAAAAAAATCATCGGAATATGCCTTTAAAAAAAATATTGATGTGGGAGAATTTATTGCTTTAACAATAGGTGTGAGCGAAACTTATTATAAAATAACAGGCGTAAAAAAAACACTTTCCGAATTTAAAAAGCATTATGCGTTTAATAACAATTTAAAGTTCGCCGTGCTTAACTCTACCGTAGCGTTTCATAACCGGATTGTTTATTTGTCTGACGACAGCATTATTAATAAACAAGCATATATTGCCGAAGAGAGTGACGGTTTGATTTTAGACAAAAAATTTACTGCCGAGGTGTTTGAAACATTTGACATTATGGAAAATGGTCAATTGAGGTTTGCCGTTTATAATAAAAATGGAGATTTAATTTCAAGCAGTAAAAACAGTCTTGGAAAGGCCGGAAAACCTGCAAAATGCTTGTGGTGCCATGAAATTGTGATTTCTCCCTTATTTAAAGAAACTCCGGATGTTCCTAATTTTATCTCGAAAAAACAATTTAGCGATTTAGTAAAAATGCGAATGAATAGTTTAAACGCTTATAGAAAAACATTAAACTCAGATATTGATTTTACCAAAACGCAGGAGCACACTCAAATGGAACTTTTGTACATCAGTTATATGGAACCATCCTTAAACCGACTTTCTCAAGAATGGAACATGCCTATTGGAACACTTAAAAAATTATTAAAAAATAAACAATTACACAAACACGAAGAGTTTAAATTTTTTGGTGATTTGTACAACAGGAATGATTATTTAAATATGGCGCCCTATGCTTTAAATTCTATTCCTTTATCTGTTAGGGAAGAGATTGAAAAATAGTATCAAGTAATTTTTAAAGATTTGTTTTTCAAATCTAAGGCCACAATAGCTGAAATACAAACAAAAAATGGCATAGCAATTTTATCTGTTTCGATAAATCCATTAAAAAAAGCATGTACAACATAGGTAAAAAATCCAAGTATAACATACAAAGTGGTGTTGCGGATATAATCATCCCGAGTGGTATATATCACTTTTATGCCGGAATAAAACGTCAGTATAATCAGCGCAACAAAATTTAGCATTCCAATTAAACCCGTTTCGCTCAAATAATTGAGATACTCAGAGTGAGCGTGGCCCTTATTACCCTTAAAGGTGCTGATGGCCGTCATATCTTTTCGTTGCTGATACCTACCATAAAAAAACTGGTAGGAGCCGGCGCCAAATCCAAACAGTGGTTTATCCAAAAACATGCGCCAAGCGCATTTCCATCGATTCAATCTTTCAGTATTAGAGGCATCTGTGTTAACGTTGGTAACCGATTTAAAATGCGCTCCAATATCATTTTTATGACTTATTTCTTTATTTCTATTAACATACTCCGAGATTGTATTCCACGATAAAATTATGGTAAGAATAATTACAAAACTTACACTAATAATGTACTTTAATTTTATTCTGGTTTTTAAAACCACAAACAATACAGTCGCCAAAATAAGAGAAAGCCATGCCGCTCTTGAATATGACAAGGCTTCGCCTAGAAGTAGTAATGCCAATAATATCGCACTAAACCATATTACCAAACTCCTTTTTTCTTTAATTGATTTTATGAAATAAAATATTGAAAACGGAATAAACATTGCGAGTGCAGCCCCATAAATTGTATGATCGTTATAAAACGGTAGACTTGCCATCGTAGAACCTTGTGAGCTAAAATTAAACTGTGAATGAAAAATTGTTGTATGAATAATCGGGTATATCATTCCGATAGTATGAAGCAAAAAAACAGTAAAAATACTTTTAATGGTTGTTTTAAAAAGTTCGTTGAAAAAATAATAGTAAACTACAATGTAGAGGATACGAATAAGCGTACGCTTAAAGGCAACATCTTTTAATTCGCATACCGAGCTGGTAATAAAGAGCCATAAAACGTCCATCATTAATAAAATAGTGATAGGATGAAACAAAAGTGCCTTGCTAATTTTTAAATTAAACATCGATTTCACAATTACATATGCGGATAATAAGATGCATATTGCTTCGGAAGGGAAATTAATCATTGCCCCTCCTGCGATTTTTGTTGGGACGCTTAATGGAATTAAAAATGCTAGAAGATAAATAACGTAATGTTTATACTTTAAAATAATATACCCAACAATCGCTAAAAATAATAGTTCCAATATTATAATAGCTGTTATAAATCCATAATCCACTATAGCAAATGGTATTAATAATCCCATTAAAATTGGAATGAGAATAAATAAATCTAAATGCTCTTTAAAAAAATTATTTCTAAAATAATTCAATTAATTCTTTGATCTATTTATTAATACAATGGTTGATATTATTAACGCTAAGACAATCGCTATAATCGAATTTACAATATAGGAAGGATATACTTTTTTATATGAAGGTACTCCTTTATCAATTAGATATAATTTTGGTACCGGGTTATCCAATGTTTTTTTTATTTTAAATAATTTATTTTCAATTTCCCTTTGTCTATCTAATTGGGTTCGGTAGTTAATAATATTTATTCCGATATTAGAATTTTCAATTGACGTTTGTTTATTGCTTAAATCATTAAAATTTAATTGGGCGTTTGTTGCCAGCACTAATAAACCTGAAAGATTAAGTTTATCCAAATCCTTTTTAACTATTGTGCAAATAGAATCGGATATCTGTTTTTGAAAAGTCAATTCCTCCTTCGTTTTCTCGTAAGCCAAAACAACATTCTGTTTATATATTTTTTCTCTTAGTTCATTCGCCTTCTCGATAATGTAATTAACAATATTGGCCGACATATTTGGATCTTTAGATCTAACCTTTATGGCTACCGACATGTAATTGGTGCGTTCAAACTTTACCATTTTTGTAAACTTGGTCATTAAATCATCTCTTGCATCAATAGAATTTACATCTATATCAAAATAAGAATAAAGATTAAATTTTTTGGTAGTAGAATCTTTAATTTCTTGGGATTGAAAAATTTGGAGGATTCTATCCGCTTCAATATCATAGCCAAAGTTGGGATTCTCAACAGAGTTTTCTAAAGATGTGGAAGAGGGTGGATAAACAATTCCATACGAACTATACTCGCTTGGAATAAAATAAGTTATAACTAGACTCATTACTAAAGCAACCGCAACACTCATTGCTAGTTTAAATTTATTCTTAAAAATAAATTCAATTACTTTTTTTGTTTCAATATCCTGACTTTCTTTGCTTAACATGCTATAAAAATAGAGCATATAAAATAGTAATTCAAATTTTTTAGTACTTTTATTATTAGTAGCTTTATAATATGCTTAATGTACTATTATTTAATCCTAGGGCAGCCAACCACAAACCCCGCATACCAAACAGTATATTGCAAGTTGCGGCCAGTATTGACAATAAACATAATTATATAATTGTTGACGGTAATTTAGAAGTAAATCCTCTTGAAAAAATCTTACAATATTTTTCTACAACTGCCATTCATGTTTTTGGATTGACCGTAATGCCCGGACCGCAGTTAAAACAAGCTATTCCCATTTCAAAAATTATAAAACAAAAATTTCCGGCCACGACCATTATTTGGGGTGGATATTTTCCATCCAATCAACCAAAAACAGTTTTAAATTCTGATTTTGTAGATTTAATAATTAATGGCATGGGAGACAAAGTCTTTCCAGAATTGCTGGAGTGCATTGAACAAAAAACTTCATTTTCAGAATTATCAAACATTATTTATAAAGATAAAAACAACATTATTACTACAAAAAAAGATGCAATATATGATTTAGATAGTTTGCCTGCCTTACCTTATGACAAACTGCACTTCTTTTACAACATTAATAACTATCTTGGTAAAACGTATTTAGGTACAAAAACCATTGCATATCATAGTAGTTTTGGTTGCCCATTTACCTGTTCGTTTTGTGCGGTTGTGCCAATTTACAATGCAAGATGGAAAGGACTTTCAGCTCAACGGATTTATAAGGATATACTACATCTTAAACAAAAATATGGTGGTAACGCCATCGAGTTTCATGACAATAATTTTTTTGTCTCAGAAAAACGTACGGTTGAATTTGCGAAACTCATTGCAAAAGAAAATATGGTATGGTGGGGTGAAGCACGCATTGACACTATGGACAAATACAGTGACGAATCTTTAAAAATTATAAGTGAAAGTGGGTGTAAAATGATTTTTTTTGGCGCAGAAACAGGAAATGATACTGTATTAAAAAAAATGGATAAAGGTGGTACACAAACTGGTGCGCAAATATTAGACTTTGCCAAACGTATTGCTAAATTTAATATTATACCCGAATACTCATTTGTATTAGGTATGCCGGCAGATACAGAAGAAGAAGTTGCAAAACAAATTGACGAGGATATAGAATTTATACGCCAAGTAAAAGAAGCAAATCCGAAAACTGAAATTATTATTTATACATATAGTCCAGTTCCAACCGAAGGAAGCGAGTTGTTTGACAAGGTAGTGAAAACTGGATTTAAATTTCCGGAAAAATTGGAAGATTGGATAAGTCCTGCTTGGGAAAAATTTGATTTACGAAAAAACCCTTTAACACCTTGGCTTAAGCCCTATATGATAGATAAAATTAGAAATTTTGAAACGGTTTTGAACGGCTATTACCCATCCGTTTCAGATATCCGCTTTTCAAATGCTCAAAAAAAAATAGTGAAAACACTATCTTCATTCCGATACAAAAACAGAATCTATACCTTTCCAAAAGAAATTAAATTAATTCAAAAAATTTGGAATTACCGTCAACCAGAAATAGAAGGGTTTTAATATGAACTTATTTAAAATAGTTGTCAGTATATTTTTTAAGTCTTTTATTTTATGGTTTCTCAAAAAGCCACGAAAATATAATTACGATGGATTTAAACTAATTATTAACCCAGGCGTGTTTCATCCCGGATTGTTTTTTAGCACAAAGTATTTTTACACATTTATTAAACGAATGGATTTAAAAAATAAAACGGCATTAGAAATTGGGTGTGGCTCTGGGTTGTTAAGTTTGTTAATGGCTTCAAAAAACAGTCATGTAACCGCTATTGATATAACTATTGAAGCAGTTGAAAATACAAAATTAAACTACGAGTTAAATAAAAAATTACTTTCAAACAATTTTAAAATTATACAATCTAATTTATTTGAGAACTTAACGAACACTACTTACGATTTAATTATCATTAACCCACCTTATTTTTTTAAAGAACCTGAAAATGCAGAACAACAAGCCTGGTACTGTGGAAAAGATGGCGAATACTTCGACAGTCTTTTTTTTCAAATGCCTAAATACATTCACTCAACATCATTTATTTACATGATATTGGCTGATAACTGCGATATTATTAAAATCACTTCTATTGCTCAAAAATATAATTGTAATTTTACTAAAGTAGAATCGAAAAAAATCTTTTGGGAAACAAACTACATTTATCAACTTAATTATTGAAAATACTTTTTACGCATAGTTACTTTTTACACTTCGATAAGAAACAGTTAAAAACTGCAATGCCCTACCCACCTTTGGCAACATTGTATGCACTTGCTTATTTGAGAGAAAATGGATTTGATGTAAAATTATTCGACACACAGTTTTGTTTAAACGCTAACGAAATCAATGCAACCATTGATAATTATAGGCCAGACGTTTTTGTTATTTACGATGATGGGTTTAATTATCTCACCAAAATGTGTTTAACAAACATGAGAGAGGCGGCTATTAAAATGCAAACCTACGCCAAACAAAAAGACTGTAAAGTAATAGTTTCAAGTAGTGATGCCACAGATCATGAAGAATCTTATTTGTCAAAAAATGCGGATGTTATCATTATTGGTGAAGCCGAACAAACACTTTTGGAACTTTGTACGGCTTTTCAAAAAAACGAATCTGTAGTTAATATTCAAGGTATCGCTTATCTAAATGATAAAAAAAAACTTATACGAACAAGTAAACGAGCTATATTAAAAGATTTAGATTTTTTACCACAACCTGCATGGGATTTAATTGATGTTAATCCTTATAAAAACATGTGGATAAAGAATCATGGTTATTTTTCTTTAAATTTTGTTACAACGCGAGGTTGCCCATATAAATGCAATTGGTGTGCTAAACCAATCTATGGCAATCGATACAATAGCCACAGTGCAGAAAACATCGTGCTTCAAATTAAATCGTTGCAACAACAATTTGGATTTACACATATTTGGTTTGCCGACGATATTTTTGGTTTAAAGCCACAATGGTTAAAAGAATTTAATAATCACATACAACAGCATAAAATAAAAATCAACTATAAAATTCAATCTCGGGCCGATTTATTGCTTGAAGATGAAAATATAAAATATTTGGCTCAAAGCGGTTGTGAAAAAGTTTGGATTGGTGCTGAAAGCGGCTCACAAAAAATACTAGATGCCATGGACAAAGGCATTACCGTAATTCAAATTTACGAAGCCACGCAGCTACTAAAAAAACATGGAATTAAAGTAGCACTTTTCCTTCAATTTGGATACTTAGGCGAAAATATTGAAGATATTAATAAAACTATAGAAATGGTGAGCAAGATAATGCCCGATGAAATTGGTGCCTCCATATCTTATCCCTTACCGGGCACAAAATTTTATGACAAGGTAAAAGAACAACTTACAAAAAAATCAAACTGGACAGATAGCGATGATTTAGATTTAATGTTTGAAAATACTTATTCTAAAGCTTTTTATAAAACCTTACACCGTTACATACATAAAAAATATAGAACCAGTTTATCACTACAATCCTTTAAAAAACTAAAAACATTTAAACTAAAAACCTCTGACATCTATAACATGGCTTCTATTGGGTATTATTATCCAAGTTTACTTTTTACAAAATACAAATTAAAAAAACTAGAGCCATATGCTGCAAAAGGCCTTCAATAATTATGCCGAGCAGTACGACGGACACTTTACCAACTCATTAATTGGTAAGGCACAGCGTAAGCAAGTGTATAGTTATTTAAATATTTTAAACTACTTTGCCAATAAATCCATTTTAGAAATTAACTGCGGAACAGGCGAAGATGCTAAAGTATTTAGTAGTTATAATGCTAACGTAACAGCGACTGATATTTCAAAACAAATGATTGCCTGTGCCAAACAAAAAAACGAAAACAGTTCTATACATTTTATTGAATGCGCGATACAGGACATCGAAAAAAAATTTAATTCAAATACATTTGATGTTGTATTTTCAAACTTTGGGGGGTTGAATTGTTTAAATGAAAAGGAATTGATTCAATTTTTTAAGGCAGTAACCCATTTAACTCTTCCAAAATCTGACTTAGTATTTGTAATAATGGGCACAAATTGTTTTGTAGAGAAACTTTATTTCTTTCTAAAATTTAATAGGGCAAAAGTTTTAAGAAGAAAACAAAAACTAGGTGTAGAAACCAATATAAATGGTGAAATTTTTACAACATTTTATTATTCTCCAAAAGAATTAAAAAACATTTTTAAATCTGGTTTTGAAATCGTAAACACTAAACCAATTGGCTTATTTGTCCCTCCATCCTATATAGAGCCGTTTGTTAGAAAACATCCTAATTTTTTGAAACTGTTCGTAAAATTAGATTCCTTTTTTACTCGCTTTAGTTTTTTATCTAATATTTCCGACCATTATCTCATTCACTTAAAAAGAATTTAGTAAGTTTAAGTAATGAAGATAGTTTTAACGCATGGTTATTTTTTGGAAGAGGATGAGAAAGAAAAATCCATTATGCGTCCATATGCTCCACTAGGATTACTTTATATATCCTCTTACCTCGAGAAAAATGGTTATAGCAATGATGTGTTTGATAGCACTTTTCAAAATTTTGAAACATTGAAACATTATCTCATTTCAACTAAACCAGAGGTAATTGCCATTTACGTTAATTTAATGACGAAAATAAATGTTGTTACACTAATCCGATTTATAAAACAGGAATCCGTTCTGAACAATACAAAAATTATATTAGGTGGTCCTGAGGTAACTCATCACGCCGAAAGTTTTTTAACAATTGGTACCGACTTTGTTATTGTTGGAGAAGGAGAAGTTACCATGTTGGAATTAATTAAAAATATTGAATCTAATCAAATAAATTACTCGAATATTGATGGATTGATTTATAAAAATGGCCATAACATTATAACTACAAAGGAGCGGGCTCTAATAAAAGATATTTCTGAATTACCGCTCCCAAACAGAGATAAAATAAACATACCTCAATACTTAGATGCCTGGCGAAAGCACCATGGCTATGGAATGATAAGCGTTAGTTCCATGCGTGGATGCCCCTATACCTGTAAATGGTGCAGCAGAGCAGTTTATGGAGGCACCTATAGAAGAAGGAAACCGCATCAAGTAGCTGAAGAAATGTTACTATTAAAAAACACTTATCGACCAGATATGATTTGGTTTGTAGATGATGTGTTTACAATTCACCATCGCTGGTTAAAGGAATTTACGGATGCAGTAAAAACATTAAACGCATTTATCCCATACGAAATAATATCTAGGGCCGATCGTTTAAATGAAGAAGTGATACTTACCCTTAAAGAAAGTGGTTGTAAACGTATTTGGATTGGTGCCGAAAGTGGTTCACAAAAAATTATTGACGCCATGGATAGACGCGTAAGCGTTATTGAGACTCAAAACATGATTCAACTCGCAAAAAAGCATGGTATTGAAGCTGGAACCTTTATTATGCTTGGTTATCCTGGCGAAACAAAAGAAGATATAAAACAAACAATCAATCATCTAATTATTTCTAACCCAACATATTTTACAATTACAGTTGCTTATCCCATTAAAGGAACTCCTTTATTTAACGAGGTAAAAGATAAGTTTATTATTCATCCACCTTGGGAAATTTCTACTGACAGAGAGATTGATTTTAAGCGTATTCACTCAAAAAAATATTATACCTATGCTGTAAAGTGGGTTGTAAATACAGTAGAACTAAAAACAAAAAATAATTCGTTATCAAAAAAAATTAAATTAATTTTAAAGTCCGCAGCAGCGCAATTATTAATGCTAAAAGAAACCATTCTACCTGAGCCACTTAAGTCATAAGCATCTATCCGTTGTAAAAACATTTATTTATTTCGACATTTTTAATTATCCATTAAAACTTAATGAGGTATTTAGATTTTGTTCGGTTAAACTTGATTCTGCTGAATTAGAACAATTAATCACAGATTTAATTGCGACTAATATTATTACCAAAAAAAATGAATTTTATTTTTTAGTCAGTAATAACAAATCTATTATTCAAAAACGATTAACTAACGAGCAACGTGCGATAAAAGCAGAAAGAAAAGTTAAACGGTATTCAAAAATTATCAGTTCATTTCCATTTGTTGAAGCTGTTTGCATATCAGGTTCCTATTCAAAAGGAGTATTAGATGTTGAAGGAGACATTGATTATTTTATAATTACTACCCCTAACCGACTTTGGTTATGTAGAACCCTATTAATACTTTTTAAAAAAATGGTTCTTTTCAATTCAAAAAAATATTTTTGCGTGAACTATTTTATTGATACAAATACCCTTGAAATTCCTGATAAAAACAACTATACGGCTACTGAAGTTGTAACTTTAATTCCTATTAATAACATTGAATTATTTGTCGATTTTGTAAATGCAAATAAATGGGTTTCTGATCAATTTCCTAACCACAAAGAAGAAAGAAAATCAGCCTATTTTGATAATAAGAAACCGGTATTTACTAAGTTATTTGAAAAAATACTATCAGGAAAAATTGGAACAAAACTTGATAATTTTTTTTTAAGGCTTACGATAAAAACATGGAAAAAACGATTTCCTGATTTTAATGAGGTTGATTTTGAGTTAAACATGCGAAGCAAAAAAACGGTATCTAAACACCACCCTCAAGGCTTTCAGCTAAAGATATTAAATGAAGTAGATCGCCGTTTAAAAGATTTGTTATCAAAACTACAGCTCTAATTATTTCAAATCTCTTTCTTTTATTATTATTTTTCTTGAGCTTAGAAATCCACCATTTCCTGTTGAAACATAAACAAAATATATTCCTGGTTTATTAATAGCTATTTCATTTGATGTTGCTCCGTTACTCCACAGAAAACTTTGATATTTATTTTTTAGAGTCAAAAGCAATTGTCCGTTTTGTTTATTCTTTACAATTTCTGGTAATTTTATATTTTTAGGTAATTTCTTATAATGAAAGGCTCTATAGCTCCCAATCGTGTCAGAATGGCTCACACTAAATATCACCTTTCCTTTTTTATTTACTTCCTCAAATATAATATTTGGGTTACCATTTTGAATTTTACCGAAATTAATTAGAGTGTTACCATTTTTTAAACGCTGAGCATTTCCGGTAGCCTCACTTATTATTGTATTATTTTTATTAGAATAACTCCAAACTAATTGGCATGTTTTATTTATTTCATCTAATTTATATTCTAAAACTCTAGCATTGTGTTTTGCTAAACCATATCCATTATCAAAAAGACTTACATTTCCATTAGGTAAAAATCTCGCATCATGCTGTCCTAAAAAGGGTATGGTATCGTTAAGAAATTTAAACTGATTGTTTTTTCCACCCAGCCTCCAAATAATGGCTCCATCAATTCTATTGATTTTAAATAGTTCATTATAATACCTGGCAGAAACCAAAATATTTCCTTTTGAATCCATATCAATAGAGTTAAAATGAGTTACGTCTACATTAATAGTGTCATTAAGATAAATTTTATCTAAATTATTAATATTAAAATATTTTTCTGAACTCCATTCATAAATAAGTTCTTTGTTTTTATTTAATAACTGAATAACGTTATAAATTAGTTTACCTTTTTTACTTCCTGGTAAATTTTGTTGCATAAAAATGTTATACCTACTAAAATCGTAATCAATACTTTTCTGCCCTATGAGTGCGTAATATCCATTTGGCAAAATTAAAAAATCATGCGAGTCTGTCTTAACAGTATTAACGCATCCTACTGAGTCTATACTATTAAATGTATTATCTAAAATAACAAATTTATTGCCCGTAAAATAGGAGATTGTGCCATTTTTATGCACCTTAAAATCGGAAGTTGCATTATTAGATTGATAATATATTGCATGACCATTTTCATCAATAATAAGTTGTTGATTAGCTCTTTTCACATCATCCTTTCGCATTTTATAGGTGCAGAAAAAATAATACCCCTTACTTTGTTTGTTTTTATTTCCAATTACATTAAAACTATAAGGCTGAGCAGGTATAGTTATTATAAATAATAAAGACAAGAGTATTAAGAATAAAAGACTCTTCTTCATTCAAGTTTTTTATAAAAATTAAAAACGCTTTTCACTGTATTAAAAATATAAGGAGGCACTAGGTTTTTAATTATTGTTTTAAGAACTAATAATTTTGAGTTTTTAGATAATGATAAAACAACACTTAACTCCTTTTCACTTAGTTTTGTTGTGTTTAATAAATTTTTGGATAAACTTTTATAGCCTAACCAACTTAAAACAAGCGATTTACTTATACATGTTTTAGCATCATTTGAATGACTATTTAAAACATAAATAGCATCTCCGCTTGGGGCATAGTGTGCATTATGACTTTTTAAGGCGAGTTTAACTTCGTTACGATAAGTTATAAAATCTACCAATATGTAACCGTACTCTCTCATAAAAATATCTATTTCTGAAAACAATGCTTGATTTTTATATATTGGGATTGTAGATACTTCTACTTTTATAACACTAATTTTTTTATCAAGTAATAATTTTGCTGCGCCCTTTAATATGGTTAATTCCGAACCCTGCGTGTCAATTTTTAAATAATCGATAACATTTGAATTATTTTGAAAATAATCATCTAAAGTTAGTAATTCAATATTTATTTTTTTCTTTACTTCAACATTATCTCGCCAGAAATTAAATTCAGAATAATTACCAAAATGCTTTTCATAATTTTCTATATCCGTCTCTAATAAACTACTCATAGAGTTATGCTTAGTTACATTAAATTCAGCAATTCCATTGTGGTCAGATAAACCATACTTATTTATATGTAAACCTTTGAATATTTCATTTTTATATCTTGCTTTCAGTTTATCATACTCGTCAGGGTTAGGCTCAAATGCGTGCAGGGTTGTTATAGATTTGAGTTCATTAATAAATTCCAATTTATCTTTTGCACCAACATCCACAAAAGTTAATTCGCTAATTTTACGTGCAGCTAATATATTGATTAAACTTTCCACTATTTTATTCTTATCAATCTTAATTTATAAAAAGCAATACCTTGATTTAAATCACTCATAAATATAATACTTGTATCGTTGTATAATTTTGCTTTCAATTTATTATCACTGCTTGCACATACCAGCATATTTTTATAATAAATTATATTATTTTTTAGTTCAATATTTTTATCGTCCTTTATTATTCCATCATATTTAAATACTTCCTTAATATTTTTCGATCCCAATGTACTATATATCACCAGTGAATCTGCATTTATTCCATAATCATAAAGAACACCTGTTTTGTTTTGAATACTATAATAGTTGGCACGTTTTATAGAAAACGAAAAATACCTCAGCGCAAATACAATGATAAATGTAGCAAGCAATATTCGGAGATTAAATTGGATTCTATCTTTGAAAACAAAAAACATAAACCCAATTATTAATAACCACAACTTAGTGTATTTAAGAAAAAATGAAAAAGTTCCTATATGAGTCATTGGAATATTCACAGCGGTAATCAAGCACAATATTATTATAAGCTCATTTCTACTTAATAATTTTTGTTTTATTAATCCTAAAAAAAATGGCACTAAGAGCAACATTGCATAAGTTGTGTTATAGCGCCCTATTAGAATTATACCGAAAACACATAATCCGAAAAACACAAATGAATCCTTCTTTCGACTCAAAATCAAAACAGAAAAAACAAAAGCAATACTTATACTTTCTATAATTACAACAAGAATAGAACTATTTAAAACTGGTTGCCTATTTACCAAACCATCAAACGAAAACAAGTTCAATAAAACGGAGTAAATACTTTGATTACTATAATAATAAGACCCAATAATATCATTATTAAATAATCTTGGGAGTATTTTGCTACAATAATATGTAACAATATCATTATGGACTAAAAATGCTGTACCAATCATTAACACCAAACAAACTAATAACGTTAATAAGCAAATTTTATATTGCCGTTTTAATAAAAAATAAACTAAAATTATTCCTGGAAAAATCTTCAAACACATACAGAGTCCAATTAATATTGCGGCTAAAAAAGGTTTATTTTTTTCGGATGCAATAAAAGCCTCCATTAATAACGCTGCTATCAGCAAATAACTTTGTCCTTGCAAAATATTATTATATAAGGGGCCAAAAAACACTATCGGCAACCATAGTAAGGCCCAGCTATTAACTTTTAGTGTTTTTAAAGTTTTTGCCAGCGAAAAGCAAAACAAAATTAATGTCACTAAATTAAAAATGAGTTTTGCTGTTATGCTCTTCAAAAAAACCAAAGGGAGGTAAAACAATATACTAAAGGGAGGTACAGGAATATAATTTTCGAAAAAATTAGTTTCACCATAACCTAATATTTGCCTATTAAAATGGTCTATACTTTTATAATTCTCAATTGTAAAATTTCCATCCTTGAAAATTTTGCTTCCGTAATAATAATTTCCAAAATCGCCTATTGGGTTATTGATAGTAATAATAATTATGACCAAACCCAATAAAAAAAACACCATCACACAAATGGTATTAAAATTTATTGGAAATTTAATTAGTTTCATTTGCAAAATATTTCCTGCTCTAACTTAATAAAACCTTCAAAAAAGCTATTTTTTTTACTTAAACTGCAATTTTATACTAATTAACGCTATTTTTATATGAATTTTAGCATTTAACGTGGCTAAAAAAATAATATTTAAAGTTAATTTTTCTATAAAATTTGTTAGAATTAAAATTTACCGTATATTTGCAATCCGAAATTTAAAAAGATTATTAATATTTAATTAGATATAGAAATGAAACGTACCTTTCAACCATCAAAACGCAAACGTATAAATAAACATGGTTTTATGTTACGTATGGCATCAGCAAACGGACGTCGTGTATTAGCTGCACGTAGAGCTCGTGGGCGTAAAAAATTAACTGTTAGCAGCGAAAAAACTCATAAATAGATAAGTTTGTTTTCATAGGTGAAGAAAAAGCCGTTTTGTAGCAATACAGACGGCTTTTTTGATTCTATACCTTAGAATAATTTATTTGAGAAAAACAATTTCCATAATAGGCGGAGGAGCAAGCTCATTAATGCTTGCCTGTGAATTAGATTGTACAAAATTTGACATAAATCTATACGAAAAAAACAACGCGTTAGGGCGTAAGTTTTTAGTGGCGGGAGATGGGGGCTTAAATTTAACCCATAGTGAAAGCCCAACAGAATTTATAAAACAATACACTCCATATGGTTTTATAGAAAAAGCATTTCAAAATTTTTCGAATGAAGATTTTACAGCATGGATAAATGAATTAGGTATAAAAACATTTATTGGCACCAGCGGTAGAGTATTTCCGGTTAAAGAATACAAACCTATTACTGTTTTAAATGCAATAATCTCTAAACTAAAAAACAACAAAGTCCAATTACTTCTCAATCACGAATGGAGGGGATTTTCGAAAAACAATAATTTACTTTTTGAAAACAACAATGAACTAAATGAAGTAAAAAGTGATTACACTATTTTTGGTTTGGGAGGAGCCAGTTGGCCAATAACGGGTAGTTTGGGAGATTGGCTAAGCTATTTCACTGAAAAAAAAATTAAAATTTTACCCTTTAACGCCAGTAATTGTGCATTTAAAATAAACTGGGATGAGGCGTTTTTAAAAAAGATTGAGGGTAAGACATTAAAAAATATTTCCGTTTCATGTAACACCAAGACGCATTTCGGCGAAGTAGTGCTTACAAAATTTGGCATAGAGGGTAGCGGCATTTATCCTTTAAGTCCACAAATTAGAGAACAAATACAAACAAGTGGCAATGCTATAATTTATATTGATTTTAAACCCAGCTTAAACGAAGAAAAAATTAGCGCCAAATTAAATTCAATTATTGCTAAACCACGATTTACAGAAAACTTAAAAGAAACATTAAATCTATCTCCGCTACAAATTCACCTCCTAAAACAGCTTTTAAACAAGGAGGAATTTCTAAATCTCAAGGTATTATCACAACGCATTAAAAAGTTCCCCCTAACATTAACTAACCTTGCCCCTATTGATGAGGCCATTTCAACCGTTGGTGGAATTAGTTTAACTGAAATAACTCCAAACTTTGAATTAAAAAAATTAACTGCTCACTTTGCAATTGGCGAAATGTTGGATTACGATGCGCCTACCGGGGGCTACTTATTGCAGTCCTGCTTTAGCATGGGAAAACACGTTGCAAATTATTTAAATAAATTAGGATAAATTTTCATACATTTATAAAGTTAAAATGGACAAGGGAATCTTGTGTAAATCAAGAACTGTCGCGCAACTGTAAGTTGTTTAATTGTTTTATAATATGCCATTGTGTTGCCCATCAACATGAGAAGGTTTAAAACAAAATACAACGAGTCAGGATACCTGCCAAAACTAAAACACGCTGACCTTCGCGAAATAAGGTTGTGTCACATGAAAGCAAAAAAAGATTTAAAATATTGTGAACGCTGCAACGTAGTGTTTGAATGTAAAGTTGACGACATACTTCACTGTCAGTGTAGTAAAGTTCAAGTGTCCGAAACTACACTTAATTTTTTAATGAGTACACCTTATGACTGTTTATGCACAGGATGTTTGTCAGAAATAGAAAATGAAGTAAACACAGTATCCGCTAAAAAATTAATATGAAACACAGTATCTTACTTAGCCTAACAATTAGCGCTTTTTTTTCAAAAGCTCAATTTGCTCCGCCCGCCGGACAATTTGGAACAACAGCTATTTATAAAGATAGCTCTATTATAATAAATTGGGCAACTAATTGTAAAGTTACGCGTGGCTGGCAAGACATCAGTAACACAAGTATAGGCAAAACAACTGTTGGTGATAGTGCCTCTGCCATAGGATACGCTGACGGCACAAATGTTGTAAGTTTAGGAGATGGTGGAAATGCAATTGTTACTTTTCCAAGTCCAATTAAAAATGGTGTAGGTTTTGACTTTTGTGTGTTTGAAAACCCGTTTAACGATAATTTTTTAGAATTAGCATTTGTTGAAGTAAGTAGTGATGGCGTAAATTTTACAAGATTTCCGGCAACCAGCAATACACAAACTCTTACTCAAATAGGTCCATTTGATTTAACTAGTGATGCCACTCAACTTAATAATTTAGCCGGAAAATATAAAGCCAATTATGGTACTCCTTTTGATTTGCAGGAATTACAGGGCACGCCAGGATTAGATGTAAATAATATTACACACGTTAAAATAATTGATGTAGTTGGAAACATTACAAATCAATTTGCAACTTATGATAAAAATAACAACGTCATAAACGACCCTTGGCCAACCGCATTTGCCTCCGGAGGCTTTGACCTTGATGCAGTGGGTGTTATACATCAACAACCCGTTGGCATTAATGAACTTAATCCCTTTAAAATAGCATTCACTATCTACCCTAATCCGTTTCAAAACAGCATTTCGATAATTTCAAATACTGAAATAATATCAGAATATAAATTAATAGACGAACTGGGAACCCTTTTGCAACAACAAAAAATCAACGCAAATAACTTCTCTTTAATTACCGAAAATTTGCCTTCAGGATTTTATTTTATAGAAGCGAAAAGCCTTTCTGGAAACACTTTTACTCAAAAAGTTATTAAGCTTTAAAAGTCTTTATTTTACACTCAAATTAGACATCTTTTTATTAAAATTTTGCTAGATTTGCTTAAACAATTTGTTTATGGCACATTTATCCGATAGAGTAAATCAAATTTCAGAATCTCAAACCATTGCTATGGCGCGTAAAAGTCGCGAATTAAAAGCGCAAGGTGTAGATATTATTAGTCTAAGTCTTGGTGAGCCTGATTTTCCTACGCCTCAAATTATTAAAGATGCCGCTAAAAAAGCCATAGATGATAATTTTAGTTACTATACCCACGTTAGCGGTTATATTGAATTAAGAGAGGCCATTTGTGTAAAATTTAAACGCGATAATAATCTAACCTATACTCCTGACGAAATTGTTGTTAGTACCGGAGCCAAACAAAGCATTGCCAATGCAGTTCTATGCCTAGTAAACGAGGGTGATGAAGTAATTGTACCCGCTCCTTTTTGGGTAAGTTATTTAGAAATTTTAAAATTAGCTGGAGGTGTTCCAAAAATAATTAACACCACTATTGATGCAGATTTTAAAATTACTGCCAAACAATTAGAAGAAGCCATTACACCAAAAACGCGATTAATTATGATAAGCACACCATGTAATCCTACTGGTAGTGTATACAGCAAAGAGGAATTAAAAGCTTTGGCGGAGGTTGTTGCCAAACATGAAGCCCTTTATATTTTAAGTGATGAAATTTACGAACATATTAATTTTGTGGATGGACATCAAAGCTTTGCGCAATTTGATTTTATAAAAGACAGAGTAATTACCATTAACGGTGTTAGTAAAGGTTTTGCCATGACCGGCTGGAGGGGGGGCATAATGGCCGCTCCAAAATGGTTGGCACAAGCCTGTGATAAAATGCAAGGGCAGTTTACATCTGCAACATGCAGCATCACTCAAAAAGCCATGCACAAAGCCATGGAATTAGATTACAAAACTTATATTGAACCAATGCGTAACGAATTTTTGAAACGCAGAGATATAGTACTAAAACTGATGAATGAAATACCAGGGTTAAAAACCAATAAACCTCAAGGTGCTTTTTACGTGTATCCTGAAGTAAGTTACTATTTCGGAAAAAAATACAATAAATATGCCATTAATAATGCAACCGATTTATCTTTGTTTCTTCTTGATGAAGCACATGTGGCATTAGTTCCAGGTGCCGCTTTTGGCGACGATCATTACATCCGATTTAGTTATGCTACCAGCGAAGATAAATTAACAGAAGCATTGCTTCGCATGAAAACAGCTTTAGCCAAACTCCAATAAGTTTACAACTCTAATGAAAAAATATTCCATTAAAAAAGAACACGTTCGCGAATTATTTAAATCCTTCAATAATTTAAATGTATTAATTATTGGCGATGTAATGATTGATAGTTATCTCTGGGGTAAAGTAAATCGTATATCTCCCGAAGCCCCTGTTCCAATCGTCTCTGTAAATAAAAAGGAACGTCGTTTAGGTGGCGCTGCCAATGTGGCGTTAAATATACAAGCCATGGGAGCTAATCCAATTCTATGTGCAGCTATTGGTATTGATTATGAGGGGCAATTACTTTTAGATTTATTAAAAACTCAAAAATTAAGTCAAAAAGGTATTTTAAAATGCCGTGATAGAATTACTACTGTTAAAACCCGCGTTATTGGAAATAATTCTCAACTACTGAGAGTAGACGAAGAAGTAGAAGAAGATATCACTCCTTCAGAAACGCAACAGCTACTAACTTTAATTTCTTACATTTTACATCACGATAAAATTGATGTCATTATTTTTGAAGATTACAATAAAGGTTTAATTAATCCAAAACTGATAAATAAAGTTGTTGAATTAGCTAAAATAAAAGGTATTCCAACCTGCGTTGATCCAAAGAAAAGAAATTTTAATTCTTACAAAGGTGTAAGTTTATTTAAACCAAACTTAAAAGAACTGCGAGAAGGTTTAAAATTAGACATTAGTGGTAGCAATATAAAAGAGCTGCAGCGTGCGGTGAGTGGGTTTAGAGTAAAACAAAAAATAGAAACCATATTATTAACCCTTGCAGAAAAAGGTGTTATCACAAATTCACGTAAGCAAAAAGAACATTTGTCTGCGCATATCCGTAGCATTGCCGATGTTAGTGGGGCAGGAGACACCGTAATAAGTGTTGCGGCACTTTGTCGGGCGTTAGAATGTAATGATACGTTAACTGCAGCAATTGCTAATCTTTCTGGTGGACTTGTTTGCGAACAAATTGGCGTAGTACCTGTTAATAAAGAACAATTGTTGGAAGAAGCACTAAAGTTAGATTTTGTAAGATAAATAAAAAGTTATTTGAGATAAGTTTTTAGTTATTTGAAAAAACCTCTAACAACAAATAACTAATATCCAACAACTAAACGTTAAATGAAGCACGACATTATAACCCCTTATAAAACATCTGACGAAAAAAAAGAACAGGTAGCGCAAATGTTTGATAACATTGCCAACCGCTACGATTTTTTAAATTCATTAATGTCGCTTGGAATACATAAGGGTTGGCGAAAAAAGTGCGTAAAATTAATAGCAGATAAAAAACCTCAGGTTATTTTAGATGTAGCAACTGGTACAGCAGATTTTGCTATTGAGTGTGCTAAATTAAATCCAAAAAAAATAATTGGTGTTGATATTAGCGAAGGGATGATGAGTCATGGGCGAGTAAAATTAAAAAACCTAAAACTAGATTCATTAATTACTCTTGAAAGTGGGAATGCTGAAACTTTAGCCTATCCTGACAATACTTTTGACGCAATTGTTGTAGGGTTTGGTGTGCGCAATTTTCAAAATTTAGAAAAGGGTTTAAGTAATTTGTATCGCATTTTAAAACCAAACGGCAAACTAGTCATTCTTGAATTCTCATACCCCACTAATTGGTTAGTAAAAGCTGTTTACACTTTTTATTTCTCATACATTACTCCACTTATAGGAAAACTATTCTCAAAAGATAAACGCGCCTACAGTTATTTAACAGAAAGTGTAAAGGCATTTCCAAATAATGAGAATTTTGTAAACATCCTCATTAAATTAAATTACACAAATACGTCGTTTAAAAAATTAAGCTTTGGAGTAGCCGCTATTTATCAGGGCGAAAAATAAATTTTTCTTAAGTTTTAGATTAAGTAAACAGATTACAAATAAATATTAATTAAAATCTTGTAAACCGCTATATTTAATTAAATTTTATTTTAAGCCAAAAGTGCTTTTCCTAAACGTTTACGCTCATTTTCATCTAAATAAATTTTACGTAAACGGATGTGATTAGGTGTAATTTCAACATACTCGTCGCCTTGTATGTATTCCATAGCTTCTTCTAAACTAAAATTAATTTTTGGAACAATGCGCATTTTTTCGTCAGTACCACTGGCACGCATATTGGTTAATTGTTTTTCAGTACACACATTAACTACTAAATCATCAGGACGAATATGCTCTCCAATAATCATTCCAGGATAAATTTCATCACCTGCCTCTACAAAAAACTTACCTCTATCTTGTAATTTATCAATTGAATAAGCTACAGCAGTGCCTTTATCTTTACTGATTAAAACCCCGGCAATACGACTAGGAATTGATCCTTTCCAAGGTTCGTAAGCCTTAAAACGGTGTGCCATAATAGCTTCTCCGGCTGTAGCCGTTAAAACATTATTACGTAACCCAATAATCCCTCTCGAAGGGATTTCAAATTCAATGTGCGTTAAGTCGCCTTTTGGCTCCATAATTAACAAATTTCCTTTACGTTGAGTTACTAAATCAATTACTTTGCTTGATGATTCTTGTGGAACGTCAACCGTTAATACCTCAATAGGTTCGCATTTTTGCCCGTCAATTTCTTTAATAATAACTTGTGGTTGACCTAATTGTAACTCATATCCTTCACGGCGCATGGTTTCAATTAAAACCGATAAGTGAAGAATACCACGACCAAACACTAAGTATGAATCGGGCGAAGGTGTTTCTTCTACACGCATCGCTAGATTTTTTTCTAATTCCTTGTATAAACGATCACGTAGGTGACGAGAGGTTACAAATTTACCATCTTTACCAAAAAAAGGTGAGTTGTTAATTGTAAATAACATACTCATAGTTGGTTCATCAATGTGCATAGTTGGCATTGCTTCCGGATTATCAAAATCAGCAACTGTATCGCCAATTTCAAAACCTTCAATACCAGTAAAGGCACAAATATCACCCGTTTGAACTTCAGATACTTTTACTTTTCCTAAACCATCAAACACATATAATTCTTTTATACGCGATTTTTGAATACGACCATCACGTTTAACAACGCTTACAGGCATATTTTCTTTTATTAAACCACGAAATACGCGGCCTACGGCAATCCGTCCAATAAACGATGAATAATCTAAAGACGTAATTTGAATTTGTAAAGTACCAGCACGTTCAGGGGCTAAAGGGATTTTATCTAAAATGGTATCTAATAAATAAGTAATATCAGTTGTTGGGGTTTTCCAATCTGGGCCCATCCAACCTTGCTTACTAGAACCGTATACAGTTGGAAAATCTAATTGCTCCTCAGTTGCATCTAAGTTAAAAAATAAGTCAAATACATTATCGTGTACTTCTTCCGGGCGGCAATTTGGTTTATCAACTTTATTAATTACCAAAATTGCTTTTTTACCAGCTGCGATAGCTTTTTGTAATACAAAGCGTGTTTGCGGCATTGGACCTTCGAAAGCATCTACCAACAAAATTACACCATCGGCCATGTTCATAACACGTTCTACTTCACCTCCAAAGTCGGCGTGACCTGGCGTATCGATAATATTAATTTTTGTGCCTTTGTACTGCACAGACACGTTTTTAGCTAAAATGGTAATACCACGTTCGCGTTCAAGGTCGTTGTTATCTAAAATAAGTTCACCGGTAGCCTGGTTCTCGCGAAACAAGTTACAAGTATGAAGAATTTTATCAACCAAGGTAGTTTTACCGTGGTCAACGTGGGCAATAATAGCAATATTACGAATAGCTGACATATATAATTTTTAAGCGGCGCAAATATAGTTATTTTTTAGGAATATGGTAGTATCCAAATGATTAAGAAATAATGATAAAATAAAATTAAAAAAATACTACATTAGCCACAAGAATGACAGAGATTAAGCGGATAAACTTTATTGAACGTGGCATTAACTGGATACACGAAAAAACAAATGAAAAACAGTTTCTAATATTTTCTAGTATACTAGTAGGTATTAGCGCTGGTATTGCTGCGGTAGTTTTAAAGTTATTTGTGTTTTCGATAAAACATTACTTAGTTGAAGGCTATTTATTAAAATTTAATTTTAAGTACCTATATTTAATATTACCTTTTATTGGCATAGGTTTAACAATTTTAATTGTAAAGTACTTTTTTAAAAACCAACTCCATAGAGGGAACACTTCAATACTTTTTGCCATAGCTAAAAAAAGTAGTTTTTTGCCTTTTCAACAAATGTATTCGCACGTAATTACAAGTGCTTTAACGGTAGGATTTGGAGGCTCTGCCGGGTTAGAATCTCCAATCGTAAGTACCGGTTCGGCTATTGGCTCAAACTTTGCACGCACTTACAAACTAAGTTATAAAGACAGAACATTGCTTTTAGCGGCTGGGGCAGCGGGTGGTATTGCAGGGGCATTTAATGCACCTATTGCAGGCGTATTATTTGCTTTAGAAGTAATTTTAGTAGATATAAGTATTAGTGCATTTATCCCTTTGTTAATTGCCGCCGCATCAGGTGCTCTTATGTCTAAGATTATTTTACATGAAAGTACTTTGTTATTTTTTAAATTAAAAACACCTTTTGACTATCATAATGTGCCATTTTATGTTATACTAGGCTTATTAGCAGGTATAGTTTCTCTGTATTATGTCAATTTTTTTGATAAAATTGAGTCTAGGTTTCAGAAAATAAAATTCAGTTTTTATAAATGGTTAATTGGGGGTATTTCTTTGGCTTTTTTATTTGCTTTATTTCCATCTCTTTTTGGCGAGGGATATGAGAGCATAAAAGCCCTCTCGGAATTTAAAGTAGAGGACGTATACAAAAACAGTTTAATTGCAGGATTAATTAATAACAATTGGATTTTCTTATTATTTATTACGGTTATTCTGCTATTAAAAACGTTTGCTGCTGCAATCACACTAGGCAGTGGAGGAAATGGGGGTAACTTTGCGCCTTCTTTGTTTGTAGGGGCTTACTTAGGTTTTATTTTTGCGATGTTTTTATCGCTTATTGGTTTCGAAAATATTAAAATAAGCAATTTTACAATAGTTGCCATGGCAGGTATATTAAGTGGTGTATTTCATGCACCACTTACAGCTATATTTTTAATTGCAGAAATTACCGGTGGCTACGAACTAATAATTCCTTTAATGATGGTTTCATCAATTAGTTATTTAATCGTAAAAATATACCATCCACAATCGCTTGATATTAGAAAATTAAAAGAAAAAGGAACTGTTATAACTGACAATAAGGATGCTAGTATTTTAAGTAAAATTGATATTAAATCGTTAATTGAAACCGATTTTGCAACCATTCATTTTAAGGCTAGTTTGGGCGACATCGTTGAGTCGATAAAACATTCTAAACGCAATGTTTTTCCGGTAGTTAAAAATAATAATAAGTTAATTGGGATTATTTATTTAAATAATATAAAGGAAGAAATGTTTAATTCGGAGCTATACGACAAAATAACTGCTAAAGAATTAATGCGTAAACCCAGCTCTATAATAAACCTAAGCGAGGATATTTTTTCGATTATGAATAAATTTGAAGAATCGGGACATTGGAATCTGCCAGTAGTGGAAAACGAGATTTACGTGGGGTTTTTATCTAAAAGTAGTATTTTAGATAATTACAGACACGAGTTGTTGGAAACCATTTAAAGTTATACGGGATTATAACCCCACTTTAAATAAATAGACCCCCAAGTAAAGCCACCCCCAAAAGCAGAAATAATAACATTATCGCCTTTCTTTAATTGTTTTTCATAATCCCATAATAATAAAGGAATAGTACCTGAGGTGGTATTTCCATACCGTTCAATGTTCATCATTACTTTTTCTGGGCCCAAGCCCATTCTCGCTGCAGTAGCCTCAATGATACGCTTATTTGCTTGATGTGGAACCAACCAATTTATGTCTTTAGCTTCTAATTTATTTCTCTCCATAATGGAAGCACTCACCTCAGACATATTGTAAACAGCATGCTTAAATACAGCCTGCCCCTCTTGATACACATAATGCATTTTGTTATTCACAGTATCTATAGTTGAAGGGTTTAATGAGCCACCCGCCTTCATGTGTAAATGTGCAGCACCATTACCATCAGAATGTAATATAAAATCTTGAATACCTGTTCCTTCGGTAGTTGGTTCTAACAAAACTGCTCCACAACCATCGCCAAATATAATACAAGTGGTTCTATCTGTATAATCAATAATACGGCTCATCATATCCGCCCCAACAATCACCACTTTTTTATAACGACCTGTTTCAATAAATTGAGAACCTGTTACTAATCCATAAATAAACCCACTGCAAGCGGCCGACAAATCGTAACCCCAAGCATTTTTTGCACCTATTTTTGCACAAATTAAATTTGCCGTGGCCGGAAAAACCATATCGGGTGTTACTGTTCCACAAATTAATAAATCAATTTCTTCCGGATGAATACCTCTTTTTTCGCATAGCATTTTAACCGCTTCAACACCCATATCTGAAGTAGCTTTTTTAGAATCATTTTCAATGTGTCGTTGTTTAATACCTGTACGCGTAGTAATCCACTCATCAGTAGTATCAATCATTTTTTCTAAATCGAAGTTAGTTACAATGTTCTCGGGTAAATACCCTGCTACGGCAGTTATAGAAGCTCTAATCATTATTGAAACGTTTGCTGTATTTTTTCGGTTAACTTAACTTTTATTAGGTCTTTTGCAAGTAATAACGAGTTTTTAAACGCCAAAGGACTAGAGATACCATGACAAATAATTACGTTAGAGTTTACACCCAATATTGGAGTTCCTCCATATAATTCATAATTAAATTTATCAAAATAATCATGTTCTACTTTAAGTTTTTTTGAAACTGTATAAAAGGCCTCTGCCATCTTTAAAACTACATTTCCAACAAAACCCTCACACACTACAACATCAGCTTCATCTTTAAAAATATCACCACCTTCAACATTTCCCACAAAATTAAAATCCTTGGAGTCTTTCATTAAAGCGTGAGCTGCTTGTGCAACCAAATTTCCCTTTTCGGGTTCTTCGCCAATATTTAATAATGCAACTTTAGGATTATTTATTTTATAGATTTCCTTGGCAAGAATGGAACCTAAAATACCAAATTGATATAAGACATCCGGCTTACAATCTGCATTTGTTCCAACATCCAAAAGTATCCCAAAACCACCGTTTTCTTTCGGCATAATTGAAGTAATGCATGGTCTTATCACGCCTGGAACAGTTTTTACAGTAAACATAGAGCCTACAAGCATAGCACCAGTATTGCCGGCACTAATAAAAGCATCCAAATCCCCTTCTTTTAATAACTTAAATCCCAAAAAGATACTACTGTTTGGTTTTTGAGAGAACGCCTTGGTTGGATGTTCGCCCATTTCGATAACTTCGGTGGTATGAACGTATTCGAAATGAGAATCATCAAATTTTTTATCTGCAAAATATTTTTTGGCGTTTTCTGAATCGCCTATCAAAACTAATTTCACATCAGCACTTAACTCAGAAGAAGTCATAATAGCCCCCTCTAAACAATTGTTGGGAGCAAAATCACCCCCAGAAATATCAAAACCAATTTTCATATAATAGCAAAAAATTTAATTTAGTAAACTACAATTATACTATTTTAAAAGGTTAAAAATAGTATTTAATTATATTGATTTATTAACCATATTGAAAATTAATTTCGACTTTGGCTCCATTATCATTATAAAACGTTGCTTCTCCATCTAATTGATTGCTAAGCGTTTTAATCAGTGAGATGCCGATTGAATTTCCGTTAGATTCTGCATTAAAATCTTTTGAAAAACCAGTACCATTATCGCCTACTATTAATTTTACTGCATTAATATTCCTTTTGACACTTAAATTGAGATTTGGTGATGGGTGATCGATAAAAGCATACTTTACGCAATTAGTTATTATTTCGTTTAAAATTAAACCATAGGGTATTAACTCTGTGGTAGTTAACTCTACATCGTCATATTCAGAATTTATACCTACCTTTTCATACAAATTATAGGAATTTAAAATTTCTAGAAGTAACGAATTGGTATATTTCTTTATGTTAATTGTTTTAAAATCAGAATTTTGATAAAGCATTCTGTGCACCAACGCCATACTCATTATTCTATTTTTGCTCTCATTTAAAATTGATTTAGCTTCTGAATTATCGGTTGCCCCTTCTTGCAAGTTTAAAAGGCCAGATACAATGGCGAGGTTATTTTTTACTCTATGGTGCAATTCAGCCAACAATACCTCTTTTTGATTTAATGTAGTGGTAAGTTCTTGTTGTGATTTTTTTTGTTCGTAATAGCTAAACAATACCTCTTTATTTTGATCGTGTATAAGTTTGGTAAGCAGCATACTTAAAAAAGTTGTACATAAAACTGAAAAAATAATATTGTAATACCATATTAATTTAATTTCATCTTGGGTAAAATTGTTGTTTCGTAACGTCGGTATTTCTATAAATAAATTAAATAAAAAAGAAACTATGCAAATAACCAGATGCGTTGCCGTATACTTATCAAACTTTGCGGGATTGTTGAGAAGAACAACACTCACTATTAGGGGGAAATAATATAAATAATTTCCAACATCACTTGGGTAATACTTTGAAACAAAAAAGACGGAAAGGTTAACATTAAATGTAAATACTAAAAATGAAAAAGTTTGCTTCTTGTATTTGTTTAAAATTAAAGAACTTAATGCTAACCCTAAAAAAATCAGCTCTGCCCAAATTGGATAATTTGATTTTAACACCAAACTATTTGTAGCGCCCAATACTAAACCTGCAATAACTATTAAATTTAAAATATTTAGTGTTTTTATTCTTCGCTTGTCTATTAGGGGCTGAAGAGAATCGACACCAAAATTTGTTATAGAGGCAACTTTATTTTTTAGGTTCATAAAGGGGCGAAATATAAAAATTATAACTGAATTAAATAAAAAAAGCAGACCCTTTGTGGAATCTGCCTTTTTACTTCTTCTAGTGATTTTTATCTCATAATAATAATTTTTTTCTGGGTTTTTTGCCCGTCGCTTAAAACGGAGATAAAATAAATGCCTTCCTTTAAATTTAGTAAAGAAACACTGGTATTTTGATTTATGAGTTTATCCTCTGCTACTATTTCACCAATTGCATTAATAATTGAATAACTTGCGTTGGTAAAAGGCTTGTAAATATTTATTCTTGTTTCATCTTTTATTGGGTTCGGATAAATTTGAAATAAATCCATTTCAGAATTTTCTTTTAAACTTGAAGTAAGGTCTTTTACGCATCGGCAAGAAAATCCTGTTTCCTTTTGAGCATTACCACCTCTGAAAATCGTATCCCTATCTGCCCATAAGGTATACTGATAAGCACTTGGGCCATTACTTGTTGATGTCCAAAAAATAGACCTGAATGTAAGTCCATAAAATATCCCATAACTATCTCGGTCACCTGCATGTTTAGCTGAAAAACCCGAAGTGTTTGTGCCTGCTCCGGCTCCAAAACCTTCGCCAATATTTTTCAACTTATTACCTCCATAACCGCCATTGACTGTTATTAATGTGCCACCTGCAGCCACTATCATTGTCTGAAATTCAGGATCCGTGGGTACATGCCAACCACTAGGACAAATACCTTGTGCACCAGCCACTGTACTATAATTCATTAGTTCCGGCCATTCATAAAGTGCACCATGAGTAATAAGATTTGAGGTATTACCCATTGGGGCATACTTTTCAACTATGCCATTATTTGTCATGTCATAATGTGCAACAGTGCTGGTGTTACTTGTAATGGTTGTTCCATAATTTAAATTTTGTTTCATCCAGCAGGCAGAGCCAATTAAAACTGTTGCGTACTTTTTACCATCTCTGGTGTCCAATAATGTGTCGCCACAATTAAACGTTTGCGATTTAACATTTTGCGCAAAGAAAATGCCTGCCACTGTATTAAAAACAAATAAACGTGTCTTCATAGTTTTTTAAAAGTAAAAATACTTTTATAGACTTAAACTCTAAAAAATTGTATACAAAAAGTCATTTTTTGTATACTTATAAAATAAAAAAAGCAGACCCATGCGAGTCTGCTTTTAAAAATAATTTTATTAAAGATTAAGCTTTAACAGCTTTTTCCATTACAACTTTTCCTTTGTAATATAATTTTCCTTCAAACCAATGAGCGCGGTGCATTAAATGCGCTTCGCCTGTTGTTGAATCTTTTGAAATGGTCATTGATGGTGCTTTATAAGTTGCGCGACGTGAGCCTCTACGTGAGCGCGACAGTTTTCGTTTTGGATTTGGCATGGTTTCTTATTTTAATTTTTGTTATACTTTTTTAATTTATTTAATTGTTCCCACATTGGATTAATGGGTTCATCTTCTTTTATTGAATCAGTGCTTATTTCATTTAACTTAGCTAATGTGTCAAAATCGCATTCATACAATTTTTCGTCAATTTCGCAAGGTACTCTTCGAGCCGGAATTGCCAACACAATGTACTCGTAAATATATTGGGCTATATTTACCTCATCAATTCCCTCAGGTATCACTATAATTTCGTCGGTACTTTCGTCAGGATTACCATGTTTAATAACCAAACCTTCCTTAGTTGAAATGGGAAAGTTAAAGTCTTTTAAACATCTATCGCACTCTGAACCAATTGAGCCGTTTATGTCGAAATCTAAGTGTAACACATTATTTTGCCTAGTTAACACTGCTTTTACGCTAATATCAGCTTTGTGAATATCACTATTTTCAATCGTTTTAAAGAACGCATCCTTAATATCAAACTCATATTCATGAATTCCAACAGGTAGGCCGCCAAATTGTATAGTATATGGACTTTTACCCATTTTTTAAAAAGGACTGCAAATATACAACTATTTTTATTATTAACAAATAAATGCGTTTTAAACAAAATTTGAGTCGAAAATTTAGTATTTTTGCCCTCCAAAATTTATTACAAATGAACATCACAAAGCACGATATTGATAACTTAAATGCAGAAATTACAATTGCTGTAGGACCTACCGATTACGAAACACGCGTTAACGAAGCCCTTAAAAAGGTGCAACGCCAAGCAAGTATGCCGGGTTTTAGACCAGGTAAAGTACCGGCAGGTATGATTAAGAAACAATATGGTACCCAAATTTTAGTAGATGAAGTAAATAAGTTGTTGCAAGACACTATATACAACTACATCGAAGAACAAAAAATTGAGATTTTAGGCAACCCTCTACCAAAAGAACAAACTCAAGTTGATTTTGAAAAACAAAAAGATTTTGAATTTACCTACCAAATTGGTTTAGCGCCTCAGTTTAATATTTCGTTAGACGATAAACATACGTTTACTTTTAAAACAGTAAAAATTGATGATGAATTAGTTGACAAGTATATTAAAGACGTGCGCCGTAATTATGGTAAACCAGTAAACCCCGATGTTGCTGGCGAAAAAGATGTTGTGTTTGTTGATATTAACGAGCTTGATGAAACAGGCGCCATTAAAGCAGGTGGTATTTTTAAAAGCACCAGCGTTAATTATGAGCGTTTAACCAACGAAGCTGCAAAAGCAAAAATTTTAGGCGTTAAAAAAGAAGACAAAATCACCATCAACATTAACGAACTTTACGAAACGGCCGTTGATAAAAGTGTGAGTTTAGGCATAGAAAAAGAAGTAGCAGAAACGATTGATTGCATGTTGCAATTAACGGTTAAAAACATTGCCCGTTTAGAAGATGCTGAATTAAATCAAGAATTATTTGACAAAGTTTATGGCGAAGGTGCAGTAACTACGGAAGCTGAATTTAGAGATAAAATACGCAACGAGTTAGGCTTAATGTTTAATGCAGATGCTGATCGTTTCTTAAAAACCGAAGTAGAAAATAATTTAGTGGCAAAATTAAATTTACAATTGCCTGATGCCTTTTTAAAACGTTGGTTAATGGTGGTAAACGAAAAACCAATTACACAAGAAGAATTGGAAAACGATTACCCTAATTACACAAAGGCTATGCAATGGCGTTTAATTGAAAACAAATTAATTAAAGATAACGACATTAAAGTAGATGCTATTGAAGCCACTGAGGAAGCGAAAGCATTTATTAGAGGTGAGTTTAGCAAATATGGACAAGTGCCGCAAGAAGAAGAAGTAAATAAAATTGCTAAAGATTTATTAAGCAAAGAAAAAGAAGCCCAAAAAATATTTGAAAATATTTACAGCAAAAAAGTAATTGAGCTAATTAAACAAAAATGTACTTTAGAAGTAAAAGAAGTTAGCTACGACGATTTTTTTAAGAATAATTGATCTTATTAAAGTAATAACTTGGGGTTTTTTGTATAATAAGCTATTATTTCATTTATCCTCTCTACTTTTTTTTCTGGTAAGTCAAAAACGATTTCCATTTTATGCACTTCTTTGCTATTTGGATTAGTATAAATGTTTCTCATTTGTATTGGTGCAGAATTGAGTGCAGAAATAATTTGGTTAGTTAATCCAAAATGCAAACTTTGTAATTCAGTAAATATTTCTGAAACACTTAGGCTTCGTATATCAGCTTCCCACTCCACTAAATTATCTGCAAGCGTTATTATTTTTTTCACCACCTTGTACATTTCGATAGCATTTCCAGGTTGACCGGGCGGTCCAATAGTTTGTATTAAATCATTTGAAAATATCTTCATGATAGCTCTCACACTATTTCCTATATGACCCATTTCAATAGAAATAAAATCTATAAATTCATCGTTATTAAGATATCTATTCTTTTTAAACAAAGTACCATGTTCGAGCTCTTCATACTTTTGGTTTATTGGTATTAATTTTGACAGAAACAGCTCCTCACACAATTTAAACTCCCAATATTCTGGTTTTTCGATTGCAATTCGTTGAGCTTTATCAGATTCATATCGATATAAACTTCGTATTTCCCTTTTTTGCTCTATTAATTCTGGATGACATAACTTTAAAGCACTTTCAATTTGTTTGACCAAGGATTCGGAATCTTTTGATTCGGACGTTTCATTATAAAAATACTGAATGGGTCTCCTAAATTTTAAATCAAATGGCAAATCTTCTACCTTGCCATAAGCTGTATTAAAAACACAAATAACATTATCCCAGCCAATTAATGAAGCTGCATATCCAAGCTCAATTAAAACGTTCGGATTGGGAGTTTTTCTATTATTGCTTTCCGAATTAATAATAGATATGTCGCAAATAAAAATATGTGAATTAGCAATTTTGTTGAATATTGTAGCTACAATATCTGGTGTACCTGATGTATCTTTGGTATCTCGCTCCAAATTTAACTCAATATTGAAATCTTTAGATTTTTTTAAACTCTTAAATCCCTTTTTTATAGCATCTTCTATAAAGTTTCTATTATATTTTGATGTTAAATCAGATTGCCAAGAATAAAACACTGTATACATCTTTTCGATATTTATTTTTTTATTTTTTCGGTCAAAAGTTCATGAAATAAATTCCTCAGTTCTTCCAGAGTGTCCATTATTCCATAAGAAATGTTTGATAACTTAGTACTAGTTTTATTGAACAGGTTTATCTTTTTATCATGATGAGCTTGAGAGAATTCTATATTTAAAGCCTCTTCGTCTTCAATTATTTCTTCTAATTCCATAAAATAATCTTCTACTTTTTCTTGAAGTATATATGTCTCATCTGAGATTTTTTCTATAATTTTATCTACATTGTTGTTCTTAATATACAATTCTAACTTTGAAACAGAAGCTTCAAACTTTGAATACGCTCTATTAATTTCAGCTTCTGCTTCAGCAATTTGTTTTACAGAAAAATCAAGAGAGTTAAGCGAATTAAGAAATGAATCATAAGTAATATCGTACCAACTATTATAATCTTCATAAACTCGAACAATTGAATTTTTAAGATCATTTGTAAATGATATTTTTAATTGGTTCTCAAATTGCAAATCATGCTTTAACTTCTCTGTTTCTTTAATGAATTCAGTTTTTATACTTTCTACCTTCTTTGTAATATGTTCTATATCTTCCTTGGTAGCAAGATTTTTACCCTTTTCACTAAAATAAGATTTAAAAAAAGCTAGGTACAACCCAAAAATTAAAATCAGAATTTGTACGATTATTGAAATTATTTGATAATACGACATAGACGAATATCGAGGTTTTTAAACCTTCTTCCTAATACTCACTACAATAGGCACACCACAAAAATCGTATTCTTCACGTATTTTGTTTTCTAAAAAACGTTTGTAGTTTTCTTGCACATACTGCGGTAAGTTGCAATAAAAAATAAATAAAGCTTCGCCTTTTAATTGTGTAACGTATTTTATTTTTACCTCTTTACCTTTAATGGCAGGCGGTGGATGGCTTTCAATTAATGGCAATAAAAAGTCGTTTAGTTTGCGCGTTGGAACATGTTTTGTTTTATTTTCATAAACATACATGGCTACCTCCACCACTTTCATAATACGTTGTTTTTCGGTAACCGATGTAAACACAATGGGTATATCTCTAAACGGTGCAATGCGCTCTCTTATTTTTTCTTCGTAAGCTTTCGCAGTTTTGGTATCTTTTTCAATCAAATCCCACTTGTTTACAATAATTACCAAACCTTTACGGTTTTTTTCTACTAAACTTAAGATGCTTAAATCTTGCGCCTCAATACCATTTTCAGCATCAATCATTAACAAACACACGTCGCAAGTTTCTAAAGCTCGTATGGTTCGCATCACACTGTAAAATTCCAAATCTTCATGAACCTTGGCTTTACGTCGCATTCCGGCGGTATCAATCAACCAAAAATCGTGGCCAAACTTTGTATAACGTGTATTAATCGTATCTCTGGTGGTACCAGCAACATCTGTCACAATGGTGCGTTCTTCTCCTAACAAAGCATTTGTTAAAGACGATTTGCCAACGTTTGGTCGACCTACGATGGCAATTTTTGGAATGTCGACTTGGTTTAATGCGCCTTCATCTTTTGGCATTAAAGCGGTTAATGCGTCAAGCATATCGCCTGTTCCACTACCTGTAGCAGCACTTACCGTGTAAATATCGCCCAAACCAAACTTATAAAACTCGGCGGCATAAGCACTACGCTCGTGTGTATCTACTTTATTGGCAACAACCACAACCTTTTTTTTGCTTTTGCGAATCAAGTTAGCAATTTCTTTATCGTATTCTGTAATGCCTTCATTCACATCTACCACAAACATTAACACGGTACATTCTTCAATAGCAATTTTTACTTGCTTACGAATTTCTCCTTCAAAAATATCGTCGCTACCTTGTATGTATCCACCGGTATCAATTACACTAAATTCAACGCCTTGCCACTCGGCTTTACCGTAATGGCGGTCGCGTGTAACACCTGCTACCTCGTCGGTAATAGCTTCACGGGTTTCGGTAATACGGTTAAACAGTGTTGATTTTCCAACATTCGGTCTTCCTACAATAGCAACAATATTTGGCATAATGTGGCAAAGATACTAAAAAATAAGAGTTTTAAATTATGGTGCCAATCTAAAAATATCCCAACTGTTACCTTTTAATTCATAACAAATACGGTCGTGCAAACGGTTTTTACGTCCTTGCCAAAACTCGTAGTAATTGGCATTTAACACATAACCTCCCCAAAATTCAGGACGGGGTACGGATTGGTTTTCAAATTTTTTCTCGTTTTCTGAAATAAAATTGTCTAGTTCGCTTCTGTCTTTTAATTTTTTGCTTTGTGGCGAACTCCAGGCACCAATTTGGCTTTGACGTGGCCGATTATTAAAGTAATCGTCGCTAAAGGCAACATCTGCTTTCTCAACAGTACCTTCAATTCTTATTTGGCGCTCCAGTTCAGGGTAAAAAAAACAAAGGCTTACATTATTGTTGTATTCTAAATCTAAACTCTTGCGCGAATTAAGATTAGTGAAAAAATAGTATTTGTTATTAGTAAAGCCTCTAACGTATAAAATACGATTAGCCGGCTTGTTATCTCTGCCAATAGTAGCCAAACTAAAGGCATGTGGTTCCATTACATTCGCATCAAGAGCTTGCTGCATCCAAGTTTCAAATTGCAAATCGGGTAATTTATTTATGTCTGTTTCGCTAAGTGTACCCTTCGTAAAATCTTCGCGTAAGGTTTTAATATGCAGGCTTAAATCGTTCATACTGTAAAATTAGTATTCGTGACACTTAAATCAAATACAAAAAAGATGTTTTTAATCAGTTTTATGGAATTATCAAAATAAATGCGTCTAAATATAAAATCAACGTTTTATAAATTTAAACACAGGCATTATGTTAAGAAAAATTTTAATTCCGATATTATTTGTTTGCGCAGGTGCTTTTGCCCAAACAAACTTAAATGTTGCTAACAACAACGCATCTATTTGTGGTAGAGTAAACGATAAAACTTCTAAAGAATCTATCCCTTTTGCCAATGTTATTTTAACGCGATTGGATAGTAATGCCAAATACAGCACTTCCAGCGATTTAAATGGTGATTTTTGCTTTAAACAATTAGCTGCAGGTAAATATAAAGTGGAAGCATTATATATAGGTTACACAAAACAAACTATTACAAATATTGTTATAAACAATAATCAAAAAAAAGAAGTTAAAATAGTATTGAATAGCCAAGGAGTTGAACTAAATGAATTAGAAATTGTTACTACAAAAACGGATACAAAACTTCAACACGACGGTAAAAAATACAAAATTTGTAAAGAGTCATTTGCCGGAAATGTTTCTTATAACAGTCCGGTTGCCGTTCCCACATATAATACAGAAGAGTACAGTAAAATAAACGACAACGAATTTAAAGAGGCTACAAAAAATCCATTATCTACCTTAAGTATTGATGTTGATAAAGCCTCATACAGCAATGTGCGCCGTTTTATTACCCAAGGGAATTTACCGCCTGCTGATGCCGTACGCGTAGAAGAAATGATTAATTATTTTAATTATAATTATCCTCAACCAAAAAACGAAGACCCTTTCTCAATTACAACCGAGTACACAGAATGTGCCTGGAATAAAAAGCATAATTTAATTCATATTGGTATTCAAGGCAAAGAAATTAAAACCGATAAAATGCCTGCAAATAATTTGGTATTTTTAATAGATGTGTCGGGGTCAATGTTAGACGCCAACAAACTACCTCTTTTAAAATCGGGCTTAAGATTATTAGTTGATCAATTACGCCCTGAAGATAAAGTATCATTAGTAGTATACGCTGGTGCTGCCGGCGTTGTTTTACCTGCTACTTCTGGAAACAATAAAGAAAAAATTAACGATGCCATTGAACAATTACAAGCAGGCGGTTCAACTGCGGGTGGTGAAGGAATTTTATTAGCTTACAAAACAGCAAAAGAAAATTTTATTACGAATGGCAACAATCGTATCATTTTGGCAACCGATGGCGATTTTAATGTGGGCGTAAGCAGCGACGGTGAATTAGTAAGGTTAATTGAAAAGAAACGTGAAGAAGGTGTGTTTTTAACCGTACTTGGTTTTGGTGGCGGCAACTACAAAGATTCTAAAATGGAACAGTTGGCAGACAAAGGCAACGGTAACTACGCATACATCGATAATATATTAGAAGCCAAAAAAGTGTTGGTAAAAGAAATGGGTGGCACTTTGCTAACCATTGCTAAAGATGTAAAAATTCAAATCGAATTTAATCCTGCTAAAGTAAAAGCCTACCGTTTGATTGGATACGAAAATCGTTTATTAAATAACGAGGATTTTAACGACGATAAAAAAGATGCCGGCGAATTAGGCGCAGGACATACTGTAACTGCTATTTACGAAATCATTCCTGCCGGTTCTGATGAAGTACTAGCTTCGGTTGACCCTTTAAAATACCAGCAACCTATAACGGCTCCCAATAAATCGACTTCCGACGAAGTTATGACCATTAAATTTCGTTATAAAAAACCTAACGAAAACACTTCTAAGTTAATTACAGAAACAGTGTTAGACAAAAAGAAGGCGTTGTCCTCTGCCTCTGAAAATTGCAAATTCTCGAGTGCTGTAGCCGAATTTGGCATGATACTGCGCGATTCTAAATTTAAAGGCGATGCTGATTACAAATCAGTATTAGCAATGGCCAAACAATCAAAAGGTAAGGACGACGAAGGTTACCGAGCAGAATTTATACGCTTAGTAGAAATGGCTCAATTGTTAAAAAAATCGAACTAAGTCTTGCGAGGTACGAAGCGATCTTAACTACAGTTTTAGATTGCTTCGCTATCGCTCGCAATGACGAATCGGATAAAAAGCACAACCCGTTCTTTGATTTTTGTAACCTTTTGTAATTACTCAGTTATATAAACAACTAACTGTTTAAAAGCAATTTATGTAATATACTTTACGAGCCATTTTTAAAATAATTTCGTAAAACAATAATAGTATATGATAAATTTCATTTTACAAATAAACAGTTCAGTTGTTAATGCTGTAACCGATACAGCTAAAACACCGGCAGTAACAGGCATTCAAACAGCAAGCCAAGAAATTACCGAGACAAAAATTTCGTTATTTGAAATGATTGCGAAAGGTGGGCCTATTATGATTCCACTTGCACTATTGTTCCTAGTGAGCTTGTATATTTTAATTACACGTTTATTGGTAATTGGTAAAGCCTCTAAAAAGAACAATAATCTTGTTTTGAGTTTAAAGGAAATGATACACAATGGCAATATTGCTAATGCCCGTGCCCTTTGTAAAAACAATAACACGCCAGAAAGCACTATGATTGAACAAGGTGTTGCTCGCATTGGTCAACCTGTGCAAGAAATAAGAGAGGCGATGAACAAAAGTGGTAGCAACGAAATTGCTAAATTGGAGAAAAATTTAAATGTGTTAAACATTATTGGACGTATTGCCCCTATGTTTGGTTTTATTGGGACTATTATTGGTGTAATTAAAATTTTCTATTCTATTTCATTAGCTAAAACTGTTGAAATCGAAGTAATATCAAGCGGCTTATATCAAAAAATGATTACAAGTGCCGGAGGATTAGTGGTTGGAGTATTTGCATTTGTGGGTTACCATTGGCTAAACACTAGAATTGATAGGTTATCGCACCGCATGGAAGATACTCAAATTGAGTTTTTAGATATGTTGAATGAACCAAGTAAGTAATGTTAAATGCTAAATTTTAAATGTTGAATTAGTTCATTCAAAATTTAACATTTATAATTCAAAATTTTTAAAAAATGGGACTAAGAAAAAGACATAGAGAAGCAGAGGTAAGTACAGATTCGTTAAGCGACATCATGTTCTTTTTAATGCTGTTCTTCTTAATTATTTCAACCATGGTAAGTCCGAATTCCATTAAAATTAACTTATCAAAATCCACCACCAACTCAACATTAGATACAGAAAAAAAACCAATACACTTGGCGGTTACAAAAGAAAAAAAATATTACATTAATAATAAAGAAATTGACCCCGCAAATTTAGAAGCAGAAATTTCCAAATTTTCGAGCAAAGAAATTGAACCGCCTTTGTTTATGCACTTAGATAAAGATTTACCCATACAAGTTATTGCGGATGTAATGACAATTAGTATTAAATTAAAATGCAAACCAGTATTGGCAACGGCGCCTAATAAATAACTATACCCCAGACAGGGTTATCAGACTATTACTCAAAAACCATGTCAGGGGTAACGAAACTAAAAGAATAAAAACACGTATAAACAGCAAATGCAATTAACACAATCAGAAGAAAATAAAAATAGAGCCATTTCGGCCACAATTACTTTGGTAATTTTTGGGTTGTTGTTGCTGTTTTTAATTTTATTTCAGTTAATTACACCTAATCCACCATTCCCCGAAGGTGGCGGCGGCGGCGGTAACGAAATGGCATTAGGAATTATGGATGCAGGTAATGATAATGTGGAGTACGGCGATATGGGTAAAGTAACAGACGTAGTTACTGAGACAAAGGCTACTGAAGAAGTAATTACTGACCCAAACGCTGAAGTAGTAAATGATGAAAAAATTACACCCGAGGTAAAAGACAATAAAACAACAGTCATTACTCCAAAAAAAGAGGAAGTTGTAAAACCAAAAACTGCCGCTGAATTATTAGCAGAAAAATATAAAAAAAACAATGGCAAAAATGGCGGCGGCATTGGAGATAATGACAAACCCGGAGAAAACGGCAATCCCAACGGCGATCCTTTTGCAAATGGCAATGGCGGACATGGTAAAGGAGATGGTGGCGGAAATGGAGATGGAAAAGGACCAGGCAGCGGCCCAGGAAATGGACCTGGTTTTGGCGGCGGAAAAATTGGTATTGATTTAAAAGGACGTGCCTTAGTTATAAAACCAAAATTACCAACCGACACAAAAGAAGAAGGCAAAGTAGTTGTTGAAATAACTGTGGATAGTGAAGGAAACGTAATAGAAGCCAATCCAAATGGACGCGGTACTACAACTAGCAGCGCGTTATTAAAAGCTAAAGCCAAACAAACTGCATTAGCTACCAAATTTAATGTGGATGGTAAATTTGAAGAACAAAAGGGAACTATTACCATTGTTTTTGCCTTCGACTAAAGCTAACCACAAAGGCACAGAGTTTCACAAAGTTTTTATAATTTATGTTTTTCTACGCATCAACTCTTTGTGTTCTCTGTGGTTAATTTGATTTTTTTTATTTTCTTTGCGAGCTTTGTGGTTAAACTGAACAAATACTAAATGACCTACCAACACACCCTTGATTATTTGTTTGCGCGTTTGCCCATGTACCAGCGTATTGGTGCAGCCGCTTACAAAGCTGATTTAAATAACACACATAAAATTGTCGAAGTACTAAACCATCCTCAAAAAAAAATAAAATGCATACACGTTGCCGGCACTAACGGCAAAGGCAGTAGCAGTCATATGCTTGCGGCTATTTTACAACAAGCCGGTTACAAAACAGGTTTATATACATCTCCACACTTGATTGATTTTAGAGAACGCATTAAAATAAACGGCAAATTAATTCCTAAGAAATACGTAGTTGATTTTGTGGAAAAGCACAAAACAGAATTTGAAAAAATTGAACCAAGTTTTTTTGAATGGACAGTTGGTTTGGCTTTTGATTATTTCGCCAATCAAAAAGTGGATATTGCGGTTATTGAAGTTGGCTTAGGCGGCAGATTAGATTCAACAAATGTTATTATGCCATTGGTTTCTTTAATTACCAACATTAGTTTCGATCATGTAAATTTATTGGGAAATACTTTACAAAAAATTGCAACTGAAAAAGCTGGAATTATAAAACCAAAAACACCGGTTGTAGTAAGTCAAACGCAAGCTGAAATTAAAAACGTATTTACTTCCATTGCTAAAAAACAAAAAGCACCGATTTATTTTGCCGACAATAATTTTAAAGTTGTTAATCATAAAACAGAAAAAGGACTTTTGAAAATTTTGGTTTTAAATAAAGAATCCAAAAAGGAATTAAACTATAGTTTGGATTTAACAGGCTCCTACCAATTAAAAAATATAGTAGGTGTTTTAGAAATAATAAAAATTTTAAAAACGAATAATTTTAATATTCCTGAAAAAGCAATTAAATCTGCTTTAAAAAATGTTTGCAGCCTAACCGGCTTATTAGGTCGTTGGCAGCAACTAAGCAAAAACCCTTTAATAATTTTAGATACAGGGCATAATGAAGATGGCATTAAACAAGTTTTAAAAAATATATCTAACATCAAATACAAACACTTAAATTTTGTTTTTGGTGCTGTAAATGATAAAGACGTTTCAAAAATTTTAAGTCTATTACCAAAAAAAGCAACCTACTATTTTGTTAAAGCAAGTGTTCCACGTGCATTGGACGCAAACGAATTATTAAATCAGGCGAAAAAATTTAAATTAAATGGAACTTCATATAGTTCTGTCAAAGAAGGAATAAGTGCTGCGAAAAAATCATACAAAAAAACAGATTTAATATTTGTAGGCGGAAGCACCTTTGTAGTGGCGGATGCGTTGAGTTAAAATTTCCCAAAAACAGTTAAAACCATTTCTTTTTAGTTTTCGTTAACAGAAATAATTTCTGTCGCTTAAAGTCATTAAAGATATTTGATAAAAAATAGTAATCTATGAAAAAAACAGTATTTGTTACAGGTTCTTTCTTTTTTACAATTCTGGTTTTTAGGCAACAACAACAATCTCCAAATAGGATTTCTAACATAACAAATGTTTTAATTCAAAATGTTAGTAATGTAAATTTAAATAATAACAATAATGTTCAGGTTATATCAAATCCTAGACCCAGACAGCGTGTAAACAGACCCAGAAGAAGTACTATTTCATCCAATACTTCTAGCATTAACAATACGCCCATTATTTCGCAAAGAAGAATTGTAAGAAGGCCTCCCCGCAGGCCAATTGCAAGAACTATCAGTTCGCCAACTGTTAATCCTGTTGTTAATGTAAATCCGTCCTCAGGAAATGAAGAACCAACATCCACTAAAAATCTGATTAACAATTCGGATATTCAAATACAAAATTTTGTAAGCAATGTCTCGCAAAACCCGCAAGTACAATCAGGTAACGGAAACAGCCAATTAAATTTAGATATTGATTTTTCTTTTAATGTAAAAACTACTACTACAGTTAAGGCTAGTTCATCTTATGCGGGTTCATCAGCACGTTACAAGTCGCGAACCTTTAGTAAAAAAATGGCAAAGCTTAAACGCAATTTTTTCGGAAAACTATCTGGACATAAAAAAAGCAAACGTCGTATTGACATTTGCTTTAACTGGAAAAGTTAATTTTTTCGCTTTAACCTTCCTGCACTATAACTTCTTTGTAAATTAGCCTAAATAGGCTTTTAATAATCTACTTCTCGATCCACGTTTTAAACTTCTAACTGCCTTTTCTTTTATTTGACGAACACGTTCGCGGGTTAAATCAAATTTTTCGCCAATTTCCTCTAAAGAGTGCGCATGCGAACCACCAATTCCGAAAAATAATTTTACCACATCTGATTCACGTTCGGTTAAAGTTGCCAAGGATCGTAAAATTTCCATTTGTAAGCTTTCGCCCATCAATGCCTTTTCAGGACTAACAGCATCATCATTCGTCATTAAATCGTACATACACCCACCCTCTTCGTTTAAACTCAAAGGCGCATCCATACTTAAATGGCGACTGTTATTTCGCATGGTATCTCTTATGTCTTCCGGCACCATGTCTAAAACGTCGGCTAACTCTTCATAACTCGGTTCACGCTCTAAATCTTGTTCCAGTTTACCAAACGATTTATTTATTTTATTGATTGCGCCAATTTTATTTAAAGGTAAACGCACAATTCTGCTTTGTTCCGCTAAAGCTTGAAGAATAGATTGGCGAATCCACCATACGGCATACGAAATAAATTTAAATCCACGCGTTTCATCAAAACGTTGAGCGGCTTTAATTAAACCTAAGTTTCCTTCGTTAATTAAATCAGGCAAACTTAACCCTTGATTTTGATATTGCTTACTTACAGAAACCACAAAACGTAAGTTGGCTTTTACTAATTTATCCAAAGCACGCTGATCGTGGTTACGAATTTTTTGGGCTAAAATCACTTCTTCTTCGGCGGTAATTAATTCTACACGTCCAATATCGGCCAAATACATATCCAACGAAGCGGTTTCGCGGTTTGTAATTTGTTTGGTTATTTTTAGTTGTCTCATTTGTATTGCGTTTAATATTAATTACGCAATAGCTATTATGTTTGGTTGGGTGTTTGGTTACAAATTTTTACTTTTTTTAGTAATATTGAGTGGAAGGGGTTTTTTGATGAGTAAACTACAAAAATTAACATCATTCTTTTAAAGAATAACATTCTAAGAAAAAATAAAAAGGATTTAATAAAATCTAATCGTTCATAAACTTTTTAAGAACCGGAGCCATGTTTTTAGGAATATTTTCGTCCCAGGCACCACCATCGGTTTTCTTTAACAATTTGCCGCTCTCATCTACTCGCAAATATGAGGGGTAAGACTTGATGCCGTACTTTTGACAAATTTTTTCCTTCTCGGCGTCAATATCGCCATCAATCATAATTAAAGTAACACCTTTTAAAGCATCAATCATTAATGGGTCGCCCAATGAGTTTTTAAATTGCTTGCAAGGCCCGCACCAGGTAGCTGTAAAAAATAAAACAGGCTTGCGTTTGTCAGCCAATTCTTTTTTTACAATGTTTAGTAATTGGTCTTTATTACTAGCATCGGCATAATAATCTATTTTTTTAATGGCTTCAGTTTTGTTGCTTGTATAACCAAATGCTAAAAATAATATAACAATTAAAGTGGGTAGTTTATAAATTGAGTTTTTCATACTAAATGTTTTGAATAATAAATATAACAAAATTAAATTAAGTATTCTTAACCGTTGTTCTATTCTAAACAAAAAAGCCCCAGTAAATACTGAGGCTTTTTTCCAATTTTAAGTGATCCCGCTGGGTTCAATCTATATTAGATTAATATTATCTAAATTATATCGAATTAACTTGGAGTTATTGAACTTTAAGTTTCTGAGCATATACAAAATTGCATATTCTAATATATTCTGCTATAGGAATACTGACAACCAATGCGACAACCACATAAAACTCGACAAATTTTCGGAACTTCTCTCTATTTTTTGTCAATATGGCTTAAAAAAAAGTTTGGTCCGGAACGGGATAGAAAAATTTATATGGCAAACTATAATTTCAACCTAAGAAAAAAATCAAGTAAAAAACTCACACCTGTTAATCTAATTATTAGGTACAATAATAATAAATTGGTGTATAGTACCTTAGAGAAGATACACCCGAAATTTTGGCAAGGTGATGTTACGAAAAAGGGGTTTCAAAGAGCAATCGAAACTAAATTATTTCCCGAATTCCCAGAATTTAATTTAAGATTGGATAAAATTGAATCTCAAGCAAAGACAATTTTTAGAGAGTTCTTAAATGATAATGATAATAGATTACCAACTCCGCTCGAACTAAGGTCTTTGTTAGACATAAAGTTAAGGCGAACGGATGTTAATATTAAGAGTAATAAAAAACTGTCATTTTATGACTTCGCTGAAAAGTTTATCGAAGAATCAAAAAATAAGGTTAATATAAAAACAGGTAAAAAGTTTTCAGTCTATACAATACTTGGTTATAAAAACACTTTAAAAACAATACGTGATTTTAGCGATGAATATGCAATAAAAACAGACTTTGATACAATTGATTTAGATTGGTATTATAAGTATGTTGAGTTTTTATCTAAAAGATTGTTACTAGCAACTAATAGCATAGGAAACAAAATCAAAATTTTAAAAACTTTTTTAAATGATGCCTCCGAGAGAGGTATAAATGAGAATTATTTTTTTCGCTCAAAAAAATTCCGAAAAACAACGGAACTAAGAGACGAAATATACATCACGGATGATGAGTTAATTCAAATTGAAAAATTGGATTTATCAAATAATTCACGGTTAGAACAAGTTAGAGATTCTTTCCTAATTTCTTGTTATACTGGATTCCGATACTCTGACCTATCTAATTTAAAAAAAGAAAATATTGAAGACGGTTTAATACAACTCAGAGCCGTAAAGACAGGGCAATTAATAATTGTGCCTGTTCATAAAACTGTAAAGAAAATCATCGAAAAGTATAGTGAAAAGACATACACTTCATTACCCAAAATTCTTTCAAATGTTAAAATGAACAAGTATATCAAGGAAGTTGGGAAGTTAATACCAGCGTTTAATGTAGAGGTCACTAGAGGCTATACTAAAGGTGGCATTTATATTGAAGAAACTAAAATGAAATACGAGCTTATTAAAACACATACTGCAAGGAGGTCATTTAGTACAAATGCCTATAAATCGGGCGTTCCTGCAAGTGTTATAATGAAAGCAACTGGACACAAAACGGAAAGTTCATTTATGAAATACCTTAAAACTTCTCAATTAGAAGACGCTCAACTTCTTCAAAATTACTGGGCAAAAGATGGAAAAATATAAACAAATAATTATGGAAACAGAATTTGACACTTTAACTTTTTTGGAAAACAACAAACTAGATATAATTTCAAAAAAATTAGAAAACAAAAAGAAGAGACTTGAATTAGGGCTAACAGCAACTGAAGTAGACCGCAGAAAAATTGACAATGATATTTCCAAACTTGAATGTTTAAGGAAACTATTGTCAGAATCTATAATTGATACCGACTTAAGTCCATTTATAGAAAAACGATACACAAATGCTTTAGATGAAATTGATAGGGGTTTAGTTATACAAAAGATTATGAAAATAATGAGTTCTTGGTAGTAAACAAATTTTTTATTCCTTCTTAAAAACTTTTAACTATAAAAAAGCTATTAAACTTTAAAGAAATCTACCAAAAAACCATTAATATTTTATGTAAATCTTTAAAAAATAGAGCCTCTGACGTTTTAAGGAGCTAACTACCTCATTATCAATAGCAGCCCTAATAGCGAGGGATACAGGGGCGTTAAGGGGTTGCGCCCCGCCTAAAGTGCCTTCGGGAGCTTATGCCTTCGTGAACCCCTTTATATAGTATACCAATACTATAAGCTATGAATCAAATTTTAACAATTCAATTAACTCCAAACGATTTAAAGGAGTTAATCCGAAACGCAGTAAAAGAAGAAATCAAATTACTTAACAACTCTCCTCCTGTTAAGGAAGACGAATACTTGTCAAGAAAAAAAGCCTCTTTCATACTTGGCATTTCAACGCAAACATTAGGCAAATATACAAAAAATAAACTTATTGTTGGCTATAGAATAGGCGGACTTGTAAAGTATAAACGATCTGAAATAGAACTCGCATTAACAAAAATTCAAACATCTAAAATTAATTAACCCTTAAAACGGAATACAAAAATGAAAACATCAAGTAAAATAATAGAACAAATACAAATAACTTTTCCATTTGGCTTTTTTCCAAAAACAATTACAGACTATGCTAATGAAGTATCACTATCATTAAACTGTCCTATTGAATATGTCTATGCGGGGATACTGATTGCCGCCTCTATAGCCATTGGAAATAATGTAAGAGGTCAAGTTAAAAAGGGGTGGAAGGAAGCCCCAATGTTATGGATAGTAATAATTGGCGGGGCTGGTAGTAAAAAAACACCCGCAATTGCAAAAACAATTTTTCCATTTAACAAGTTACAAGTCGAATTTGGAAAGTCAAACGCTGAACAATTTGAAAGTAAAGTTGGATACAAATTTAAAACAATAATGACTACTGATTCGACAATAGAATCTTTAGCAGAAACTTTAAGTTTTAATCCACTCGGCGTGTTGCTTTACAGAGATGAAATCATAGGTTGGTTAGGGAGTATGAATCAATATAAATCTAGTGGCAATGGCGATGATATGGAAAAGTATTTGAGTATTTGGAGTTCTCAAATACTAAACATCAACAGAAAGTCAAAACCACCTATTTTAATCGAAAGTCCATTCCTATCTGTAATTGGCGGTATACAAGACGAAGTCTTAGAGTCATTGACTAACTTAAAAGGTAATGGCTTTACAGACAGAATTTTGTTTGTATATCCATCTCCAATCAAAATAAAACACACAGATGCAGAAATAAGCGAAGAAAAAAGTAATTCATACGAAAATTTAATTTACTCGATTTACAATAAAATGTTTAATGAAATTAACCTAGTATTAAATTACGATGAAGATACAAAAAAATTGTGGACAGAATGGCACAACGATTATTGCGACAAAATGAATTTGGATTCAATTCCTTATTACATAAAAAGTATAATGTCTAAACTTGAGGCTTATTGTGTACGTTTTGCAGTAATTATTCAAATTCTGAACGATTTTGATAAACGTAAAGAGGTAACCGTTATCGAGAAAGAATCGTTGGAAGGTGCGATAAAGCTTGTTAATTATTTCTTAGCTAATGCGGAAAAAACTTTTAGTACAGTCGCATCATCTAAAGTTGATAAGCAAATTGAGAAAGCCATAGTTTTCATCTCTAAACAAGCGCATGGCTGGGCATCTTTAAGGTCTATTTACACGAATAAGGTAGGTGGTGTTAAAAATGCTAACGAAGCTATGGATTTAATATCAGAAATGAGAGTAAGGGGGCTTGGAACAATAGTCGAATCTCATGATGTAGTTCCTGGTAAAATGACGGTAACTTTTAGATTGGCTAAACAATTTATTATCGCAGACCTTGCTCCAAAAACTACTTAATCAGCAATCAGCAGTTATGTCAAAATACCGCAAATAGCTTTTTTAAGAGGGTTTTAAATGCCTTTATTAATTTCAGCATACTGTCAGCGTAGTTTATAACTGCTGACTTTATGCCGACAATTTTAAAACGCCTTCAAATTCGCAAAATTCAAGCCTAAGAAGCTGTTTTACATTCTATGCTGAGTGCTGAAAATCAAAAAAATATAAACCAAATAAAAAACAAACAAATGAAAAACAAAAAAGAACAATTCTACGCTGTATGGGTAGGCAGAACTGTCGACGTATTTACAGACTGGAAGTCTGCCGAAAAATCAATAAAGGGTTTTTCTAATGCCAAGTGTCGGAAATTTGACGACTACATTGCCGCTTTTCGCCATTTAAACGAAGAGTTACGAAAACTAGGTAAAGATGTCCAATGGTACGATAGTAAAGAATATCGGAAGGGGTTGGATGAAATTTCGAGATTATTTGATGAAAGCACCTTTATTTTTGAAGATGACCCGTCGTTGCCCAATACTATAGATTTTGAAGATGCGATAGATGATTTTCGAGAATCTTAGAAGAAAGCATTAATGGAAACTTCTAACCCTTTTGAAATTTTATTTAAAGTGCTAACTGTAATGTTTGAGCCTTTGGTAGTAAGTTTAACTAGGTTAGATTTTTCAATATTTGTTCTATAAGAAAGCTCCTGAAACGAAATGTTTTTTTCTTTTCTTACTCGATTAATGTTTTGACCAAGCGTTTTTAGGAACTTTTTATTTTCAGCTTCACTCACATATCAATATTCTAATTTTTAACTAAAAAAGTCGGTGTTTTATATACCACCTTTAGAAAAATTGTATATTTGAAAAAGGAGAGAAAAAGTGCAAAATTTAATAAAGCCTCCTAAAAAAATGCTGACTTCTTGCTATTTAAAGAGGATAACATTAATCCTCTTTATAATAGTATAATTATACTATTATATCGAATATGACGAGCTGTCATAAATGATTAAATGGACTAATGCTTGAAAATAAAATTTATACATTTTAAAAACATATAATATGAAAAAAACAATACAAGTTCTCTTATTGATTTGCCTTACAAAAGCCGTTTTTCCTCAGTTGACAAAGACCATTTACACAGACAATTCCAAACAGTTTAAAGCAGAAGAATATACATTAAACAATAATGGCTTACTGAACGGTCAGTATAAAATTTTTTGGACTGAAGTCGGGCTGCTAAACAAAATTAAATTCCTTCTTAATTTTAGTAATGGCTATTTAATTGAAGAAACAGGATTTTTTAAAAGTGGAATTAAATCTTTTTACAAAAATGCCAAAACAGGCATTTGGAATAGTTATTATGAAGATGGGAAGATTTACTACTCTGCAACTTTGCCAATTAGCAAATCTATTGGCACATCTACAGGATATTTGTTCCCTAATTCAATTGATGTCCCGCATTTACCAGAAGAATTAAAGAAAGATGCCCTGCATCAACATACTTACTCAAATAATATTCTCATAAAGGAAATAAAATTCTATTACTCAAATGGAAAGTTGTATGAACATTCAAAATATGATGAGAATGGAATTATAAAACTTAGTTCTTTCTACGACGAAAATGGAATTTTGACTGGAAAAAGAATAAGGCTTGACACTAATCACTTCATCTATCAATCTTTCAATAACCAAAAAATATCCCTAACGACTAAGTATAAAATAATTAGGGGTAGTCAAAGTAATGATATTACATTGGAAGAAATTGGTAGATTATTATTGAAAAAAAATAATATTGATACAATTTCATATTTTCCTATACTGAATGACAAAATTAATGGTATCGCATACGCAAGCTATGATAGAGATGGGAACTTAACAGATATAGAGGATAGTATATTTTATTATCGCAAATGTTTAATGGAAAACAGTAAGATGTTTGGAATGTCCCACGACTATTATAAGAGTGGGAAAATTCAAGGCGAAGGTTTTTTAATAAATGAAAAGCCTGAAGTTTATAGGGGAAAGTACAAAGGTTTTTATGAGTCAGGGAAATTGAATTGGGAAGGAGAAAACGATAATGATGGGTTTGGTATAGGAAAATACCTCATCTATTACGAGAACGGCAAGGTTTCTTATGAAGCGGAATATGAAAATAAAATTCGTAAGTTCTTTAAAGAATACGATGAAAATGGAAAATTAACGTCAGAAGCAAAATTGAAAAATCCAAGTTACTTCAAGGGTTGGTTATATGACTATGTTTCTTATAAAGATAATACGAAGGAAAAAGAGGGGGAGTATTATATTGTTGAAAATCCCAAAGACGCTATTAATAATGAAGAAGGATTTGTAAACGAATTAAAATATTTTGATGAAAAAGGCAAAATAATAAAAACAGAAATTTATCTAAAGGACTCTCCAAACACTTTAAAGGAATAAAATTCAATTGAAATTTTTTGAATCTAATTGTTTAAATACTGAAATTAAAATTACCTTATATGAACTATGGAACAAGGAATATCCTATACAAGTAAGGTTTAACTATTTCATTGAATTTGAAAACTACATTAATAAACTTACCTCTCCAAAACATATAATAATTAGCAACAACAATGGCGAAATTATTGGCTGGGCAGTTGAATTTGCGGAGGATAACGAACTTTGGCTTAACTTAATAATTAAACAAAATTTTCAAAAAAAGGGTTACGGCAGTATATTATTAAACAAGCTAAAAGAAAATAAAGCAAGTATTAGTGCTTGGGTAGTTGAACACAACAATTACAAATTGATTAATGGCAAAACTTACCCCTCGCCAAAAGAATTTTATTTAAAAAATAATTTTACTTTGTTATACGGCATTAAACTTAATGACGAAACTATTTCTGCGGTAAAAATGATTTGGCATAAAAACCCTTAAGTATTTGGCTGAATAACGCATTCAATTAAAAGATGGATATTTTATAACAAGTAATAAGTTTTTCTTTTTATTAACCGAGCAGATTAGTTTTCTAAATTAGTATGAATGAGTTTTGTATCTATCATGAGAAGTATACTGCGGATTTGTTCTCGACCGAAAAAAGCGTAGAAAAGTAAAAAGAATTAATTTAATTCTATCTACTCGGCTAATTTCTCAATAAGAGTTTTCGTAAAAGCTGCGCTTACATAACAACCAAAATCCTGATAGTCGTCTTCTTTTTCATCATCGCCAAAATCCACTACGGATTTAACACAAAATGGCAGTGGTTTAGGTCTAACAGCTATTTCAGCCGCACTAAAAAGACCATAAGCCTCCATTTCGACGCCAACGAGGTTTCTGTGCTGATTTTTAATTTTATCGAAGACAGTTTTGTCAGATAAAACTGCTGCTCCAGAAGCAGTTGGACCAATAAGTATGGAAATATCATGACTTGGAGCACCTTTTCCAAATCCATTTCTTAAAATGAACTTATAATCTTTATCATCTGATAAGAGAGCAACCTCTTTTGATATTTTACGATCTATTGTAAATTGATAAGGATCTATTAAAAAAAGTGATTTCTTTGTTTGTTTTTTACCTTCCTCCTCTGAAACCCATTTCCCGCTACCCCAATCCCAAACAGGACTGGTAACGACTAAATCGCCAAGTTGCACTCTCTTGCTTACGCCTGCCATTATTCCCGTCATTGCAATATATCGTGGTCTAAATAAATTAATAACTTTCATCGAAATAGCAGCAGCGGCTGGCATACCCATACGTTCTGCTTTAGCTGAGATTACTTTAATTTCTTCGCCCTTAGAGTTTTTAAATCTAGTTTTGTAATAGATTGTATCATCATGCTGGTTTGGTAAAATATCCCATTTCCAACCATTAGATAAATTTGCCTCAAGTTCTTTTTTGAGAGCGCATACTATTGCAAAATCATAATCGTAAGCTTGTTCAACTATTGAAGACGACTCTTTTGTTGCTATTCGTTGCTTTATCCCCTCTAGAAGTATACCCTGCCATTCAATATCGCTATTACTATATCTAATTAAAGAAAGAACCGAAGATTCAAATATTTTTTGAGCCTCTTCATAAATTTCTTCTTTTCCTGTAAGCCCAATTATATGGGTAGGTATAGAATAAATTTGTCTAGTCAGTATTTCTTGTAAAAGTTTTAAACCACCTTCTAAATCTACACTTTCTGATTTTCTATTGGGAATTGCAATATCTAAGATTAAAAGATCATATCTCTTTTCCTTCAGCTTTACTTTGGCTCCAAAGGCATCTGGAACACAATCAATACTATCTACATTGATATTACCGATTTTTTCTATTGCTTGCAAAATATCCTTTAGCTTTTCTGAACTATCTTCTATTATGAGTATTTGAAACATGTTACGAATTTATAAGGTTATTAATTTTTTTGTATAATAGATCTTTCCATCCTGTAATACTTACACTAAAATGAATTGCTCCACAGTATATTTTTGGAAAACTATTTTTTAATTGATTGTCTAATTCCTGAAGTGTAATTTCTGCTTCCCCTTTTCCAAATAAATCAAATTGAGTTACAACTACAACTTTTGTTTCAACTCTGTTTCTAACCATTTGGGCAAGTAGCATTCGCCCTCCAAAGGGTTGCGTCCGTCCACCCTGTTCAAGTGGAGAAACATCAAATGTAGGAATAGTCATATCTAATAAAATTAAATCATACTTTTCCTCCTGCAATGCTTTTTTTCCACTTTGAATTGATTTAGCAATTCGGAAGTCGTCAGTTAATTTCTCTATAATAAATAAAGACAAATCATCTCTTTTGTCTTCATCATCTTCTACTAATAATATTTTCATTACTCAATTGTTATTCTTCGTTAGTTAATTCGAATACTCGGAAAGGAATTGAAATTGTTATCTGATAACGATTCTCCTCAATTCCAAAATCGACAGAGCCTTTATAATCAAACTCAACAGTTCTAAATTCACTTATCGTTTTATGAATCTTAAATAAACCCGAATTTATTTCTGTGGCTACATTTTGCTCGTAATTTCCTCGATCCAGTAATTCTTTCTTTATTTTTAGTTGTTGTTCTAAATCAGATATAGAAATAGTATTACTCAAAGCATTACTTACTTTAAAGTAAACTCTTTTAACTTGTGGATTTGTAGTGTCATCCCAAACCTCACACAAAGCGATAGGAGAATCTAATCCTGATCTCTTTGCCACATTATCAAAAATATTAACAAATACATCAACAAATAAAGGTAAATTTCCATGAATTGAATAATCCTCTAGCCCAGTGGAATTAAGTTCAACTTTAAAATTTACTGAGCTTTCCATAATAGTTTCTTCGGCGACACGAATTGGTTCTTCAACATTAAATGGTTGTGAATTGCCTGATGAGGAAGGGACAAACCACTCAATTACTTTATCAAATTGAGCCTGCATGTCTGTTCTTGCAACATTAATCTCGTTAGTTATTTCAGAAATATTAATTGATTTGGAAAATGAATTTATTCTCTCTTGAAGTAACTTGAGGCTTTCTTTAGCTTTTGGTTTTGCAACTTTGTTTAATTCATCCCTTATTGTAACAAGTTTAAATATCAATACAGTTTCTAAACTTTGAATAACATTGTCTACGAAATCACTTAATGGTGTTTCAGGTTTAATCATTGCCGAAAGATTATTAATATCCTCCTCTACTATATCAAAGAAAAAAAGCCCTTTTGGTTTGCGTTTACTATAGACTTGTAACCACTCATTTGTAATATTATTAATGAGCGTATCATAAGAAGAAGAGAACTCAGCCAAAACTTTATTAATTTCCTTAGCTAATGGATTATTTCGGATACCTAATCTTTGAATCCAATAGTCATTTGAAAGATAGGGTCCGTTTTTATGCTCTTTCTTTGTAATCAGGTGATGATTGTGAATTGGCTTTCTTAAATAACCCTCTAAAATACCATGTCTTATTCTCGTACTTAAAAATCTATCCAAGCCGAATTCAGGTGAAAGGTAAGCAGATACAATTTCATCAACAATATTTTTCAAAAGCGCTTTTACCTCGTCATCTGGTATTAATATATTTGGAATTATACCTAACTCAAATGTCGAATCAACTAACTTTCGTTTGGTTTTATTTTCTGATTTATTAAAATCTAAGCCATGTTTTAAATAGGCAATATATCGATTATAACTTTCATCAAGATTTTTCAATGACCACTCTTTTACGCTCGCAATATCTATGTATATTCTACTTTGGTCAACCTCTTGTCTCCTTTTATTAATCAATTGCTTTTGAACTAACTTGTTTATTTCTAATTTATACTCTTCTACATTTTCAGGGTCAATTTCGAGAAGAATTCTACAAACAGCCAATCTTTCTGCTAATACTTCCTTACTTCCCCCCTCAAACGAAGTAGATGTGTCCATATTGGCTTCAACGCATATATGTTTTAAATAGTAAATGACTTTTTCTAAATCGAATTCGTCAAGCTTATCTTTTAGTTCTGATGGTTTTGTCATACCATTTCGTAAAAGAAAATCCTCATAAGCGAATTGTCTTTCGGTTTCGCTATCAGAATTTACATTTTTAACTATCACGTCAAGTAATATTGGAAAGTCAATCAGATTGTTAACCAGTTCCCACTCGTCAGTTCCTGATTTTACTGTTTCATTTATTTCTTTAATTGGCAAAAAAGGATATACATTTTTATCTTTTAAAAAATAATCACTTGCACTTATGCACGTGTTTATTAAATCACCAGCTTTGTAATAGGAATGAGTTACAAGGCTAATTCCCTTCCTACGAAAATAGCCTTGACTTTGAATTGCAAGAAATTTACCATTTTCAATTGCTTTTGAATAATCAGTATTACTATAACTTACAATACCGTTTAACAAAGCACTTAATTTCGCATCCAAACCATTTGTGCTATTATCAATTTGGTTATTGATTTTAGACGTGAAGTACTTATATGTTAAATGGCTTGAAAATAAATGTCCACAAGAATCAAAGTATTCATTATAAATAGTGGACGATTTCGTTAATTCAAGCAATAGTGGATGAAAAATTGGAACTTTCAAAGCTGCCATTGCGTTTTCATTAGAAGTTGAAAGAAATACATTGCTCTCTTGAACTAAAATAATTTTGATAATCGAAGACCATGAGAAGCATGAAAAGTTTATAGTAATTTTATTTAGATCGCTAAGTTCTCTAGACGCATTAATTGGTCCTTTAGAAATTAAAGTTGCCAGATTGTAAATAAAATTTGTATTGAGTGGAAGCGTTTCAGTATCATGAGTTTCAGAAATTATTTCGGAAGATGACGCTAAAGAATGTGCTGCTAATAAAATTAAAAGTGGATTGTCTGGGCAATTTTGAAGACCATCCAAAGCTAACTTATAAGCAGTTGCATATCTCCCTTCTAGAAATTTATCACATATATTTACCGAATTTTCCCCAACAACTAATGTTGGCTTTATATTAACCAAACCATTTAAAAATTCTATTCTTTCATCTTTCAATAATTCATTAAATATTTCCAACAGGTGTATCGCCTTAGATTTATACTTTTGTTGCCCACTTAAAACTAGAACACGCAACATGCAGAGAAAGGCTTCAAAATAGTCTACCAGCGATCTTGAATATTCTAGTCTTAAGACATTAGCAAATTCTTCTGGCTCCAAAGTATCAATTCCTAAAACATGATACTTACAGTAATCCTTAAATCCTAGAAGTTTTTCTGGGTCAAATCTGTTGATGATTGGCTCGAATTGCGCTGTGAATTTACTAATTGATGTGTTCCCCTCATTTCGAATACTAATCCAATGAATAACAAATTTAACCAAACTTCTATCTTTTAATCCATCTTTTACTTTTTTCGTGTACTTTTTTTGCGCCTCTAATCCTTGAGTTAATTGGGTGAAAGCGATTCTGTTTTTAATTAACCATATCGACTGACCGAATTTCTTCTCTATAACAGCTAATGAGTTTTCTGCGGCGTTAAAATCCCCCCTTAATAAATGAGAAGAAAATTCACATGAATATTTAACAAATAAATTTAATTCATTAATGTTTCTTTGTAATATTGTTTTAGCCCATGTTAGTTCGTTATCGAAAGGGATAGGGAGAAGATTTGAAAAATCTAAGTCCTTAAATTCTTTGACCGAATTTTTGCTAAGAAATTTTGTAAGTTTATAAGGATAGTGCTCAATTTGTTCGATTGCTTTGCCATAGTATTCAGGTTCCAAAATAAAACGTGACGCAGAAAGAAACATGACAGGATCATCGCTCTTTAGAAGATCAATCGTAGAAATACGAACCTTCGTGTCTTCTGATATTTTCCTTTTCTTTTTACCCAAGAATTCATTTTATCATATAAAGATAACAAAATTGAGCTGTTTTCTAAAATGTACTAATTAATGTTGAGAATAGGGTTTTTATTATAAGATAGCAGGTAGAAGGCAAACTTATTCGTAATCCATTACTTTCTTCTTTTTCTAGTAGGGCTAACTAATAGAAAAGATAATAAAATATGACTGCTCGTCATAGCTATATAGCATCGTCAGAGAATATGACTGCTCGTCATAGTGCGGTTGATTTGGGGAGCAAATGATTTAATTTTTAGAGTATTTTGGACTAATTTTTGAAATTTCTGAAGTTCAGTTATCACTTTTTTAATGAGAAATATGTTTATGTCAGGCAAAGAAAATCTGCAAATCAATTTTAAAGGGCTAACAAACAAAATATTATTCCTTGTATTGAAATGTGTTTTACCCCTGCAATTTGCAGTTACTCCTAGTATTAACCGACATCCAAAACGACATCCAAAAAAAATAAACCCCCAGAAGGTTTTGTCTTCTAGGGGCTTTTCCCAATTTTATGTGAACCCAGCTGACCAAATGTCCAACAAAGAACTTGAGGAATTAAAGATTTTATCCACCCTTAAATCATTGATAAAGAGGAGTTAGACGCTGATTTTCGTATGATTTTTATCATTGATTTAACAAATAAAAGTTAATAAAAGTTTAGTCTTTATTCTAAAGTTGTGTGAAAAAGCATTTATATAAATTCAATGCCTGTATCTGCAATCTTATCTAATTCCTTGCTTATTGATGCCTTAATATCCTCAATCTTTTTATACTTCTCGGCGATTAGTAATTGTAAATCTAAAGCAAAATCCCCTTTAGCATTAGTGGGAATCGAAATTGTAATATCTTTTATTTTTCCTTTTCCTGCTTTATTATCAAAACCAAACGAATGTTTACTAAACTCACTTTCGATTGAATATTTTAAAAATGAAATATCCAATTGCTCCTTCAATTCTTCTTTAACTATTAATGGAATTACCTTTTCTGATAAAGAAAATCTACCCTTTCTATAATGCGCCTTTCCGATAGAACCGTCAATATTCCAAGTAAGGCAATCCTCAAAATACTTTACATCTTTCAACTTATCTTTTACATATCCATAATCAACGGATTCAGGAAATTTGGAAGCTGAAAAAACAGGAATAGTTCCCTTATTCTTTTCAATAAATGTTTTGGTAAACTTACTGGTATTTGTTTTAATTGATAAATCGAAGATGTTATCAATTGACATTTGAACAGATTTAATTTCCTTGCCCTTCTTACCCTTAGGCATATCAGTAATCTCCTCTTTTAGTGCCTTAATATTGTCAGATACTTCTTCCAATAATTGTGGAAAATCTTCATATTTTATAAGATTCTCAACTTCGTCTATTCCTAACTCGACCTTTTCATCTTTTGACCACCATTTATCTACTACCCAGTTTTTTTCTACGTTATCAACGAAAACACTAAATGGTTGTATCTTACACCTTTTATCGGTATTAATTTTTGAAAAGCTTGTTTTATTGCCTTTAAAAAATGTGTAAAGAGTTACAGCTTCTTTAAGGTCATCCTGTTCAATATCAAATCTGTTAACATCTCTCGCTTCTCCAATTTCACTAACAAAATAAGTAAACACAGGGTCTTTTTGTATATCTTTTTTGGATGCCTTTTTAGTTATACAGAGGATATACGTTTTCTTAGGGGTGGTAAAAAAAGTCTTAGTTGGTAAAGATATAATTCCATCAATAAAACATTCTTCCATAATATATTTACGGAGGTGTTTGTCATTATTTCTATTCAAAATGCCATCAGGGATGATTATATAAGCTTTTCCGCTGGGTTTTAAAGCTTTTATAATCCATTCCATAAACAACCCCTCTACACCCATTGCATTAATCTTATAATAATCAACAAGCTCACCTTCTTTTTTAATTTCCTCCTTCAAATTACTACTACCACTTGTAACATAAGGAGGATTCGTAAGAATTAAATCATATTCATCTTCAATCGGCTCAGAAAGTGTTCCAAGAATTGAATTTGTTTTAAGGGTAAAGCTTTCATTAAACAGTTTCGCAAAATCTTTTGTGAGTCCGGGATTTTCTTTAATTAAATCAGAAAAATAAATCAACATATTTGCTTTCGCTAATATGATAGTTTTCTGCTCATCCTTATCAAAACCTTTATCAAATCCATGTATAGTAATCTTGGGTTTAATTCCTTTTTTAGAAATATCATAAAAGGTATCTAATCTTGTTACAATTGGCTCCAATAAGAATTTTCCAACACCACAAGCTGGGTCGCAAATTTTAGCACCTACTTTTATATCATCTTTCGCCATTTCCATTACAGAACGAACAACTTTAAGAGGTGTAAAAAACTGTCCCCAATTCTTTTTACTTATACTTTCCTTTAAGAAACTTTCAAATAATTGACTCTTAAAATCATAATCGATATGCTCTAACTTTCCATAATCCTTAAACTTTAAAAGCACCTTTTTGAAAACTGTTCCATAGCCTTTTACAGCCCGTTGGTCTTTACTTACGAAAATAGTTCCATTAATGATTGTTGTGTTATCAATTGGATTATAAGGGAATAATTCCTTAATTTTTTTTCTAATGGTGTCTGCATAATGTTCTAAAACCTCATTTTCTGTATTCTCATCATACATCTTTACTAAGGTATAAAAGCTATGAGTGCCTTTAAGAACATCTAAATCACTCAAATATTTAAAAATGAAAAGCTCAACAAAAGTATAAAGACAGTTTTCTGGAGTAGCTCCACTTACTGACCATATATCCTGCCATATCTGACTGGCTAAATCAGTTGGATTAACTAATTTTTTCGGTTTAATACTGTCGTTAAGTTCATTGATTGAATAGTTTATTTTTTCTATTAATTCAACTATTTTTTCATCATTTGGATTAAAATTTGTTTTTAACTCATTACCCTTTTCGTCTTTAATCCTCTTCCCTGTACTTGAATTTACCCAAACGGTTTCTTTAGTATCAGTAGCTATAATTAGCTTTGAATCCAATTTTTTAGCAACTTCAATTTCTTGCAAGATTGCTTTATCCTTTTGTTGTTTTGTTTTAAATTCTGATGGTTTTTTGTATTCAATAATAGCGATAACATTTTTTCGTTGAACAATAATACCATCAACTTTCTTCTTCTCTACATTTCCGTAGTCAACATTACGAATTATGCCATACTCTTTTAGAGCTTTAATACTGGTTGCCCCAATACTATAAAAATCCCATTTGCCAATTTTTTGAGGGTTTTTTAATAAATCGCGTTGCAATAATTCTTCGCTCATTTTTATTTTTGTAATTAAATTATATTTAGTTAAAACCTAAACTTCCTTGTTTGGTATTTTTTGTCCGTATGAATTTTATTTTTTGCTCAGCCAATTGCAATACTTTTTCGGAACATTTATTCTCATATATCTCGTAAGCTATTCTTTCACTAAAAAACTCATCTCTTATTTCTTCAAGGTTTAATTTAAATATTTTGGCGAGTTTAGGTAAGGTTTTTTCATCAAGTCTCTTTTTCCCATTTTCAATTTTACTTAAAGCGCCTGAATCAATGTTAATTTTTGCTCCAAGTTGTGTTAGAGTAAAACCATTTTCAGTTCTTAATTTTTTAATAAATTCCCCGAATGTTTCTTTCATGTCTTGACGATTTTATCTTGACGATTTTTACAAAAATAGAGAAAGTTTCCATTTTTGCAATTTTATAAATGTTAACATTTTATTCTTAATAAGAAAGGTGGGTAACTTCCCCACCTTTTCCTATGTAACTTGACTCCACTCCTCAACTATTCTCATCCCAATCTTAATTAAACTATCCATTTTGACCCAATTAAATCTCAGGATAAGCCTCTAACAATGCTTTTAATCTTTCCTTGCCTGTGGGAGTTAATTGCCCTCCAATTTCAAGCCATACATTAGGGGGTATTTCTTCACGAATCGTGGTGTCAGAACTGTACATAGCATATTCCATTGCTTGAGCATAGTTTCCCTCATCATAATATTTTTTTATGCGTTTTAATTTTTCCCAATCGTAAGGGCTTAAATGCTTGGGTTCAGTCCAATCGGGGAAACGTGAACTTTGTTTTTTTATGGGGAGTTCATTTGATGTCTTTTTTGTTTCAGTCATGTTTTTATTTGTTCTTTTAACTCCACTTAAATCATCTAAGCCATTTATTTCAGTATCCTCAAAAATCCTCATTTCGCCTCCTTGATTAAACCTTCCATTTTGCACCGCTAAACCTTTTTCGGGAACTTGGATAACCACATCTACATCATGTTGAAATTCATTAGCCCCTCTAAAATTACCCTCTTTGGTAGTTTGGAATATGTAAATAAATGATTTTCCAGGATTAGTGCGTTTAAGGGCTTCCAAATCAGAACTAGATAAACCTAGTTTATTTACACTATCAAAAAAGATAAAATCGTAAGGAGATAAATCATCGGGGATGCTTCCTGTTACATCTAAATTAGGATGCGCCACATCTTTATTGTTTAGCTTTTCTTGTAAGGTAAAATCTAATCCTTCCTCACGAGCAATGTATAATACCTTACCATGATTTCGGGCTAAATATCCAGCAAAATCAACACATAAAAAAGATTTACCCATTTTAGGCTTTCCGTAAACCATAACGGAAAAACCTTTGCTTGGGTCGCCAATTAACTTACGGTACTTACCAACAAAGCCAACTGTTTTAAATTGCACCTTACTGAAATCCATACTTGACATTACACCTTTTGGTAAGGAAGGTTTAACCGGTGCTGTATCATTTTCCAAACAACTTACTTCAGCGAGCTCCTCATCTATACCATTCATTTCGCATCCACAACCTAATACCCCATTTAATCCGTTTAATTCCGCTTGAGGAATAGATAAAATCTTTTGAGTTTTGCTACGGATATAAATAGATAAGTTGGCGTGCATTTGGTCAAGCAATTTGTTATACTTATCACTTTTAGTGATTTTCTTTAATTTGGCTGCTTTCTCCATTGCATTTAAAAGTAATTGCGCCTTGTCCTTTACACCGTATCTGCCGTTTAAACTGATGTATCGTTTAATCAACATAACTGAGGGCATTACACGTTCTTGTAGAACAATGTTTTTAAAATCGTATCGTGTTTTTTCGTTAATCTCAATAGTTTGAGGTTTGGTCATTTCATTAAAACGCAGTACTAATTTTTCCTGTATGTACTCGATTTGTTTGGCATAAGGCGATGCTTTACGAATTTTCTTTTCTACGATAGCACGGTGTATGGCATTAATAAAACGTAACAAATCCTCTTTCGTTTTTCTCTTACCGTTTAACGAAAGGAAACGTTTGATAAATTTTATTTCTTCGGGAATACGCTCTACAAAAGAAAAATCCATTTCCTCATTCGCTTCATGTTCTGATGTGGTAGTTACATTAGTCTTTGCTATTTTGTTGGCAACATTAACTTTAGTAACAGTTTGTGTTGACTTTTCTTGAGGAGTTGTTATTTTAAAGTTTGGTTTTAGTTCATGCTTTTGTAAAAACTCATCCAGCTTTACAAAGTACGCATCCATTAATTTTTTAATACCCTCATTAGAATTGTAAGCGTTCCAATTCGTGTAATTTTCAGTTGCTTTCTCTATGAATTGATGTGTTTTCCAGTAAGTAGCTGGTAGTGTTGAGTAGTCAAGGGTTTTTACGGTGTCTTGATAGTTGTTTATGTTTATCATGTGCGAGTATTTTATGGGTTAGTAATATTAAGCTGCTAATAATTCAAGTTCTAAAATGAGAGCTTCTGCTTCCAGTTCTAAAATGCGGATGCGTTCCGTTTCATTGTCATTGGGTTCGGGTGGGAGTTCTATTTTTTTGCGAGTGCTGATTTTTACGCTCACGTCTTTTACTAAACTCAATTGATTAGGACTAATAGAAACACTTACCCCGAACTTACTTTGTAAAATGCTTGCAAAGGCTTCTACATTCTCTTTAGGTAAATAAGCAGCCATTTTATCAGAAGACTTCTCAAACAAGCCCTTATCGACTAATGCCATTAAATCCTTGTCGGTGTATATGTCCCCACCACGAGAACGAGCAAGCGGTACAATGACTCTGTATTTATCCGCTGTGCTGAAAAAAGCAATGTCATTAGAGGCATATAAAGCAGAACCATTAGAAAGCGATTTTAAAATTGGCAAGGCTTTGATAATCGGCACATCTATTTTGCGTTCACTCTGTTCTTTTGGTTGCCATTCTTCGGGCATTAAAATTCCTTTCTTTGTCTGCCCTTCCATAGTGGTATAGCTAACTAATTTTCCACTCTCCGAACCAAAGGCTTGTAATAGATTGCCTGTAATGATGTAGCGAAAACTTCTATCCTTTGTACGCTGTTTAATTTCTTGTTCCCAAAGATTTAATAATTGC
>JANRJN010000007.1:0-190038 GCA_033763945.1 Bacteroidota bacterium | reverse complement strand
ACAAGCCGCGCGCTGTGTTTGTTAAATGTATTAATTTCAAACGCGCTTCACGTATGCTTAGCGCAAAAGGCCTTCACACAAAAACGCTCCTTGTTTTTTACGTTATTTTTCAAAGGTCAAAAGGTGAAATCCTTGACGATTTTGGTTGGGATTCTGTGCGTTGGCGTTGGTGCTTCGCTGAGCGTGTGTTGGGGAGAATTGATTTTAAAATAGAAATTCCACGAAGGCGCTTGTCGTTTAAAATTATTCACATTACGACGTTAATGCAAAGGTGAATAATTTTTTACTTCGTGTGAATTTCTTTTAAAATCAAGGGCGGGGAGGCAGATCGAAGCACCTTGATTTTTTGCTACTTTTTTATCAAAGAAAAAAGTAGAGAGAAATACATCGCTAACTTTTTTTTCTTGATAAAAAAAAGTTACAAAAAAAAAATCAAGACTTGTGAAAAATAACTCAAAATCTGCGGAACTATCGCACAAGCTGGCTCAAATGTACACTGTACATTTGCCCCCTCAGCAAACAAGCCGCTCGTTGGTGCTATATTTATTGCGCGCTATATTCGCTCTACGTTTGCTCTGCGCAGGCCATACGCTTTAAACCTTCCTTGAATTTTTACGTTATTTTTCAAAGGTCAAAAGGTGAAATCCTTGACGATTTTGTTTGAGATTCTGCGCGTTGGGCTGGTGCTTCGCTGAGCGTGCGTTGGGGAGAATTGATTTTAAATTAGAAATTCCACGAAGGCGCTTGTCGTTTAAAATTATTCACATTACGACGTTATTGCAAAGGTGAATAATTTTTTACTTCGTGTGAATTTCTTTTAAAATCAAGTGCGGGGAGGCAGATCGAAGCACCTTGATTTTTTGTTACTTTTTTATCTAAGAAAAAAGTAAAATAAATATTTTATAAAGTCTCCATAACTTTTTTTGCTTGATCAAAAAAAGTTACAAAAAAAATCAAGACTTCTGAAAAATAACTTAAAAACTACGGAGCATTTTCTAGCCCGCATACAAGCCGCGCGCTGGGTTTGTTAAATGTATTAATTTCAAACGCGCTTCACGTATGCTTAGCGCAAATACCATGCACACAAAAACGCTCCTTGTTTTTAAACGTTATTTTTCAAAGGTCGTCAAGCGAAACCATTAAAAGCTTGTTACGAGTCAAATTTTGAACCGTCCCAAGCCACGCCATTCGGAAACAACTCTGCTTTTCGTTTTTTTAATTCCTGGGCTATTAAAGCACTGTTACCGCCAAGTTGCTCCAGTTGGGAAATGATATTTAGATAACTTTTTTCATCTCTGTTTTGGCTTAACTTAAAGACGTTTTCTATTTTGTCGGCTTTAATTTCAAAGCCTGCAATGGCGGGCATCATTTTATTTAAAAAGGATTCGGGCAAATTGTCGTAAAAGGTTAAGGATTGGGTATTGCCTTTTTCAAATTTTAAGGTGAGCTTACGCATAAAGGCAATGAGTTCGTCGTTGGACATAAATTTTACCTGACCGGCCACGTGCACGCTCATGTAATTCCAGGTGGAGCCTATTTGCGGCGTGCTATACCAGGAGGCGCTTACGTAGCAACTGGGACCTGTGAACACCAGCAAGGCGTTAGGATTTTCAACAAAGGCTTTGTGGTGGTCGGTGTTGTGCATAATATGCCCTTGCAAATACAGTTCGCCATTTCGTTCTTCCAGCAAAAAGGGTATTTGTGTGGCCACTTGCCCACCCGATAAAAAACTACCGGTTACAAATGCAAAAGGATGCTCTTCTATAAAATTTAAAATAGTTTGCCTATCCTTTTCTTTGAAGTATGAAAAATTGTACATGCTTTATGTATGTTAAGGTATGTGGTTTAGTTCAGTTAAATCAAATATAATTTATTTTTTGGAATTGAGTCAATAGTTTCGGGCTTGGCGAAGGTGGCGATTTTTGCCATAAATGTTGATACTGGGAACCACATTTTGATAAAATACAAATGTGTCTGCGGAGCACTGAACCGCCACTTTTGCCAAACCCGTGTTAGTGGCGGTTATTTCTCCAAGCATACTTTCTGTTTATTCTCTTATTCCAAATGGCTCAATTAATTTTAAAAACGGTTGAACATATTTCTGTTGCAATATTTTACTGTCTTGTAAATCTGAATAGTCAATAACATTTAAGCCTTCAATTCTGAAATATTTATCTGAATCATATTCTTCTTTCTTTAGAGTTGAAGTTAATATAACCTGCTTTTTAATTTTTATAAATTCTTCAATCATTAGTTCCTCCTTGGACGAAGAAAGCTCACCTTCTCTAAAAGAGTCTATAATAATTGGAAAATTATGTTTAAGAATATTGTTTAAAGCCAATAACTTACAAAAATAATACTCTTGCCCTTCACTCCCAGAATATGTTTCTCCGCTTTTTGTAAATAAATCTTCAAATTTCAATAGGCCTTCAGGGTCAATTTTCCTATAATATCTTTTCATTTCGCTTAGTATGTCAGATACTATTTTTTTCTGCAAATCTCTATTTGAAATAATTTTAGTTTCGTTATTTTCTAATTTATTTTCAATTATTTTTAATTCGTTTTGAAGTGAAAGAACAATTTTATCTATTTCTTTTGAGTCCGTGAAGTCATCTTGAAAAAGTATATAGTTTTTTGTTTCCGGTGTTGTTGAATCCAATAATTTATTTAGTTGTTCTTGCTCCTTAATTATTTCATTGTTGAACTCTAAAATTATATCAGACTTCAAACTTATGTTTTCTTTAATTGATTGAATAATATTTTGTCTAATAAAATTGTTGCTTACTTCGAATCCAAAATCTTCATTAGAAAAAATTATTTTATCACTACCGCAATCTGAACATTTAACTTTACCCTCATTTAAACTTCTATTCAATGAATTTAATTCGCTTATTAATGCTTCAAGTTTAATTTTTCTGTTTTCCTCTCGGTTTCTGTTTTTCTTTAGTTCGGCTATATTTTGATGAATTTCGCTTAACTGGCTCGAAGTATTCTTAAATTCTATGTTATTTGAAGCGGAGCTTATAAAAGAAGCAATTTCAGGGTTGCTTTTTATAATTAATATTTTCTTAGTTTCTGAATTTATTTTTGATTCTAAAGTTGCTTTCTCCTTTTTTAAGTTCTCTATATCATATTTATTCTCGGTTGTTATAGTAACCCCCAGTAGAGAATAAATCATATTTAGAAAATCCAATTTATTGTTCAACCCTTTAACGATAAGATTTGATGTGTTTCGTCTGTCTTGGCCAAGAAAAAATATTTCGTAAAGCAAACTTAGGTCTGCAAGTTTTAATTCCCCTTCGTTATCAATTTTAGGCAACTTGAATAATTCTTTGTCAAAATAGTACTTGAATTCACTAATGCTGTTGAAAACAAATAGTTTTTGATTGTTTAGAACAAGTATTGAATTCCCTTTACGAAGGAATTCGATGTCCTTATTATTCAAATAAATTTTAGCGTAGAAGTAATATGATTTAGAATTAAATCCACTTGGAAATATTGATTCATATCCAATAGAGTATACAATACTTTGCATAAGTAGTGTTTTCCCCCTATTATTATCATTACTAAAAATAATGTTAGTATTGTCTTTGAAGCGACTTTCAATGAAAGCTTCATTCTTGTTCCCAAAAGCAATTTTCTTTATTATCATTCTAATCCTTCTAGTATTATGGAAATTAAGTATTTTATTGTTGTTTCATTTAAGTAAGAAACCCTTGGAGTATAGGCACTGAAAACGGAGTTGTACACTGATTCAACGTCATTGTTTTTGTTAATTGAAAAATAAGTAATAATCTCTTCACATATTTTCCAAAATACTTTATTGTTGTTTTTATTAAAAAATGCTCTAGACAAGTTTGAATTACAATCCTGTAAAATATCTTTCTTGTCTTCAATATTTAAATGGTCTATGTATTTTGAAAAATAAATCGGATAATAAAATATATTTTTGAAGATTTCAACACCAATAATCCTACTTACAATCAATAATTCTATATCTTTAACGGATAAGTGTCTTCTAAATGAGAGAACCTCTCTTATTTCAGAAATTGTCGCATTTTCGATATAACTGTTTTTCTTTGATGATTGAATATTACGTAATTCAACAAATACACTTTTGTAAAATTCATCAGATTTGATTTCGGTTTTTTTAAATTTGGTTACAGCTTTTATATACTCATTGTCAGTGTTGTCATCTTCAACAATTGTAATGATTTTTAAGAATTCTTCAATTTTTGTAATATAATCAACTGAGTCATTTTTAACTCTGATGACTTCTTCTGTAAGACCTGATATTATTCGATTTTTTGTTTTTTCTTCAAAATTGGCAAACTTGAAACTTCTAAGTTTTGAATCTATTTTGTATTGTTCTTTTAAAATTGGACAGAAAAAAATAAACTCTTTAAAGGAGAACGTGGATATGAAATTGTCAAATAGGGTGAAGAAGTATGTTCCGATTTTTTTGGGAGATAGTGTTGCTTCATTCTTTGATTGAATATCCCATATTTTGTTATGCCGCTTGTTAATACCGCTTACGTCATTAAAACAATCAAATGTAACGTATTCAATTTCTTTACTGTCATTTCTTTTCCCAATCAAATACAACAAAGACTTGGTTTCAAAAACTGAAGCCTTTTCATTATTGATTTCTGTATTTTTAAAAATATATGTCAAATTAGTCTGTTTGTCTGTACGTTGTTTATAATTGTCACTAACGTTTGAGACTAAACGATGTGCGGTATAGAAAGCACTTCAATGTCTAGCCGCACGAATTTAATTAATTATTACTATCGGTTATGGCAAGCGCCAACAAAAAGTTTACACCGCTGAAAAATGCGCTTGCAACTTGCACGTCCCACCGCATATTCGTTTAGCCTGTGTTACCAGCTGGGCTTCTTTTTACTTTTAATTCAGTCAATTTATAACCATTCAAATAAGTCCATTCCATCTGCTATTTCTTTTTTAAATTTTGTTTCCGGTGTAATTCCAAAGTCCGCTAATGGTAGCGGCAAATTATGAATCATTTTGAAGTCCGTAAAATAGTTGTTAGAAATCCATGCTTCGCCAAAACCAACAATAGCGTTATAGTAAAGCATGACTTGTTCATGGTCGGAAAGTTGGGCACGAAGAGTTCTCAGATATTCAAGTTTCTGAGTTTCATTAATCAACTTGTCATCTTGATTTACTACAAATTTTACCGTTTGAAAAAGATGTCGGTAGTAATGTCCGAACCTGTTTAAGTGTCCAACAAAAGGTCTATAGCTTTTAGGTGTCATTGATTTTCCAAGACCTGTGATTTCAAGTTCGGGTAAAGATTTGTCTTTACTTTTTGTTTTATGGTTTTCTTGAATGTCTTTTAGTTCTGTGTTTACTTTGTCATAAAGCAAATTGTCAAATTGGTCGCCAACCATTGCCTTGTTTAGTTTGTCAGAATGAATACCAATACCTGCGTAAAAGAAAATATAAGCAAGTCGTAATAATTGTTCATCAGTATATTCAACTTTTAGTTCTTGAGATTTTCTTAATTCGTCATACTTGATTTTAGTAACGAAAAAAGCATTTCGAAATTCTCTATACATTGAAACAAATGCTTTTCTTTTTTCAATCTTTCTCTTCTCGTAGCCATCAATAGAAATTTCGTCAACATTGTCTTTATGTAAACGGAGTAGTTCGTAAAATTTATTTTCAAACCTGTCAATTTTTGTATCAGTGTCTTGTTTGTTGAATTGAGTTGTTTGTGCTATGTTAGCCTTAACTTGTATCCAAAATGCTAGAAATGTTAGTAATGCAGCAATTAATGCGATTACAGGTCCAGCTATACCGCCAATAGTGTCACCAATTTGTCCCGTGTCTGTGTAGTTTAAAAAACTTAATTTTTCTCTGGTCAATAAATATGGAAGCAAACACAAGATTAGTAACCCTACAATTGGAAATGCCCAAAGTGCAAAGTCAGGTTTTTCTCCTGTCAAAAGTTGCCTATATAATTCTTTAATTTTTTTCATATGTCACTGTCTGCTTATTGAGAAACTGTTGTTGTCATAGCCTTGCTGGTAACTAGTCGATAGGCGCCATATATCCGTTTGTAAGCATTTGTAAGTATTTCAAATTAATTAAAATTAGTTTTAGTGTTTAATAAAACTAAATAACCAAAACCACTTTTCCTATTTTTTAACTACCTGTTTTTGAGGGTGGTGCTACGTGATTATAAACAAGTAGTTTTACGTGGTTTTAACCAAGTAGGTCTACTTGCTTTTTGCTAACATTTTATAAATTTATTTTTTGCAATTGCATTTAAAAACTATATTTAATCTCTAAATAATTTCTAAATGAAAATTTGTAAAACTATACTCGAAACCATTGGTAACACACCCATGGTAAAACTTAATAAAATTACGAAAGACCTGGCTTGCGATGTGTACGCCAAGGTAGAGACCTTTAACCCCGGCAACAGTATTAAAGACCGTATGGCCATTAAAATGATTGAAGATGCGGAAAAAGACGGTCGCCTAAAACCGGGTGGCACCATTATTGAAGGTACCAGCGGTAACACGGGTATGGGCCTAGCCATTGGCGCAGTGATTAAAGGTTACAAATGTATTTTTACCACCACCGATAAACAAAGTAAAGAAAAGGTGGATGCCCTGCGCGCCTTTGGGGCAGAGGTAATTGTGTGCCCTACAGATGTGGAGCCGGAAGACCCTCGCTCGTATTACTCGGTAAGTAGCCGCCTAGTAAACGAAATACCAAATGCATGGAAACCCAACCAATACGATAATTTAAGCAATTCGCAAGCGCATTACGAACAAACCGGCCCTGAAATTTGGGATCAAACCGATGGAAAAATTACGCATTTAGTTGTTGGTGTTGGCACCGGCGGTACTATTTGCGGAACCGGAAAGTATTTAAAAGAAAAAAATCCGAATATTAAAATTTTAGGAATTGATACTTACGGGTCGGTATTTAAAAAATACAAAGAAACCGGCATTTTTGATAAGAACGAGATTTACCCTTACATCACTGAAGGGATTGGCGAAGATTTTTTACCGGCCAACGTTGATTTTAATATTATTGACCATTTTGAAAAAGTAACGGATAAAGACGCCGCCGTGATGACCCGCCGTATACCAAAAGAAGAAGGTATTTTTGTGGGTAACAGCGCCGGTAGCGCCATGGCCGGTTTACTGCAAATGAAAGATATGTTCAAAAAAGGTGATGTGGTAGTTGTTATTTTCCACGACCACGGCACACGTTACATGGGCAAAATGTTTAACGACGATTGGATGCGCGACCGCAACTTTTTAGAGGTTACCAAACCTAAGGCTGTTGACTTAGTAGCTAACCACAAAAACCAAAAATTATTAACGGTGGATGTAAACGTAAATGTGTCGGAAGCCTTAACTTTATTGAATAAATACAATATTTCGCAAATTCCGGTAACGGATAAAGGACACTACGTGGGTTCGTTAAACGATAATTATTTGTTTAATAAGTTAATTGAGAACAACGATGTTAAAAATCAAACCGTAAAATCGGTGATGCAAGCGCCGTTTCCAACGGTTGGCGAGCAAGCCAGCATTGAAGATGTGAGTAAATTAATTACCAAAGATAACAACGCTGTTCTATTAAAAGACCTGGGCGGTAACATGCACATTATTACCAAGCACGATATTATTGAGGCGGTGGCTAAGATGGGGTAGGGGCTCTTGTCAGTTCGAGTAACGAAGCGTATCGATAACTGAATGGTAGTTCACTTCTCGATACGGACTTCGTTCCTCAGTCCTACTCGAAGTGACAGTGTGGTTGTCAGTTCGAGTAACGATCACGCGATAGCGTGAGAGTGTATCGAGAACTGTTTTTGAGGCACTTCTCGATACAATTTTTTGCAGGAGGCAGGCAAAAAAATCACTCGAAGTGACAGTATTGGTGTCAGTTCGAGTAGCGACGGTAGGAGCGTATCGAGAACTGATTGTGGTAGCCCTTCTCGATACGGACTTCGTTCCTCAGTCCTACTCGAAGTGCCAGGCAATAAAAAAGCCCTCTAAAAATTAGAGAGCTTTTTTTAAGTGACCTCGAAGGGATTCAAACCCCTAACCTTCTGATCCGTAGTCAGATGCTCTATTCAGTTGAGCTACGAAGCCATTAATTTTGGATTGCAAATATACGAATAAAAAGGGAATAAAAAAATTAATTTTTTGTGTGATTTTTGTATCCTTTTACTCCGCTCAGTATGACATACAACCGTCATTGCGAGTGAAAGCGTGGCAATCTGTTTTACTTTGAGATTGCTTCGTCGTGCCTCCTCGCAAAGACGAAGTTAGACATTTGAACCCTTCGTTTGACAGGTAACAGGAGTGATGGTGGAGCATTGTTTTACTAAATGAGATTGCTTCGTCATTCTTCCTCGCGATGACGAAATGGCGTGAGAGTGTATCGAGAACTGATTAGTAAGTCACTTCTCGATACGGACTTCGTTCCTCAGTCCTACTCGAAGTGACAGTGTGGTTGTCAGTTCGAGTAGCGAAAACGCGATAGCGTGAGAGCGTATCGAGAACTGTTGTGGAGTCGCTTCTCGATACATTTTTCGTTCCTCAAACTAACTCGAAGTGACAAAAAAAAACTCACCTGTAATGGTGAGTTTTTTCTCCTTTTCTAAAAATTAAAATAAGTTCTTTTATTTATACACCGTAGATGCATTAATCGTTTGTCCACATCCTTTTCCATCTGATTCAATTAAAATCACATCTGTGTCATCGAACTGGATTGTATTATTTGCACGTGGTTTACCTTTTCTTACTTTGTCTCCAGAACACTCAAATTGCTTTTTTTCTCCTGGTTTTAATCGCGTAGATACACCTTGACCATGGCGCAATAACAAGTCTATACTTAAATCATTTACAAGCGTAATTTTTGCTTGACCAGCCTTTCTGTCAAGTTGAGCTTTTACTCTTTTCCCCTCAGCAGTGTTCCAATAATTACCGTTTACAGAATCTATGGTGAATTGATATCTATCCTTTTTAGCTTTTTGTAAGTCAATTTTTGATTTGTTGTTTGCCTGCCATGCGGGTAATAATTCACTTTGTTTTTTAAAAGCCTCGTCTAAATATTTTTGAAGTGTTTCTTTATGATTAGCTTTTTCCATTTCCTTTGCAGCGCCAAATGCTTTTTTGGTATGTTTAAAGCCCGAAAGTTCGCCTTTTTTAAAACATTTTTGTATCACGTAACTGTCTTTGTTTTTCCATTTTTCTAAAATATAAATCCATTCGTCTAAAATTACCATTCTATTTTCTTTGCGGAACTCAATGTAGTTCCAACCTTTCATACAGGCTTCAGTATTTAATCTTCCCCAAACATACGTTGCAGGAAAAGCTTCTTCATCGGGGTAATAATTATCAGTCGACGTTTTTTCGGCTTCTTTAATTTCTACTTCTTTAAAATCTACTTCGTAAGGTTTAAAAGTAAACGTATACACTTCTTTATGTATGCCACCATAGGAATAATTACCACTACTTTCGGTAATTACATATCTCATAAATGGTCCGTCGCCCATTTTTGTAGCTTTAGCTGTTTGATCTTCTTGCGCATTTAATAAAGATCCAAATAAAAGGCAGGTATAAAATAAAAGGTTTTTAGTTTTCATAAATTTAATTTTTTATAAAAGTAATAGCTTGTTGCTTTAATAATATTTATTCTTTAGCAATGGACGTTTGGATTTAGCAATGGTAATTCTCTTAATTTCCTCCCTGTGCAGTAACTGTGCTTCCACAATCTTGATTAGCTCCCGAAATTAATTGTCCGGTAACGGTATGGTTTCCTTTACCATCATCATTGCAATAATAAATTGGATTGCTACAGGATATGGTTGTTGAACTTCCTCCATTTAAATGCGAGGCAGAACCACCTTTGCTTGTTCTGTAATACAAGGGATTTTTACCCGTGTTTTTAAGCGTTTTTTTATCGGATACTGCTTTTGTTCCACTTTTAGTATTTGATTTACTGGAAGTGGTAACATCGTCTTTTTCTTGCTCAATTTCTTGTAAATTTTCATAGCCATTTTTATAAACATTACCTTTTCCATCACTTGCATTAAGAAGTAATTGCCCTTTTTTTTCAACCCCATTTTCAGTTTTTGTAATGGATGCGATGTTGCCTGAAAAATCATTAGCTGTATTAAAAATACACTCTCTAAAAACAGTTCCATCTGTTTTTACAAAGCCATAAAGGCCGTCTTTTTTTACCCGAATGTATTTTTCGCAGTCTTTAGCATTGCCCCAAGCTGTACCGCAATTATATATTTCGTCGTATTTATAATCAAATAGCATTTTACCATCTTTTTTTATAATGCCGTATTTGTCATTTTTATGAACCACAAACAAATCGCTGTTTAATGCTCTTGGACTTTTCTCATAATCTATTTGAACTACGATTTTTCCTGTTTTATCAATACAGCCATACTTGTTATTTAATTTAACCACTGCACTATTCAAGCTGTTAAAATCAAAGGCATTGTCGTAAATAGTATTTACAAATTGCTTTCCCTCAGCATTTACATATCCGCATTTATTATCTTTTACAACCGATGTTACACCATTTGATTCTTTATAGACTTTATCATAAATGAAATCAGTAATTACTTTATTCTGAAAGTTAATAAAGCCCCACTTTCCGTTTTTGTATACCGGTATAACTTTGTTCTTAAAATCACTAATACCACCGCCGTCATATTCTAAAGGTATAATCAGCTTTCCATTTTTATTGATATATCCAATTTTATTGTTTTTACTAACTCGAATTAAATCTGTTTCGATATTTTTTTTATCAAAAAGTTCTTTCAAAGCATTTGGATAAGTGCTGTAACCTGTTCCTTCTAGTTTTTTTAATGTTACATTACCTATTTCTGAATTATAAATTACTGCGTCATATTCATTAATAATTTTACCTTGTATTACTACTGGTGAGTTTTCGGTATCGCATTTAACTGGAATAAGTGTTTTAAATTTATCGTTTGGAGAATAAATTAACCAGACAATTATTTCCATTTCTTTATTTATTGTTTTACTACAATCTACTTTCCAAACCGATTTTTTCCCTTCTAAATATTCTTTTAATTGGTCAGAACTTATTTTAAAATTTTTAAGATCTATGTTTCCCCCTAAATTTTTCGATTGTACTTCCATGCCCGATTTCATTTTAAAAATTAGTCCCAATTCTATATAAGTTCCTGAGGAAAGTTCGTCAGTTTCAGAAATAATTTTAGCGGTAATGCTTTCAATATCTTTCGATTCATAAATTGACGTAGGAACGAAGTACGAACTTGTTTGTTCTAAATACGTTAGAATTTCTTCTTTAATGTTATTTTGGGGAGCCTGTCCGAAAAAATACATAAGTTGAATTTCTGGTTTAGCTGCCATTTTTTTTACTGTAAACATTACAATAGTATTGTTATTAAAGTATACTTTATAATCATCATAGGTCTCTTTATTTGTATAATAACGTACAAAAGGTGTAGATAATGAATCGTTATGAGTAAATTCACGAGGTGTTATTAGCACCCCCTTGAGCGAGATTTTTATAGACTTATTTTTGTTCCCCTTTTTTATGGTTAGATTCACCTTTTCAGTACTTTTTTGCCATTTCGAATCATTAAAAAAATCAACTGTATACTGATCATAAACTCCATCCTTCCATTTCAAAGCAGTAATCTCTTGACTTTCTTGGGCTTTCGACAAAAACGCATTTAAAAACAGTACGAGTAATCCTAATCTTTTCATATAATATTTTTTGTTAAAAGTACTACGAACCCTATGGAAAAAATTATCATACTTCAGCAATAGCCAAACTAGTTTAGGAATGGATAAAAAAAAGAACCCATTCGATGGAATGAGTTCTTTTTGTTTTAGCGAAGTTAATTTGTTATTCTTTTATAAAACGTACTATGCTAGTTCCATTTTCTGTTTTAATATTTAAAATATATAATCCAGGGGCTAATTGATTAACCGAGAAACTGTTTGATTTTTCTGTTTGCACTAAAGCACCTAAGCTATTGTAAATAGAAACGATTTGAATCTCGTCGTTTGTTTTTATAGTTAAGTTTGTTGAACTTGGATTAGGAAAAACGCTTAAATTATAACCTGTATTTTGTGTTTGGTTAATGCCTGTACATAAACTAACGCTTTGTGTAATTACGGATTTATTTACACAGTTGTTTAGTCCTGTGCCTGTAACAGTATAGTTGGTAGTTATCGTTGGCGAAACAGAAATACTATTTCCTGTTGCGCTTGTATTCCAAACATAAGACGTAGAAGTACCACTGGCAGTTAATGTTACTGTTTGACCAACGCATAATACTGTGTTAGTAGTATTAACGGTAATAGTTGGTAACGCATTAACTGTTACGTTTGCCACGGCAGTATTGCTGCAACTGGTAACATTGTTTGTGTTTGTAATGGTATAACCCATACTGGTAGTTGGTGTAAATGCAACACTATTAGTAATTGCAGGCGACCATGAAAATGATGTGGCACCAGTACTAGTTAACGAAATTGTGTTACCAGAACAAACTGATAAGGAAGTTGCGCTGTAACTTGGCCCTGCTAGTGCAGTTGTAGAGCCGGATACCACGCCACCAGGAGCAACCCAATTTGATGCTGTGCCTGTTAACGTTATAGCAGTTAGTGTACCCGTTAAGTTATTTGAACTTGCATCTGATAAAGTACTAATTGTTGTATTGCTACCTGCTGCAATACCTTGATTAAAATGATAATTAACTAATAAACCCGGAGAGTTATTAGGAATTTCACAGTTTTTATATGTGTTTATTTCACATTTTGTTCGGGCTACATTCCATATTCTCACCTCGTCAATCATACCATTAAAATGTTCGCCTGCCAGCGGTGCACCACCAATGTAAACATGGTTAACTGTATTTTGTAAGGTAGCCAAAGCAGGTGTTGTAGAAGCCGTAAGCGCGCCGTTTACATAGATGCTAGCCACTGTTCCATTCCAAACGCAAGCAAGATGAATCCATGTATTTAAGGTAGAAGTGTTTAAACTAACGGTAGCATATTGATTGGTGCTGTTACCTACCCAAAAAACGTGATGCGCATTTTCTCTTCTTAGTAAAAACGAAAACGCTCCTGCCGCATTGGTTTGATGATTTCCAATTATTGGTCCATGACCGCCACTATTTGTTGCTGTGTTTACCCAGGCCTCAATTGTTAGTTTATTTCCCCCATTTAGCGAGTTGGTTAGTGCAGCACCTAAATTTATTAAATCACCGCTTCCATCTAATTTAATTGCAGCGCCGGTTTGGGAGAAGGCTTTTAGACTTAAGAACATTAAAAGAACTATAACATTGTTAATAGTCTTTTTAAATTGGTTTTTTTGATTTGTAAATTGTTTTTTCATTTTCTATAAATTATTTCTTCAAAGTAAAATATAAAAAGTAGTGTATTTAAAATAACCTCAGCAACAGCCAAATTACTTTAGCAATAGACAAAAAAGAGTCCGAACTATAGCTCGGACTCTTTAATTAAATAAAATAAATGATTAGATATTACTCTTTCACAAATTTATATGTACTAACAATATTTGTATTGTTTATTAATTGAATAAAATAAATTCCGCTGGGTAAATCAAAAATATTGAGCGGCACATGTTTAGTATTAATTGTTTCATTCATCACAAATTGCCCTAACATATTACGTACAAAAACGTTGGTGTTTTCATCTATATTTTCCACATCAATATATATTATAGAGTGGGCTGGATTAGGATACACTTTAATTAATTGATTCGGATTATTCTTTAATTCGTTTATACCTGTGCATAACTGAACATTAACTGTAATTTCAGTTCTTGTAGCACTTACTGTACAGCTACTTGCTTCGGCATAATAAGAGTAGCTGCCAATTGCCAATGTTGTAGTAGCAAATGAATTACCTGTGCCAAGTAAAGTTGTAGAAGTTGGAGTAGCATACCAGTTAATTGCGTTGGCTCCACTTGTGGCACTTAGCGTTGCGAAGTTACCTGCACAAATAGTTTGGTTTGTAAGTGGTGTGGTGTTTGTTGGGTTAGTTGGTGCTGTACAATTTGAAGAAAATTTAACTAAAAATGCGTCGTTATTACCACCGCCAAAATTTGTTTGATGTGCACCATTAGAAGCTATTGACACACTTGTGGTGGTTTGTGTTCTCCCAACTAAATATATATCTCCGTTTCCATCTGTAGCGCACCCTAAACCTGCATTGTAGCCAGTGCCTCCATAGTAAGTACCCACTAGTCGAACACCATTAGTATTAAATTTTACAATAAATGCATCATTTGTTCCTGAACCAGATGTACTTTGATATGAACCTGGAGTAGCAACAACAGTACCGGTGCTGATTGTTTGTGTAACTCCTGCTAAATAAACATTGCCACTTGGGTCTGTAGCACACGCATTACCTTCTTCAAAATCGGCACCGCCATAATAAGTCCCCCATTGTCTTACACCTGCACTATTAAACTTTATTAAAAAAGCATCAGAACCTCCACCAAAATTAAATTGGTGCGAGCCCACTGTAGCAATTACTGTCCCGCTACTAACAACTGTTTTGCCTGCAATATATACGTTACCACTAGCATCCGTTGCGCATGAATTGCTTAATTCATTAAAATTTGAACCGCAGTAGGTTCCCCACTGCCTTATTCCATTGCTATTAAATTTAACTAAGAAAGCATCATAAGCAACGCCATGAACGCTTTGATGAGCACCTGCAGTGGCAATTACCGTACCTGTATTTGACGTTGTTGAACCAGTTAAATAGATATTCCCTGAATTATCAGATTTACATGAGTTACCAAAGTCTGAGCCAGTACCGCCGTAATAAGTTCCCCATTGTCTTATACCACTACTATTAAATTTTGCAAGAAAGGCGTCCTCTGTACCTCCACCATTTACGGCTTGATGAGAGCCAACAGTTGCAATTACCGTACCGGTAGAAGCCGTTGTGCCCGCTATATATACATCGCTAGTTGAATAAACATGGCAAGAAAGCCCCAGATCGTTGCCGCTTCCACCATAGTAAGTACCCCATTGACGCACGCCACTACTATTAAATTTTACTAAAAAAGCATCGTTTGTTCCGCCACCAAATATACCTTGATGTTGATTAGTAGCAATTACTGTTCCAACAGAAGATTGAGTTGTTCCAACTAAATAGATATTGCTGGTTGCATCTGCGGCACAAGATTTTCCTTCATCGTAACCCGCACCGCCATAATAGGTGCCCCATTGCCTTACTCCGTTGCTATTAAATTTTACTAAAAAAGCATCTGTGTTTCCTCCAGATGTGCTTTGATGCGACCCTGTAGTGGCAATTATTGTGCCCCCAAGGGTTGCTGAATATCCCGTCATAAACACATTACCATTAATATCTGTAGCACAGGAATTTCCGAATTCATCACCATTAGCTCCATAATAGGTTCCCCACAAACGTGTAACAGGATCAATTATTAATTCTTGGGCAGAGTTGTAATTTTCTATATTAAAACTTAAGGTTGTATTTTCTGTACTGTTTGTTTTTAATTCCCAATTAGCTTTTAGTTGTTTACCGTTTTGATAAACTATAGGAGCACCTTCTTGTATTTTTCCGAATGGTGTTTTTAGTAACAGAGTGCCGTCTTTATTAATGCTAACAGTAGCCCCTTGAACGTTTAATTGTATTTGTTTGTAATTAGAATGCGGTGCTACAATATAATCGTGTTTTAGGTCGCCATTTTTTTGGTAATAATGTAAATTAATCCCATTGTATAAATTATTTAGTGTAATGCCTGTGTAACTTTTTACATTTAGTGCGCCATTTGGGCAACTTTCAAAATAGTAATTGTTATAACCAGGCAAGGTTTCATCGTGTGTGGTTACAAAATTTTGGTTGGCATTTACCCAATTTAAATCAACTCTATAAATGGTTTGTTTATCTATTTCATTGTGCTTTACTTTTGTTTTTTCATCTACTACTTCTTTGTAGCTGTTTACTTTATACAACTGATAGCTAACACCATTGTTTTTTATGTGAACCGCCATATTTCCTGTCATTGAGCCAAACAATACATCAGGGCGTGGTTTGTAATTTTGGTCGTAAACTTGCCCTTTATTTTCAGTAAAGCTAATTGTGTTTGAGGCTGACTTGGCTCCCAACTGTTCTTTAGCGTTGGTGCTTACATAAGCGCAAAGCACAAGACCCGTAATAATTTTAAATGGTATACGATTTTTTTTCATGATTAAATTATTTATTTTTCATAAAAATAATTTAATTACTTGCTGCGTTTTTTTATTCTTTAGCAACAGCCAAACTACTTTAGCAATGGCAGTTTTTAGGAAGAGATAGCTTGTTCAAACTCCGCTTTTTTATATTTAGAGAGTTTAGTGGTTAACCCATTTGAGAGATGAATGGTAAGGTCGGATTTAGAATAATGTTTTATGTAATTTTTATTTACCAGCCATGATTTATGCACCCTAAAAAATTGAGATAAACTTTGTAATACCGTTTCAAAATGTTTTAAATTTTTACTGGCTACAAATTGTTTATCAAGTGTATAAATGGTACAATAGGATTCTTGTGCTTCTATTGCAATTATTTTTTCGATGGCTATAATGTGTTGCTCACCTTTATCACTTATTACAATATTTTTAAGTTGCTTGCTTTCTAGAGTGTTACTTAACAATGCCAAACGTTGCGACTGCTGTTGAATGTTTCGGCGCTGAAGCGCTCTTTCAACCGACAATTTTAAACGGTCAATGTCTATGGGTTTTAATAAATAATCTATTGCAGATATTTCAAAAGCTTTAATGGCATATTGATCGTAAGCGGTTACAAATATAATTTCGAAATTTATTTCCTTAAAAAAATTAACTATTTCGTAGCCCGCATAGTTAGGCATTTCAATATCTAAAAAAACCAAATCAGGTTTTTCTTTAGTAATTGTCTCTATGGCTTTAGTAAGGTTTTCGCATTTGGCAATGAGTTCAACATTGGGACAAAAACGTAATAATAAATTTTGAAGTACATCTCTCGCACCTTCTTCGTCATCTACTAATATGGCTCTTAGTTTGCTCATTTTTTGTAAACTTAAATGCTGTTTTGTAATTTATAAAGTTTAATTTAGTAATCGTATCATTTGCTTTAGGAATGGCTTAAAATTTGTGTTTTATTGGAATACTTAAAGTAACTTTTGTTCCAACCGCTTCATCGTTTTGGTATAAATCTTGGTACACATACCCAAAATTTCCATCAAATACATTGCTCAAAATTTCGAAACGTTTATGAATGGCTTTGCCCGAAAAAGATTCGTGTTCAGAGTTTTGCCGAAGCTTAATCGCTTTTGCTTTTTCGCGTCCAATACCGTTATCTTGAATAGTGCAGATTAACATGTCCTTAAGTTCAAAATTAATTTTTAAGTGCTTTTCTCCTGCTTTATGAAGCAAGCCGTGTATTAATGCGTTTTCAACAAAGGGTTGAATTAAAAGCGGTGGAAGCATAATGTCTTCAACGGTTTTATAATCAATTTCATATTTTAAATCTTTCTTAAATCTTAATTTTTCTAAAGATAAATAGATTTCCAATAATTTTATTTCCTGATCAAAATCTATAAAGTCTTTTTCGGAATAGCTTAATGTCCTTCGTACAAGATTTGAAAAGGTGGTAATGAAAGAGTAGGAATGTTCGATATCACCTTTTAATACCAGATCCTGAATAGAGTTAAGCGCATTGAAAATAAAATGCGGATTCATTTGCGATTGAATGGCAATAAGTTTAGATGCGTTTAATTCATTAATTTGCTCTGATTTTTTTTGTTGAATGGTTAACTGCCTACGATAAATAATTATGACTAACCCTAAAAAAAGTAGTGCACTGCATACAATAAACCACCAACGATTATAAAAAGGCTGAGCAATACTGAAGGAATAAAATATGGGGTTACTAAAAATCCCCTGATTTTCGATTTTAACCTGAAAATTATAATTTCCTGGGGCAAGTGCGTTATATGTTATTTGATTGGAAGTGTAATTATTTATGTTCCATTTAGTATCATAACCTTCCAGTTTATAGTAATAGTTTATTGCTTCTCGATTACGCAAAGTTGGTGATGAGAGTATAAATTGAATTTTGCGTTGCTTACTGTTAAAGTAATTTTGAGTTGACATAGCAATTGGTAAATCATTTACAAAAATTTCGTTTACCTTAATTACTGGTTTTGATAGATTACTTTGTTTATACTTCAAATCTATTTGTTGCATACCGCCTGAATGGCTTACCCAAAGTTTATTCTCTTGAAAGGTAAAATCAATGACACGATGTGCAGAAAAACCAAAAATAGTATGAAGAGATTTTAATAATTTACCCCGCATATCAAATTGAAAAAAACCATTGGGTGATTTAGCTATAATAGTATGTTGATAGATATTAATTTTAGTAAGTACTTCTGTTTTACCAGATATTATTGGTAAAATAGAATCCTTTACCTCGCTCCCTTCAATTATCAGAATTCCATTTTTAGCAGTAGGAACAAACAGTTTACCTGAATTGTAATGTAAAGATTTTGAGAATACCGTTTCGTTTTTATAGATTATTTTTTTTATAATTCCCAAATTACTTATTGAAAGCAAACCATAAGAAGTTGCTGCATACAGTAATTTTTTTTCAGAATCATACTCTAAAGAATATATTCTAATATTTAAATCTTTTACCCACTCAACCGTAAATTTATTTGTGTGTTGCCAATTACATTTTATAATGCCGTTATTTGTGCCGAGATAAAATTGATTTTCGGAAACAAATACGGCATCTTTTAATGACGATTCTGCTACGTTTATTATCTCCTTTGTTTGTTTATTATATGCACGAATTAATCCATCATCAAATACTATTAATTTACTTTTAGCATCTCCATAAATTCCTTCAATTGGGCGTTTATTATTGTTGTTGATGTTTTTAAAAACGCCATTGGAGTATGAGAACAATGTACCTTTAGAAGAGCCTAAAAGTAAACCTAAATCAGTGTCAGAATATAAAGATGTAACAGGATCGGTGCGAAAGGAATTGATAACATCCGGAACTTTTAAATCGGGAATTACTAAAATACCTTTGTCGAAGGTGCTTAAAAGGATGTTGCCTTCAAAGTCTTTATATACATCTGATATATAATAATCTTTGTAATAAATAGAATTATTTGCTGAAAATAAATCATCTTGTATTATTGTAACGCCGGGTAAAGTACCCACCACCCATAATTGATTTTCGGTTTCATAAATCCTTACAGACTGGCTTCTTTTAAAAAGGGAATCTGTATAGATATCCTGGTTAGGTAAAGAGGTTAACTCAAATTTTAAAGGATTGTAAGCAAATGTTATTTTGCTTTTTAGGTCAATTGCATAACAAATATTTTTTCTACGGAAGAATTTTAACACGCCAGTTCTTTCTGGTTTACCTGATAAATAGAGTAGTTTATGTTTTGAAAATACGCCTTTAGAATACGAAACAATAGAATCGGAATTACTTATATTAAATTGAATTCTATTATCTATAGCTTTATAAGCTGGACCTAAATATTTTTTATTTATATCGAACTCTAAAATTTTATTTCCATTTTTATTGAGAACAATAATTTTTTTTGCGCCAATTACAACATTGCCATCATTTGCAATTGTTAAACTTATATCAGGGTTGGTTTCTTCATCCGATAGTTCGTAAAATAATTTAAATTCTTTTGCTTTTATTTGAAAAACTTGGTTGTTTAAATTGTGGCAATAAATAGTGCCTTCATTATTTTTTGTAAAATTAAATACCGAATTACTTTTGGCTTTATCACATTCAACTTTTTTAAAGGTATAGTAATCGTAAAAATAAATACCTTCATTGGTGGCAAACCAATAGTTTTGCTCTTGGTCTTGTATGACGTCGTATATTTGAATCCCTCTAAATTGCTCTTCTCCGAGTATATAATAAGCGGGTTGTTGCGCAAAACAAATTTGAATACTAAGTAAACAGCCAAAAAAAAGCCAAAAAAATTTCATTGCTCTAAGATAAACTTTTTAAAGCTTTAATCATTTTTTCGGCAACAATCAAACTCATTTTGTAATTGCTTTCGTAAGTCCAGCCGGCAATATGTGGTGTTAGAATAACATTTTTTGCTTTTATTAAATAAGTAAATGCTTCTGGAAGTGTTGATTTATCAATATTTTCAAACGATACAGCTTCGTATTCCAACACATCTATGCAAGCGCCTGTGACTTTTTTTTGTTTTAAGGCTTCTACTAAATCTTCGGTATTAATACATTTGCCGCGTGCTGTGTTGATGATATATATTGGTTTTTTAAATTGATGAATGAAATTTGCGTTTACCATAAATTCTGTTTCAGAAGTTAAGGGTATGTGCAAGCTAACAATATCAGCATTTTCAAAAATTTCTTCTAGCGAAGATTCTTTTACAAACTCGTTACCGAAATGTGTTTTATATTTGTCGTAAGCTAAAATTTTGCAATTAAAACCACTTAGTTTTTGTGCAAAATTACTACCCATATGTCCGAAGCCAATAATGCCAATAGTTTTGCCGGTTATTTCGTATCCACGGTTTTCGGCGCGTAACCAAATGCCTTCTCTCACTTCCGCATCTGCTTTTTTTAAATTATTCAACAGCATCAGAAGCATACCTAAGGCGTGCTCGCCCACCGCGTCACGGTTGCCTTCTGGGGCATTTACGCATATTATGTTTTTTTGAGCAGCAAAAGCAGTGTCAATATTTTCCATGCCGGCACCAACTCTGCCAATACATTTTAGTTTTGGGCAAGTGGATAATACTTCTTTTGTCAGTTTAAACTTACTGCGAATGACTAAGCCATCGTAATTGGGTAAAAGGTTCTGCAGTTCTGAAGCGGTTTTATCAAAAAACAAATCACATTCAAAACCAGCGTTTATAAGCGTTTGATGAAGAGTAGGGTGGTTTTCGTCGGCGATTAAGATGCGCATTATTTCAACACAGAGGTTTAGAGTTTAAGAGGACACAGAATTATTTATTTTTTATTTAACTCAGTGTTCTCGTTAACTCTTTTACTCTGTGTTAAATAATTTGTAAATTATAAATTATATGGCGGTTACTAAAGCAAAGTTGCCGTCTATTTTAAATTTCCAGCCTTGCTCAAATATTTTTGGTAAAAAACGTTTGTATAAAAGCATTCGGGCGTTTTCTTTACTGTCATCTTCATCATCGCGACCAACAGCGTTGAATTCATAAACGTTTACCTTAGGATGTTCTTTCATGTAATTTTTTACAATCTCTACAATTGTATTCATTACTTGATAAACCTCACCACGATTAGTGGCCACGTATTCTTCTCCTTCAAACTCGTCGTTAATAACACCAAAAACAATATTGGCATGTAAAATATTATCTTGCAAACGCCCAAATCTAACTTCATACCTTAATCCGCTGTTGGTATTAAAATAATACACCCCAGCACTTGGAATGTTGGGATACTCGATTGGTAAAATATTTTTATAAGGTGCTGCCAAAAAATTAAACTAATTCGGTTTGTTTTTTAAATCTGTCTGCTAAAATTAATTCTTTAGAACCTGAGCTGTAATCATAAAATCCTTTAGCTGATTTAACACCTAGATGTCCTGCAGTTACCATATTAACTAATAAAGGACATGGTGCATATTTAGGATTACCAAAACCGTCTTGTAACACACGTAAAATATTTAAGCACACGTCTAACCCAATAAAATCGGCTAATTGCAACGGTCCCATTGGGTGAGCCATTCCTAATTTCATAACGGTATCAATTTCTTCAACGCCGGCAACGCCTTCGTATAAGGTGATTATAGCTTCGTTAATCATTGGCATTAAAATTTTATTTGCCACAAAACCAGGGTAATCGTTTACTTCAACCGGAATTTTATTTAATTTTTTTGAAGTCTCCATAATTAAGCTGCACACATCGTTGCTGGTTGAATAACCACGAATTACTTCAATTAATTTCATTACCGGCACAGGATTCATGAAATGCATGCCGATTACTTTGTCAGCGCGCTTAGTTATAGAGGCAATGTGCGTAATAGAAATGGAAGAAGTATTGCTAGCTAAAATTGTTTGTGGAGGACAAATTTCATCTAACTGCTTAAATATTTTTAATTTAATATCTACATTTTCGCTAGCGGCTTCTACCACCAAATCAGCTGTTGGCGCGCATTTTGTAATGTCGGTAAATGTTGTAATGTTTTTTAAAGTGCTGTTTTTTACTTCTTCGGTAATTGAGCCTTTTTGCACCTGACGATCTAAATTTTTTGTAATTGTAGCAATTGCTTTTTGCAGTGCGCTTTCATTTATATCCACCAAACTAACGTTATATCCAAACTGCGCAAATGTATGTGCAATACCATTGCCCATTGTTCCGCTACCAATTACTGTAATATTTTTCATAAATTAAATTAATTATTTTAAAGCCTAAAAGTAGTTTTTTAAATTATTTAAAGCCCTAAACTAATTTATTTTAATTGGATAAACGCTAAAAACACTTAAAAAATGTTTTTAACAATTTATTATCAAATGTGTTAATTAAATATTTGTGTAGTTCATTAATTTTTGCTTACTTGCGGTTCAAATTTAATCTTTAAATAGGCTTATTTTATCGATGAATATTAAGAAAATTATGTTAAATAAATATTTTATTGCACTAACTATAAGTTCATTCTTATTGGTATCGTGCGGGGGAGACAAAACTAAGGAAAAAACAGAGGAAATTGTAGAGGTTACCGATACAATTAAAACAACTCAGTTTAACATTAGTGGCGAATTGTTTAGTGTTCCTTCTCCAATTCAAACGGCATTATTAATTCAAAAAAGCGGCATTACTTACGATAAAGCTGTTTTAAATGCTTCAAATAAAGTAAACACGTTTAGCACTGATTATGCTCGTTCGTTGAACTTAGGAATTTATGGTGCTGACTTAGGATATGTTTCGTTATATAACCAAACTCAAGATGCTATTGGTTATTTGGCTTCGGTAAAGCAATTAGCAGATAAATTGGGAATTAGCGCTGCTTTTGATGCAACAACGATGGAGCGTATTCAAAAAAATATGACTAACAAAGATAGTATGATGGTTTTAGTTGGTATTGCCTACAGAAGTAGTGATGCTTATTTAAAAAGTAATCAACGTAACGACGTAAGTAGCCTGATTTTGACCGGTGGTTGGATTGAAAGTTTATATTTCTCTACTTCTGCTTTCAAGTCTAAGCCTAATGATGAATTAAAATACCGAATTGCCGAACAAAAACAAACTTTGGGCAGCTTAATTAAAATATTAGGAAGTAATTCTTCTCCAGAGGTAGTTGAGTTAACCAAAGAGTTAACTGACTTAAGCAAAGTTTATGATGGTATACAATTTAAATATACTTTTGTTGAACCTACAACTGATGCTGAAAAACACATTACATACATTAATAGTACTACTGAAGTGACTGTTTCTCCTGAACAAATAGCTCAAATTAGTGAAAAGATAAAAAGCATCAGAAATAAAATAACCAATAACACACAATCATAATTCAGTAAACCGTTTTTAATATGAAGAAAATTATTTTAGCGCTATCGTTTGTTATTTCAACACTTTGTTTTAATAAGGCAGCAGCGCAATGTGATACTATAGCAAATATTTGCGCAAAACATATCATTTCTACTTTCATTTCTGATGGGCAACAATATCGTGCGTTGTTATTAAACTCTGAGGAAACTGCTGAATTTCACACTACATTTTTTGGTGAAACCACTTACCGTATTGCCGCTTGCAGTGGCACTAGTGATGGTAATTTAATTTTTAATATTTATGACCAAGACCGTCATTTATTATTTTCAAATCGCAATCAAAAAAATGCTCCTTTTTGGGATTTTAAAGTAAAATCTACTTTAGAAACTACGATTGAGGCTCAACTAGATGCAAATAAAAACCCAGGATCTGGTTGTGCTGTAATATTAATTGGATTTAAGCAAAAGTAACCTTACTTGTTATATTAATTGTAAAAAAGGCGACTAATTTTAGTCGCCTTTTTAATTAAGTTTATGGTAAGTTTCGTTATTGAATGCGTGACTGTTTTCAACAAAACATATTTGCTACAAATAGCGCTTGTAGCACTTTTTAGCTTTGTCTTTTGCTATTAAATGCCTCTATTATTTTGATTTACACTTTCCTAAGCAATAAATCCGGACTGCTTTTTAGCTAAATCCATTGTCAAGTCATCCATTTCTTTGTAATCGTGTAAATTATCACTTTTTGTGGAGGTGAAGATAACCACGCAATAATTGGATGTGGGTAAAGAACTCACAATAAAAGGGCATTATAAATTAAAATACTTCAACGGCTTCTGGGTATTTCGCCATCCAACGCTTTAAACTTTCTTTATTTCTAACAGTTATAACGGTTCTTTTATCAATACGTAATTTAACAAGGTAAGTACTACCTTTTACTTCTGGTACTTTTGCTGGTGCTTTTGCTCTCATGGTACTTTATTCTCTTTCTTATTGTATTACAAATAAAAGAATTTTTTTGAATAAATAACGTTAAAATATGCCAATTGGCAACAATTATAGACAAAAGGAGCTTTTTTGTCAATACTTAGCACTCAAATATAGATTAATTTACCTTTTTTGTAAGCTCTTTAAACACATCTTCTATCCTTTGTTCTTCCTTATTTAACGTTAGTACGCTTAAATTATTAGAAACGGCAAAGTTAAAAATGGCTTTTCGCACATCATCAGCACTGTTAGACGTTAATAACCAAGTAGTTTTGTTAATTGCTTTAGCTTGGTCAATTAAATGAATGGATACTAATTGGGACTCGGTAACATCTTTATCGAACTCAACCGTAATTAATTGTTGAGTCGTATTTTTTTGAAGATTTTTAGTGTCATCGTTAGCAACAATTTCGCCCTTGTTTATAATTATTACTCGGTCACAAATAGCTTCTACTTCTTGCATAATGTGCGTGCTAAGCATAACTGTTTTTTGTTTTCCTAAATTTTTTATAAGATTACGAATTTCATCCAACTGATTAGGGTCTAAACCTGTAGTGGGCTCGTCCATTATTAGTACTTTTGGGTCGTGAATCATAGCCTGCGCTAAGCCAACACGCTGACGGTAACCTTTACTTAACGCTCCAATTTTTTTATTTTGTTCAATTTGAAGTCCGGTTATTTCGATCATTTCTTTTACGCGACTTTTAATATTTTTAAGTTTGTAAATATTTCCGGTAAATTCTAAAAATTCCTTTACATACATATCTAAATATAAAGGGTTATGTTCAGGGAGATAACCAATTTGTTTACGAACTTCTAAACTCTGAGTAGCAACATCAAAACCGCATACAGAAGCTTTTCCCTCAGTTTGAGGAATGTAACAGGTTAGTATTTTCATCATGGTACTTTTGCCAGCGCCATTTGGTCCTAAAAAGCCTACAATTTGATTTCCATTAACTTCAAAACTTACATTGTTAAGTGCTTTTTGAGAACCGTAGAGTTTAGTTACATTATTTACTGATATTGACATAATTTTTTACGAGTTTTTTATTTCTAGTTTGAAGTTTAATATTAACAAGAAATTAGGAACCAGAAACTTTAAATACATTTGTTTCTACCCAACCTTTGCCCCAGTCTTCAATTTCTTGTTCGCTCCAAATTTTAGGGTAAAAAATACGTTTTTGAAAACGAGGCGGTAAATATTTTTGCCAATTGGTGCCGCCAGTAGCAGCTATATCTTGTGTATTTTGTTGTAAGTAGCGTACGGCACTTTTGTAGTGCATCAACGGCCAATTGATATTTACGTTAATATCAAGTTGTTTTAACGCGTTAATAAGAGATTGGTTTTGTTTTTCGGTATCATTTAAGCTTAAATATTTTTGCCAAACGTTTTTTGTCTCATAATCTTTAGCTAAGGCAATAAATTTTTTTGAATATTTTTTTTCGAATTGATTAAGTGTTAAGGTTTTTTTACCTGTAGCAAGTTCAGTGGCTCCTTTGTTCCAATAAATATGTTGAAACAATTCTTCGATTGACGAATTTTTATTTTCGTAATCAGGTCTAACATCTTTATCAACCAAATTTATAAAATCAGTGGCGCTAATTTCAATCATACGGTACTGTGCACTCTGGAAACCGCTTGCAGGCAACAAAGCCATTCGGTAACGCAAAAATTGTTCTTTTTCCATGCCGTCCACCATTATTTCAAAGCTTTTAGTTAGCGCTTCAAAATATCTATTAATACGGGTTAAGCGCTCGGTTAAAAATGTTGCACTTATTTTTTCGTTCCAACCTTCATCTTTGCCATTTGGCATAATTTTTTTGCCATTATTAGCTATTTGTTCTAATTCGTGAAGGCTTAATTTAAAGTACAACTCGGTTATTTGGTGGTACATGATGAAAATTTGCTCATCAGGAAAATCCGTTTTTGGATTTTGTAATGTGAGTAAAGTATCTAATTGTATATAATCCCAATATGTTAAATAATTAGATAGTAAAAGGCCATCAAGGTAACCGTTTAAGTCTTGCCCCATTTGAGCATATTTATCTTCCAATAATTTTATTTTTTCAGTAATGCTATTTTCCATTGCATTAAAAATACAGTTTTTCTTGCAGAAAATAATGGCAGCCGGTTTTTTTAATTACACAAACTACTTGATTTTAAAAGAATGTTTAATCTAGAATTCCAAAGCGTGGTATCATTAATATCGAAAGTACTTGAAAATACAACCACCTCGTCTTTTTTTAACCAAACAACATGTATAAACCTAAAATCATAAATTAAATTTGACATGTAGCCTTTAGCATAAAAACAGCGATTATTTTTTAGCAATTCTTTTTTTTCGATAATTTCTCCCTGCTCTTCAGATTCTGCATATCTATTTTTAAAATAATCTTCAATAGAAACTGAGGTATCACTACGCATCATGCCTTGAACAATTATTTCATTGTCGGCTTTAGTTTTATGTTTAAAAACGTGTTTGGCCTTTACTTCGTTTTTGGCAAAATCCTCAACATATTCGTATAGTGGCAATGGCAAACAATAAGCTATTTGTTCCATATTGGTATATATGGTTAAGCTGTCTTCAATAGGAGCTTCCTTATTTTTAGAGTAAGAAGATTGAATTTTTAAAGAATCTTTCACGGAAGAGGTTTTTAGGCTTTCTCCCATATTGCAACCAAAACTTAAAATTAACAGAGTTAAGGTAATTATAAAATAAAACGACTTAATCACCCTATAAAATTACAATTATATTGTAATTATAGAATAAATGGCAAGTGAATTATTGTGCTTTGTAGCTTTTGTAAGGAATAAAACCACATTCGTTTATAATTTTATAAATATGTTCATTATGAACGCATGATACATAATTTTTAAGTAATGGGTTGGAATTATCGTAAATGATTGTTATGTAGCGTTTTAAGATGTAGTCTCCAGAAATAATGGAAGCATATTCTGGTTTATGAGGTGTGGTGTGTGTCGAATCGGACAGGCCTAAAACCTTTAATTCGTTGCCCAAGGTATAACCTAGACCCACATAGCCAATACTATTTGGATCTCCCTGAACGCCTGTAACAACATCTTCATTGTAGTTCATGTTTACATGAGTGGCCAAACAATTAGCATTATGTAGTACTTTATCTTTAAATAAAGTATAGGTACCAGATGTAGACTCTCTTGAAAAAACTTTAATCATTTTATTCTTTCCGCCCACTTGTTGCCAATTGGTTAGTTTACCTTCATAAATTTCTTTTAATTGCTGTTTGGTTAAATTATCTATTTGATTTTGATGGTTTACAACAATAGCAAGGCCATCTATTGCAATAGTATCAATAGTTAATTTTTTTTCTTTAAATATTGATTGCTCTTCTTCAGTTAAATCTCTAGAAACTACGATTAGATCTGCGTCACCATGCATCATACTCATAATACCTAAATTAGAACCGCCACCGCTATAATCGGTTTGAGAATTTGGATTCGTTTTTTTGTAAAAATCGTTTATGGCCATCACAATTTTTCTTGCGGTTTCGCTGCCTTTAATCCGAATTAATTCATTACTTTTTTGTTCATTTTCCTGTTCCGCATCAGTTGTAGTTTCTTTTTTACCACCACAATTACTTAAAATAGTTACTAAAAACAGACCTAATATTATATTTTTCATAAAATGTTTTTAAAAAATTAAAACGAAGTAACAATCATCTATTCATTACTTCAATGAGAATTTACACCCAATCCAACTTTACGTTAAAATTACTATTACTAAGCGCATTCTATCTTAATAAATTATTACCATTTCTTTAAGTTTAGTTAGCCTTTATTGAGTAATTTTATGCAAATTTTTAAATTATGTTGCGAACTCATACTTGCGGAGAATTAAGATTAGAACATGTAAATCAAACGGTTACCCTTTGTGGTTGGGTACAAAAAACCAGATTAATGGGCGGTTTAACGTTTATTGATTTAAGAGATAGATACGGAATTACTCAGTTAATGATTTCTGATTCAATTTCTGATAAAGATGGTTATGCTAGAGAATGTGTTTTGCAGGTAAGCGGAACAGTAATAGAAAGAGAAAGTAAAAATAAAAATCTGGCTACCGGTGATGTTGAAATTAAAGTGGAAAAAATTATTATTTTAAATAAAGCAATTACTCCTCCATTCACAATTGAAGATGAAACCGATGGTGGCGACGAATTGCGTATGAAATACCGTTATTTGGATTTGCGACGCAATATCGTTAGAAAAAATTTAGAATTGCGACACCGATTGGCTATTGAAACACGTAACTATCTTGATAAACTAAATTTTTTAGAAGTTGAAACACCTGTTTTAATAAAATCTACGCCCGAAGGCGCGCGAGATTTTGTGGTACCAAGTCGTATGAATACAGGACAGTTTTACGCATTACCTCAAAGTCCGCAAACTTTTAAACAATTATTGATGGTGAGCGGCTTTGATAGGTATTACCAAATAGTAAAATGTTTTAGAGATGAAGATTTACGTGCTGACCGTCAGCCTGAGTTTACGCAAATAGACTGTGAAATGAGTTTTGTGGAGCAGGAAGACATTATACAAACCTTTGAAGGATTGGTAAAACATTTATTTAAAACTGTTAAAGGAATTGATATACCTGAAATTCCACGTATGACCTACGCTAATGCCATGAAATATTATGGTAACGATAAGCCGGATACTCGTTTTGACATGAAATTGAACGATTTTAAAAGTGTTACCTCAGGAAAAAATTTTAAAGTATTTGATGATGCGGAAGCTGTAATTGCAATTTGTGCAAAGGGTGCTGCTGAATATACTCGCAAACAGTTAGATGAATTAACAGAGTGGGTAAAACGTCCACAAATTGGTGCAACAGGATTGGTGAATGCGCGTTATAATGGAGACGGGACTATTAAAAGCAGTGTAGATAAATTTTACAGTGAAGAAGATTTAAAAAAATGGGTGGAAGTTTGTGGAGCAGAGAAGGGAGATTTAATATTAGTATTGGCCGGTGCCGAAGATAAAACCCGCAAAGCGGCTAGCGAGTTACGTTTAGAAATGGGAACGCGATTAGGTTTGCGCGATAAAAATAAATTCTCGTGTTTATGGGTTATAGATTTTCCTTTGTTAGAATGGAACGAAGGCGACCCGAATTTATTAGCGTCGTTGGCAGGTCGCTGGCATGCAAAACATCATCCTTTCACATCCCCTAAGCCAGAGGATATTGAATTATTAGAAACCAGTCCAGGTGAGGTAAGAGCAAATGCATATGATATTGTTATAAACGGAGTAGAAGTAGGGGGTGGAAGTATTCGTATACACAACAAAGAGCTTCAGGCTAAAATGTTTAAAATACTTGGTTTCACAAACGAAGAAGCGCAAAAACAATTTGGGTTTTTAATGAACGCTTTTGAATATGGTGCACCACCTCATGGAGGCATTGCTTTTGGTTTTGACCGATTGTGTAGCTTGTTTGGCGGGGCAGATAGCATTCGCGATTTTATCGCTTTCCCAAAAAATAATAGTGGACGTGATGTAATGATTGATGCGCCAAGCGAAATAAGTTTGGAACAGTTAAATGAATTATCGATTTTATTAAAGAGTAATTAGTTAATGTCACTTCGAGTAAGCCTAAGGAACGAAGGCTGTATCGAGAAGAGGCATTAAAACAGTTCTAGATACGAAAATTTAAAAGAGACATGAATTTTCTACTCGAACTGACATAAAAATAAACATATTGAAATGAAAAATAAAAAATGGTTGTTGATATTAATAATTCTTATTCCTTCGGCACTGTGGGTAATATTAGAGAGTAGTACCATTAATTCTCGTAAATTACCTTTTTATGGACCAAAGAAGTTTATTGCTAAAGGGGATACGACTTATTATTCTGTGAATGACGAATTTTTTCAAAAAGAGGTAAACGACACTATTTTGAATAAAACAAAGATTAATGTTAGTGATTTCCCTATTTATGCCATTATGTTTATTAAGTCGTCTTATATTAATGACTCTTACCGACTGGTAGGACTCTGGGAATACTTAAACTATAAGAAAGATAAAATTGAAAACATCCCTATTTTTTTAGTGACAGAGTTGGAAAATAAAAATACACCTACACAAGATACCCTCCAACCTTTATGTACTAATAAAAATGTAAAATTCTTAGCTTGGCATAAAAATAGTTTTGATAGTATCAACGCTAATTACTTTAATCAAAAACCAATTTATATTGATAAAAGTTTTTTTGTGTTGGTAGATGAAAATCGTCACATAAGAGGTTATTACGATGGTAGGTATGTTGCTGAGTTAAAGCGCTTGATAGACGAATACAAACATTTACGATTAAAAGAAGCAAAACAAAAATTAATTGATGAAAACGTTATCAAATCAAACAGCTAATTTATTAATAGCCCTAATATTATTAGTGTTTTCAAGTTGTAAAAACTCTTCTGCTCCAAAATTAGTGTTACCCATTTTTGGCGAAAAAAAACTAAATAACACGGATACTATTTATCATTCCATAGGAAATTTTAGTTTTAAAAATCAATATGGTGAAACTGTAAATAACCAAACCGTAAAAAATAAAATTTATGTTGCCGATTTCTTTTTTGCTACCTGCCAGAGTATTTGCCCACAAATGAGTACTAATTTAAAAGACGTACAAGCTGCGTTTTTAAATGATGATTCTCTTTTAATACTATGTCACACTGTAAATCCAATGCACGACACAGTGGAAGTATTAAATGGTTATTCTCAAACTTACGGGGCTAAAAAAAATAAATGGCATTTTTTAACAGGCAACAAAAAACAAATTTATGATTTAGCTAAAGACAGTTATTTGGTAAATGCATTGGAAGAAGATGGAACACCCGAAGGTTTTTTGCATAGCGAATTATTGATATTAATTGATACCAAAGGCATGATTAGAGGCTTTTATGACGGTACAGATAAAGTGCAGGTAAATAAATTAATTTCGGATATTAAGTTATTGAAAACGGAGTACTAAGTACTAAGTGTTATTCAATCACAATTTTCTTAACTCCCAAATTTACCTTGTTATCTAGTTTTACATAATATGTTCCTGTTGGCACATTTAGTTTTATAGTCGTTTTGTTTTGAACTATTTTTGCTGAATAAACTCTACGTCCCATCACATCAATTATTTGTAATTGATTATCATTTCTCATGTTGGGAAAATCAACAGTAAATTCTCCATTATTTACACTTGGGTAAACATTAAATTCTACCGTTGATAAGGAGCTATTTTGTTTAATACTAGTAACTGTGCTTAGACTGCTCTCCCAAATACCACGCCCAAAGGTGCTTACGTAAACTTTATTTAATGAAGGATTAAATTCAATATCGCTTACAATTACATTGGGTAAACCAAGGCTATAGCTTGTCCAATTGGTAGTAAGAGGATTTAAAACATAAACACCAACATCCGTAGCAACCATTATTTGTCCGCTAACAGGCACATATTTAATGCAATTAACAGGTAGGTTTGGTAAATTGTAACTGATGTTTATCCAGCTTGCACCGCCATTGGTGGTTTTAAAAACCTTACAACCGCCAACAAAACCTGCCATGCACACTACCGCTTCATTACTGTTGGTTTCATTCACTTCAATTCCGGTATAATAAAGAGTATCCGGTAAATTATTGGTTATGTTTGTAAAACTTGTCCCACCATCTGTAGATTTAAAAACAATGCCATTTAACCCGTATTCGTAGCGAACACGTCGAGCAGCATAAATAACATTACTATTTGTATTACTAACGGCTAAGGCGCTTATTTCTGTATTTTGCAATGTATTTGTGTTGGTATAAATGGTTCCTAATGTATTCCAGGTTTGTCCTCCATCAGTCGATTTTACAACATTTTCGTTGCCTAAATATAGTACTCCTGGTAAATTGTAATCGGCAACAATTGGTGTTACCCATTCACTACTTTCAAAATTAGGGTTTGAACCAACACTTGTTCCTGTATTGCCACCATCATTACTGTAATAAAAATAGCCGTACTGACTTGAACCAACAATTTCTTGGTTGTTTAATGGATTTAAATAATTATCCATACCATCACCGCCAAATATGGTCGACCAAGAAGTGCCATCGTAATAAATACTAGCATTATCTTGAGCGCCAGCTATTAGTCTTACGGCATTGTTTTTTGAACTCGATAATCTATAAAATGAGGTGACTTGTATACCATTGTTCATTTTTGTCCAATTAGTTGTCCAATTGCCACTCCAAGTATCAATTTGTAAGTTGCTGGTTTTATATATACCACCATCGCTGCATACAAAAATATCTCCGGTGCTTGGTTGTCGGTCAATATAATGGATATCGCCATGTAGTGTATTGCCATAGCTTAGTGTCCAATGACTACTGGGGTTAAATGTTGTCCCACCATCGGTAGATCCCCACATATTTACTCCACCTGTATAAATTTTATTTTTGTTTGTTGCATCAACCATTAATGCGAGATCGTATGTGCCTTGTCCACCGGTACTCCCACCTGTTCCGGCCTCCAAAATATTTAAAGCAGCCGGTTTGTATATCCAAGTTGCGCCAGCATTAGTACTTTGATAAATGCCATAAAATCCGCTAAAATCATCGCAACATAAGGCGTATACATAGTTATTATCACTTGGTGCTATAGCTAATTTTATCCGCTGAACACTGCCTTGTTGTGGGATGCCGGTAGTTAGTAAACTCCAACTAGCACCAAAATTTGTAGATTTATAAATGTTTGCATAACCATCGTTAGCGTTTTTTACCCAACCTGTTGCGGCATAAATAATGTTAGGATTAATAGGGTCTTGCACCATGTCCCAAAAAAGTGAATCTAATTGTTTTGTCCAGGTGGTGCCTGCATTTGTCGATTTATACATACCCGAAACACCACATGCTAATAATTCGTTAGTATTGGAGGGATTAATAACAATTTTACGAATTAAAGAAGCGTCGCCATTTGTTAACTGAAAACTTAAACCGGTAGGGCTCCATGTGCTGCCTCCGTCTGTCGTTTTATAAACACCTAATCCATAATGCGTTTGGCGCTTTCTTCCGTTCAAATATAATCCAAAACCAACATATTCAAAATCGCAAAGAGAAATATACATGGTATTTGGACTTGAAGGATTAATGCAGATGTCACTAATCCTTGTAATTGGTAAATTATCAGTTAAAGGTGTATATGAAGTGCCGCCGTTGGTAGTTTTCCATAGTCCACCTTGTGCAACACCTACAAAAAAAGTGTTAGAATTGGTGGGGTGAAATGCTACACAATTTATGCGTCCTATTCCATTTTCCATATAACCGGTTAGGTTAGTTGGAACAATGTTTGGGCCAACGGGAAACCAAGGAGCGGCAGAAGTAGATTGTTGTTTTTGATTAGCCAACTCGACAGCAGCATCTATGTATTCTTTTGGATTTCCTGGTTCGCCTTTTCCATTGGTGTGGTAAAGTAATTCTGATTCAAAACGTTTGTATTGTTTCCAATGTTTTTTTTCTGATAGTTTGTTTTCTTGTTTGTATTTATCAAATTGTAATTGTATTTCCTTAAACGTTAAAGCGCGTTTAGTTTTATTACTACTAAAACTTTGAGAAAATACTGAACCTGATATAAATAGGCTTATAAAAAATACAATTATTTTTTTCATTGGAGTAAAGTTTGAATACTAAAGGTACAAAAAAATAGAGAATTATTTTTTGTTTTTTAATGCAATCATATATCTTATCTCGGTATATGTTATATCAGTCGGCAAACTGTTTTTTATAGAAGCAATTCCTAATTCCTGATTGAAATTTTTAAGGGCTTCGTTTATTTTTTCTTGTTTTGTTGCATCAACTAATTTGTTAATGTCAATGTCACCTTTAGCGATGTATTCCGTTAAATGTCCTTCAATAGTACTCAATGCCATGTTACGTTGTTTGGCAATATCAACAAGAGGAATGCCTTGGGTGTATAATAAATAAGTTTGTTCTTTAGTGTTTGGCTTTTTTTTAGTAGATGTATTCCCTTCGACTTCGCTCAGGGTGACTTTTGTTTTTTTAGATTTCTTTTCGCCTTTCAATGCCTCCATATTGCTTGTCAAATCGTGTTCAAGCATGTAGGATGTAATGATTTTTAAAAACCGATCTCCAAAAGCATCTACTTTTGCTTGACCAAAACCACTTATTTTTAAAAGATGGTCCTGGTTAGTTGGTAAAAAGTTAGTTAGTTCGCTTAATGTTTTATTGTTTGCAACCAAGTAAATGGGTTTATGTTCGTCGTTACAAATTTCATCTCTGAGTAATAACAGCTCTTTGTATAATTTTGGATGCAATACATCTTTAGAGACTTTTGTGTTTTTGGAAGAAGCATAAACATTCACTTTCGTCTCCGAAAAATTAAGTGATAGCTTTGTTTTTATAAACTCTTTAAAATTAAAACCTTTAAATAAACTTGCCGTTAGCGATTTTTTTGTAAAAATTTCGTCAATAAGTTGTTGAAGATTGGTATTTATATCATCAGCAGCCTCTTTACTTTCAGTAACTAATGTTGTGTTTTTTATTAGCGAATAAATTTGCTGAAGTTCTGTTTCAAAATAAGCTCCGGCTTGTTTTAACCGATTTTGTAGAGCTTCATCTTGTTCAATATCAACGGCGCCCTCAATTAAATTACTTAATTGGGTTTTAAACTTGTTAGAAACATCGTTTAAGGCATCTGTCTTTGCAAATAGTTGTCCTGCCCAATTTTTACCATCATTACTAATGTGTTTTTGATGAAGTTGTATCAAAGCGGCTAACTCTTTTCTGAATTCTGCAGCATCGCTTAAATCAAAGGTGGCAAGCAATAATTGTTTAATGTAGTTTTTTTGTGAACTGGAAAATAATGATTCAACTTGCTCTTCGGGTTGTTTGGTACTTGCAAAGTTTACAATTTTAGCGTCGTTTAATAAACTGTTTTTATCTATTTTACTGCTTAAGGTTAAACCCTGCAAGCTGCTACATCGGCTTAATGCAACATATACTTGTCCGGCACTAAAGGCTTCGGCAGCATCAATAATTAATTTGCTAAATGTTAAGCCTTGGCTTTTATGAATAGTAATGGCCCAGGCTAAACGCAATGGGTATTGGGCAAATGTTCCAATGACATCTTCCGTAATGTGTTTACTGGCTTTATCTACCTGGTAGGTAATATTATTCCATGTCTCTTTGATGACTTCAATTTCTGAAGCATCATCTTCACATTTTACTTTTATTTTTTCGTCATTAATAAATGTTACAATGCCTATTTTACCATTGTAATAATTTTTTTCGGGATTGTTTTTCAGAAACATGACGCGCGTTCCTTTTTTTAAAACTAAGACTTCATCAGCGGGATAATTTTTTTCGTTAAAGCTACCATCTACTACACATCTAAATTTATAAGCCTTATCAGGCAGAGCATTCAAAGCATTTGAATTTATTTCATCGGCTTTTTTATTGTGAGTGGTTAAGGTAATATTGGTTTGATAATCTTGTTGCGTAATGTTTTCTTTGTAGTGAGAATTCAGTTGTTCCAGACTTTCTTCGTCTAGATTATTATTACGTACCTTGTTTAATAAATCAACAAAATTTTGTTCTTTCTGACGGTAAATTTTATTTAGTTCGATGTAAACCGGATAATGATGTTTAATCACTAAACTATCAAAAAAATAGGGACTCTTATAAATCTCATTTAAAATTTTCCATTCTTCTTGCTGAACGACTGGAGGCAATTGATACATATCACCAATTAACAATACCTGCACACCGCCAAAAGGTAAATGTGTTTTTCTTCTTACTTGTCGTAATGTGATATCAATCTGGTCGAGCATATCGGCGCGCACCATACTAATTTCGTCAATAACTAGTAATTCCAAATTTCTGAATATACTTAGCCGCTGACTGTTATATTTTAAAGTTGGTAAATTGGAATGGTTGAAATTAATAGCGCCATCTTCTTTAATAGCAGGTAAAAAGGGCGTAAATGGAAATTGAAAAAAAGAATGGATGGTGCTCCCTCCGGCATTTATAGCGGCCACGCCTGTTGGTGCCACAATAGCTATTTGTTTAAACGTATTTTGTTTAATGTATTTTAGCAGGGTAGTTTTACCTGTGCCGGCTTTGCCTGTTAAAAAAATAGTGTGATTGGTTTGATTAACAAAATTTAAAACCTGCTCAAACTGACTGTTAATTTCAATGTTACTCATTTGTTGTTACAAAGTAAATGTTTTTTTCTAATTTATTTTAAGGTGTTCATATTAAGAGGATTAATATCTAAGTATTTTGGTTTTAGTTTAATGCTACAAAACATAGCATTTTTATACTATATAAAGCGGTAAATTAGTAAGATAAAATTACTAAACATGGATCGCTCTATAATGCACATTGACTTGGATTCGTTTTTCGTTTCGGTTGAACGATTGAATAATCCTAAACTAATAGGAAAGCCAGTATTGGTGGGTGGTACAAGCGATAGGGGTGTTGTCGCCTCTTGCAGTTACGAAGCCCGTAGTTATGGCATACACTCTGCCATGCCCATGAAAATGGCAAGACAATTATGTCCCGAAGCTATTATTGTAAGAGGAGATACCGAGCAATACAGTAAATACTCAAACGATATTACCGAAATTATTCACAGCAAAGTGCCGCTTTATGAAAAAACATCTATTGATGAATTTTATATCGACTTAACAGGAATGGACAAGTTTTTTGGGTGTTACAAAATGGCCAGTGAGTTACGTCAAACCATTATAAAAGAAACCCATTTACCCATTTCTTTTGCATTGTCTACTAACAAAACGGTAGCTAAAGTGGGTACAGGCGAGGCAAAACCAAACGGACAAAGAGAAATTCCAATAGGTACCGAACGCGATTTTTTGGCGCCATTATCTGTCAAAAAAATTCCAATGGTGGGCGATAAAACCTATCAATTGCTTCGCGACATGGGTATCGTGTGGATACGTACCATGCAAGAAATGCCGATGGAGTTAATGGAACAAGTGTTAGGACAAAATGGAACAGTGATATGGAAAAAAGCCAATGCTATTGATAATAGCCCAGTAGAACCTTATTCCGAACGTAAATCATTGTCTACCGAACGTACGTTTGACCAAGATACCATCGATGTAAAAATGCTCAAGGCTTTACTGGTGGGTATGACCGAGAAACTGGCTTTTCAGTTGCGCAGTGAAGAACAATTAACAGGTTGTGTTACTATAAAAATTCGGTATTCTGATTTTAATACTTATACCATGCAGTTAAAAATTCCTTATACCTCACTCGACCATGTGTTGATTCAAAAAGTAGAGGAGTTGTTTGAAAAACTCTACCAAAAAAGAATGCTGATACGATTAATAGGCGTACGATTTAGTCATTTAATACAAGGTAATTATCAATACAGTTTATTTGACGATTGTACCGAGCAATTACAGCTTTATCAAGTGATGGATAAATTGCGCAAGCGTTATGGTAACGATGCCATAGTAAGAGCGGCAGGGATGGGAGCAAAACTTAGAGATTTTAATCCCTTTAAAGGCGGTAGGCAGGATGTAGTGAAAAAAAATATTAGTTCGAACGGAGTCGATAAAAGCTAAAGAAAAAAATGAGAAGTCATAAATTACTTTACTTATATATATTGAGATGCTCAGATGTAACTTATTATGTTGGAGTTAGCAATAACCCCGAACGTCGCCTCCTACAAAATAATATAGGCGTTAATAAAGATGCATATACCTATTCGAGAAGACCGGTTGAATTAGTGTATGCAGAAAGTTTTAGTGATTTTAATTTGGCTATTAACTAGGAAACAAGAATTAAGAAATGGAGTAGAAAGAAAAAGGAAGCGCTGATTAGTGAAAAATGGGAGAAATTTTCTCTTTTGTCAAAAAAGAAATTTAAAAGTAAAGACTGTCAGTTCGAGTAGCTTTTGTTGCCTCTTTGCAAAAGCGTATCGAGAACAAACTCAATTGATGCTGCCCTTCTCGATACAGCCCTCCGGGCCACTCGAAGTGACAGCATCAACTTAAACTAGTACATAAAAAAAATAATGCTTACCAATTGCCATACATATTATAGTTTTTGTTACGGTACTCTGTCTACCGAAGAATTACTGAACGAGGTAGAACAAAAAGGCTATACCTCGTTTGCACTCACTGATATTAATAATACCTCGGCTTGTTTAGATGCCATACGTTTATGTGAGACTCGTAAGATAAAACCAATCGTAGGAATTGATTTTAGAAATGGCGCTCAGCAAAAATATGTGGGGCTTGCCATTAATAATGAGGGATTTAAAGAGTTAAATCAACACCTCTCTTTTCATTTACACGGCAGTATAAAATTTGAAAACGAAGCCCCTGAATTTACAAATGCGTATGTTATTTATCCTTTACAAAATTACAAAGGTTGGCCATTGCGTGATAACGAATTTATTGGTGTATCCATAAAAGACTTATCGTCACTGGCATTTTTATCGTTTAAACAGCAACAACACAAACTGGTAGCCATGCAAACAGTAAGTTTTGCAAATAAAAGACACTTTAATGCGCATCGTTTACTCAGAGCTATTGATACTAATAATTTATTAAGTAAGTTGTCTTTAACAGATCAAGGCGACTTAGACGAACAAATGCCTGTGTGTGAAGATTTATATGCCGCTTATGCAAACTTTCCGCACATCATTAGCACCACGGTTGGTTTATTAAACGATTGCAGTATTGCTTATGATTTTGGTAAATTAAAAGGTAAAAATTTAAAACATTATACAGGAACTGCCTCGGGCGACTACGAATTATTACGTCGCGAATGTGAAGCTGGTTTAGCTTATCGTTATCCAAACGCATCAAGAGAAGTAAAGCAACGCATGCAAAAAGAGCTAGATACCATTGCTCATATGAATTTTGCATCTTACTTTTTAATTAATTGGGACATTATAAACTACGCCCGCCGAAAGGATTATTACTACGTTGGTCGCGGAAGCGGTGCCAATAGTATTTTGGCATACCTCTTGCGCATTACAGATGTTGACCCCATAAAACTAGATTTGTATTTTGAACGTTTTATAAACGTACACCGAGCCAATGCGCCCGATTTTGACATGGATTTTTCGTGGAGAGACCGTGACGACATTACCCGTTATATTTTTGAACGCTTTAATGAAAAAGGAACAAAAAACCGAGTGGCTTTGCTAGGAGCATACAATACATTTCAAAGCGATGCGGTAATACGTGAGCTCGGAAAAGTGTTTGGCTTACCACCCGGAGAAATAGATAAACTTCAGAACCGACATAAATACCCGGATATAGACGATTTAGGACGAAAAATTATTCGTTATAGCGAACTGATTCATGGTTTTCCGAGTCATTTAAGTATTCATGCCAGCGGCATTATTATTTCCGAAGAGGATATTACTGCTTACACCGCTACCAATATGCCACCAAAAGGTTATCCTACTACACAGTTCAGTATGTTAGAGGCAGAAGATATTGGGCTGTTTAAATTCGATATTTTAAGTCAGAGGGGTTTAGGAAAAATAAAAGATACACTTGAAATTATTAAGGAAACAAAGAACATAGAAATTGACATACATAACGTTGAGCCCTTGTATGAAGATGAAAAAATAAAAGATCTTTTACGTGTAGGAAAAACTATTGGTTGTTTTTATGTAGAATCGCCCGCTATGCGAATGTTATTGGCAAAATTGCGTGCCGATGATTATTTACGTTTGGTAGCAGCAAGTTCTATTATTAGGCCGGGCGTTGCAAAAAGCGGTATGATGCGCGAATATATTATTCGTTTTAGAAACGAGCATTTACGTGAACAGGCCAGAAAAGAATTGCCTGAGTTATACGATTTATTGCAAGAAACTTATGGCGTGATGGTGTATCAGGAAGATGTAATTAAAGTAGCGCATTTGTTTGCAGGATTGACGTTAGCCGAAGCTGATTATTTACGCAGAGGCATGTCGTGGAAATTTAAACAACGTAACGAATTTGAAAAAGTTCAAAATCAGTTTTTTAATAATTGCAAAGCAAAGGGATATGATGAAAAATTGATTATTAATATTTGGATACAAATAGAAAGTTTTGCCAACTTTGCTTTTTCAAAAGGGCATTCGGCAAGCTACGCAGTAGAAAGCTACCAAGCGTTGTATTTAAAAGCGTATTATCCTTTAGAATACATGGTAGCTACGCTAAATAACGGAGGTGGTTTTTACCGAATGGATTTATACATACACGAGGCTCGTTTGCATGGCGCAGACATAAAAGCGCCCTGTGTTAACAATAGCGAAGGGCTGTGTACCATAAAAGGAACGGTTATTTATTTAAGCTTAGGTATGATAGCCCAGCTATCGCACGATACCATTAATGATATTTTAAATGAACGTGCGCGAAATGGATTATTTACAAGCGTTGCCGATTTTATAAAACGTGTAGCCATTTCAATAGAGCAAATGCGCTTGTTGGTAAGGGTAGGGGCATTTGCGTTTACCGGTAAAAATAAAAAAGAAATTTTGTGGGAAATACACATGTTGATTAATCCTGGAAAAAAACGAGATAGCACTAACGAATTATTTGAAATAAAACCCAAAAAATGGCAATTACCAAACTTAAGCAGCACGGCGCTAGACGAAGCTTTTGATGAAATAGAATTGTTAGGCTTTTCGTTATGCTCGCCATTTGATTTATTGAGGGAAAAACTTACACATCATTTAACTGCCCGAGAATTAAATGGATACAAAAACCAAATTGTAACACTAGCAGGTTATCTAATCAATACAAAAAGTACATCTACCTCAAAAGGGGAGCGTATGTATTTTGGAACGTTTTTAGATGTTGAAGGTCGTTGGATAGACACCGTGCATTTTCCCCCATCAGCAAAACAATTTCCGTTTAGTGGTCCAGGCTGTTATTTATTGACAGGAAAGGTAGTTGAAGAATACGATTTTACGAGCATAGAAATAAGCGAAATGAAACGTTTACCGGTTGTTGACAGAGAGAAGATGACGGAGCCATTAACAGAAAAGAACCAGGGGACTTATAAGCCATTTAGTCTCAACGTTATGTAAATCAAAGTCCGAATATGAAATTATCTACTTGATGTTTTTTTAAGAGATAAGCTAACGATGATCCCTCCTAATCAAAAGTCAAAATATAAAATCTTTTGCTAATTATCTTCTTCAGTATCTTCAATAATTTGTAAATTTTTAAGTGGGATATTTTTGTACCCCATCTTTTCTAAAGTATTTTTTAGCATCAGTTTGATAGCTTTTTTACCCATATTGGTTTTAAAATACATTTCTCGTTTACGTGCGTCTTATTCAAATAAATAAAACTCGTAAAAAATTAAAACAAGAGGCTTTCTATGTACAGTACTTTTATTGCCTCCTGAATTATGTCTTTCAACCCTTGCTTTTATATTAGCAGAAAAACCAATATAGAGAAGGAAGTCTTTTTGACTAAAAAGTATATAAACACAATAAGGTAAAGGCATATTCAAAAATAGCAAATATTTTAAGCGTAATTTCTGTTTGAAATAAAGTAAAATAGCCTGAAGTAGAACTCAGTCAAAGCAGAAGCTGTTTCACAACTTCACTTCTCTTCGTTCACTTCAGGACAATGAAGCGAAAAAGCCTCTCCGAAATTAATCGAAAAGGCTTTTTCTGCTTCATTGGTGGATCCGGAGAGATTCGAACTCTCGTCCAAATAAGGAAAAAATAAGCTTTCTACACGTTTATAATTAACTTGGTTTTCGTACACAATCAGGCGTTAATTAAAACCAAATTGCATCTTAGCTATTCATATTGTTTTTAGTAATAGCATTCTAAAAACAAACTACACATTTATGATGCTTAAAAATCGGCGCAGAGCAGTTTAGCTCCGAAATAAGCAAAGGTTACCTAATTCTAAATTAAGCAGCCATAGCGTAAGAATTCTCTTCGCCAAATAAAAGTTTTGAAAGTTCTGTTTAAAGAGCAATACCTACAACGCTCTACATGCTTACTTATTTGATGCGCTCACTGTCAAAACCGGTCGGACCCATTAAGAAATTAAAAATTATAAATGTTAAATTAAAAAATGTAACACTTAATAACTTTTAATTAAAAAAGAACGTTTACAAAGTTACGCATTTTATTGGGCTTATTTGTATTTTTAACTAATTTTAAAATTACGTGTATTATGAAAAATTTAGTTTTATGTATCTGTATTCTTGCTTCAAGCTTTGTGGTTGCCCAAAAAGCAGTTAAAGTAAAAGAATTAAAATTAAAATACGCTTTACCTGAAAACTGGAATGCTGAGGTATATGCAGGCGAACAACCCTGGGAAACAGGAACAAACCCTTTGTGCAAATGTGCCGGTATTTTATTTTTTAAGGCTCATAAAAATGGCAAAATGAATGTGGTGATTTATCCAACATCTACTTCAGGCTTAGATTCTGCTAAGCGTAATTTTGTAGGTAATTTACGTTTTGAAAATGTTGAAAAATACGATAAAACCAAAAATGCATTTTTCTCTTTTCAAAAAAAGACATCGCATTTTACCGATACAAAATCTAATAAAAAATCATACGATGTAGTGCGTTATCTCACCAAAATTGAGGATCGAAGCTACATTATTTACGCTTGGCAAGAAAGCATGAATCTTTTAAACCCTACTGTTGAAAAGGAATTGTACGAAATGGTGAATGCTATCGAACCATTATAATTACTTCTTCTACCTTTTGTAAAACTAGCACTATAAGACATATAAGAAACATATAAGAAAGTTAACTTAAATGACCTTATAAGCCTTAAATGGTTTAAAAATTAAATAAAAAATGTTAATCACAAAACAGTATTTAAAAGATATAGTATACGAGGTAAATGGCGCTGCAATTGAAGTTCACAAAAGTATAGGTCCTGGTTTGTTAGAAAGCGTATATCATAAATGTATGAAACATGAATTAGAGTTAAGACACGTTAACTTTAAATCCGAATTATCCGTTCCTGTTAATTACAAAGGTATTGATATTAATGCTGATTTAAGATGCGATTTCTATATTGAGAATTGTTTGGTTGTCGAATTAAAGGCTATTGAGAAAGTATTGCCAATTCATGTTGCTCAAATAATTACATATATGAAAATATTACAAGCTCCAATGGGTTTAATGATAAATTTTAATTGCACAAATATATTTAACGAAGGGCAAAAAACTTATGTAAATGAATTGTATAGAAATTTGGAACATTAATTTGCTTATACACTTACGTGCCTCATATATCTTATATGGTTCAAACATAACTTAATTATCAAACCATATAAGGAATATCAGAATATATAAGAGCTTAAAACAGTAATTTTGTTTTTTATTTTTAACTTTAGCCCATGAACAGTGCCGAACATATTTTACAAACTGCCGTAAAAAAAGGTCTTACCGAACTTTATAATTTAAACAATATTGCTATTTCTTTTCAAAAAACCAGAAAAGAATTTGAAGGCGATTTTACACTCGTTACGTTTGCTTATACAAAAGAAACAAAAAAATCACCTGAACAAATTGGTAATGAAATAGGAGATTATATAATTGCCAACGAGCCACAAGTAAGTGCTTACAATGTGGTAAAGGGTTTTTTAAATATTTCGTTAACGGATGTTTTCTGGCTAAACTATTTTAATTCCGTTAAAAATAATTCAAGCATTGGTTTAAAAAATCCAAATAGTAGTGGTACAACAGCAATGTTGGAATACTCTTCGCCAAACACCAACAAACCTTTGCATTTAGGGCATATCCGTAATAATTTATTAGGGTATTCTGTGGCGCAAATATTAAAAGCAAACGGACATCATGTTATAAAAGCCAATATTATTAACGATAGAGGGATACATATATGCAAGAGTATGTTGGCTTGGCAAAAGTGGGGCAATGGCGAAACACCTGAAAATACTGGGCTAAAAGGTGACCATTTGGTAGGGAAGTATTATGTGATTTTTGATAAAGAGTATAAAAAGCAAATAGAAGAATTGGTTCAACAAGGAAAAACCAAAGAAGAAGGGGAGAAACAAGCACCTTTAATTCTTGAAGCACAAGATATGCTTTTGAAATGGGAAGCCGGAGACAAAGAGGTTGTAGATCTTTGGAAAAGGATGAACGGTTGGGTCTATGATGGTTTTGCTGTGACTTACAAAAGTTTGGGAGTTGATTTTGATAAAATGTATTATGAAAGTAATACCTATTTGTTAGGGAAAGAACTGGTGCAGGAAGGCTTACAAAAAAATGTGTTTTACAAAAAAGAAAACGGAAGTGTTGCCATTGATTTAACTAGCGAAGGTTTGGATGAGAAAATTGTATTGCGTAGCGATGGCACTAGTGTTTACATCACACAAGATATTGGTACTGCTATTGAGCGTTTTAAAGAATTCCCGCAATTAAACCAATTAATTTATACAGTTGGTAACGAACAAGATTATCATTTTAAAGTTCTTTTTAAAATTTTAGAGAAGTTAGGTTATCAATGGGCCAAAGAATGTTACCATTTAAGTTACGGTATGGTAGAATTACCTGAAGGCAAGATGAAGAGTAGGGAAGGGACAGTAGTTGATGCGGACGATTTAATTGACGAAATGTTTAACACTGCCAAACAAACTACCGAAGAATTAGGTAAGGTAGATAGTTTTACGCAGGAAGAATTACAGGAATTATACCGTACAATCAGCATGGGGGCATTAAAATATTTTATTTTAAAAGTCGACCCTAAAAAGAAAATGTTATTTGATCCTAAGGAAAGTATTGATTTTAATGGACACACGGGGCCTTTTATTCAATACACTTATGCCCGTATCAAATCCGTTTTACGCAAGGCTGATGTGGATTTTACAGCAACTTTGCCTTCTGTTAATTTTAATGCTATAGAAAAAGAAATTATAAAATTTATTTACGATTTCGAGGGGGCAGTAGAGGAGTCAGCGAAACTCTATAATCCAAGCTTGGTTGCAAATTATGCTTATGAATTAACGAAATTGTATAATCGTTTCTATCACGAGTGTAACATTTTAAAAGAAGAAGACGAAACAATTAAAGCATTCCGTTTGCAATTGTCTTCTATAACAGCCCAAGCAATTTGTAATGCCATGAATTTATTGGGAATTAATGTGCCAGAGAGGATGTAATAGTGGAAACAAAAACAAATCAAAATACTATTTCAGAAGATCAAATTGTTTATGAAGATAATCATATTCTTATCATCAATAAACTTCCGGGAGAGTTGGTACAAGGAGACAAAACGGGTGATGTACCTTTAAGCGACAAAATAAAAACCTTTTTAAAGAACCGTGATTTAAAACCAGGCAATGTGTTTTGTGGCGTTATACATCGTTTAGACAGGCCGGTGAGCGGTTTAATTATTTTTGCAAAAACAAGTAAAGCATTAACACGTTTTAATGAATTGTTCCGTGAAAAAACAATTACAAAAACCTATTTGGCAGTGGTCAAAAATAAACCGCCAAAAACAAGCGATAAATTAATTCACTATCTTGTAAAGAACGAAAAAACAAATATGAGTAAGGCTTATGCAAAGCCAGTTACCTATGCTTTAAAAGCCGATTTGGATTATGAATTAATTGCCAGTAGCGATAATTATCATTTGTTAAAAATAGATTTGCATACCGGTCGGCATCATCAAATCCGTTGCCAGTTAAGCGCAATTGGCTGCCCCATTAAAGGCGATTTAAAATATGGTTTTAGTCGAACGAATGATAGCGGTTTTATTCATTTACACAGTTATAAAATTGAGTTTGTACACCCCATAAAACAAGAAAAAATTGAAGTGTCAGCATTTCCTGTAACAAATGATACCGTTTGGAATTTTTTTAAAGGGAAAGTTAAGTAATACTTTATAGCTAAATGTCACGTCGAGCAGTTTTTGCCTGCATCTTGCAAAACGTATCGAGATGTCTACTCGAACTTAGTTCTCGATACGAAAAATGAGAAGAGACGCATTTTTCTACTCGAACTGACTATACGTTTATCTGCTTCACAAAGTCTGCCAAATGCACCATCCTTGGTCCGTACCAGCTAAACACTTCGCCATCCACAATGAGTATTTTTGAATTTGGTAAAATTTGTTGCAATTCTAAAACATGTTTTTGTTTAAAAGGAAAAGGCTCGCTCGATAAAAAACAAAGATTAGGATTTAATTTTTTTAGAGCATCATTATCAACTTCAGGATAACGTTGCATACTCTCCGTAGCATTTGTTAATCCCAAATAATTTAAAATAAAATTTATGTAAGTGTTACTTGCTGCCAGCATATATGGCTTGTTCCAAATAAAATAAGCAACAGTTTTCTGTTTAAATATGTTTTTTATTGGTCTTAAAGATGCTTTAATATCCGTAATTAGTTTCTGCGTTTCAGCTTCTTTATTTAAAATAATAGAAAGCTTTTCCATCATTTTAAAAGCATCCTTAAAATTATAGATATCGCTTATCCAAACATTAAATTCTTTTTGCAACAATTCTATTTCTTGCTGATTGTTTTCTTCCTTATTCGCGATTATTAAATCTGGTTTTAAAGCTCTTATTTTTTTGAAGTTTAGTTTTTTCGTGCCGCCAACGCGTTCAATGGAGGTAAACATTTTGTTCGGGTGAATACAAAATTTGGTAATGCCAATTAATTCTTTTCTTATTCCAATCTCCCACAAAAACTCAGATTGGGAGGGAACTATTGAAATAATACGTTTTGGAGTAGAAGTAAGTTTTAGTTTATTATTTAGTTGGTCGGTATAAATTAGCATACTTACAATTGTTCAACAAACTTTAAAAGTAAGGTACAAACATCAACATAATCGGTAAGCGGTAATGTTTTAGCAACGTCGTAAACATCGTGATAAGCCGAAATTCCTCCTAAAGTGTAAATAAAAAAACTAGGTACGCCAGCTTCTGTAAACCAGTAATGGTCGCTATTTGCTGCTTTACCGCGGCGTTTAATATCTTTAATCAACGTGTTTTTAAAACTAATATCGTTCAGCAGAAAAAACTGTTTTTGATACACAAAGCCATTCGTTACCATAATACCGTCATCTCCTGTGCCCAGTAAATCGAGGTTAATCAAAAATTTTATTTTTTTCAAATCAATACTCTTTTTCTCAACAAAAAATTTTGAGCCTAATAATCCTGCTTCTTCTCCCGCAAAAAACAGGAATACAGTTTTGTATTTTGGTTTGTTTTTCGCATAATATTTTATAAGGTTTAAAACTACACTTACACCGCTGGCATTATCGTTAGCACCAGGAAAATAGGTGTCTTTCCCCATGCCGCCTAAGTGGTCATAATGTGCGGAAAATACAATCATGCTATCTGAATTAGAAGTTCCGTTTATGTAGCAGCCGATATTTTTGCTTTCAAAATTGGTAATAAATTTATTTTCGATATTCAGTTTAATGGATTTTGGTTCTTCTGTAAATCGTTTTTTGTCTAATTCAATTTCACAAAAATTATTTAAAGTGGTGCTAACACCGTAGGTTAGCTTATTTTTTTTTGAGACAATAACGTTAATGCCATTGTTGGCGGTGTTATATGTTACACTATCTTTTTTGCTCAGGCCAAATTTTCCTTTAAGCATGTGGGAGCTAGGGTTTAAAATGTAATCAATTCCTGGTGCCAAAATTTTTCCGTTAATTTTTACTTCGCATTTTTCAGGAAAGGTATTTACATCGTGAAAAAAGGATTGGGAATAACTTCCGTTAAATAGGGGTTCGCAATTGTGTAATTTAATTGCATCAATAATAATTGCCTCCGAATTTTGTAACCCATTTTTAACATATCCTCTTCCAAAACATTGTTTAGAGGTTAATTTATTAATTATTTCGCGGGCATAAACAGTATCTTGCCCAAAAGAAATAACAGAAATGTATAGAGAAACTATAATGAAGAATTTTGTCATTAGTCAAAACGTTTTTTAGCTATACTGTAAAAATACTTTACTGTATCGTCTGTGCTTTTCCACTCATAAACATCTTTTAAACTGTTTAAATAAAATTCGCACTCATTCCATGTTTTAAGAGAGTTTAGTTGTTCAAATACAACATTATATTCAGTATTATTTTGTTTAAACAATTCGTTTATAAATCTAAATTTATCGTTTAATCCAATGTTTAATTTTTTATGATGTGTTGTCGGATACTTCTCATCACTAATTTGTGTAGATGGATTAATTGCTTTTGTTTCTATTGTTTTTTCAACAACAGACACTTTATTTTCCTCTTTTAAATCATTAATAATCGGCTTAACTGCTTCAATTTCTTTTTCGCTCACTTTGGCATGAATATTAAAACTTGGCGAAATTTCTTTATCAAGTTTTTGATATTTATATATAGCCAAGCTTTCTTGCAGAGCAATGAGTTGTTCCTTAAACTGCTCGCAATCCTTTACTGATGGGTGAATGGTCTCATCAGCAAATAACTCCATAGTTGGTGTTAAATCTTTTATCTGAACTTTTAATTTATTTAATACTTTGTCTAAGGCCATGTTTTGTGAATAAAATACATCTAAATGTAGTTTGATTTTATTACCTCAAACAGTACATTTAGGTTTTGTTTTTAACGCTTTTTAAACAATGTTTTTAGAAAATAATAATTCCGGACGAAAACGAGGCTGTATAGAGGTTGTTTGCGGAAGTATGTTTTCCGGTAAGACAGAAGAGTTAATTCGCCGACTAAAACGTGCTCAGTTTGCAAAACAAAAAGTAGAAATTTTTAAACCAAAGTTAGATACACGTTATCACGAAGAAAAGGTTGTATCACATAGTGGAATTGAAATTATGAGTACACCGGTACCTTCTAGTAATAATATTTTGTTGTTGGCAAACGATGTTGATGTGATTGGTATTGACGAGGCACAATTTTTTGACGATGAATTACCAAATGTATGTAATCAACTTTCTGACAGAGGAATTCGAGTAATTGTAGCGGGACTAGACATGGATTATACGGGAAAACCATTTGGTCCAATGCCACAGTTATTGGCTATTGCAGAGTTTGTTACTAAAGTACACGCAATTTGTATGAATTGTGGTGCATTGGCATATGTTAGTCACCGAACTAATACCAATGAAAATCTTGTTTTATTAGGCGAAACGGACAGTTACGAGCCTTTATGCCGTGATTGCTTTAATCAAAAATTTAAACCTTAAATTATTCTGTAACACGCACTCGTACTTTAGGAATTATATCTAAATTACTAAAGTTGTTTTTTAAAAATTTATAATAACCTGTAATACCAATCATAGCAGCATTATCGGTACAGTATTCAAATTTTGGAATAAAGGTTTTTATGTTTAATGTAAACTCTAAATTTTTAATTTGCGAACGTAGCTCACTATTTGCAGATACTCCGCCAGCAATTGCCAATTGTTTTATGCCGCTATATTTCAAATACTTAATTACATTTTTTAATAGCACTTTAATTAAATGATGTTGGTATGAAGCGCAAATATCACTTAAATTGTCGTTAATAAAATTAGGGTCTTTTTGTAAATTATTTTGAATAAAATATAAAAAAGAAGTCTTTATACCACTAAAGCTATAATCGTATCCTTCTATGTGTGAATCTGAAAATTTGAATTTGGTAGGATTACCCAATTTGGCATATTTATCAATTAGTGGTCCACCAGGATAATCTAATCCCAGTATTTTAGCTGCTTTATCAAAGGCTTCTCCAACGGCATCGTCTTTCGTCTCACCTATAATTTCAAAACTTAAGTAATCATATACTTTTACAATTTGTGTATGGCCACCACTAACAGTTAGGCATATAAATGGAAAAATTAGTTTATTTGTTTCTTGTTCTAAGTCCCGTAATGCATCATGTATCTTGTCGTCCCGCTGTCCCTCATCTTCACTAATAAAATGTGCCAAAATGTGCCCTTGCATGTGATTTACTCCAATTAAAGGAATATTTAAGGATAAAGACAACGATTTTGCAAAAGATAACCCTACTAACAAACTGCCCATTAGTCCGGGACCCTCAGTTACCGCAATTGCATTTAATTGTTGCAAAGTGATATTTGCCATTTTTAAAGCCGCATCAACTACTGCAATTATGTTTTTTTGATGATCGCGGCTGGCAAGTTCAGGAACAACACCACCATATTGTTCATGTATTTTTTGGTTGGCAGTAATGTTAGATAAAATTACATTATTGTTTAAAATTGCGCAAGACGTATCGTCGCAACTGCTTTCAATAGCTAATATATAAATGTTATTATTTTGCATTTTTTTGTATTTAGGCTTAAAGAATTTTAAATATCTTTAAAGCAACGCACAATGTTTCGTAAAATTACAAGAATATTCTTTAAATGCTTGGCGGTTATTTTCGTGACGCTAATTTTGTTATTGATTGGTTTGTATTTTGGAATTCAATCTTACACTTTTCAAACTTGGTTAGGAAGGAAAGTAAGTGCATATATTAGTACAGAATTAGAGACTAAAGTTTCCATTGATGCCATTCAGTTGGATTTGTTCAAAAAAGCAAAATTAAAAGGGGTAATTATTCTTGATCAAAAGCAAGATACTTTAATTTTTGGAAACTTAAATTTGGATATAAAGAACTTTGATTACAAAAATGAGTCTTTATCACTTAAAAATATAACACTAGAAAATACCACAATTAAACTTGCAAAATATAAAAATGAGAAGGATTTAAATTTTCAATTTTTAGTTAATTATTTTAGTTCTGATAAAGTTACTCGCACAAAAATTAAGAAAAAGGGTTGGGATATTGTGTTTGGAGATATTGTTTTAAATAATTTAACTTTTGCTTATCGGGATGATAATGGAAATACCAAGATTTCGAAAAATATGAATTTTGAAAATTTATATTTTAAAAATACTTATGGTACGTTTTCAAATTTAAAATTAGATAATGAGGTGATAGAGGTTGGAATTAAAAATTTTAAAACAAGAGAACAATGTGGTTTTGAATTGAACAATCTTACAACACTGGCAAAAGTAAGTAGTATAGAAGTGCTTTTAGATAAACTGTATTTAAAGACGCCGAAAACATTGTTAAGAGGAAGTATACATTTTAATTCAAACGAGTGGAACGATTACGCCGAATTTATTGATAAAATTAAAATGGATGTAAAATTACTTGATAATTCAAAAATTTGTTTTTCGGATATAGCAACTTTTACAAGCGAATTAAATGGTCTGGACGAAACTATTTATTTGTCAGGTAAGATTTATGGTTTTGTAAGCGACCTCCATCTTACAAAATTTAAATTAAAGTATCGAAATAATACAAAGTTTGATGGAGATTTGTCTCTGAGTGGTTTACCTGTTTTTAGTACTACATATTTGAGTTTTGATGCTAAAGAAATTTCAACCAATTATTATGACTTAATTCAGTTTCCTAATTATCCCTTTACGGAAAATAAAAAATTAGAATTACCAACACAGCTAAAACCAATCGGAACCATGGCTTATAAAGGAAAGTTTGAAGGTTTTATAAATGATTTTACTTCCACTGGACTACTAAACACGGCAATTGGTAAAGTATATATCGATATGGCAATTAAGCTAGGTAAAAACACAGATGATATCCAGTATTTAGGGAAAATAAAGACCGAGGGATTAAATCTTGGGATTGTTACCGGAATTTCAAATTTATCAAACTTAACAATTAATACAGAAATAAAAGGCAAAGGAGTATCTTTAAAAGCTTTGGATGCCTCACTCAATGGGCAAGTCATCACATGTAACTACAACGGTTATGTTTACAATAATATTAAACTCAAAGGCGATTTTAAAAATCAGTTATTTAATGGAGAGATTGTTTCGTCAGATCCCAATGCAAATTTTGATTTTAATGGTAAAATAAATTTTAAAAATAAAGTCCCTGAAATGGATTTTATTTCATCTATTAATAATCTTAATCTATCCGTTTTAAATTTAGTACCCAATTCAAAAGCGGATAGCGGTATTTTTTCATCACAAGTACTTATTAATTTGAAGGGTGATAATTTAGATAATCTTTCTGGTTTAATAAACTTTGACGACACAAAATACAAAACAAAAACTAAATATTATAAATTATCATCTTTAAATCTTGATATCAATCAAGTGAGCGAAAATAAAAATATTAAGCTTTCTTCTGCTTATCTAAACGCTTCGGCAGAAGGTGTTTTTAAGCTTAGTAACCTTCAACCAGCGTTCGAAGAATTTTTATCCAATTATTATCCAACATTTTTAAAAAAGGAAATTGTTCAAAAAAAGTATGAAGACAAAATCACATTTAAAGCAAATGTTAAAAATTTTAAAACCATAAGTGAGTTATTTATTCCAGATTTAATGATTAGTAACGGCACACTGCTTAATGGAAATGTTGATATAGCTGCGAAATCCTTTAGTACAGACATAATTAGCAAAGAAATAAAGTATAATGGTATTGTTTTTGATAATCTCTCTATTAATTCACACGAAGAGAATAATATTATTACCGCAAAAATATCAGGAAGTGATTTAAAATTGACAGATAGCATTGTACTTAAAAATTTTAATTTATGTATTAGTACTCAAGATAAAGAAACAAAGTATAATTTTGAATGGGATAATCTTATAAAGCCTTCTAATAAAGGAGAAATTGCGGGGCATGTGGTTTTCGATAACTCGGCTATACTTATTAAACACGATACGGTTACTGTAACAGCAAGAGATTCTACATGGCAACTACTTGTGTCTAACCCCACAATAATCGATTCGAGTGGGATGGTTACATTTAACCCTTTATTATTCGGAAGCAATAATCAACGAATTGGCATTGCAGGAATACTCTCAGATAAGGAGACTCAAAATTTAGTTGTAAATACTAGTGGTGTTGTTTTAGAACAGTTTAATCCTTTATTACAATCCTCGGGATTAAAACTAGAAGGGGTTTTAAGTGGAAGTGTTGCAATGCATAGTGTACTTAAAAATCCTATCTTTTCTAGCGACTTAGATATAGTAAAGCTTAGGATAAATAATAATTATTTAGGAGAGCTTGGGCTAAAGAATGAATACAATTCAAAAGATAAATATGTTTATTTGGATGGTTTTACGTCTGTTGGCTTGTTAAATCAATTTGGAATGCCTCAAAAAAACATTGCGTTTAATGGTTATTATTATTTAGATAAAAGAGAAGAAGCGATTGACATAGATTTTGCCTGCACCCCGGCAAATTTAAAATTACTTAATCCATATCTAACCGACATTATAACCATAAAAAGTGCTCTAGTAAAAGGAAAAGGAAAAGTACATGGCTCGCCAAGTAATATTAAAATCGAAGGAAAATTAAATATGTATCAAAGTGAAATTAAGGTAGATTATACTAATGTTACTTATAACATAACCGGAGATATTGAAATAATGCCTGACCAAATTCGTTTCTCAGAAATGAAAATGAGTGTTCCTACGTCAACCACAAAATCAAGTTTTCAGAACACTTCAAACACGGTTCCTCAAGGTACAATAAACGGTAACTTCTTTCACAGTAATTTTACCAAAATGCAAATAGATTACGACGTGTCTTATAAAAATATGTTAGTTTTAAATACTACTGAAAAGGAGAACAAAGATTTTTACGGTAAAATTTATGGTACTGGAATGGTTGGTATTTATGGTTTTTTTAACGATTTACATATGGAGGTTAGAACTACTACCAATAAAAATTCTAAACTTGTTTTACCTATGGATGGGCCATCAGAAATTGGTGAAAATGATTTTATCCATTTTGTTAGAAAAGATACGATCAAAAAGGAAGAAGAAAAAATATCAGGTTTTAATTTGGATATGGTTATTAATGCCACACCTGATGCACAAACAAAAATTATTTTAGACAATAAAACTGGAGACGGTTTAAATATAAAGGGTTATGGAGATATTGCAATGAAAATTAATACTTTAGGTAAGTTTGAAATGATTGGCGATTATTTCATAACAGACGGAGAGTATGTTTTTACACTGGAAAATGTAATAAATAAGAAATTTGACATTGATGCTGGTAGTATGGTGTCTTGGAGTGGCGATCCTTTAGGAGCAGAGCTAAATATTTCTACTAGTTATAAACAAAGGGCAAGCGTTGCTCCGCTATTAAATGGTGATTCATCATATAAATCGCGTGTGCCTGTTGATTGCAAATTAATAATTACAGATAAATTATTTTCACCTAAAATTAGTTTTAGAATAGATGCACCTACTATCGACGCTAATGGAAAATCAAGAATTGCAAATATATTAAGTGATGACGCAGAGCTTAACAGGCAAGTGTTTTCATTTTTATTATTTAGAACTTTTGTTACACCGGCAATATACAACACAAATACGGGAGGGGTTAGTGCTGGAAGCGCTGCGGCATCTGCGGGTTCCGAAATGTTGAGTAACAGATTAAGTAGTTTTTTAAATAATTATGTAGGTAACTTAACAGGAATAAAAGATTTAAATGTCGGATTAAACTACCGAACAGGAAACCAAAATACAGGTGGGCAAGCGGTAGATTTGGCTTTAAGCAAGCAATTTTTAAATAACAAAATTTCAGTTGATGGAAATTTTGGAGTAAATAACAATCAAAGCACCGGCAATACCAGTTCTTTAATAGGCGATGTAAATGTGGATTATAAACTTAGTGATGACGGTCGTTTTAGAGTAAAAGGATTCAATCGTACTAATAATAGTACTCAAGTTTCAACTTCAGGTGGCCCTTTTACCCAAGGTGTTGGTTTATTTTACCGTTTAGAATTTGAACGCCTATTTAAAAGGCAGTTAGAAGAAGAAAAAAAGAAAAAAAATTCTAATCCGTAGTATTTTCTAAATAAAATAAAAAAAGCAGGATAATTAATTATCCTGCTTTTTTAATACGTTGTAAAAACTATTGTATTTGGCAATTAATGCTGTAATTTCCAAAAAAATCAGAGTCCGACTTTGTGTTGTCATTACATCTATCTTCGGCGCGTTTGCGAGTATCCTTGTAAGTGTATACTGAATAGTCATTGGTGGTAGTTCCAGTACCGCTGCTGTATGTTTTTGAGCATTTGCAGCTATAATCTTTCTTACAAGATACGAGTGTGGTTCCAACAAATAATAAAACACTTGCTGTTAAAATTGTTTTTTTCATTTCTCTAATTTTAAATTACATTAATTGGTTAATTATAAAGCAAAGGTCAGATAATTGCTATTAACGATTGTTATATAACCTTGTAAAAAGCTTGCACCATTCACAGGTTAAAAATCAAAAAAAAAGAAATTAATTTTAGGAATATTAATTATTTACAACCCCTTAGGATAACAAATAAAATATTTTGTGACTGTTTTACTTAAACTTTGAATATTCAATTGGTCGCTAGCTTTAGCAACATCTAATAGTTGCCCATTTCCCATTAAAATGGTAATGCTAAATTTATTGGCTAAGTAAGCACTATTGTTTACATGATTCGAAAAAACAAAATAGTTAGCTTCTTTTTTGCTAATGTGATATTCTTTACAGACTTTCTCAATAAATTTATTTTTGTACTCTGCAGTAATAGGAGAGTTTTGTAATTCAATTTTATATAATTTTCTTTCAAGCAAATTAGTGCATAATTTGCTTAAAATAATATCAGAGTGCTCTGCCCAAACCTTTATAGAAGCCATTATATCATAATCATCAAGGTTTGCAAATTCGTTTAATAAATTACTGTCACTTTCAAAATTTTCTCTTGTAAAGTCGTTTATCAAAAATAATTTTAGAGAAGGTGTTGCAAATAATTTTTCTCCTTTTGCACTCAATTCTTTTGCACGTTTTAAAATATTAACCAATAAATTTTCGGCGCTTAAAACGGTTTTATGCAAATACACTTGCCAGTACATAAGTCGGCGGGCAATTAAAAATTTTTCAATGCTATAAATAGCTTTATATTCAACCACCAATTCATTATTTACAACATTTATCATTTTTATTATTCGATCACTGCTAATAACGCCTTCACTTACTCCTGTAAAAAAACTATCCCGCTTTAAATAATCCAATCTATCCATGTCTAATTGGGAACTTACCAATTGATGCAAAAATTGTTTTTTATATTTATTATTAAAAACTTTAATCGCTAAACTTAATTTACCTTTAAATTCGGCATTTAGTCTATCCATCAAAAGGCTGCTAATGGTTTCGTGATGTATCCCTTTTACAATACTATGTTCAAGCGCATGACTAAAAGGTCCATGACCAATGTCATGCAACAGTATGGCAATTAAAACTGCATTTTCTTCGTCAGGGGTTATGGCAACTTTTTTTTGTTTTAAATTTAAAACCGCCTCTTGCATTAAATGCATAGCACCAATCGCATGATGAAATCGTGTATGCAGAGCCCCAGGGTAAACTAAATTTGTTAATCCTAATTGTTTAATCCGCCTCAAACGCTGAAAATATGGGTGATTAATTAAATCATAAATTAATTCGTTGGGAATGGTCACAAAGCCATAAATTGGGTCGTTTATTATTTTACGCTTATTGGTTAGCATGGTAATAAAATGTGTTAAATTACACAATCAATTTAAAAATAATACGTTATTTGTTGTAAAACTAATACTATGGACAAAATTAAAATTCTTTGGGCAGACGATGAAATTGAATTATTAAAACCACATTTATTGTTTTTGGCAAGTAAAGGCTACGAAGTAATAACTGCTTTAAGTGGCGATGAGGCCTACGATATAATTAAAGAAGATAAAAATATCAGTGCCGTTTTGCTCGATGAAAATATGCCTGGTATTACGGGTTTAGAAACGCTTTTAAAAATTAAACAAGTAAATAACGATTTGCCTGTTATAATGATTACAAAAAGCGAAGAAGAACACATTATGGATGATGCCATTGGTGGAAAAATTGCCGATTATTTAATTAAACCAGTTAATCCAAATCAAATATTATTGTCTTTAAAAAAAGCACTCGATAATAAACGATTGGTAAGCGAAAAAACAAATACAGAGTACCGAAAGGAGTTTGGCAATATTGGTATGCAAATTAACGATAATCTTACTTGGCAAGAGTGGACTGAACTTTATAAAAAAATTATATTTTGGGAATTAGAAATTGATAAACTTCAAGATAAAAGCATGTTTGATGTGCTTAAAATGCAAAAAGCAGATGCAAATACTCAATTCTTTAAGTTTATCGAAAAAAATTATATTGGTTGGTTAAATGGCAAAACACCTAATGCACCTACCATGAGCCATACATTAATTAAGAATAAGTTCGCAAATGAATTAACCAAAAACGAACCTGTTTTTTTAATTGTAATTGATAATTTACGTTTCGATCAATGGAAAACCATACAGCCAATTATTCAAAATTATTACAAAGTAGATAGTGAAGATACCTATTTCAGTATTTTACCTACAGCTACCCAATATGCACGTAACGCATTATTTAGTGGACTATTGCCCAGCGAAATGGAGAAAATGTTTTCAGATATGTGGTTAAACGATGAAGAAGATGGCGGTAAAAACATGCACGAAGAAGCCTTTATGCAAGCGCAACTAAAGCGTTTAAATAAAGATATTAAGATGAGCTACAATAAAATTACCAATCATGCTGCAGGGAAAAAATTGGCAGATAATGTAAATAATTTGCTGCAAAATAAATTAAATATTATTGTGTATAATTTTGTAGATATGCTTAGCCATGCCCGTACAGAAATGGAGGTAATTCGCGAATTAGCCGACGACGAGCCGGCTTACAGAAGTATAACGGTTAGCTGGTTTGAGCACTCACCATTACTCGACATAATTAAACAACTGGCTGATAAAAAAATAAAAATTGTGATTACAACCGACCATGGCACGGTACATGTACATCAACCAACAAAAATTTTAGGGGATAAAAATGTAAATTCAAACTTACGCTACAAACAAGGTAAAGCCTTGGATTATAACCCAAAGGAAGTATTTGAAATTAAAAATCCAAGCGACGCATTTTTACCAAAACAACATCCAAGTACGCGCTTTGTGTTTGCTAAAGAAGATCGTTTTTTTGCCTACCCTAATAATTTTAACCATTATGTAAATTATTACAAAAACACCTTTCAGCACGGTGGTGTAAGTTTAGAAGAAATCATTATTCCTTATATAACCTTGAGTGCAAAATAAAATTAATGAATAAAGTTCTTTTAAATACAAAATATAATTTATCTGAATTGTCTGTTGTTGCAAATCAACTTACCCAACTCAACCAAAAAATAATATTATTCGACGCGCCAATGGGGGCAGGCAAAACCACCCTTATAAAAGAAATTTGTAAGCAATTAGGCAGTACCGACAACTTTAGCAGCCCCACTTACCAGTTGGTAAACGAGTACATTTTTCCAAAAGGAAAAATTTATCATTTCGATTTATACCGTTTAAAATCGCTAGAAGAATTAATTGACATTGGTTTTGAAGATTATATATCTTTAAATAACTACTGTTTTATTGAATGGCCAGATTTTGCTCAAGTGTTTTTACAAACTAATTTTATCAAAGTCGAAATAAAGCTCTGGCAAGATAAAAGAGATATTTTGGTTGTCGAGTACTGATAAAAATCATACATATAAAAAGTCAATAAAAATATTAGTTACTTTTGCATCATAAAAATTTAGTAATGCGTAAAACAATCTTCTTCTTTTTATTACTTGTCTTATTTTCACATACTTTTGCACAAACAGATAGCATAAAACTTAAAAATTCTTATCACTATAAAACTAAAAAATTCTACATGTCTTGGGGCTATACCAGAGCCATTTATAGTAAAAGTACAATTCAGTTTAAAGATTATTCAAATAAGTACCACGATGTTACTGGTCGCAATAATTATTATGATTTTAAAGTATATAATGTTACTGCTTCCGACCGCCCGGATTTTAATCAAATAAAAGACCTTGTTAATGTTACTATTCCTCAATTTGTTGCAAGGATAGGATATCAAATAAACGAAAAATGGGGTATAGAGATGAATTACGACCACACCAAGTACATTGTTGACGATTATCAAAAAGTACGTGTGGCTGGGCAAATAAATAACAATTGGTTTGACAATGATACCATTTTAGATCCAACAACTTTTTTACATTTTGAACATAGCGATGGGGCTAATTTTTGGATGTTAAACGCGGTTAGGAAGTTTAATTTGTATAAACCTCACCGAAATTTTTGTGCTTCATGGGTTGTTAAGCCTGGCGCTGGTGTTGTTGTTCCGCGAACTGATGTGACATTATTTGGCGAACGACTTAATAATAATTGGAAAGTAGCCGGAGTCATAGTTGGTGTTGAAAGTGGTTTACGCCTGGAATTTTTAAATCATGGCTTTTTTGAATTTGTAGGTAAATCATCTTTTGCCAATTATGTAAATACATTTGTTTTGGGTGCAGGCAATGGTATAGCGCATCATTACTTTTTTTGTGGTCAACTAACATCTACCATTGGTATTAGGTTTTAATTAAAAAATATTTATATTTAGCATTAATTTTTAATTCTAAAAACTAAATATTTATGATTCATTTTCATTCGTCCAAAATTCTTATTCCTATCGATTTTAGCGATACTTCGCTATTAGCCGTTAAACATGGTGCTTTTACAGCCCAACTTACAAAAGGCGATGTGTACCTGCTACACGTAATAAATGCGCAATATTCACGTTCTGATATGTTTTTGCCAATAGTTCAAATTCAAAATAAAAACGAATTTGAGTCAAAAGTTGAAGAAAAATTGGTGCAATTGGCAGATTCCATAAAAAAAGAATACGGAATAAAAGTAGAGTGCATTATCAAAAACGGCAGTCCAAGTCGCGAAATTTCTAATGTTGCTAAAGAAATAAATGCTTCTTTAATTGTAATGGGCACGCATGGTTACGCAGCTTTGGAAGAATTGGTTATTGGAAGTAATGCTTTAAAAACGTTAAATCATGCACCTTGCCCAACCATGGCAATGAGTAGCGAAGCCGATCATAAAGGTTATCATAAAATTTTAATTCCAATAGATACAAGTGCTCACACTCGTCAAAAAGTAAATTATGCTCTTGAAATGGCTAAAAAATTCAGTGCTTCGGTTCATGCTATTGCATTATTAGACTCTAAAGAAGAGTCTGAAAAACCGGCTATGGAATTAATTTTACATCAAATTGAAAAAATAGCCAACGAAAAAGATGTTCCTTTTCATTCAGATGTAATTAATAATGTAAAAAACAGAGCTGTTGAGACAATTAAAACGGCGGAAAAAATTGATGCAGATTTAATTATTATCATGACAGACCAAGATGCAGAAATTAGTGGATTCTTTTTAGGACCTTATGCTCAACAAGTTATTCATTTAAGCAAAGTACCTGTTATCGCAATTAAACCCGAAGAGCATCCTGAAAATGTTAGCTTCAGTTTATTAAGCGGTACTAGTGGTGTTTAAATCTTTTGGGATTATTTTTGCGAACCTTATGGAATTCAACAAAAAAAAGAATCTTTAAATAAACTAAAAAAATGAAAAAATCTATCACGTTTATACTAAGTATATTCACTACTATTACTTTTGCTCAAAAACAAGCCGAAGTTAGTCTAGAGTTGTTAGACGGTAACCTTATTAAAGGCACCACAACTTTGGCTGACATTGACTTAACAACCGCTTATGGTAAATTATTAATTCCAATTACCAAGGTAAGTCATATAGATATTGGTATAGGTAAAGATAATGCCATTTCCGAAAAAGCAAAATCGTTCTTAAAGATTTTAAGTACCAGCAACAGTGATGATACGCGCAAAGGTGCCTACAACGACCTTATAAAGTTAGGGCCAAAAGCAATAAGTGCCATTCAAGATTTTTATAACGACCCAAAAAATTCGAGCGATGAAAGCACATACACTGGCGAATTTACTGTAGATAATGCCCTTTCCGAAATTAAATCAAATAGCAATATAACAAGTGATGCCCCAATTGAAGATGTTTTATCTCTTGAAAACAACTATACTATGGGTGGCTCTTACAACTTTACCAAAATGGATGTTAAAACGGAGTACGGCAATTTAAGCGTTCCAAAAGAAAAAATTAAAAGTGTTGATATTTCGGTTTCTGTTGAACCTGGTAAAGGCGAATTTAATCTAAAACTTAATGCTAGCAAGCATATTAGCGGTAATACAAATGGTGGGTGGTTAAAAACTGGTGTAATGTTAAAAGCTGGTCAGCGTTTTTCAATTACTTCTAATGGCGAAATTACATTGGCTAGTTTAAGTAACAATAAATATAAACCAGATGGTAGCAGTAAAGCCGAAAGTGCTTCAGAATACACATCAATTGGCGGCAACGAAGTAGAAACAGGTAGTACTTATTCTTATCCTAGTTACGGTCAAGTGGTTTACCGTATTGGCGAAAACAGCACTGAGAATTTAAAAGCAGGAGCAAAGTTTAATGGCACGGCAAAAACAAGTGGTATGCTTCTTATTTCTATTTATGAAACAGTTTATAATGCTAATAACAAAGGGGCTTACAACGTAAAAATTAGTTTAGGAAAATAATAATTTAGCTTTTAATGCAGTCATGGTGTTTGTTCTGAAAAAATTATTTTGATTTCAAATAAACTTTGTGTCTTAGTAGCTAAAAAAATTTCACATTAATTACAGATCGTCTGTAAAAACAATGTCTTAATTATGTGTAACTTTGTATTATAAAAATATATACCATGTATCCAGAACAAATAGTATCCCCAATGAAAGCCGAATTAACCAGCGTTGGCTTTGAAGAATTATTGAATATAGCCGCAGTAGATGCCGCCATAAAATCCGAAGGAACAGTATTAGTAGTTGTTAATTCTGTTTGTGGTTGTGCTGCAGGTGCAGCTCGACCTGGTGTTAAAAAAAGTTTAGAAAACGCAAAAAAACCAAGTAAATTAACTACCGTTTTTGCCGGTTTTGATGTTGATGCAGTTAATCAAGCGCGTAAATATTTTTCACCATATCCGGCAAGTAGTCCGGCAATTGCCTTATTTAAAAATGGCGAATTGGTTCATTTTGTAGAAAGACATAACATAGAAGGCAGAAATGCAAACATGATCGCCGAGCACTTAAAAATGGTGTATGACGAATTTTGTTAAAAAACACTAACTAAAATTAGAAAAGACGTTTTTAACGTCTTTTTTTATGCAATTATGGGTTACTTTTATCACCCATTAGAATTAACAAAAAACAATAACTAAATTTATAGAAAGATGAAAATTATAAAAGTATTAGTAGCAGGCTTAATATTAAGCATAGGTAGTTTAACATTTACCAATTGTGGTGGCGACAAAGAAAAAGAAGTAAATCCTTTAGCTGACAGTTTAAAAGGTGTAACCAGCGAATTAAATGGTAAACTAACGGAAAAAGAAGCTGCTTTACAAGAGTTTATTAGCTCATTTAACGAGATTCAAGAAAACCTAAACACCATTAAAGAAAAGGAGAAAATTGTTTCTCATTCTAGTTCAACAGGTGATGTGAAAAGTAAAGAAGGCCAAATTAAAGAAGACATTCAAGCTATTTACGATTTAATGGCAAAAAATAAAAATAGAATTGGGTCATTATCTAAAAAATTAAAGGATAGTAATTTGAAATTAGAAGGTTTGGAGAAAATGATTGAGAACCTGCAAAATACAATTACTCAAAAAGATGAAGAAATTTCGGATTTAAAATCTAAAATGGAAAGTTTAAATATTGAGTTAGCCAATCTTAATACAAACTATCAAGAAGCTGAACAAGAGAATAGCGCCAAAACAGAAGTTATTAATACTGCCTTTTATGCTATTGGTACATTAAAAGAATTAAAAGAGAAAAATGTAATAAGCAAAGAAGGTGGTTTTATTGGTATTGGTAAAACAACAAAAGTAAAAGAAGATTTTAATAAAGATTATTTTACCAAAGTAAATATTGAGCAAACTACTTCAATTAACATTGGTGCCAAAAAAGTAAAATTACTTAGCAACCACCCTAGTAGTTCTTATAAATTAGTAGGCGAAAAACCAGTAGAAAAAATTGAAATTACTAATCCTAAAGAGTTTTGGAGCAATTCAAAATACCTTGTTATTGTTATTGATTAGTTATTTTAAGTTAATTACGCTTCATATTAAAAAATAAATATTAATTTTAAATAAAATTTAAAACTCAAAAAATGAAAAAATTAGTTTATAGTATAGCTCTAGTTGCTTTGTTTAACTTAACTTCTAAAGCGCAAGAACTTAAATCTGGTAATACAAAACAAGAGCCTGTTAAAAAAGAAGGAGCTACTTCTGAAACTAAAAAAGAAGAGCCGAAAAAAGCAGGTACACGTATGGCAATTAACGAAAAAGGATTACCTGGTACTAAAACAAACACTAAAAAAGAATCGACTAAAGAAGCTCCTAAAAATCAACCAGGCACTACAAAAGAATAAACTGTCATGCTGAGCGTAGTCGAAGCATCTGACTCATTAGGCTTAGTAATGAAGAAATCAATTATATTAAAAATAAAAAAAACTCAACTAATTTAGTTGAGTTTTTTTATTGTGTACATTGTGTAAATCTTTGCGCCCTTTGTGGTTAAGCATTTTGCTATTTCTTCTTTTTATATTTCCCTTTTTTAATGGCATCTATAAATTGTGCCCAAGCAATAGGACTCAAAATAGACATAGTAGGAGCTTGCCCTGCCGTGTAGGCCTTAGTATATAGTGCCAACATCATGTATTTATAATTTTCAGATGCACTGGCCACTTGGTTTCTTTCCAAGTAAGTCAGCGTTTCTCTTTTTAAATTTTTCTCAGCTCTATCAATATCCGTATCATTTAAATTTAAAGCTAAAAAAGCACGTTTAAATTCTTCTTTACTTGGCCATGGAAAAACTTCAACAGTAGGTAACTCCACGGTGTCTTTTGTAAGCACTTGTACAGCAAAATAATATTTTTGTTTTAAGGTGTCTGCAATTTTATAAACGCGTGTTTTATGAATTAAAGATTTAAACTCAAGTTCATCTCCTTCGGTTACCACCAAGCTAAAAAACCCATTAAAATCCGAATGAGTACCCCTATTAGTACCTTTTATTAAAATAGAAACAAAGGGTATCACCGTTAAACTATCTTGGTCTAAAACTTGACCTGAAAACTGTATTAAATTTACGCTTTTAGTTGGAGCTGATGTTTGTGATTTATTTTTATTAAAACAAAAAACGAGTACAAATGTTATTAAGAAGTATTTTTTCATTGATATAAAAGTAATTATAGTTTTTTGTATTCACATAACATTAACACTTTTTAAACACTTTTTAGCTTTTTGCAGATACTTCGTTTTAATGATTAAATTTTAATTGCACATAATTTTTTAATACTTTTTGAAATTATTTTTTCTCAATAAAAAATTGTTTTGTTGTCTAAAACGTTAAAATTTTAAGATTTTAATCGAAAAATGTTTAACAAAATTTGTTTTTTAATTTTCTTTAACTAATTTAGCACCCTAACTACACTGAGTAAAGGTGTGGTTTTAATTATTAAACGTAAAATATGAAAAAACTTTTTACAAGAGTTGCTATTGCAATAGTAGGTTTTTCGGGCGTTGCAACCGCTCAACAAGATCCTCAGTTCACACAATGGATGCATAATAAGTTAGCTTACAATGCAGGTTATGCTGGTACTGGCGGAGGCATTTGTGGTGTGTTACAATTCCGCCAACAATGGGTAAATTTTGACGGAGCTCCTCAGTCTATCGCATTAGGTGCTGATATGCGTTTAAAAAGCATTCCAATGGGTGTAGGTTTAAACATTGTAAATGATAAAATTGGACCAATGAATACTTTGTTCATTAAGGCGGCTGGTGCTTGGAATAGAGATATTGGTAAAGGAACTTTAGGTTTGGGCTTAGATGTGGGTATTTTACAAAAAAGTATAAAACAAGATTGGATTACACCTGAAGATGGAAAAGTGGATGTACATATTCCTGGAAGTTATAATTCAGGTTTTGCTACAAATCCTGATTTAAATAAACTAACTTACGATTTAGGTTTTGGTGCGTTTTACCAAATCCCGGGTCAGTTTTATGTTGGTTTATCTTCAACCCACTTACCTGCTCAAAAAGTTGGTTCTGGGGATATTAAGTATGACATGACTCGCCACTACTATGTAATGGCTGGTTATACTTATAAATTTGGTTGGAGCAAATTAATGCCTAACGTAAAATATAAATCAGATTTGGCTTCTACAGCTGTTGATGTTAATTTAACTTACATGTGGAGCGATATGGTTTGGGTTGGTGCTACTTACCGTTTATCAGATGCTGCTGCTTTGTTAATAGGTTACCAAAGTAAACCAACAGGTAAAAATGCTTTAACTTGGAGAATTGGTTATTCTTACGATTATACCTTATCAAAAATTAAAGGGTACACAAGTGGTACTCACGAAATTATAGCTGGTGTTTGTATGACCTTAAAGGTTAAAAAAATCACTACTTATGGCGACCCTCGTTTTTTAAATTAAAAAAAATTGTAACCTTTTAATCTAAACTACGTTTAAGCCATTTACAACTAAATAATTAAGTTACATCATTTAAAAATTAATTTGTAACTTTTTAAAATTAGTTGGTTATAAACTAAAAGAACAAATATGAAAAAACTCTTGGTATTAGCTTCATTTGTAGCACTTGTTACTGGTTGTAACAAGAGAGTCGGCGAGTTAATCGGTGTCGGCGGTCGCGAAAAATGGTATCAGCCCGATCCATTCGGTACCCTTTTCATTCCAATGGGAAGTTACCACATGGGACCTGATGATGAAGAAGCTCCGATGGCGCACACCACCAAAAATAAAATGGTTTCGGTGCAAGCTTTTTACATTGATGATTCTGAAATTTCAAATAACGAGTACCGTCAATTCGTATATTGGGTACGCGACTCTATAGCTCGCAAAATGTTAGCTTTTGGTTCTAACAGTACAGCTGAAGATTATCAAATTTCTCAAGATGATTTCTTAGCAATGTGGCCAATTTACAAAGGCGATAATAACTTACAAGATCCATACATTAACTGGGATAGTAAAATTAAATGGGATAGTGATGATGACGATTACCGTGCTGACTTACAACCATTGTATTTACCGGAAGGTGAGCGTTTTTACAACCGTAAGGAAATTGATGCTCGTAAATTAAACTACGAATACTATAGAATTGACATCCGTTTAGCAGCTTCAAAAACTAATCGTTTCCGTCCTCAAAAATCAGCTGATATTCAAGATGCTGCGCATGAGTACAAAAAAGGAGAGTATATCAATGGTGTTACACAAAACGATGGTCAAAATGGTGCAATGGGTTCTCCATCTAGCTTAGTTGGCGATCCTGCAAAAGATAGTAAGGTATTAGGTACTTATAACGTACAAGATCAAGTTTCTGTTGGACAAGGTAACTATGTACCTCGCGAGCGTAAAGGTGTTGACCGTTCAATCTTTATTTTAAAAGATGTAATTAATGTTTACCCTGATACTTTAGCTTGGGTGCATGATTACACTTATTCATTTAACGAGCCTTTAACTAATATGTATTTTTGGCATCCGGCTTACGATGATTATCCGGTTGTAGGTGTAACTTGGAAACAAGCTCGTGCATTCTCTATCTGGCGTTCACATTTATTAAATAACTTCTTAATTGGTACAGGTCAAACTATTGTTAACGATTTCCGTTTACCAACAGAAAGTGAGTGGGAGTATGCAGCTCGTGGTGGTCTGGCAAAATCTCCATATCCTTGGGGTGGTCCTTACATCCGTAACTCTCGTGGTTGTTTCTTAGGTAACTTTAAACCTATGCGCGGTTCTTATATTGATGATGGTGGTTTCCACTCAGTTTATGTATATTCTTACAACCCTAATGATTACGGTTTATATTGTATGGCTGGTAACGTTAGCGAGTGGACAAGTAATGCATTTGATGAATCAGCTTACGATTTCGATCATGACTTAAACCCTGATTATGTTTACGAAGCGCAAGAAAAAGATGCAAATGTTTTAAAACGTAAAGTAATTCGTGGTGGTAGTTGGAAAGATGTTGGCTATTATTTACAAACTAGTGCTCGTACTTACGAATATCAAGATACAGCAAAATGTTATTTAGGTTTCCGAAATGTAATGACGTTCTTAGGTCGTGCAAAAGGTGATGATATTTAATAAATAGAATAAAAACACAAAACAAAAAACAAAAACAACAACTAAACTAATCAGTAACTAACAAACAAAAAAACACAAAACAGCTATGAGTAAATTAGGAAAAGTAAAAGGGTTCAAAAGGTTCTTACACCTTGCTTCATGTATCGGTGCAGCTATTGTAATCGTTGGAGCATTATTTAAAATTATGCACTGGCCTGGTGCCTCAGCTGCTCTTATTGGTGGTCTTGGTACAGAAGCTTTATTGTTTTGTCTTTTTGCGGTGGATATTCCACATGAAGAGGTTGATTGGACATTAGCATATCCTGAGTTAGCAGGTATGGGACATGAAGAAATTGAAGAAGAACATGCACCAAAAAATAATGGTTTACCTATTTCAAATCAATTAGATGCTTTATTAGCTGAAGCGAAGATTGGTCCTGAATTAATTGAAAGTTTAGGTGCTGGTATGCGTGCAATTGGTGATAACGCTGGTAAAATGGCAGATATTAGCAATGCAACTGTTGCTACAAATGAATATGTGGATAATGTTAAAAAAGCTTCATCTTCTGTTTCTACTTTAGCTGATACATACAAAAGTGCTGCAAATTCAATTGCTAGTTTAGCTGAAAGTAATGATGCTGGTTATTCAATTGGAGAATCTTTAAACAAAGTTTCTAAAAATTTATCGGCTTTAAATGCAACTTACGAATTACAATTACAAGGTAGCAAAACTCATTTAGATGCTACTACTAAATTCTACGATGGTTTACATGATTTAATGAAAAACTTACATGACTCGGTTGATGATACTAAAAAATATCGCCAAGAAATGTCTAGTTTATCAACTAACTTAACTGCCTTAAATACAATTTATGGTAACATGTTAAGCGCAATGAACTATACAAAAGCGTAATTTAAGTAGTACTTAAATTAATATTAAATTATATTAACCAAAATAAAATAAAATTATAAAATGGCAGGCGGAAAAGAAACCCCTAGGCAGAAGATGATTGGTATGATGTACTTAGTACTTACCGCTCTTCTGGCAATGAACGTATCAAAACAAGTATTAAAAGGTTATGTAACTGTTAATGACAGTATCATGAAGAGTCGTAAAAACTTGGATGATAACAATAAGCGTGTTACTGAAGCCTTTCAACAAGCAATTGGAGGTAATCCAGGCGCAGCTCCTTATTATGAAAAGGCTCTAGAAGCTCAAAAATTAATTAAAGCAACTATTGAGTATATCGATAAATTAAAAGGTAAGGTAATTGAAGAGAACGAAGGTTTAGCACCTGGTAGTGGAGATACAACTTCAATGAATTGGTGTTTAAAAAGTGGTAAAATTGATGGATATGATCAACCTACACACTTATTAATAGGACCTGAGCCTAATTCTCCAGTTACAGGAGAACACAGTGCAAATGAGTTAAAAGGTAAATTAGAAGCATTATGTTCAAGCATGATTTCTATGATGGACAAAATGCAAACAGATCCAAAAACTAAATTATACCCTGCTGATTACGAGCAATTAAAGAAAAAGGTAGTGAGTTTAAAACCCGAAGCTAGTGGTGAGGAAGAAGATGGAATTAAAATGGGTTGGGAAGCTGAGAATTTTTACCATTTACCCGAAGGTGCTGTAGTTTGTAATCTTAACAAAACTGCTGCTGATTTAAAAAGTTTAGAAGCCGAAATGTTAGGTGTATTCTCTAGTGCTAGTGGTAAATTAGCTATTAAATTTGACCACATTGTAGCGCGTGTTGTTGCTCCTTCTTCTTACATCCAAGCAGGTCAGCCTTACGAAGCAGCTATTTTCTTAGCAGCTTCTTCTTCTAAATTAGGACAAGGTGATATGGAAATTATTATGGGTATTGATTCTGCAGCAGCTGCATCTGGTGGTAAAGGTGAATTAGTTCCTTTATTAAATGGTGAAGGTGCTTATAAAGTTGGTACCAGTGCCGAAGGCGATAAAGATTACAAGGGTGTTATCAAATACAAAAACCCTGATGGTACTTTCAAATATTATCCATTTACTGGTCAATACAAAGTAGCAAAAGCTGCTGCAACTGTTTCAGCCGATCAAATGAATGTATTTTATGCTGGTGTCCCTAATCCTGTTTCTGCAAGTGCTGCTGGTATTTCTCCTGCTGATATCTCTGTTTCAGCTTCAGGTGCAGGTGTTCGTGTTAGTCCTAAAGGAGCTGGTAAATATGAGTTTAATTTCTCTGGTACTGGCGAATGTATGGTTACCGTTACTGCAAAAACTAAAGAAGGTAGCAAAGCGCAAGGTCCTCCTATTAAATTCCGTGTAAAACCATTACCAAAACCTGAATTAAAAATTGGTGGTAAATTTGCTCCATCTGAAATGAAAAAAGGTGATTTAAGTACTGTTGGTGCTTTAGGTGCTGGTGCTAATGGATTTGATTTTGCTGCTAACTACATTGTTCAATCGTACGAGGTAATTGGTAAAGTAAAAGGGAAGGTAATTATTGCTCCAGGTAATGGTAGCAGTTTAGGTGGAGAAGCTTTAACTATCTTTAAAGGTGCTGACGTTGGCTCTAAGATATATGTAGATGCTAAAGTAAAAGGACCAGATGGTAAAATAAACTCTACAACTGTTGGTATTAAAGTAGCAAGATAATTTTGTAACCTTTTTTAAAGTTTACGTTATTAATAAAAAATAAATAGTATGAAGCGCATATCACATAGTCTATTAGTATTAATCGTTGTTTTAATATCAAACAACTTTAAAGCTCAGGTTGGCATTTTTCAACCGGGTGATTATAAAGATGGTATTTACGACAAAGAAAATGCTACCAACCGTCGTTTTATTCCATACACACATTTGCGTGAAGCTGATGTAGCTTGGGAAAAACGTACTTGGAGAAGAATTGATATGCGTGAGAAAACAAATCAACCCTTGTATTATCCTACAGAGATTGTTGTTAGCCGTATTTCATTTTTACAATTAATGACAAAATATATTCTATCGGGTCAAATAATTGCATTTAGTGACGAAGAGTTCCAAGTACCTTTTGAAAAATCGGTTATTAGAGATAAAATGGTTATTAGGGCCGACTCTGCTGAACAAGAACAATTTGACAAAGACGGTAACTCTTTTATAGTAAAAGTTGCTGGTGCGGTAGATTCAACTTGGATGTACCAAAACTTTGCAACTATTGATGTAAAGGAAGATTGGTTTTTTGACAAACAAAAATCAGTATTAGAAGTTCGAATTCTTGGTTTAGGTATTAATGCTACATTAAAAGGAAAAGAAGATTTAGGACCAGTAAATCAGTTTTGGGTATACTTTCCAGCTTGTCGTCCTTTCTTTGCTAAACATGAGGTGTATAATACTAAAAACGATAGTGAACGTAGAACATTTGAAGATATATTTTGGAAACGTCAATTTGCGAGCGTGGTTTATAAAGAAACGAATGTTTACGACAGACAAATTGATGGCTATTCAAAAGGCTTAGATGCCTTGCTAGAATCAGATCGTATTAAAGGAGATATCTTTAAATGGGAACATGATTTGTGGCATTTTTAAAATGTATAAAGAAATTAAAGAGCGACAAATTTGTCGCTCTTTTTTTTGAGCAATTATGTATCTTTGTTTCAATTCCTCATTATAAATAAAAAACTCCGTGATAAAAAAACTACTCCCTTTATTTTTAGTAACGCTAATAATAAATACAGCAATTTCTCAAACCCAAATGCCTCCTGGAGCTTACACAAGCACCAATAAAAAGGCCATTAAGTATTTTGAAGAAAGTAAATCCTTGTTCAGTGTAAGAAAAGATGAGGAGGCTGAAAAAAAGATTATTTCTGCTTTAAAAGAAGATCCGAATTTTACAGAGGCAAATTCAGCCTACGCAGATTTCTTGATGATGAAAAATCGTCCGAAAGAAGCTGTAGAGTGTTACAAAAAAGCTATAGAAGTATCTCCTAAATTTATGACGGATAATAATTTTTATTTAGGCAAGGCTTATATTGCTGTTTCTGATTATGAAAATGCGAAATTATCTTTTCAAAATTTTATAAAATTTGAACGAATCAATCCCAATCTAAAAGAGGAAGCTCAACGATTAATTAAAAATAGCGATTTTGCAATTTCTCTTATTAAAAATCCCAAACCCTTTAAACCGGTTAATGTAGGACCAGGAATAAATACTGAAAATGGTGAGTATTTTCCGGCAATTGCGGCAGACGGAAAACAGTTTATGTTTACGCGTGCTTTACCTCGCAAGGATTTACCGGGAGCCAATAACGAAGATTTTTACATTAGCAATAAGTCTAAAGATGTTTGGCAAACTGCTGTGCCAATAAACGAAATAAATAGTTATGGTAACGAAGGGGCACCTACACTTTCTGCAGATGGGAATATTATGTTTTTTGCATCATGTTCCGATGAATTTGGAGATTATGGAAGTCCTGATAGAAAAGGGGCAGGCAGTTGTGATATTTTTTATTCTCAAAAAATTAATGGAAAATGGAGTAAACCTCGTAATGCCGGTGCAGCAATTAATAGTGTAAATTGGGAAACGCAACCTAGTTTTAGTAGCGATGGTAAAACCTTATATTTTATTAAAGGATACAGAGGCAGGGGACCACAAGCAAAAGATATTGATATATACATGAGCGTAATTGGTGCCGACGGTAAATTTCAAACAGCGGTTAAACTAAACGAAAACGTCAACTCAAAAGGAAACGAAGAATCTGTATTTATTCATCCAGATAATATGACTTTGTATTTTGCAAGTGATGGACATCCCGGACTAGGTGGTACAGATTTGTTTATGAGTAAACGTCAACCAAATGGAGAGTGGGGGCCGGCAGTAAATTTGGGCTATCCAATTAATACCTCGCTTGACGAAAATAGTCTGTTGGTAGATCCTGCAGGTAAATTGGCGTATTTTGCGTCGGACAGACAAGGAGGTTATGGTAATTTAGATATTTATCAATTTGAATTGCCGGAAGATGTTCGTCCTGAAAAAATAACCTTTACGAAAGGAAAAATATACAATGCAAAAACAAAGGAACCTTTGGAAGCAACATTTGAATTGTTTGATTTAGAAACTCAAAAGCAGGTGACACAATCTTACTCGCAAAAAAATGGTGAATTTTTTGTAACGCTTACTGCTAATAAAAATTACATGGTAAACGTAAACCGCGAAGGATTTGCTTTTTATAGTGATAATTTTAGTTTAAAAGGCAAAACTACTGATTTTAATAAACCTTATGTTTTGGATATCCCTCTAGAACCAATTGATACTGGCAGTGTCATTGAATTGAAGAATGTGTTTTTTGATGTGGCAAAATGGGATTTAAAACCAGAAAGTAAAGCAGAGTTAGATAAGTTAATTGATTTTATCTTAAAAAATCCAACCCTAAAAATTGAATTTGGTGGGCATACAGATAGTGATGGAGATAAAAAAGCAAACATTACTTTATCAAACAATAGAGCAAAAGCGGTGGTAGATTATTTAGTAACCAATGGAAAAATCCCGGCGAATAGATTAACCTATAAAGGTTACGGAGATACTAAACCAAAGGTAAAAAATGATACGCCTGAAAATAAAGCAAAAAACAGAAGAACAGAATTTAAAGTGATTGGAAAATAATTGAAAAACGCATTTATATTTTTTATACATTTAACTAAACAAAATTTTATATGAAAAAACTAGTTTTATTAGTATTGGTTGCTACAGGTTTTATTGCAAAGTCTCAAGCATACTATAAAAATGCTTTAATTTTTGATGCGAATGCAGGTTTGGAAATTTATAATACAAGTTATAGCTTTCAATCAAAAGATATTAATAATAATAAATTTGATTCTACTAAAACTGATAAAGCGGGCAATCGTAATTTTACTTTTGGTTTAGAATATGGATTGCACAAACATTTGGGAGTTGGTGCTCGTGTCAAGTTAAATAATTACTTTACTGGAAACGATAGCATAAAGCCCACTGTAAAGTCAAATGATTTTATGGTTTTTGTAAATTATCACCCTTTAAAAATTCTACCAAAATTTGACTTGGTGCTTGGAGGTGAGTTAGGTTATTCGGGTTTAAATTATAATACCAATAATAAAGAAAATGTTATTTTAACCGGAACTGGTTTATATGGAAGTATTTATATTAATCCGCGCGTTTATATTAAGCGCTTTGGGTTTAATTTAAAATTGTATTTGCCTTATGTTAATTATAACAATTTAACTACCAATAATCCAGATATAAACAATTATTATACCATTACCAGATGGAAAGGTGATCCTAGTTGGGGAGCAAGTATAGGAATACAATACCGCTTTTTAAAAATACTTTCTAAAGCTGTTACTGCTGCTACTTCAGTTACTCCATAATAAATTACAACCTCTAACATCACTGTTATCGTAACGTCCCATTAATTGCAATTGTTTATTTTCGTCAATGTTTCCTAGATCTTTTGTAGCAATAAAGGAACAGGAGTAGATATTTGCCAAATCTATAATATTAATACCGCCTGTTTTATTTCCATTAATTAATTGCAATGGGTTGTCCACCTCACGAATTAAAAATTTTAACCAAGGGGGGGGATTAAATTTTTCGGCACCTAAACTGTAAGCTTGACTTAAAAGTTCTGTCATACCGTATTCACTGTGAATAGAATTAATTTTAAACCCGGTTTTTAAAAGAGCATGTAATTCAGATTTCAATAATTCTTTTCGGGTTCCTTTCATACCGCCTGTTTCTATTACCGTAAAATTATCGGTTAAAGAAATTTTTTCGCACAAATCTATTAGGGCATAAGAAACGCCAATTAAAACTACTTTTTGATTTGTTTTTTTTAACCCCTCAATTTTTTCAATTAAATCATCAATATTATTTAAAAAAAAACCACTAAAGGGATGATTGGATTGCTTTATTAGCTCATTGCACATGTACACTAACGATGAGCCTTTACGTTCTAAATAATTAGGTAATAATGCTAAAAAGCAGTATTGGTTTGGGCTGCCATAAAATAAATTGAAAGTGTTTAAAAAACTTTTTTCATATAATTTAATTTCATTTACATAATGGATGGATGGAATTTGTGAAGTGGTTGAACTACTTGTGAATTCCTTCGTATCTTTAGTAACTGACGATGATATGATTTTATGTGTTTTAAAAAACTCAATGGGCAAAAAAGGTATTTTAAAATAAGAATTAATAGTTTTTATGTTAGGTCTTAATAAATCGCACCATTTCCTATAAACCAGATTATTTTTGTACTGAAAGTTAAAAATTCTTAAAGCCAAGTCATTAAACTCATTTTCAGTTTTAATATTAAATATTTCGCTTTCTATAGTTTGCACCCTTTTGTTTGGTAATTATATTTGTTGTAAATTTATGTATTGATTTTTATTATTCATGCGTTTTATTTTTTACATACTTTTTTCAATTTTTATTTTTGGTTGTGTAAAAAAACAGAGTAGTGATCCTGTACCTGTAATAGAATATAAAAGTTTTACTGCAAGTAGCAATGGAGTTAAAGATACAGCCGTTCTTGTACTGGGATATGAAGATGGTGATGGCGATATTTTTAGAGATAATACATCTAATGGACCTAATATTGTTTCTACCATTTATATTTATAATTCGACTTTAAATCAATTCTTTGCAGATACTAATATTGTGACGCATGATACTACAAGGTATATTCAAACCATAACACAACCAGGAGATGGTTATAAGGGAAAGCAAGTAAAAGGTGATATTATTTGGCCAATGACCGAATTTAGACCATATCCTTCGGCTAAAATATTTTATTATAAATTATTTATGATTGATATGAAAGATCATAAATCAAATGTTCTTACAACACCTGTATTTACTGTAAATTAAAAATTATTGTTCTAATTTAAATTCTAAATCTTTCGGCGATTTCTCAAAAGCAATTGGATCAATATCAACTACCAGCGTTTTAAAGCCTTCACTCTCAATAATGGCTTTGTAAGATTTTAAAGGATTCATTACTAAAATAAATTTTCCTGTCTTAGGATTAGAGTAATAGGTTCCATTTACCTGATTACTCTCATTATCTAGTAAAGTAATTTTCACTTTTCCAAAATCACTTCCCTTAAGAGCTACACCATGTTTTACTTTTAAATCATTATCACCAAATCTGGTATCAATTTGATAAATATCAACATTACCGTATGTATCTTCTTTTGTTGATGAATAATAACCGCGTTGCCCATCCACACTCAACACAAAGAAAATATCATTACCAATGTTATTAATCGGATAACCTAAATTTTCGGCTTTACTAAATTGATTATTTTCTTTATCTAATACACTTTTAAATACATCGTAATCGCCCATAGTATTGTGACCTTTGCTACTAAAATATAGGGTTACCCCATCTGGATGTAAATATGGAGCATCATCATCGTAGGCTGTATTTATATTTTGTCCTAAATTATATGGCATTGCCCAACGCCCATTTGGTAGTTTTTTTATTCTGTAAATATCTTTACCTCCATAACCACCCGGGCGATTGCTACTAAAATAAATCTCACTGGTATCGTTGCTAAAACAGGCACTCGTTTCAATAAATTGAGAGTTAATTTCTTTTCCCATTTTTACTAAAGCTTCCCATTTATTATCTATTCCAAGTTTTGTTATATACAAATCGCCGGTAACACCATCGGCACTGGTTCTAAAAATTATCATACGCTGTCCATCTGGACTAACCGCCACACACGCATCATTGGTTTCTGAGTTAATTGGTGTGCCAATATTCTCAGCTTTTTTCCATTTTCCATTTTCTTTTACTGAAATATAAACATCTTCTAAAAAATTGCCATACACATCTTTTTTGTTGCTAGAACTACCCTCTCTTCGAGAAGTAAAAAACAGGGTGTTTTCATCTGGAGTTAATACAGGGACAAAATCAGCGAAAGCTGAATTTATTTCAGGCCCCATGTTTTTTATCACAGAACGATGTGGTTTTGATACCAATTCTTTACCACTTTTACAAACATTAATAAAATAATTGGTTTCATCAATCCCTATCAATCTTTTCTTTGGATTTTCTTTATTGTAGGTTTCTAATAAAACAATAGCTTCGTCGAATAACTTTTGTTGATGCTTTATTTTAGCTAAATAATACTTTGCATCGATTAACGAAGAGGCGTTTAAATTAGTTGCTAAAAACACAACACTGTCGCTAGGATAGTTTAATTTAAAACTACAAATACAAGCATTTACGCCTGCATTTTCATTTTTTTCTTCTATTGCTAAAACATCTTTGTAAATAAGCCAAGACTTATAATAATCTTCATTATCAAAATACAATTGAGCTTCTTTAACTAAAACTTTTGGATTTTTTTTTGTTTGACCAAAACAAAAGCCGCCTCCTAACGCTAATAGTAATATTATAAAATAAAATGCCTTTTTACTAAACATAAATCTACCTCATCAATAAAACATCACCAGTTTTATTAAACGATTTTCCGTCAATAAACGTAGCACTTATTTTCCAAACATACACATCCTGTGTACATAATTTATTTTTATAGTATCCATCCCAGCCTTCATCCGGATTTTTTGTTTCAAACAACAATTCGCCCCAACGCGAATAAATACTAAATAAGTACTTACTTGTACCTCTAATTTGTGGGTGAAAAACATCATTACTTAAATCGGTCTTGCCATATAAACTACCATTTGATCCATTTATATTTGGAGTAAACGCATTGGGTACTTGCACAAACGTTTCCTCTAAAGCAATCAGTTTTTCAGGTAAATCAAACGTATCTCTACAGCCATGAATACTGGTGGCAATTAGAGTGATTTGGTATTCTCCGGCAATCGTATAAATATGTTCTGGAGAAAAATCGGTAGACGTTCCGCCATCCCCAAACTTCCAAAAATAACTTACAGCTCCACTTGATAAATTAATACATTGTGCAGATTGATTTGGAACAAAAACGGTTAATGGGTTTACCTGAAAAACAGCAATGGGATTGGGAAAAACCTTTATTTTATAAGTTGGCGTATCAGCACAACCATAAATGTCTTGTGCTATTAATTGGACAGTAAAGGATTTATCACTTGGAGTTGGATTTACAAAAATATTACTTATACTTCCTGTTGTAGCAGTATTACCATCTCCAAAATTCCATTGGTAATTTTGAACACCCACAATAGGAGGGAAGAAAACTTTTAGTGGCGTACAACCACTATCTGGCAAAGCTGAAATGAAAAAATTGGCTTTTGGATGCACCACTAAAGGAACCTTTAACGTGTCTTTACAATTATTGCTATTTGTGGCCACTAAACTAACTGTATACTGCTGGTTTGTAAATCCGGAATTTACGTACTGATGGGTGGGTGCAGTTACTGTTGTTGTTGTTGGAATATCGCCAAAATGCCATAAATACGAAGTAGCACCTTGTGAGGTATTGGTAAAAGTTATTACTTTAGGAGAACACGCGGGTGTATCTAAACTAAATACTGCCATAGGACGAGGGAATAAAGTCACAGGTTTGATTATAGAATCGTAACAATTATTAGCAGTACCAACTACTAATTTTACACTAAACGTCATTGCAGGGCTTCCAGCCGCATTCGTAAAGGTGATGGTTGGATTTGTAAAAATCGAAGCTTGTCCATTATTAAATAGCCAACTGCTACTATTATTTCCCGAACTCGAATTTGTAAAACTTACAACCATAGGCGAGCAACCTATGTTAGGGGTGGCTGAAAAATCTGGAACAGGTTTAGGGAATACTATTGGATAACCAAAACTAGAATCTACACAACCAAAAGCATTTCTGGCAATTAATTTTACTGTGTACGTTTGAGTGCTAACGGTAGTGTTAGTAAATACATGTGTGGTTGGCGTGGCAGAAGTGGTTACAATAGGAGAACCATCCCCATAGCTCCAAGTATATGAAACCACACCTGGCACCGATGGGAAACTAATGTTAAGCGGAGTACATCCTTGCGGAGGCAACATTGTGAAATTTGCAAAAACTTGAGGGAAAATTTGTATAGTTTTCTTTATTGAATCTGTGCACCCTACAGAATTAGTTACCACCAAAGTAATTGTATTGGATTGAAGCGAAAATGAAACATTTGTATAAGTATGACTCGGGTTTAAAGCAATTGATCCATTAGCATCGCCAAAATCCCAAGTATAATTACTTCCTCCAATGGATGAATTGGTGAATGTAACAGGGAGAGGAGAACAACCACCTGCAAGGTTAGCAGTAAAAGAAGCTATGGGTAATGGGTAAACAGAAATAGGGACTTCAATAGTATCGCTACAGCCAGCGCCAGAAAGCGCAATTAAATTAACCGAATAATTTAAAGTACTTCCTGTAGAATTTGTATAAGTAAAAGATGGATTAGTGGCCGTTGAAGTTGAAGTGGAAGATATACCAAAGTTCCATAGATAGGAAGTGCCATTTAAAGAAGTATTTGTAAAACTTGGTGAAAAAGGTGGACAACCAACAGTTGGTGTAAACGCAAAATTAGCAGTAGGCTTAATATTTGCAACTAATACTTGTTTTATTGAATCCTTACAAAACGCTGTACTAGCAATTAATCCAACAGTATAACTACCGGCCGCAGAATAAATATGAGTGGGGTTAATGGAATTGGAAGTAGCACTTGCATCGCCAAAATCCCAAGTATAGCTTGTGATAGCATTTGTTCCTGTAACGGTTGACGTGTTAGTAAAGTTTGTAATTGATCCTACACATGTTGCTGTTGGAGAAAAGTTTGCAATAGGGTTTGGATAAACATTAATGACGGTAGTTTTCGTATTCACACAACTATTAATACTTGTTACAGTTAATGAAACAGTATAAGCTCCAGGACTAGGATAATTTTGATTGGGAGGTGCTTGCAGAGTACTTGTGTTTAAATTTCCAAAATTCCAATTCCAAGCCACCGCGCCAATAGAAGATTCGTTAAAGACGACATTGTTTAAAACATTACAACCAATGGAGGGATTGTTAATAAAATTGGCGGTAGGGGAGGGCAGAATAGTGACGACGACCTGAGCAGTACTAGTACAAGCACTTCCTGCACCAGGAATATAAGCTGCAACCTGAACGGTATAGGTACCGGGGGAGGCGAAGGTATTTGTTTTAGGGCCATTACCTAAGTTTACAAATCCACCACCCGTTCCCCAATTCCATAAGTAAACATAACCAGGCGCACTACTGTTTGTAAAAGTTAGCGGCACATTTTGGCACAATGGACCAAGTGGTGCAATTACCCCCGCAACAGGAGGATTAACAATACTAACCGTTATTATTGTTGTATCAACCCCACATAAATTACTATCCCGGAGTTGCACCGTATAACTCCCCACAGCAGGGTAGGCTATAGTAATAGGTAAAGTGGGTGGCCAAGGATGCCAATTAAATATAGAATCGTGCCCTAAACCCCAATAATTACCAAAATTCCACCATTCCTGACGTTGAAAAGTATTGGCTTGGGGCACGCAGTTTCTGGCTGTTGTGTTTGTAAAAGTAAAAACATTATCTGGCCAACACCTAATAAATTTATCGGGCGTTATAGCGGCGTTATCAATATCATAAACTTGAATAGGGTTGTAGGTAGCAATAGTAGTATTTCCCTGGCTACAATAATTCCACGCTTTTAAAGTAACTTGAGTTTGGCAATTTACCGTACCCTTATTGTATGTGTGTGTGACTGTAGCACCAGCATTTGTATAATTAAAATTTACAAGAGGAGAACCATCTCCAAAATCCCATTGAAAATGTGTAGTTTGACTAACATCAGTACTTGAGTTAATAAAAGAAATTGCATGAGGTGCGCATACTTGTGTTACCCCACCTAAAGGAATTTGAATAGAAGCATTAACAGGTTTTTCTTGCACAACAACTCCGGTAAGTGTGCAGTTTAAAGAAGGAATTATCAGAGTTACAACATGAGTATCAACCGCAGCCGCATATGTATGAGGTATAATAGCATTGGCAACATAACTAGCGCCAGTCTGATTAGGGGAGCCATCACCCCAAGAAAGTGTATAAGAACCCCAACTTGTATTGGATTGAAAATTTAGTGTGTAAGGACTAACAGTTCCAGAACAACTAATCCAATAAGGGCTAGTAGATAATGTTCCTAAATAATCAAATACTTGAGGACACTGTGCTTTTTGTAATAAAGGACTAAGTAAGATAAAAAATATAAGTAAGCGTTTTATCATCCTCAATGGTTTTAGTTTTTTTGTTCTTTTAATCTTCAGTCAACAATTATCTGTCTAAAATAAATAGTGCAAGTGTGTAAGCCGGGTTCTGTTTCATTTGTTTTTCAACAAATATATCTATCATTTATCTATGCGACCTACCCATTACAGCTCCCAATAAATTGAGATAAGACGAGCCGCCTTAATTACTGTAACCTATTTGGCCTTTCAACACCTGAGGTTTACCAAGCTTAATTATTACTAATTAAGTTTGTGAGCTCTTACCTCACATTTTCACTATCACCGCGAGCGCTTGCGCCTCGAGGCTACCTAATTTCTGTGGCACTTTCTGTTGCATGATATGTTGTACAATGCACCCACTTTTGTTAGAAGTGGCAGGTTGCCCTCTGTTGCCCGGACTTTCCTCTGCAAAAATAAATTTGCAGCGATAGAACAACTTGCACTTAAATATACGAAGAAAAATAATATGAGGTTGCAGAAATTAATTCACAAAATATAAATGAATTAAAATCTTGAAAGTTTATTTATCACCCTCCATTGGGTAGCCTTTAGCCACCCAGTCAGGTTTTACGCCTTCTGGCAAATCTAAAACTTTGGCATTTTTAAAGCCCCCTTTAATTAACGCATCATAAGCCGGTTTAATATTAGGGCAGTTAGCATAAGAACAACAACCGCAATAAACAACTACTACCCTGTTTTTATTTTCCATAGAAAGGGTTGATTTTAATTTTTCCATGGCCGTAACGCTCGTTCCTAAACCAATATTAACAGCAGTTTTAATAGCTTCCATAGGGCCAACATTAAAAATTAAAGGCAAGTCTTTTGCTTTGGTATTAATTTTATCTGCTAATTCTTTGGTATCCATTAATTGTTCTTTTTTCCATAAGTTTTGTTGACTGTATGACATTAAAACACCAGTAAAAATTAATAAAAGTGTAGCTAGTTTTTTCATAATTGTAATTTTATAAAACAAATTTAAGTATAATTAGAAGTAACAAATCTTAAAAAAAGTGAAATGCGTGACGAATTATTGAGTCTACTGAATTAAAGAGTAAAGTACTTTCATTTTAAAAAACCATTACATTTGTTAATCTTTAAATAATGAACTATTCTCAAATAATTTTAAATAAGGGCAAAGAAACATCTTCTCTTCGCTTTCATCCCTGGATATTTTCGGGAGCTATAGCAAAAAAAGAACCAAATGTACAGGAAGGGGATATTGTAGAAGTTTATTCGCATCAAAATCAATATTTGGGTACAGGTTATTATGCCAACGGTAGCATAGCTGTTCGTTTTATTTCCTTTAAAAAAACAGTTATTGATGAAGCTTTTTGGTTTCAAAAAATAAATGATGCATTTAACTATAGAAAACATTTAGGAATATTAAATGCGACTACTAACGTTTGTCGACTTTTCTTTGGAGAGGGAGACGGCGCCAGCGGATTAATTTTAGATTACTACAATGGACATGTTGTTTTTCAATCGCATTCTATGGGAATTTATTTGCAAAAAGAAGCTATTGCAAAAGCTATTGTTAGCGTGTTGGGTAATGAATTAAAAAGTATATACGATAAAAGTGCTGAGACACTTCCAAAACAATTAAACGCACAAACAAAAAACGATTATTTATTTGGTTCAATAAACGAAGAAGTAATTGTAAAAGAAAATAATTACCTGTTTAAAATAGATTTTATTAAAGGCCAAAAAACCGGTTTTTTTATTGACCAACGCGATAACCGAAATTTACTGGCACATTATAGTAAAAACAAAACCGTATTAAATACATTTTGTTACACAGGCGGTTTTAGTATTTATGCAGCAGGTGTTGCTAATACTGTACATTCTGTTGATGTAAGCACAAGTGCTATAGAGTTGAGTAAAATTAATGCACAATTAAACAAACTTACAAATAACGAAAGTTTTGTTGCCGATACCTTTGATTTTTTAAAAGATAAAAAAGATGTGTACGATGTGATTGTTTTAGATCCACCTGCTTTTGCAAAAAGTCGTGAAAGTAAGCATAATGCAGTAACAGCCTACAAGCGTTTAAATGCAACCGCTTTAAAATACATTAAACCAAATGGTATTTTGTTTACGTTTAGTTGTAGTGGGGTAGTAGACAAATATTTGTTTTATAATACAATTACATCTGCCGCCATTGAGGCAAAACGAAACGTAAGAGTCCTGCACTATTTGCATCAACCGCCTGATCATCCTGTTACACCTAATTTCCCTGAAGGAGAGTATTTAAAAGGCATGGTACTTTGGGTAGAGTAAATAAATTAAAAATTATATATTTAAAATTAAAAGTTGGAAAACGCCATACATAAAAGTGCTTTAAATAAAATAATACTGGTAGCTGCCTTGGGCTACTTTGTGGATATTTATGACTTGGTGTTGTTTGGTATGGAGCGCGTAAGTAGCCTTACCGAAATTTTAACGCCTACTGTAGTTGATGAAGTGGAGCGAGGAAAATTAGTAAAATCAATAGGCATAGCTTTGCTTAACTGGCAAATGTTTGGGATGTTATTAGGCGGCATTTTTTGGGGAGTTTTAGGGGATAAGAAAGGACGTTTGTCTGTTTTATTTGGGTCTATTTTTTTATATTCGGTTGCTAATTTGGCTAATGCTTTTGTGCATGATACAAATACTTACGCTGTTATGCGTTTTATTTCTGGCTTTGGTTTGGCTGGTGAATTGGGTGCAGGTATAACCTTGGTAAGCGAGAGTATGAGTAAAGAAAAACGGGGTTATGGTGCTACCATTGTTGCGTCTGTGGGATTGTTTGGTGCTGTTGTTGCCGGTACTGTTGGCATAGCAATTGGTAATTGGCGTATTTCCTATATTATTGGCGGTGTAATGGGTTTATTATTACTACTGATGCGCATTGGTATCTTGGAAAGTGGTATGTTTAAACAAGTTAAAGAAAGTGCCGTTGAAAAAGGTAATTTTTTAGCACTATTTAAAAGCACGCATCGTTTTACCAAGTTTATTACTATTATTCTTGTTGCCTTACCGGTATGGTTTGTAATGGGTATTTTAATAACCTTTTGCCCCGAAATTATGAAAAGCCTGGGTATGGAAGATCCTCCAAAAAATGCTCGCTTGGCAATGACATTGGCTTATGTCGGTATTACCATTGGTGACGTGGTAAGCGGTTTAATCAGTCAAAAATGGCGAAGTCGTAAAAAAAGCTTGTTGTTGTTCTTAGTTTTGGCAATTTTGTTCTCGGTAATGTATTTTACCATTGCCAAAAATTCGGTAGTGATGTTTTATGCAGTAGTAATTTTAATAGGCTTCGCTACGGGCTATTGGGCAGTGTTTATTAGTACTGCCAGCGAATTGTTTGGAACTAATTTACGCGCCACAGTTACAACAACTGTACCTAATTTTGTAAGAGGCGGCACCATTTTAATTACTACGTTGTTTCAGTTTTTTGCCAGTTATCAAGCAATTGGAAATATATATTCAGCAATAATGGTGGGTTTATTGGTATTTGCCTTAGGCTTTTTTGCTTGGTACAAGCTCGAAGAAACCTTTGGAAAGGACCTAAATTACGTGGAGGAAAAATAAAATAATATTTAATTTGGTAAATTAAATTTGTTGTAGTATATTTGCGTCCCTTTTTAATAGGGAATTAATTTAAGCAGAAGTATATAACATGTCACGTATTTGTCAATTAACCGGAAAAAAAGCGATGGGAGGAAACAAAGTTTCTTTCTCAAATAGTAAAACGCGCCGTCAATTTAAAGTAAATTTAAAACGTAAACGTTTTTTTGTTCCTGAAACAAACGAATGGGTAACATTGCGTGTTTCTACTTCCGCAATTAAAAACATTAACAAAAAAGGCATTTTTGCCTGTTTAAAAGAAGCTAAAGCAAACGGCATTTTAGCATCGTAATTTTTCAATAATTTAAGTCATGGCAAAAAAAGGTAATAGAATACAAGTAATATTAGAGTGTACCGAGCACAAGGAAAGTGGTAAACCAGGAACTTCTCGTTACATTACTACAAAAAATAAAAAAAATACTACAGAACGTATTGAATTGAAAAAATACAATCCGATTTTGAAACGTATGACCACTCATAAAGAAATTAAATAACCATTAATAAAGAAATAAAATGGCAAAGAAAGTAGTTGCAACATTAAAAACAGGTAAAGGAAACAGTTTTACCAAAGTAATTAAAATGGTAAGATCACCTAAAACGGGTTCGTATACTTTTAAAGAAGAAGTAGTTCACAACGACCACGTAGCTGATTTTTTAAAATCGAAATAATTTTAAAATAACCAATACTTAAAAAATTCTTTTCTAAAACGGAAAGAATTTTTTTGTTTTACGACGTTTCAACAACTAATTTTGCAGTGCAACAACTTTTAACTCTAAACTTAAACCTAAAATGAGCTTCTTCTCTAAATTATTTACCAAAGAAAATAAAGAAAGTTTAGACCAAGGTTTACAAAAAACCAAAGAAAGTTTTTTTGGAAAAATAGCAAAAGCCATTGCCGGGAAAAGCTCGGTAGATGCTGACGTATTAGATAATTTAGAGGAAATTTTAATTACCGGAGATGTAGGTGTAACCACGACAGTAAAAATCATTAAGCGTATTGAAGAACGCGTAAAACGTGACAAATACGTATCGAGTAACGAATTAAATGTTGTCCTAAAAGACGAAATTACTCAATTACTTGCTGAGAATAATAATGCCAATAAGCTAACACATTTTACAGAGCCATTGGCTAAGAAACCCTATGTAATAATGGTGGTGGGCGTTAATGGCGTTGGTAAAACCACTTCTATAGGTAAAATTGCATATCAATACAAACAAGCGGGCAAGCAAGTTATTTTAGGTGCTGCAGATACTTTTAGAGCAGCTGCTGTTGACCAACTAACTATTTGGAGCCAAAGAGTAGGGGTGGATATTGTGAGCCAGGGTATGGGTGCCGACCCAGCTAGCGTGGCTTTTGATACATTGAGCAGTGCCAAAGCAAAAGATGCCGATGTTGTTATTATTGATACCGCAGGGCGCTTACACAATAAGGTTAATTTAATGAACGAGTTAACCAAAATTAAAAACGTCATGAAAAAAGTAATACCAGATGCGCCTCACGAAGTGTTGTTAGTATTAGATGGTAGCACCGGACAAAATGCGATAGAGCAGTGTAAACAATTTACAGCTGCTACGGATGTGACTGCATTAGCTGTTACAAAATTAGACGGGACCGCTAAAGGTGGCGTTGTTATTGGTATAAGCGACGAATTTAAAATTCCTATAAAATATATTGGTGTTGGCGAAAAAATGACCGACCTACAAGTGTTTAATGCCGGAGAGTTTGTAAATTCTTTATTCGATAAATAATTTTATTTAAAAATAAACTCCGCATTTTTACTAGTTATTTCAGCTACTTCATTAATTGATACCTGTTTTATTTCCGCAATTTTTTTTGCTACTTCTAATAAATAACTTGGCTCATTACGTTTGCCTCTAAAAGGCACAGGAGCTAGGTAAGGCGCATCGGTTTCTAAAACTAAATGTTCTATGCCAATTTGCTCAACAACTTTATCTAAGCCACTGTTTTTAAAGGTAACCACGCCACCAATACCTAATTTAAAATTATCTAAGGCAATAATTTTGTTCGCCTCTTCAACAGTGCCCGAAAAGCAATGAAAAATAGCTTTTGGTAATTGTTTAAAGGATTGTAAAACCTCAAATATTTCGTTAAAAGCATCGCGACAATGAATAACAATGGGGTAGTGGTACTCTAACGCCCAGCGTATTTGTGTTTCAAAAGCATGAAGTTGTTGGGAAATAAAAGTCTTATCCCAATACAAATCAATACCAATTTCGCCAATGGCCACAAATTTTTGTTTATCTAACCAATGTTTTACAATATCTAACTCATCGTTTACATTTTCTCCAACACTGCAAGGGTGCAATCCCATCATGGCAAAACAGTTGTTGGGATACAGCTGTTCTAGTTGCAACATCCCTTCAATAGAGCTGGAATCAATATTTGGCAAATAAAATTTGGTAACACCGTTGTTTATGGCTTTATCAATTAATTGTGTTCGGTCGGCATTAAATTCTTCGGCGTATAAATGGGTATGCGTGTCGGTAAACATAAATTAATTTAAAGAATCTAAAGTAACTTTTACAACGTTTAGCAACTCGTTTTTACTGGCTTTACTTTGGCTCATTACTCTTAGGCCTAAAAGTGTATTGTATAAAAACTGACTGTAAGTTTTAACCGGTTTACTCAATGTAACAACTTTCTTTTCTTGTGCATCAGTTAACCAATTGCTTAAAATATCTTGAACGTCATCTTTATTATTGCAAATTACCTGTTGTGTTTTATAGCATTGTTTGCTCATTTCTGCGGCTGCATTTACCATTAAACAACCATTATCATCCGGATGTTCTATTAAATGGTTAACCACTTCTTTAAACATTACTTCAATTTTTTGTAAGCCATTCACAGGCTTTTCGTCTACTTTTTCGTATTGCGCTTGCTCATTCTTTTTATAAAATTCTAACGCTTGCAAATATAAGTTATGCTTATCGTTAAACGAGTCGTAAAGGCTGCTTCGGCTAAGACCTGTAGCTACTAAAATATCGTCGATAGAAGTACCATTATATCCTTTTTGGCGAAAAATGTTGGAAGCTGCCTCCAACACTTTCTCTTTATTAAATTGTTTTATTTTTGGCATAAAATAATATTAGATTACAAAATTAATTATTCGGACTGTATATTCCAAATAAAATTTATTACATAAAAAAAGACTGTTTATTTTTGTAAACAGTCTTTTAATAAGTTTGTTTTGTGTTTCTTTAATTTGTCTTAACAATCTTTTGAGTATTTGTTTTGTTCCCTTGAGTAATTTTACAAAAATAGATTCCAGTTTCAATAGTTCCTAAATTAATTTCATTTTTTTCAGTGGGATTTAATTCATTATTATAATAAACTCTCTTGCCTAAAGCATCAATAATTTCAATTTCAATTTTATTTTTAAAATCGGCGGATGAAATGGTAATAAAATCTTTAAAAATAGTTGGTGCAACAATTATGGTGCTTTTTTCATTATTGTTTTTATCAATATCTGTAGTGGAAGGCGGACCAGTATAAATCATTACATAGGTTCCGTTTTTGGTTTTTACTACGGCTGGGTCAGCTCCCAAAACATTGGTAGTTGTATAACCACTCCAAGTTGTTCCGTTTGTGGTAGAGTTAAACCAAACATTAGCCCCACAACCGTAAAACTTGAGAGCACTGCCATCTAACATATAATTTCCTAGCCATAAATGTGAACCGTCGTAGGGATTTACTGCCTGAGTGGTAAAAGATGTTCCATTTGTTGAGGTAGCCCTAAAAGCACCGTCTGCATTAACACCGGTCCAAGAATTATAATAATATGTACCTGAAAAATAACCAACAGTAGGATCGATAACATTTTTTGTTTGAGAATCGTAAATTGTAGTTGGCTCAAAGGTGTAAGTAATTCCATTATTTGAAATGCTCGAATAAGTATCTATTAATCCTACAGTTGAGCTGAGTGGCCCTGATGAAAAATACATTCGGATTTGCCCGTTTGATAATTGAATTAAACTTGGATCGAAAGGTCTTTGAAAACCCCCGGGAAGTCCGGTAAAAGTACATGTGGTTGGCGCAGTCCAAGTCATTCCTCCATTATAAGAATATTTTACTGCTACCTTATCCCAAAGAGGGTTGCCGTTGGGGGCGGGGAACCATTGAAAGGCTGCCATAAGAGTATCACTGTTGCTAGTACCTATTCTAATAACACTTGCTACTCCTGATGAATCTTGGAACATAGTTGCTGTATTAAAAGTAGTGCCGTTAGTACTAGTGCAGATTTTTAGCGGGCTTTGCCATGGTGAAGCTTGTGCTTTGACATTAAACTGATTCAATGTAAAGATATATAAAATAATAATTTTTTTCATAGTATAATTTTTTATAAATTTATTATTAGCATTTTAAAAGACCAAATGGGTTGGTATTCAATTACTACCTTTTAGTATACAAAAAAATCCCCACCAAATTAATGATGAGGATTTTTAAAGTGTTTAGATTTTAGATATAAGACTTTAGTCTTGTATCACTAATCATTTTTAAATTACTCTTTAATCAATCTCACAGTTTTAACAGTTCCATTGCTTTTAGCTTTTAAAATATAAATACCATTTTTAGAAGTACTTAAGTTAATGTCATGTGTACCACTTTGTAACTCTTTTGTGTAAATCACTTTTCCTAATAAATCAATAATAGTAATTGTAGAAGTTGTTTCTAAATCAAAAGTAAATACGCCATTGCTTGGATTTGGATACACGTTAATCGATAATTGTTCATTGTTGATTATTGATTGAATACCTGTACAAGTTGAAACTGATTGAGTAATTGTGGCTACATTGCTACAACCGTTACCATCAGTCCCATTAACAGTATAAGTAGTATTTACATTTGGAGAAACTGCAATAACTGTAGCATTAGATCCAGTATTCCAAGTGTATGTTGTTGCACCGCTAGCCGTTAAGGACGCTGATTGACCAACACACAATAAACTTGAATTAGAAACTGCACCTATTGTTGGTAAGGCATTTACAGTAACTGAACTCACAGCTGTATTGCTACAAGAAGTTATACTGTTTGTCCCTGTAATTGTGTAATTTGCATTAGCGCTTGGTGTAACCACCGCGCTACCTCCGCTAAAAGAATAAGTACTTGCTGAACCGCTAGCAGTAAGAGTAAATGAGTTTCCTGAGCAAATAACCCCACTATTTACTGAAACGGTTGGTAAAATATTAACTGTAACCGAACTAACGGCTGTATTGGAACTTACACAACCTAAAGCATCAGTACCAGTTATATTATAAGAGGCATTTGAAGTTGGACTGACAACAGAAGAACCTCCACCACTTATAGTATAAGTATTAGCACCACTTGGAACAATAGTAAATGAATTGCCAAAGCAGATTGCGCCACTATTGGCAGAAACTGTTGGTAAAGCATTAACAGTAACTGAACTTATAGCTGTATTAGAACTTACACAACCACCGGCACTGCCTGTAACAGAATAACTAGTTGTAGAAGAAGGCGAAACAACAGAACTTCCTCCAGTTATAGAATAAGAACTTGCCCCGGTAGGATTAATATTAAAACTTTGTCCCGCACATATTGAACCACTTGCTGAACTTACGGTAGGTGATGCAACAGTTGCAACAGAAACTGTTTGCGATTGACTACAAGTATTTGCATCAATAATATTAACAGTATAAGTAGTGTTACTGGTTGGCGAAACCACATTAATACTATTAGTTGGCCCTGTTACCCAAGAATAATTTATTGTACCTGTTCCTCCGCTGCCATTAGCAGTTAGAGTACTTGAACTACCAACGCAAATTGTAGGGCTATTAGCAACAGCTGTTAAAGTAAGAGCATTGGGTTGAGAAATAGTAACCGTATTTGTTGTTGTACAGCCATTCCCATCTGTAACAGTAACTGTTCTTACACCTACATTGAGCGACGTAATTACGGAAGTTGTTTGCGCACTACTCCATAAATATGTGTAACCTGAAGTTCCTCCAGAAGTAGTCACTGTAGCAGCACCAGTAGTAGCACCGAAGCATAAAACGTTAGTAACTGCAGTTGCAGTTGCTAAAGCCGATGTTGGTTGAGTAATATTTACTGTAGCAGATTTTGTACAGCCGTTAGCATCTGTAACAGTCACGGTTTTTATACCTGAAGTTTGTCCAGAAATAACAGAGGTAGTTTGTGCACCACTCCATAAATAAGAATAGCCTGAAGTTCCTCCTGAGGCAGAAACTGTAGCAGCCCCAGTTGAATTTCCAAAACATAACACATTGGTTACCGCCGTTGCTGTACTTAAGGCAGAAGCAGGTTGAGTAATTGTAATACTTTTTGTACTAGTACACCCGTTAGCATCTGTAACAGTAACTGTTCTTACACCAGCAAGGAGGGAAGTAATAACCGAAGTAGTTTGAGCACTACTCCATAAATATGTGTAACTTGAAGTCCCTCCAGAGGCAGTAACCGTAGCAGCCCCGGTAGTAGCACCAAAGCATAAAACGTTAGTAACGGCAGTTGATGTTACTAAAGCAGGAGGCTGCGTGATGGTAACTGATTTAGTAATATTACAGCCATAGGCATCAATTACTTTTACGGTATAGGTTCCTGCTAACAGCGTAGGTTCAACAGAAGAGGTTGGCCCACTAGACCAGGTATAGGTATATGGAGAAGTACCCCCTGAGGCTGCAACTGTGGCACTTCCTTGAGATCCATTACATAAAGGATTGGTGACGGCTGTTGATCCGACGACGGATGTTGGTTGAATAATATTGACCGTTCGAGATGCAGTAGACCCACAACTATTCGTGACGACACAAGTATACATACCGGCACTCAACCCGCTTGCGCTTGCAGCATTCCCGCCACTGGGACTCCATGTATAAGTATAAGGAGAACCACCACTGGCACTAACAGTTGCACTGCCTGTTGAGCCACCATTACAAGCAACATTTTGTTGACCTACTAAATTAAGGGTTGGTGAGGTGCAACTAGGAGAGGCTGTCCCAACTGTTATCTCTTCAAAAAACAAAATAGAGTTACAGGTTGATGAATTGGGAGCTAAATAAATATCATCAACGTCATTAAAAGCTGGGTTTGTGGTAAATTGTATTACTAGCGTATTAAGTATACCAGTACCGCTTGGTGTTGTTGCATTAAGGGTTGCACCAGGAACAGGCAAGCCGTTTTTATAACCTACAAAACTCATTGGTTTACTTGTCCAACTGCTTGTGGAGACACCCCAGATAAGGTTTTTAAGAGCAAATTCACTACCATCGTCAGAACCAAAAGTAATTTGGGTTAAGTTACCAAAGCCAACAAGGTTTTGAAAGCGTCCATCTCCACCAGTCGAACTAGTCCAATTAAAACCACAATTAGAGGTTGATGATATTGAAAAAAGCCAACCAGAAAGTGTCGTTGTTTTTGTAATTGTACAAGATGTGTTAGGAAGTATAGCAGTTGTAGTATTGGTAAAAAAAGTTGTCGTTCCATTTACGGGTTGAGCAAAAACGTAAGTTGAAACAGCGAAACAAATAAATGTGACTAAAATTTTCAATTTCTTCATGGGATAATTTTTTTTGAGCGAATTTAATTATTTTTAGGTTTATAATTTTTTTAAAAAGCTATTAACTTCTTTATTTATTAATATCTTTTACACATAAAAACAAAAAATCCCCACCAAATTAATGATGAGGATTTTTTAATTTCCGTTACATCGGTTAAATCTGAGTAACGAAGATTGTATCCGTAATGCGTGTTATACACTTCTCAATACGCCCTCTTCGTTGCCTACCAGAAGTGATAAATTATTCTTTAATCAACCTTACAGTTTTAACTGCTCCATTGCTTTCAGTTTTTAAAACATAAAGCCCATTATTTAAGTTGCTCAAATTAACTAAGTGTATGCCGTCTTTTATTTGTTGGTTATAAACTACGTTACCTAAAACATCAACAACAGTAATGTTGGAGGTTGAGCCCGTCGAAACCTCAATAGAGAAAACACCATTACTTGGGTTAGGATAAACATTAATTGTGGCTTCGAGAGCCTCAGCCACCATTTTAATCCCCGTACAAGCAGAAACCGACTGAGTAACCGTTGCAAAATTACTACACCCATTAGCACCTGTTCCGTTTACAGTGTAGGTTGTATTAACGGTTGGCGAAATTGCAATTACAGATGTATTTGCACTTGTATTCCAAGTGTAAGTTGCAGCACCACTAGCAGTTAAGCTGGCCGTTTGTCCAGTACACAACAAACTAGTATTACTAACTGCAGATACAGTTGGCAATGTATTTACCGAAACAGAGCTTACAGCTGTATTAGCACATGATGTGATTGTATTTGTTCCCGTAACGGTGTAGTTAGCATTAGCGGTTGGAGATACTACAGAGCTCCCACCACTGTACGAATAAGTATTTGCTGTACCACTTGCATTAATGGTAAACGAATTACCTACACAAATAGCACCACTGTTAACAGATACTGTTGGCAAAGCATTTACAGTAACTGAACTAACTGCCGTGTTAGAGCTTACACAACCGGCAGAGCTTGTACCTATAACATTATAACTGGTATTAGATGTAGGAGTAACAACCGATAAACCTCCACTTATAGTGTAGGTACTAGCGCCACTTGGTACAATAGTAAATGAATTACCGGCACAAATAGTACCATTGTTAACAGATACTGTTGGCAAAGCATTTACCGAAACAGAGCTTACAGCTGTATTAGCACATGATGTGATTGTATTTGTTCCGGTAACGGTGTAGTTAGCATTAGCGGTTGGAGATACTACAGAGCTCCCACCACTGTATGAATAAGTATTTGCTGTACCACTAGCATTAATTGTAAACGAATTACCTGCACAAATAGCACCGCTGTTAACAGATACCGTTGGCAAAGCATTTACCGAAACAGAACTTACAGCCGTGTTAGAGCTTACACAACCGGCTGTACTTGTGCCAATAACAGTGTAGCTTGAGTTTGCTGTTGGGCTTACAACTGCAGAACCACCTTGAATTGTATACGTATTCGCACCACTTGGTACAATGGTAAAAGATTGCCCGCTACAAATTGAACCACTATTTACAGAAATAGTAGGGGTAGGGTTTACAGCTATCGTTTTTGTTGCCATACCATAACATCCGGTTGTTGTATTTGAACCAATTACTGAATAAGTAGTTGTAACTGTAGGAGACGTAGATATTGAAACGCTGGTTGCACTGTTACTCCAGGTATAAGTATTAATACCTCCTGAAACGGAAAGCGTTGCAGCAGAACCTATACAAATAGTAGGGTTAGAGGAAGGTGAAATAGATGCAGTAATTGGAGCAGGGGATGAGCATGTTGTAGAAAAAACGCCTACAGGGTTTATCCAATTGGAGCTAGCGCCTGTTAAAGCAAAATTAGTAAGCGTAGCGTTGTTAGCGTTTGGTGAGGAATCTATTAAAGTTGTTACTGTTGCATTTGAGCCCGCTGCAGTACCTTGATTAAATTTATAATTAGCTACAAGCCCCGGTTCATTTCCCAGTAGTTGACAATTTGCTCTAAAAGAAACTTCGGAGGCGCACATTTGTCTGTTCCACAACCTTACATCATCAATTGTTCCGTTAAAATTTTCGAAACCGGACTGAGTAGCTCCAATTGCAAAACTTCCGGTTGTTGGTGTGTAAGGATTAAACCCGGTATTATAAGTATAAGTACTTACACCATTTATATAAAGTGTAAATGTGTTATTACCTAAAACCAAAGAATATAAATTCCATACACCCGGAGTTATTGTTGTTATTGGAACTGTTAACGAAGCACCATAAATTACAGTTAAAGAATTTTGATATGCAAGAACCATCAATCCATATCCATTTGTACCAGTATGACCATTAAATGCAAGAAATTGATTAGCGGTTGTAGTACCAGTCCAATTTGCGCGCGTTTCAAGCGTTAAATTAGTGTTTTGACTGCTAATTAACGTTGGCCTTGCACAATAGTCATTAACACCATCAAAATTTAGGGCGGAGCCTGTTTGTGCCTTACTTAAGCTAAAGCATAATAAAGAGAAGAATAGAAGTAAATTTTTTTTCATAAATACACTTTTTTATGCAAAACTACAAAAAACCTCTTCATCTAAAAAAAATGTGATGAGAAACTATTAAAAGCTGGGATGGATATATCCAATAGAAAAGATAAATAAAAAAGAAATAAAAAAATCCCCACCAAATGAATGATGAGGATTTTTTTGTATGAGTATTTTAGTTATTATTCTCCTTTAGATTCTTCGTTTTTCACATCACCAGTTTTTGCTTTAGGGCTTGCTTTTTTACGACGAGTAGTTTTCTTAGCTGTCGTTTCAGCAGAAACTTTATTGTTGTTGTAAATTTCATTAAAATCTACTAACTCAATCATAGCCATTTCAGCAGCGTCACCTTGACGGTTACCTGTTTTAATAATGCGAGTGTATCCACCTTTACGATCACCAACTTTTACGGCAATGTTTTTGAATAACTCTGTAACAGCTTCTTTGCTTCTTAAATCAGCAAATACAGTACGGCGGCTATGAGTTGTATCTTCTTTACTTTTAGTAATCATTGGTTCAACATAAACGCGCAATGCTTTAGCTTTTGCTAAGGTTGTAAAAATACGTTTGTGTTCAATTAAGGAAATTGCCATATTGCTTAATAAAGCATGACGGTGAGCAGTTTTTCTGCCTAAATTATTTATTTTATCTCCGTGTCTCATTTTTAATTTTTAATTAAAAATTAAAAATTAAAAATTAAAAATTATATATGCTTAATCTTTAATCTTTAATCTCTAATCTATTTTGTTAGTCTTTGTCTAATTTATATTTTACAACATTCATTCCAAATTGTAAGCCCTTAGTAACAACTAAGTCTTCTAATTCAGTTAATGATTTTTTACCAAAGTTGCGGAATTTTAATAGGTCGTTTTTGTTAAACGATACTAGTTCTCCTAAAGTTTCAACGTCAGCTGCTTTTAAGCAATTTAACGCACGAACAGAAAGATCCATATCCACTAACTTAGTTTTTAGTAATTGACGCATGTGTAAGCTTGTTTCGTCAAATTCTTCTTCGCTACGTTTTTCTTCTGCATCCAAAGTAATTTTTTCGTCAGAGAATAACATAAAGTGGAAGATTAAAATCTTAGCAGCTTCTTTTAAAGCATCTTTTGGATGAATTGAACCATCTGTAACGATATCTAAAATCAAACGTTCGTAGTCAGTTTTTTGTTCAACGCGGTAGTTTTCAATAACGTATTTTACGTTTTTAATTGGTGTATAAATACTGTCAATAAAAATAGTACCGTTTGGCGCACTATTGGTTTTATTTTCTTCTGCTGGTACATAACCACGTCCACGTTCAATGGTTAATTCCATTTTTAAACGAACAGAAGGGTCGCTATTAAAAATAACTAAATCAGGGTTTAATACTTGAAAACCATTTACATATTTTCCAATATCTCCTGCGGTAAACTTATCTTGTCCTGCAAAATGTACAGTAACTTTTTCGTTATCTGAATTATCTAATTGCTTTTTAAAACGAACTTGCTTTAAGTTTAAAACAATTTCAGTAACATCTTCAACAACACCTTTAATAGTTGAAAACTCGTGATCAACGCCTTCAATTCTAACACTAGTAACGGCGTAACCTTCTAAAGAAGATAATAAAATACGACGTAATGAATTTCCAATTGTAATACCGAAACCAGGCTCAAGTGGTCTAAATTCAAATTGTCCTTCTCTTTCGGTTGAGTTAATCATAATAACCTTATCAGGTTTTACGAAATTTAAAATTGCCATATTTTAGCTTATATTAGGTTTGTAAATAATTTAATTATTATTTAGAGTACAACTCTACGATTAATTGTTCTTTAATATTTTCAGGTATTTGAGAACGTTCAGGACGGTTAATAAATTTACCGCTTAAAGTAGATTTATCAAAATCTAACCAAGCATGTTTATTTACGGCACCTGAAACAGAGTTTGTAATAGCTTCTAATGAACGAGATTTTTCGCGAACTGCTACAACATCACCAGCTTTTAAAGTATACGAAGGAATGTTTACAACATTGCCATTAACGGTAATATGTGCATGAGAAACTAATTGACGAGCACCGCGACGAGTAGGGGCAATGCCTAAGCGATACACTACGTTGTCTAAACGGCTTTCAACCAATTGTAACAACACCTCACCGGTAACACCCGACATACGTGCTGCTTTTTCAAAGGTTCTTGCGAATTGTTTTTCTAAAATACCATAAGTGTATTTTGCTTTTTGCTTTTCCATTAACTGGATAGCGTACTCCGATTGTTTTGCACGTTTTTTGCTTAAACCGTGTTGCCCTGGAGGGTAATTTTTCTTTTCTAACGCTTTATCTGGACCAAAAATTGGTTCCTTGAATTTACGAGCGATTTTTGATTTGGGACCTGTGTACCTTGCCATTTTAAATAATTGTTTGTTTTTTGTTATTATTTAAGTTGAAAATCCTATAGATTAGCAACTCCTAATCACGCAATTACGTGACCGGCTTTTTTTTGTTTTGTATTATACGCGACGACGTTTTGGAGGACGACAGCCATTGTGTGGCATTGGCGTAATATCCATAATTTCGCTTACTTCAATACCAGCAGCTGAGATAGAACGAATAGCGCTCTCTCTTCCACCACCTGGACCTTTTACATATACCTTTACTTTGCGTAAACCGTAATCAAAAGCAACTTTACTGCAATCAGTAGCTGCCATTTGAGCTGCATAAGGTGTATTTTTTTTAGAACCTCTAAAACCCATTTTACCAGCACTGCTCCAAGAAATAACTTGACCAGAAAGGTTGGTTAAAGAAATGATAATATTATTAAATGTAGCATTAATATGCGCTTCGCCACTTGCTTCTACTTTTACAGTGCGTTTACGAGCTGATGCTTTAGCGTTATTTGCTGCTGATGCTTGTTTTGCCATTATTATTTATATAATTCTTTTATTAATTAATTATTATTTAGCTGCCATTTTTTTGTTGGCAATTGTTTTACGTTTTCCTTTACGGGTACGTGCATTTGTTTTAGAACGTTGTCCACGAACAGGTAAACCGTTACGATGACGCATACCACGGTAACAGTTGATATCTGTTAAACGTTTAATGTTTAATTGAGTCTCTGAACGTAAAGCACCTTCAACTTTAAACCCGTTGTTAATTAAGTTACGAATTGCATTTTGCTCATCATCACTCCACTCACTTACTTTTTTATCGTAATGAATTCCGGTTTCGTCTAATATCTTTTTTGCTCTACTTGGACCAATTCCGTAGATATAGGTTAATCCTATAACTCCTCTTTTATTTTTAGGTAAATCTATACCAGCTATACGTGCCATCTTATTCTAATTATTTTTTAAAAAAATGTTTGCAAAGTTACAAAAATTACTTTTGTCTTTGTTTAAATTTTGGGTTTTTTTTGTTTATTACGTACAATTTGCCTTTGCGACGAACTATTTTACAGTCTACGCTTCTTTTTTTTATGGATGCTCTAACTTTCATATTCTTAATTAGTTAATTTGACTATTTGATAATTAGTCAATTATTTTTTATTTATACTTAATTCTATTTTTTTCTTTAATTGTTTAATTATCAAATTGACTAATTGTTGGATTATTATTTATATCTAAATGTTATTCTTGCTTTACTTAAATCATAAGGACTCATTTCTAATTTTACTTTATCTCCAGTTAAAATTTTAATATAGTGCATTCTCATTTTACCCGAAATATGTGCAATTACTATGTGTCCGTTTTCCAACTCCACCCTAAACATCGCGTTGCTTAATGCTTCAATAATAGTTCCGTCAACCTCAATGTTCGCTTGTTTCGCCATATATTATTGTCCTTGTTGTACCATCATCGCATTAGCGCCTCTACCCTTAATTCTTCCCGACTTCATTAAACCATCGTAATGACGATTTAATAAATATGTTTCAATTTGTTGTAAGGTATCCAAAACTACACCTACTAAAATTAATAATGACGTTCCACCATAAAAATCGGCAAAAGCACTATTAATACCTAGCTTTTGAGCAAACGAAGGCATAATAGCTACACCTGCCAAGAAAATAGAACCAGGTAAGGTAATTCTGCTCATCACCTGATCAATAAACTCAGCAGTTTTTTTACCAGGTTTAACACCGGGAATAAAACCTCCATTACGTTTCATATCGTCAGCCAATTGGTTTGGGTTAACCATAATCGCTGTGTAGAAATAGGTAAATAAGATAATTAAAATTGCAAAAATTAAATTATACCAAAAACCATATCTTTCAGAGAAAACGCCGCTTGAACTTCCAGAAAAACCAGAGATAGCAGCAGGAATGAACATGATGGCTTGAGCAAAAATGATTGGCATAACACCAGCTGCATTCACTTTTAAAGGAATGTATTGACGAACACCACCATATTGTTTATTACCTACAATTTTCTTGGCAAACTGCACAGGTATTCGTCGGGTACCTTGAACCAATAAAATACTCCCTACAATTACTAATAATAAAACTACTAATTCAATTAAGAAGATAATTAGACCGCCATTTCCAGAAGTACGAGATTTGATTTCAGATAAGAACGCAAATGGTAAGCGAGAGATAATACCAATCATAATAATCAATGAAATACCATTCCCTAAACCTTTATCAGTAATTCTTTCGCCTAACCACATCACAAACATGGTTCCGGTGATTAGAATAAAGATGGATTGTACCCACCAAATGGTAGATAAATCTGTGAATGCACCAGGAGCAGTTGATTTAATAGACGCAATATAACCAGGAGCCTGAACAGCTGTAACACCAATTGTTAAGAAACGGGTGTATTGATTAATTTTTTTGCGACCACTTTCTCCCTCGCGTTGCATTTTTTGGAAGTAAGGCACTGCCATACCCAATAATTGAATGATAATAGATGCAGTAATGTACGGCATAATTCCTAAGCCAAAAATGGATGCACGTAAAAATGCACCACCTGCAAACATATTAATTAATCCTACAATTCCTCCTGCTTCGCCTTGTTTAGCGTCATTTAACGCATCAACATTAACGCCTGGAAGTACAACGTAAGAACCTAATCTATAAATCAGAATCATGCCTAACGTTACTAAAATACGTTGGCGCAGTTCCTCAATGGTCCATATATTGCGAAGGGTATCTAAAAAACGCTTCATATATTATTTTACTTCTTTAATATCTTTTACAACTTCTGTTGCTGTTGCTACTCCACCTTTTTCTTCAATTGCTTTTTTAGCGCTTGCAGTAAATGCGTGTACTTTAATATCTACTTTTGATTTTAATTCACCACGACCCATGATTTTTACTAGGTCTGATTTGTGAGCTAAACCATTTTTAATTAAAACCTCACAAGTAATTTCATTTACTTTAATTGCTTCAACCAATTTTTGAATTGTATCTAAATTAATAGCACGGTATTCGATACGGTTAATATTTTTAAATCCGAATTTTGGTAAACGACGTTGTAAAGGCATTTGACCACCTTCGAAACCACGTTTTGAAGAGTAACCTGAACGTGACTGAGCACCTTTATGACCACGAGTTGCAGTTCCACCGCCACCCGAACCTTGGCCACGACCACGGCGGAAGTTAGTTTTTACAGAACCTTTTGCTGGTTTTAATCCACTTAATTTCATTTGTACTAGATATTTTCTACTTTTAATAAATGTTGAACTTGTTTAATCATACCGTTTACGGCAGGATTAGCATCTTTTTCAATTGTTTGATGCATTTTTTTTACACCTAAAGCAATTAAGGTTGCTTTTTGAACGGGTGTGCGTTTAGCGATACTTTTTACTAATGTAATTTTAACTTTTCCCATCATTCCAATTATTAACCGTTAAATACTCTATCTAATTTAATACCACGTTGTTGAGACACAGTAATAGGATCGCGTAATTTCATTAAGGCATCTAATGTTGCTTTAACCAAATTGTGAGGATTACTTGAACCTTTTGACTTAGCTAATACGTCAGTAATACCAACGCTTTCTAATACGGCACGCATCGCACCACCGGCAATAACACCAGTACCATGAGCAGCAGGTTTAATAAATACACGGGCTCCACCAAATTTACCTTCTTGAGAGTGAGGAATAGTGCCATTTAAAACCGCAACTTTCACCAAACTTTTCTTAGCATCTTCAATACCTTTTGTAATGGCATCAGTTACCTCGTTAGCTTTACCTAAACCTTGGCCAATAACACCTTTTTCGTTACCAACAACAACAATTGCTGAGAAACTGAAGTGGCGACCACCTTTTGTAACTTTAGTCACACGGTTAATGGCAACTAACTTATCTTTTAATTCTATTTCGCTCGATTTAACGCGCTTTACTACTTCTTTATTAGACATCTTAATTTTTTTATTAGAATTTTAAACCTCCTTCGCGAGCACCTTCGGCTAACGATTTAATGCGTCCGTGATATAAAAAACCGTTACGGTCAAAAACTACCGCTGTAATTCCTGTTGCAACTGCTTTTTCAGCAATTAGTTTCCCAACTAATTTTGCTTTTTCAATTTTATTTACCTTTGATTCAGCAATTGCTTTATCAACTGATCCAACAGCTAATAATGTTTTGCCAGCTTTGTCGTCTACTAACTGTGCATATATTTCTGCATTGCTACGAAATACATTCAAGCGAGGAGACACTGCGGTACCTTTTAAGGTTTTGCGAATCTTTAATTTTATTTTAGTTCTTCTATCTAATTTATTCAGTGCCATCTTTGTTAATTTTTTAAGATGATTTACAATTTATTTAATTATTTTTTAGAGGCTGATTTACCTGCTTTACGGCGTAATTCCTCACCAGTAAACTTAATACCTTTGCCTTTGTAAGGCTCAGGTTTACGTAAACCTCTGATTTTAGAAGCAACTAAACCTATTAATTGTTTGTCAGCACTTTCTAAAACTATTTTTGGGTTTTGACCTTTTTCAGATGAAGTAGTTACTTTTATTTCAGCTGGTAATTCAAAACTAATGTTATGAGAATAACCTAAAGCTAATTCTAATAACTGTCCTTTATTACTTGCACGGTAACCAACACCTACTAATTCTTGTTCTGTTTTATAACCTTCGCTAACACCTTTAACCATATTGAAGATTAAAGAACGATATAAACCGTGTAATGCGCGGTGGCGTTTTTGATCAGTTGGACGAGTAACGTTGATAACACCGTCTTGTACTGCAACTGTAATATCTATATCTACTTTTTGAGTTAGCGTACCTTTGGCACCTTTTACAGTTACTAATCCGTTATTAACGGTAACTTCTACTCCTTTTGGTAATGCTATTGGGGCTTTTCCTATACGTGACATTTTAATTTTCCTCCTCTTTCTTTTAAATTATGAAATGTAACATAAAACTTCACCACCAACATTTAATCTCTTAGCTTCTTTGTCGGTAATAACACCTTTTGAAGTTGAAACGATGGCAATTCCTAAGCCATTTAATACACGGGGCATAGTATCAACACCAGAATACTTACGTAAACCTGGGCTAGAAACTCTGTCTAAAGCATTGATTGCTGATTTTTTTGTTACCGGATGGTATTTTAAGGCAATTTTAATAACGCCTTGTTTGTTTTCGGTAGACTCAAATTTATAATTTAAGATATACCCTTTTTCAAAAAGAATTTTTGTAATTTCTTTTTTTAAGTTAGAGGCAGGAACCTCTACTACTCTGTGATTTGCCTTAATTGCGTTACGTACACGCGTTAAGTAATCTGATATTGTATCTGTCATTTTTTCTAGGTTTATATGTTATTCCACTTTGGAATAATTATATTAAACAATTATTTTATTTTTTTGAGGGGGCAAATATACGAATATTTCCTTACCCTGCAATTTTATTTTTGCTTTTTTTTACCAGCTAGCTTTTGTAACGCCCGGTATTAAACCAAACAAAGCCATATCGCGGAAAGTAACACGGCTAACGCCAAATGTACTCATGTATCCACGTGGACGACCTGTTAATTTACAACGGTTACGCATACGAACTTTGCAAGAATTTTTAGGTAACTTTTGTAATTCGTCCCATTTTCCTTCTTTTTTAAGTTGTGCACGTTTGTCAGCGTACTTAGCTACTAATTTTGCCCTTTTTACCTCACGGGCTTTCATTGATTCTTTTGCCATTTTTTCTTTTTATTTCTTTTTAAATGGAATTCCAAATTCTGTTAATAAAGCATGAGCTTCTTTGTCTGTAGGAGCATTAGTTACAAACGTAATGTCCATACCAGCAATTTTGGTAACTTTGTCAATATCAATTTCAGGGAAAATGATCTGCTCAGTAACACCAAATGTATAATTACCTCTTCCATCAAAACCTTTATCGTTTACACCTTTAAAGTCACGGATACGTGGTAAAGCTGAAGCGATTAAGCGATCTAAAAATTCGTACATTTTGTCGCCACGTAATGTTACACGAACACCTACAGCTACACCTTTACGTAATTTAAAGTTGGAAATATCTTTTGTTGAATAAGTAGGAACAGCTTTTTGACCAGTAATTGTAGTCATTTCTTTTACCGCTGATTCAATTAATTTTTTATCAGAAACAGCATCACCAATACCTTGGTTAATACAAATTTTTTCCAATTTAGGAACTTGCATTGAAGAAGTATACTGAAATTGCTTTTGCAATGCCGGAACCACCTCGGCTTTATATTTTTCTTTTAAACGTGGTTGATATGTAGTTGTTGCCATTATTTAATTACCTCCTTAGTTTTGCGCGATATACGCACCAATTTATTAGTTTTTTCGTCTAATTTACGACCAATGCGAACAGTTTTACCACCTTCAAGTAACATTAAGTTTGAAATATGGATAGGCCCTTCTTTTTTTACGATACCACCGTTAGTGTTTTTAGCATTGGGTTTTTCGCTTTTGCTAATCATATTTACACCTTCAACAATTGCGCGCATTTTCGCAACATCAATAGAAATGATTTTACCTTGTGAGCCTCTAGCTTCACCAGAAATCACTTTAACTGTATCGCCTTTTTTTAATTTTATTTTTGACATGACTTAATTTCTTTATATGTTAAAGCACTTCTGGTGCTAATGAAATAATTTTCATAAATGATTTATCGCGTAATTCACGAGCAACTGGTCCGAAAATACGTGTACCACGAATTTCATCTGTTGCATTTAATAAAACTACAGCATTATCATCAAAGCGAATGTAAGAACCATCTGGACGGCTAATTTCTTTCTTTGTTCTAACAACCACGGCTTTACTTACAGTTCCCTTTTTTACGTTACCGCTTGGTAAAGCGTGTTTAACTGTAACAACAACTTTATCTCCAATTGATGCGTAACGTTTTTTTGTACCACCTAACACTCTGATAACTAACACTTCTTTTGCGCCACTGTTATCTGCTACTGTTAATCTTGATTCGTTTTGTACCATATTATTTCTTGTTTCTTGTTTTTTTATTTCTCGTTTTTTGGTTTTGTGTTTAATATTTAAACAACACACCTGAAACCCGAAACATTAAATATTTATTTAACTTTTTCTAATACTTCAACTAAACGCCAATTTTTAGTTTTGCTTAAAGGGCGTGTTTCAGCAATTTTAACAGTATCTCCAATGCTACATTCGTTTTTCTCATCATGAGCAACAAACGTAGATGTTTTGTTAAGGAATTTACCGTATTTAGGGTGTTTTACTTTACGCATAACTGCAACAACAATGCTTTTGTCCATTTTATTGCTTTTCACAACACCAACTTTTTCTTTTCTTAAATTTCTTTCTTCCATGGCTAGCTATTATTTTTTTGTTGCTAATTTAGTACGTTTATTTTTTTCTGTTAATAAGCGGGCAACGTTACGACGGTTTAAACGAATAACGGCTGGGTTTTCAACAGGGGAAATAGCATGGTTTAAAGTTTGTTTGTTTAAACTTGCTTTTTCCTCTTTTATTTTATCAGTAAGTTCTGCATCAGAGAAACCTACTATGTCTTTATTTTTCATTTTTTTACTTTTTATTTTTTATTACTTATGTTCTAATTTTTAGAACTTGTAATCAAAATTAACTAAAGTAACGGTTTAATTAAAAATGATTATTGTTTGATTATTATTTAGTTACAGTTGGTTCAACGTAATCTCTTCTAACAATAAATTTAGTTACTATTGGTAATTTTTGAGCTGCTAAACGTAAAGCTTCTTTTGCGGTTTCTAAAGGAACACCTTCAGCTTCAAACAAAATACGACCACGTTTTACAGGAGCCATCCAATATTCTGGAGCACCTTTACCTTTACCCATACGTACTTCTGCTGGTTTTGAAGTAACAGGACGATCAGGGAAAATACGAATCCAAACTTGACCTTCACGTTTCATGAAACGAGTAAGGGCTTGACGAGCAGATTCAATTTGACGAGAGGTCATACGACATTCGTCCATTGCTTTAATACCAAATGAACCAAAGGCTAATTCGTGGCCACGTTTTGCGTCGCCTTTGATTTTCATTTTTTGAGATTTTCTGTATTTTGTTCTTTTTGGTTGTAACATGACCTATATTTTATTTAATTTCGATTATTTATCTTTTCTTTCAGTTTTTTTACGACCCCCAAATTTAGGACGGTCGTTATCTCTTCTTTCGCTACCACCTTGAGTTTTTTTCTCGCGTAAGTCTCCTCCGTTTGGAGATAAATCACGTTTCCCATAGATTTCGCCACGGCAAATCCAAACTTTAATTCCAATACGGCCATATGAAGTATGTGCTTCAGCAATAGCGTAATCGATATCTGCTCTTAAAGTATGTAAAGGAGTTCTTCCTTCTTTGTATCCTTCGGTACGTGCCATCTCTGCTCCACCTAAACGACCACTTACTTTAATTTTAATTCCTTCGGCACCTAAACGCATGGTTGAAGCCATTGACATTTTTGCTGCACGACGGAAAGAAATACGTCCTTCGATTTGGCGAGCAATACTATCAGCAACTAAACGAGCATCTAACTCAGGACGTTTAATTTCAAAAATATTGATTTGAACGTCTTTTTTAGTTAACTTTTTAATTTCTTCTTTAAGTTTATCTACTTCTTTACCACCTTTACCAATAATAATACCCGGGCGAGCAGTATTAATCGTTACAGTGATTAACTTTAATGTTCTTTCGATAACAATTTTAGAAATGCTACCTTTAGCTAAACGTGCTTTAAGGTAAGTACGGATTTTATCGTCTTCAACTAATTTTTCTGAATAGTCGTTGCCGCCATACCAGTTAGAATCCCATCCTTTGATGATTCCTAATCTAATACCAATTGGATTTACTTTTTGTCCCATTTCTTATTTAATATTTTTTGTATCTAAAATTAAAGTTACGTGATTTGAACGTTTGCGGATACGGTATCCACGACCTTGTGGAGCAGTACGTAAACGTTTTTGCATTAAAGCGCTGTCAACCATTATTTCTTTTACGAACAACACACCTTCTTCAGCACGTTGATTGCTTTTTGATTCGTAATTAGCAATGGCAGATTTTAATAATTTTTCTAAACGGCCAGATGCTTCACGCGTGTTAAATTTTAAAACATTTAACGCTAAGTAAGCATCCATACCTCTTACTAAATCAGCTACTTGACGCATTTTGCGCGGCGAAGTAGGGCAACTATTTAATTTAGCAAAGTAAGTTGTTTTGTTCTCTTCTTTGCGTTTTTCGGCTACTAATCTTTTTCTTTTTCCCATGGCTACAAATTATTTCTTGTTATGGCCAGCGTGACCTTTAAATACACGGGTTGGCGCAAACTCTCCTAATTTATGCCCTACCATATTCTCAGTTACATAAACCGGAATAAATTTTGCACCATTATGCACAGCAAATGTATGCCCTACAAATTCTGGTGGAATTGTTGAACGACGCGCCCAAGTCTTAATTGCAGACTTTTTATTCGTAGCGTTCATTTTGTCTACTTTACCTGCCAAGTTGTGGTCGATAAAGGGTCCTTTTTTTAATGATCTTGCCATTTTTTTGTTTTTGGTTTTGAAATCCAATATCATCCATCGACTACGCTCAGGATGACACTGAACCATTAAACGTTAATTATTATTTTTTTCTTCTTTCTATAATGTGTTTGTTACTTGCTTTTGCTTTGTAGCGGGTTTTTAAACCTTTAGCTAGTAAGCCTTTACGAGAACGTGGGTGACCACCTGATGCACGACCTTCACCACCACCCATTGGATGATCAACTGGATTCATTGCAACCGGACGAGTACGAGGACGTTTACCTAACCAACGGCTACGACCTGCTTTACCTGAAACCTCTAAGCTATGGTCAGGGTTTGAAACTGAACCTATAGTGGCTTTACAGGTAATTAAAATCATCCGTGTTTCACCAGAAGGCATACGTAATACTGCATATTTACCTTCACGGGCTGTTAATTGAGCATAAGAACCTGCACTGCGAGCCATTGCTGCACCTTGTCCAGGACGTAATTCAATATTATGTATAACTGTTCCTAAAGGAATTTCAGAAAGTAAAAGAGTATTACCTAATTCAGGAGCAACTCCAGTGCCAGAAATAACTTTTTGTCCAACTTTAATACCATTAGGCGCAATGATGTAACGTTTTTCACCGTCTTTGTATACGATTAATGCAATACGAGCAGTACGATTTGGATCGTATTCTACAGTTGTTACAGTGCCTTCAATTCCGTCTTTATCGCGTTTAAAATCAATAATACGGTATGCTTTTTTATGTCCGCCACCAATGTAGCGCATTGTCATTTTACCAGAGTCGTTACGACCACCTGAGTTATTTTTTTTAGCAATTAAGCTTTTTTCAGGTTTATCAGTAGTAATTTCAGCAAAATCTGAAGAAATTTTGTAACGTAAAGTTGGCGTTAGTGGTCTATATTTTTTTAATCCCATTTTAAATCTCTTTTAAAAAATTAAATACTTGCGTAAAAATCAATTACCTCGCCTTGTTTTAAAGTTACAACAGCTTTTTTGTTGCGGTTTACTCTCCCAACAGCCAATCCACGAGTTGTGTTACGTGTTTTTACTTTACCAACATATTGTTGAGTATTAACCGAAACCACTTTTACTCCGTACATAGATTCAACGGCAGCTTTTATTTCTAACTTATTAGCCTCTTTTGCTACTACAAAGCCATAGCGATTTAATTTTTCGGCTTGAGCAGTCATTTTTTCAGTAATGATAGGCTTTATTAAAATTCCCATTTTAATTTTGTTTATTTAATATTGTTTCAATAACTTTAACTGAGCTTTCTGCAAGTATAACTGATTCTGCGTGTAAAATATCGTAAGTATTTAAATCAGAGGCGTTTATAACCTTAGTTCCTTGCAAATTGCGGGACGACAAATATACGTTTTTATTTGTACCGCCTAACACTAAAAGTGTTTTCTTATCAGATAAGTTTAAATTTTTAATTAAGTCAACGTAATTTTTAGTTTTTGGAGCTTCAAAGTTAAAGTCTTCTAAAACAGTAATTGCATTTTCTTTTGCTTTATATGTTAAGGCAGAAATACGAGCTAATGATTTTACTTTTTTGTTAATTTTAAAAGAGTAATCACGAGGACGAGGACCAAAAGCACGACCACCACCAACAAAAACAGGAGATTTCATTGATCCAGCGCGAGCGCCACCGGTACCTTTTTGACGTTTTAATTTTTTTGTGGTGCGAGATATCTCTGCGCGTTCTTTAGATTTGTGAGTACCTTGACGTTGGTTAGCTAAATGCTGTTTAACGTCTAAGTAAATACAATGATCATTTGGTTCAGCCGAATAAATAGCGTCAACTAAGTCAACTTTTTTGGCTGTTTTTTTACCACTTATGTTTAATACTTCTACTTGCATGACTATTTTTCGATTAAAACGTAAGACCCTTTAGCACCAGGAACAGAACCTTTTATTAAGATTACGTTTTTTTCTGGCATTATTTTTACAATTTCTAAATTTTGGATTTTTTTGCGGTTACCACCCATACGGCCAGCCATACGCATACCCGGCATTACACGAGATGGATCTGAAGATGCACCTAATGAACCTGGAGCACGTTCGCGATCATGTTGACCGTGAGATTTGTTAGCATGTCCAACACCACTAAATCCGTGACGTTTTACAACACCTTGAAAACCTTTACCTTTAGAAGTACCAACGATGTCTACGAAATCGCCTTGGGCAAATTCTTCAACAGTAATTACATCTCCTAAATTTTTTCCTTCTTCAAAAGAACGAAACTCTACTACTTTGCGTTTTGGCGTTGTTTTTGCTAATTCAAAGTGACCTTTCATTGCGCCCGATGTGTGTTTTTCTTTTTTCTCATCAAATGCTAACTGAAGTGCCGAGTAACCGTCTTTTTCATTGGTTTTTACTTGCGTAACCACGCAAGGACCTGCTTCAATAACTGTGCATGGTAAATATTTACCATTGGCATCGAAGAAGCTAGTCATTCCTACTTTTTTACCAATTATTCCTGACATTTTTTGTTTGTTTTATTTATTAATTTATTTGATTATTCGTTTTGGATTTTCTTAAGCTTAATTGCTTACATGCAGTTAAACTTTAATTTCTACTTCAACACCACTAGGTAATTCCAATTTCATTAAAGCATCAACAGTTTTTGAAGAAGAACTGTAAATGTCTAATAAACGCTTGTAAGAACATAATTGGAACTGATCACGTGCTTTTTTGTTAACGTGAGGTGATTTTAAAACCGTGAAAATACGCTTGTTAGTTGGTAATGGAATTGGACCATTAACTACTGCGCCTGTAGCTTTTACAGTTTTAACGATTTTTTCAGCTGACTTGTCAACCAAGTTGAAATCGTATGATTTAAGTTTTATTCTAATTCGTTGGCTCATTGTAAAGAACGTGGTTTTTAGTTATGTTATATTTATGCGTTTTCTGTTTTCTTACCTTTTGCTTTTGAAATAACATCAGCTGCAATGTTATTTGGAGCTTCGTTATAGTGACTGAATTCCATAGTAGAAGTTGCACGACCTGAAGTTAACGTACGTAACTGTGTTACATAACCAAACATTTCAGATAATGGAACTTTTGCTTTAATAACTTGAGCGTTACCTTTGCTATCCATTCCTTCAATTTGTCCACGACGACGGTTTAAGTCACCTACAACATCACCCATGTTTTGCTCAGGAGTTAAAACCTCCACTTTCATAATAGGTTCTAATAATGCTGGTTTACAATTTGGTAATGCTTCACGGAATGCTGTGCGAGCACAAATTTCAAATGACAAAGCATCCGAGTCAACCGCGTGGTAAGAACCGTCGGTTAAAACAACTTTCATTCCTACAAGCGGATAGCCTGCTAACACACCATTATTCATTGAATTGCGGAAACCTTTTTCAACAGCAGGTATAAATTCGCGAGGAATATTACCCCCTGTAATTTCGTTTACAAACTGGAAAGGATCTTTAACAACATCCCATTCTGCATCAACTGGTCCAACTGTAAAACGGATATCCGCAAACTTACCACGACCACCTGATTGTTTTTTGTAAACTTCACGGTGAGCAAATGTTGTAGTAATAGATTCTTTATAAGCTACCTGAGGGGCACCTTGGTTAACTTCCACTTTAAATTCGCGCTTTAAGCGGTCAACTATAATTTCTAGGTGTAACTCACCCATACCAGAGATAATGGTTTGACCAGAATCTTCATCAGTTTTAACACGGAAAGTAGGATCTTCTTCAGCTAATTTACCTAAACCAACTCCTAAGCGATCTAAATCACCTTGAGTTTTTGGTTCAATAGCTATACCAATTACCGGCTCAGGGAATTGCATTGCTTCTAATACAATTGGATTTTTCTCTTCACATAAAGTATCTCCGGTACGTATATCTTTAAATCCAACAACAGCCCCAATATCTCCAGCTTCTAAAAATTCAACTGGATTTTGTTTGTTGGCATGCATCTGGAAAATGCGAGAGATACGCTCTTTGTTGCCAGAACGAGTATTTAATACATACGAACCTGCATCTAAACGACCAGCATAAGCACGGATAAAGCATAAGCGACCAACAAACGGATCGGTTGCAATTTTAAATGCTAACGCAGTAAATGGTTCTTTAGCATCTGGTTTACGAATCACTTCAGAACCAGTATCAGGATTTGTACCTTTAATATTATCCTTATCTAAAGGACATGGCATTAATTCCATTACTAAGTCCAACATGGTTTGTACACCTTTATTTTTGAAAGATGAACCACACACCATTGGAACAATTTTATTGGCAAGACAAGCTTTACGAAGTGCATCTAAAACTTCACGTTCAGTGATTGTTTCAGGAGCATCGAAAAACTTCTCCATAATTTTATCATCAAATTCAGAAACAGCTTCCAACATTTTTTCTCGCCACTCAGTTGCTTCCGCTAATAAATCTTCAGGAATAGGCACTTCTTTAAAAGTCATTCCTTTATCGTGTTCGTTCCAAACAATACCACGGAAGTTGATTAAATCAACTACCCCAATAAAGTTTTCTTCAGCACCAATTGGAATTTGAAGAGGAACCGCATTACCACCTAAAATTTCGCGTGTTTGCTTAACTACTTTTAAGAAGTCAGCACCTTGACGATCCATTTTATTAACGAAACCTAAACGAGTTACATTGTAATTATCGGCTAGGCGCCAGTTAGTTTCAGATTGAGGCTCAACACCGTCAACTGCAGAAAATAAGAATACTAAACCATCTAGTACACGTAATGAACGGTTTACCTCAACGGTAAAATCCACGTGACCAGGTGTGTCAATAATATTAATTTTATATTGATTATCACGGTATTTCCAGAAACAAGTTGTAGCCGCAGAAGTGATGGTAATACCACGCTCTTGTTCTTGTGCCATCCAATCCATGGTTGCTGCACCTTCGTGAACTTCACCAATTTTATGATTTACACCGGTGTAGTATAATATACGCTCTGTAGTGGTTGTTTTACCAGCATCAATGTGAGCAGCAATTCCTATATTTCTTGTATAACGTAAGTCCATTTTTTTGTTTCAGTTTTCAGGTTTTTGTTTCGGGTTTAGAATCGGAAATGTGAAAATGCTTTGTTGGCTTCTGCCATTTTGTGAACGTCTTCTTTCTTTTTAAAAGCTGCTCCTTCTTCTTTTGAAGCGGCAACAATTTCTCCGGCTAATTTTTGAGCCATTGATTTTTCGTTACGCTTGCGAGAATATGAAATTAACCATTTCATTGCCATTGATATTTTACGATCAGGGCGAATTTCAGAAGGGATTTGGAAAGTAGCACCACCTACACGGCGAGAACGCACTTCTACTTGAGGAGTAACATTTGCTAATGCTTTTTTAAATACTTCTAATCCATCTTCGCTGGTACGTTTAGCAACCACCGAAATAGCTTCGTGAAAAATTGTAGAGGCGGTATTTTTTTTACCGTCGTACATTAAGTTGTTTAAAAAACGGGTTACCAAAATATCATTATAAATTGGATCTGGTAATAAAATGCGTTTTTTTGCTCTGGCTTTTCTCATTGTATAATCTTATTAATATTATTTTTTCTTAGCAGGTGTTGCAGCAGCACCAGCTTTTGGACGTTTAGAACCATATTTTGAACGTTGTTGTTTACGACCTTCTACACCTGCAGTATCTAAACTACCGCGTACAATGTGGTAACGAACACCTGGTAAATCTTTTACACGACCACCACGTACCAAAACGATACTGTGTTCTTGTAAATTATGCCCCTCACCAGGAATGTAGGCAATAATTTCTTGTTTGTTGGTTAAACGAACTTTAGCTACTTTACGCATAGCCGAGTTTGGTTTTTTAGGGGTAGTGGTGTACACTTTGGTACATACTCCACGGCGTTGTGGACAAGAGTCCAAAGCGGCCGATTTGCTTTTATTGGTCGGTTTTGTGCGACCTTTTCTTACTAACTGCGATATTGTAGGCATTTTATATGCTTTGTATTAGTTGATTTTATTGGTGTTTTAACAATTTTTCCTTTTAAGGGACGGCAAAGATAAGAAAATTATTTTAACTCGCACTATAAATTTTAATTTTTTTTGGGATTTAATGATATATTTACAAATAAATCGACGAATGAATTAATAATTTTACTTTCAACGAGTTATTTTTCGATGAATAAAGTGAAAATACAATCCTCACATACCTCCTTAAAAAAATGGAGAATCGAATTTTAACGTTTTTTGAAAGGCGGTTTTCGTTTTTTGAAGCCACCTTTTTTAGCTTCTTTTTTTTGGGCGAGGGGGTTATATTCCGGTCCTTCTCCTAATTCGGTTGGAATTGGCATTTTTGTAACTTCTACACCCATTAAATCTTCAATTTGTGAAAATTTGAGTTGGTCGCGTTGGTTTACAAATGTAATGGCAACTCCGGCTTTGTCGGCCCTTGCAGTGCGTCCTATTCTGTGAATATAGTCCTCAGGGTCGGGTGGGGCATCGTAATTTACAACCAAACTAATATTGTCAACATCAATTCCTCTAGATAGAATATCTGTACCAACCAATACACGCAAGCGTTTACCTTTAAATTCTCGCATAATTTCTTCGCGTTCCGGTTGCTCTAAATCGCTGTGAAAAGCTTTAACAGAACCTATCTGTTTGGACAGGGATTTTTCTAAGAGTTTTACATTTTCTTTTCGTGACGAAAAAATAATAACAGAAGTATAATCTTCGTTTTTTAAAATATCTAATAATAAAGGTTCTTTTTGATGGTCGTGAACAACATAGGCTTGTTGTAATACGCCCGCTGCCGGCTTACTAATGGCAATATTTATTTGCTCGGGATTATTGGCGATTAAATTTGCCAGTTGCCTGATTTTTGGTGGCATAGTGGCCGAAAATAAAATGGTTTGACGATTTTTAGGCAGATAGTTGATAATGGTTTTTATGTCGTCAAAAAAGCCCATATCCAGCATTCTATCTGCTTCATCAAGCACTAAATGTTGGAGATGTTCGAAGTTGATGTTGCCACTTTGCAACAATGCAATCAATCTACCGGGTGTTGCACATACAATGTCTACACCATTTTCGAGTGCGTGGCGTTGTTTTTCCCAAACCATCCCATCGCTACCGCCATAAATGGCAATGGAACCAACAGAGGCAAAATAACCAAGTCCATCAATTTGTTGATCGATTTGTAAGACCAATTCGCGGGTAGGAGCAAGGATGAGAGTATTTAAATGCGATTTATCTGAAAGAAGAATGTGATTTATGATTGGCAATAAGTAAGCAGCAGTCTTTCCGGTGCCGGTTTGTGCGCAAGCAATTAAATCTTTATTATTTAAAATAACAGGAATGGCTTGCTGCTGAATAGGGGTAGGTGCTTTGTAGCCCGTACTATATAAGCCTTCTAAAAGAGATGCTTCAAAATTAAAATCGTCGAATGTCAAAATTATGTATTTAATAAATTAAAATACTAAAGTACTATTTTATTACATTTAGAGTCAGTTTACTTTTAAAAATAAAAATTAATGAATTATTTGGCATATCACTTTACTGTTAATCCAGCACAGCCTGGGACAGAAATATTAATGGCATTAATTTCGGAATATAATTTTGATTCGTTTGATACAAATGAGAAGGGTTTTACTGCATATATTAAGGAGGAACACTCGGGTGAAGTGGATTTGAAAGAACTAGCGTTTGACGACTTTGCATTTAGTTATTCTGTTGAAAAAATTGCTCAAACCAACTGGAACAGTGAGTGGGAGAAGAATTTTGAGCCTGTTTTAGTTAAGGATTTGTTGTGTATTCGGGCACCTTTTCATCCAAAAAACGAAACCGTAAAAAATGAAATTGTTATTATGCCAAAAATGAGCTTTGGCACGGGCCATCATCAAACAACGCGATTGGTTTGTGAACAAATGTTTAGTATAGATTTTAAAAATAAGCGAGTGTTGGATATGGGCTGTGGCACTGGTGTATTGGCTATTTTGGCTAAACAGTTGGGAGCAACCGATATTTTAGCCATTGATATAGATGATTGGAGTGTTGAAAATAGTATTGAAAATTGTGCAACGAATAATGCCTTGGAAATTGTAGTAAAAAAGGGAGATGTAGCTGATTTAAAAACTGAGTTGCCATTTGATATACTACTTGCCAACATTAATAAAAATATTTTAAAGCAGCATTTACCAAGCTATGCCAGTAAATTAAACAAGAATGGTATTTTGATTTTAAGTGGTTTTTTTATGACTGATGTTGAAGAACTGAAATTAGTTGCTAAGGAAAATGGATTAAACTATTTAAGTACTAATAATGAAGTAGAATGGGCAATGTTGGTTTTTAGTAAATAAACAGTTAATAGAGATGATAACGGCGTTTATGCACAAGAAATTTAAATTAATATTAATACTTTTTTTACATACATTTTGTAGCTTTTCGCAAAGTGAGTTAATCGTTTCTTATAAACTGGCCGATTCACTTTATTATTCTGATCCAGACTCATCCTATAAAATAAGTTTACTTAACCAATCGAGAAGTATTCAGGAGAATAATGATACCCTTCTACTTAAATCAAAAATACAGATTGCACGTTATTTTATTTTAAAATCTTCGTTAGAAGAAGCCACCGTTTATTTAAATGATGCCATGCAGTTGTGTTTAAAGACCAATTCTTTAAGTGATTTGGGTAAAGTGTATAGTTTAAAAGCAATATTGGTAAAGCGCTTGAATAAACAAACCGAGGCAATTGAATTAGAAAAGAAAGCTATTGAAATTTATAAAAAAGCTAATAATCAAAAAGGGGTAGTAAATGTTTTAATTAATCTGTCTTTAGATTATATTGATTTAAAGCAATACCATGAGGCGCAGTTGGCATTAGAGGAAGTAGAAAAGAATACAGCTGTTACAAAAACCGATGCTTACTATATACATCAAAATAAAGGCGAGTTGAGCTTAGATTTAAAACATTTTGATGTAGCAATTGCGGAGTTTAAAAAGGCTTTAAAAATTGCTAGTGATAATAAAATGTTAGATAGTCAAGCCACCATTTTAATGGAGATGGGCAAGGCTTACAGGCTTATGTCAGACTTTGATCAAGCTAAGGATTACCTTAGTCGAAGTGAGCAATTATGTGTGGATAATAAAATGAAACACGAGCTGGTTGAAACGTACGAAGAAATAATATTGTTATACCAAGACATGGGGAAGTATGGATTAGCGTATAATTTTTTAAAAATACAAAATGATTTAAAAAACGAAATTGTTAATGTTGAGAAAATAAATAAGATTAATGAGCTGGAACGAAAGTTGGCCTTACTGCAAAAAGAACAAGAAATTTTAAAAGAAAAAGAAAATACACAAAAGGCTGAAACTCAAAGCCATCGCATGTTATACATTATTGTAGCCATTGGGTTGTTTAGTATTGTTATAGTTGTTTTGTTTTACAGAACAATGAAACTTAAAAATCAAATACAAATAAAAAGTTTAATTATTGAAGAAAAGCAAAAAGAGATAATAGACAGTATTACTTATGCTAAGCGAATACAACAATCTATTTTGCCGAGTGATAAATATATTCAAAGAAACTTGACTAGATTGAAAAAATAAATTAGTTTTTAATTTCTGTTTTATTATTTTTGATACTTGAAGTTTTGGAGTAAAATATCAAATATTGGCATTTCTTCGGATATGTCGGATAGTAAGGTTAGGGCAGGACAACTAATTAATCAAGCGAATTTTTTTTGTGCTTTGTTTTCATTTGGATTTGCACCTTGCTTGTTGCTTCTTAAAATTAGTTACTACCTTCCTTTTCAATTAACTACTGGTGTTTTAACACTGGTGTCGTTTTATTTAAGCTCTCTTAAAAAGTTTAATTCATCTACCTTATTTTTGGTTTTTGTACTTACCGTTAATCTTGTTTATTTTAGTTTATGCTATCACAACACTGGCATCGAATTTTTTTTAATTCCGTTAGTGGCTATGCCCTTTGCTACATCTAAAAAAAATAACATTACTTATGTAATTGTGGGTTGGTGCTTGCTCATGTTTTTTTTAACAAAATATTTAACCCATACTATCCCCGCTAGGGGAGAGATTAAAGAACCCTATCTTACAATAACTTATTTTTTAATAATAAGCGGTGTGTTTGGAGGTATGCTGAGTACGCTTTATAGTTTAAAAAGAGCAAATGAAAAATTTGAGGAAAATATTTTAACCAGAAAAAAAGAAATAGAAGAACAAAAACATTTAGTAGAGGAAAAGCAAAAGGAAATTCTTGATTCTATTCATTATGCCAAACGGATACAGTCTGCATTATTGGCAAGTGATAAGTACATAGACAAAAATTTAAACCGATTGAAAAGTAAGATCTAATCAAAAAACAGCCAAGTTAGACCAAATCTAAAAGCTCTATCAGGTTGGTAATAGCCGGGCATTAAAGCATAATTTTTACCAACTAAGCCTTGTAGCACATTTTCAACTTTTAAGAAAAACTGTACTGGTTTTATTCTGGCGTTTAAATACACATCTGTATGAAAATATTCTCCTGTTTTAACTTTGTCTTGTATATAAAAAACTTGTGTAGCCGGCATGTAACCAGCACCATAAAAGGACGAATAATATTGGCATTGGCCTCCAATTTGTAATTGTAAATTGTTTTTAAATAAGTTTCCGGTATAAAATAATTTTGCTGTGCTTATGCTTGAAGGAATATTTATGTAAGAAGTATTGGAAGTGGTTTGATAAATTTCATTTAAGTATATGCCTAAATGTTTAAATAAAATAATAGTATAACCAGCATTTAAAGAAAGTGTATTTAATGTATTATTGAATTGACGGGGATACCCAAGGTTATCAAACAGTAAATAATTATACGTGTTTTCGTAAACTGCACTAAGTGTTAAACTCTTTTTATAATTATAACCTACTTTTACCTGTAAGAGTTCTTGGGGCCTAAAGCCATTGTTATACCATTGAAAATGGTTGCTAATCCAATTGTTGTAAATGTAATCGGCATTTCGGTTTTCGAATAAAAGATTTAAATAAACAGTTTTACTTTTTGATAAAGTTAAATTTGATTTACTTTCAATTTTATAATTTCCGGTATTGGCTCCATAAAAAATATAGGCTGCATTAAAATACGATTCCAATTTTGAACTATTTTTATTTGAAGTATCTTTTGATTGAATTAATGTTCTAAAAACAAAATTAGTTGTAACCATATCGTTATAAAACAAGCTATCTGCTTTTTGTAACACTTTATTGGTTTCGTTTCTATAGCCAAAACTTAATCCAAAATTAGAGTTGGATTTTAATATGGTATAATCAACATCATTAATCAGTTGAAAAACTCTTGTACTATCATACGTTTTAGCAGTATCTAAATAAAATAAGTTATAGAAATTGTCAGAGCCACTTCTGTCATCTTTGTATTTATAACTATTAAAATTTAACTTTGTTTTTACTTGTAAATAATGATTAAAACTGGCTAAGGAATCGGCTTTTTTATTTAGTTTAAACCATGGATTAAACATGAGTTTATATTCCTTATTGTTATTAATGGCCGAATTGATTTTAACTGGTAATAAATCTTTGCTTTGCGTCAAATCAAAATCACTTAGGCTGTCGTTTTTTAAGCCACCATTTTCGTGATTTTTTGTGCCGTTATTAAAAATGTAAGTATAAAAACCAGAGCGTTTGTTTTTTGATGTATAATGACTTGATAGATAAAAATTATTAATAAACGTTTGTTGTCTTAAGTAATATCCAACCGATCCATACCTGTTAAATTTTAAATTAAGATTTAATTTATTTTTAAAAGTAGTGGTAAATTGTAGTTTAAGGATTTGTAATTGCTTGCTACCTGCAATCCCGTTCATACTTGCAAAGGGACCTTTGGTAGTAATGTATTCAACATCCTTTTCTTTAAATAGGTTTATGGATTGGGGGTTACTAAATAATTTAAATCCAATATCAGCGGTGCCATAATCTATAATGTATCTTGGAGATGGCAACCCAATATTTCCCATAAAGTTTCTAGAAAAAAAATCACTTAAGTGGTCTACTGAACTATCAGGATAATTTGAATGAAATACCGAAATTAAATTGTTTTGTTCAGATTTTTGCAAGAGGTAATTAGGGTTAGTAGAATAATAGACTTGAGAAAATCCTTTAGAACAGAATAAAACAACTAACGTTAGTAATCTAATTTTAAATAAATTAATTGTGCGAATTATTTTATGGTGAGTGTTATGCAACATTATCTGCGTTAAAAAATAGCAGAAAGTAAAAATAATTAAAATTTAGAGGTGCTTACTGTTAAAGTCTATCAAAAAAATGTTCTTCTACGTCAAAAGTTGATTTTAAACCAACTTGTTTAAAATCGGTGTGCAGCCATTTATCTGCAATAGCACGACCTTTTTCTTTTAGATTGGTTAAAAACTCCCAAGATGTATTCATTTTGCTGCTATAGCTTAATTGGCTCAGGGCATCATAACCACTAATAGTATGAACAAATATTTCGCGATTAGCTTTATTATCCACTTTTAAAATACCATTGCGTAACAATTCGTTACGGTAATGAATTAACTTCATTTCGTTTATTAAACTACTGTTAAAGCTTATTTCATTCACCCTATCTGCAATATCCCTTGCAGTTGTTGGCACAGAATTAATATTAATGGAATTGATTTTTATTAAAACAATATCTCTTATGTTTGTATTGGTAATTATTGGAAATATGGGAGGATTACCCATGTAACCACCATCCCAATAATATTCGCCTTCAATTTCAACAGCTTGAAACAGAAAGGGTAAACAAGCGCTTGCCATTACTGCATCTACTGTAATTTCTTTATTGGTAAATATTTTAGCACGATTTGTTTTTACATTCGTGGCACAGATAAATAATTTCTTTTTATTGTAGAGTTGAAGTTCTTTAAAATCAATTAAGTTTTCTAAAATATCACGTAAAGGATTGTAGTTAAAAGGATTAAAATTATATGGCGACATTACCTGCGAAATGGCATTAAACCACATATAACCTGCGCTATTGTACATGTCTCCATTGCCATAAGCTTTATCAAACGTACTTGGCTTAAACATCATGCTACCACTTAAAGCAACTCTTCTCCAAAGCTCTTCTAAAATCTCTTTTGCTTTCTGCGGACCGCCTACGTGTAAGCCATAAGCTACAGCTACCGCATTTACTGCACCTGCACTTGTTCCGCACATGGTCTCAGCTACAATATTTTCTTCTTCTAATAATCTATCCAAAACGCCCCAAGTAAATGCTCCGTGAGCCCCTCCGCCTTGTAAAGCTATTCCTACTTGTTTTTTATCTGTATTCATTAAAAGTATCTACTATATCTTACCAAAAGTAGCGTTTTATTTGTAATGACAAAATTTTTTTGGCTTGAGATTACCCTGTTTGGACGAAAACTTTAGTTAATCCTTTATTAGTTTAAGTGTTTTATTAAAAGTATTATCAGTTAATGAAAGATAGTAAATCCCTGAATTGTAGTTGCTTAAAGGTATTGATAAATGGAAACTATTATTTAAGTCGCCAAAGTCTTTTAATTTTTTACCAGTTCCATCATACAATATAGCCTTATAAACACTTATGGTGTTAGACTGACAAATTAACTCGTAATGGTTGTTATTTAACTTTTTTAGTAAAAATAAATTGTTAATTGCATTGTGATTAATGCCAACTACAGAGTTTACTTTTATTAATTTAGTTATTGAATCTTGACATCCATCTATGCTTGTACTAATTAATTTTATGTTATAGATTCCGGGATTACTATAACTGTAGGTGGGAGAATAAAAAGCTGAAGTGCCAATATTGTCGCCAAAATTCCAATTAAAATAGGCTGCATTTGTTGAATTGTTTGAAAAAGTAATACTACTGTTAACATCTACCGAGTCTATAACGCCAAATTGAGCTATTGGCAATTGAATGGGCGATATTGAAAATGTTGTAGTGTTGTTATCGCAGCTGCCAACAGTACTTATTTCTAATTCATACTGACCTGCTATTAAATTAGAAACGGTATCTCCATTAAATTTGTTTAAGCTTTGTTTAATTATATTTCCGGTTGTATTTTTCCATGTATAATCCCAAGGACCACTTGATAAACCAATAGCTGTAATTGAACCATTGTTTTGAGAAACACAATTTAAGCCTGATACATTGGAAGCAATGTTCAGAGGGTTTAAAGTAATAATTAAATTAAATCTGGCAACCGTAGTAGTGTCAGCTAGGTTAAATATGTAATTGTTTAGTTTTAAATTGGTGGTTATGTTTGTGAATTTGTCAAATAGGTTTATACATGCGTTTTGAGGAAAAGAATTATAATCCTGTAAGCTTATGGTATAGGTTCCAGAGTAGCCAGTTAATGTTTTTAGCCCCATTGTAAATGTACCAACAATAGGAGCTACACCATTAATTTGAAAAAGGTCTGAACCTTTTTCTAAAGCAATGGTTGGAGCGTAAGGATCCTGACCGGCAAGTTTAACAGCATCATAAGACGCATCAAAATTGTCAGTTGCCATAGCGTTTAAATACAATACTGTTTCATCATTAAAGCTTGGTGCACCAAATAATGATAATCTCATTAATTGTGTGGCAGCGTTGTTTGAATTAGTTTTTAAAAAAGTTGGGTTTCCAACAATTTTACAACTTTCGGTTGCATTAATTGTGGTATTTGCTGTTACGTGAACCATAAATCCCTGACACATTGGAATTACATCTCCAATTCCTCCTGATCCAACAGCAGGACTACTTATACCCGCAACATAAGTCGCACTTCCACCAGTACCACCATTTAAATCAGGATTATAGGCATAAACGGCGTTGTCAATATTTGCTGTTGCTCCTTTAAATGCAGCCCAGCTTATTGCAGAAGGATATGGATTAGAAATTAAATTCCTTCATCGTCAGATGGAGAACCTGTATTTGTTCTGGTTAAATTTATGGCAACGTTGTTTTTATTTACGTTTCCTGTTACATCCACGGTTATATCAGGAGTAGTGTAAGTGCCTGAACCAAAATACACCCAATAACCTTTAAGCGGGGTTATTACATTTGTAATATTATTTATAGGAACATACGAAGAAGCACTAGAATATGACCCAGTAGCAGCTTCGCTATAAGAATAAATGGATGTAAACCCACCGGCTGTTCCATTTGGGCATATAGGGCAAGTGATTGGAATATTATCATTCCAGTCAGCAAAGGTTAATGCAGATGAAATAGGTGTGCCTAAAAGAGTCCAGCCTGTTGTTCCTCCAGGTGCAAAACGCTGAACAGTAACATTGCCGGTTATGTCGCCGGATCCAGTGATTTGTGCAATGCGAGCTGTGCCCGAAGAATTGGATACCATGGTCAAAAATCCTGATGATGCAAATGCACCATTAGTTAATGTTAATGTTCCAAGTAAATTTACACTATTGGTTAAAACCGCTCCAGCTGAATTGCCTAAAGTTATATTACTAAAACTGGTAATTGAAGTTCCACCAATTGATTGAGAGGTACTGCCATTTAAGAAAACCAGACCGTTCTGAGCGTTAAAACTACCGTTATTTATAAAATTTCCTCTTGCTGTTAGTTGAAAATTAGAAGTGCTTACATTTACCGGAGCACCTGAATTAATTAAGAAGTTTCCATTTGCTGTAATATTACTTCCAAAGTTTTTTTGACCACTGCCACTAAACACTATATGATTAAATGTTTCACCACCAGTGTGCGAAAAGCTTTGGGTTGAATTACTACTAAAAATTACGGAGCCTGTGCCTGCCGAAAACAAGCCAGCATTTGTCCAGTTTCCAGCAAGTTGAATGTTTAAAGCATTAGCAACTAAGGTTCCGCTATTAATAGCTACATCTTTTATAATATTTAAAGAACTGGTTGTTACACTACCTGTAGCTCTATTGCTATTAATTAACAGATTTCCTAAAGAGAAAGTTGAAATAATTTGCATAGTTTGGTTTGCCGTTGTTAATGGACTTCCAACTTGTAACGTCCCCCCGGTTACACCACCGTTAATTGAACCAGAAACATTGTAACCTAAATTTTGTGTTGTACCGCCCGATTTAGGAATTATAATACTTCCGTTACTCATGTTAAAAACCGATCCTGTTCCGGTTAATTTAAATGGAGCGATGGTTGTATTTGTTGAACCAACAGTCGGAACCGTAATAGTTCCCCCACTCACCGATAAATTAAATATGTCATTAATTCCGGTTGAATAAAATTTACCGGCAACGTTAATTGCACCATTGGATAAACTAATGTTTCCCCCACTTACCTGTAAATCTTCGTCTGCTGCGTTACCAACATTTAAAGTGCCGTTTGTTATAGTTAAATTACCAATTAAATTTAAATTATTAGTCGTGTTTACGGTTAAATTTGCCGAGTTTAAAACTAGTCCTGTATAAAAAGAAATGGTTGTAGCGGCTGTAAATGGGGTAATATTGACAGTATTTACAGTTGATAAGTTTAAAATACCTTTAGTTAAGGTTAAGAAATTTGAAATAGCTGAAAAATTGGAACTTGAAATAGTTAAAACATCAGTTGAATTGGTTAAATTAAGATTGATATTACCAAAGCTATTTGTTGCCCCGCTTCCACTAAAAGAAATATTTCCAATATTATTAGATAAGAAAGTGGTACAATTACTTGTTGCTGAATTATTAAAATTTAGTGTGCCATTATTTACAATATTATTTTTTATAATTAAACTATGGCTAGCTGCAGATCCGGTATTTACAATAAATGACCCATTTGTGTTAACTGTTAATTGACTGCCAAGGGTTAAAGATCTGGCTGTCCCACCGTTGTATTGCAATCTAGCTGCCGTACCTTGACCAATAATTAGGCTGTTACAAACTCCGTTTGTATTTATTGTTACTGTATGACCGTTAGCAATCGTTACATTATCTCCAGCAGTTGGCACACCAGCAGGAGTCCATATTGCGGAGTTACTCCAATTACCGCTTTGGTTTGAAATTTTACCTGAACCACTTGAAGTGGTAGCAGAGGCTGATAAGGCCGAACTCAAACAACCCTCTGTAACGGCAACCACCCTCCAATAATAAGTGGTAGAAGGAATTAAACCTGTAGCACCAAAAGAAGTTGCATTTGCAGCAGTTTGATTTAAATAGTTAAATGTGATGTTATCTGTTGAATAATAGATGACATAACCCACCTCATTTGTGGCCCAATTAGGAAAATTCAATGTCATCGAATTATTTGTAATGCTTGAAAGGGTTAAGGCTCCAGTAGGACTCGATGGGCAAGGAGGAGAAAATGTTAATCTAGAATTAGAACTAGGAACAGTAGTTAAATTAGCTGTTTGTGTGTTATTAAATGTGGTACTATTAGCAGTTTGTTGCAATTTTAGCTGAGCTGCGGTTCCGGGGCTACTTGTTAAAATGTCATTTAAGCCACAAGCATAGGCAGGTGCAGCGCCTGTAGAAGCAAACATGGTTCCGTAAACAAATTCAATTCTTCCTGATGATTCATATATTTTAACTTGAAAATTATAATCAGAAACCGCAGCACTTGCCCAATCATCCATATTTATGTATTCAACAGTAAAAACTCTGTTTGGAGCAGTACCAGTTAGGTTATATTTTATTGAATTTGCAATGGCATTAGCACCTGCATTTCCAACCCATATATCTGTGTAAAAGGGGGCAAGAGCTAAATACGTCCCGTCATAAAAATTGGGTGCGGTGGCACCACATCCAAATGAATACATATTTATTGGGTTTTCTCGGTAGCTATAATTTCCCCCGCAAGCTACATAACCAGAGCCGCTGGGAAAACCAGGACTATCATTTCCGTCGTATATAGTGCTCGAAAAATCAATATAACCATTACTGCAAACGCTTAATGATGTATAGCGTTTGCCATTGTACCAAAAATCAAATCCAATAGGTATTGCTAAACTTCTGTTATCATCGTTTTGATTGATAGTGGTATTACGCCAATAATTAATTGGATTGGCAGAGGAGCTAATGGAGCTATAAGTAATCCCTGTGGTTCTTGATACACCATAGTTAGATAATGATTGAGAAAAGGATTTGAATTGAGTAAAAATCAAAATAAAACCAAGTAGATACTTTACCATAATTTAATAATTTTATAACAATATTACGCAACTATAACGGTTTAGTTTCGTAAATTAGACAAGCGAATGTTGAAAGACGACCAATTGTATTGTATCACAAACTAAGTAGTTTTGTTTGATTTTATACGTAATTTTACGTGCTTTTTTATGCGTAGTTTTTGGTTAAGTAAATATTAAATAAATTCTAAACTAAATTGAAGTATTATTAAAACTAATAATTTAATTCGCTAATGAAGTAGCTTTTAATCTTTTAAAAATGAATAAGGGATTTGTTTTTATTTAATTCGAGATACAATACTACAGGAATTGAACCTTTATTAAGGATTATCTTTTTAATTGAAGAATACCCTATACAATAATCAAGTATGTTAAAGGTTAATTGGTTTTTGCAACAATTCCCTCAATTAATTCAATATTTTCATAATGCTTGTTGTTTTTTATACGATTGTCTTAATTTTTTATTAAGAAATCGTGTACCGTTTAATTTAAACAAGTATAATATAAAAAAAGTAATAAATAGGAGTAAAAAGAATACTTTTAGAATTCATCTTCGTTAAAGAAGAAGTCGTCTTTTGTTGGGTAATCTGGCCAAATTTCTTCAATGGTCTCATAGCTTTCGCCTTCGTCTTCGATTTCTTGAAGATTTTCAATTACCTCCATTGGAGCACCGCTACGCATAGCGAAGTCAATTAACTCGTCTTTTGTTGCAGGCCAAGGGGCATCTTCTAACCAACTTGCTAATTCTAATGTCCAATACATATTGTGTGTTTAAATGAGGTATTTAATTTTCTGCAAAAGAAAATATTTTTTTTGGAACTTAAAAGGTTTTTTTGATTTATTTATTAAGTATATTCATAAAAAAAGCGTTTTAATTAAAAAACGCTTTCTAATCTTATAAAAATTTTAGAAATTATACTGTAACCTTTTCACCTTTTAGCACAGCAGCCATTGTTTTACCAATTTCGGCAGGGCTTTCGCAAACAAAAATACCACATTCGCGCATAATTTGCATTTTGGCTTGAGCTGTATCTTCAGCACCGCCTACAATGGCACCAGCGTGACCCATCGTACGCCCTTTAGGAGCAGTTTGTCCGGCAATAAATCCAACAACTGGCTTTTTATTTCCATTGGCTTTAATCCAACGAGCCGCATCAGCTTCATAACTTCCGCCAATTTCACCAATCATCACTATTGCCTCAGTTTCAGGGTCGTTCATTAATAATTCTACAGCATCTTTAGTTGGAGTTCCAATAATTGGGTCACCACCAATACCAATAGCAGTAGTAACACCTAAACCAGCTTTTGCAATTTGGTCAGCAGCTTCATAAGTTAAAGTACCACTTTTTGAAACGATACCAATGGTGCCTTTTTTAAATACAAACCCAGGCATGATTCCTACTTTTGCTTCGCCGGCACTAATAACACCCGGACAATTGGGGCCAATTAAACGGCAATTTTTTCCTTTTAAATACTCTTTAGTGGCAATCATATCCTTTACAGGAATACCTTCAGTAATACAAACAATTACCTTGATACCTGCATCTGCAGATTCCATAATGGCATCAGCTGCAAAGGCGGCAGGTACAAAAATAATACTCACATCAGCACCTGCGGATTTAACAGCATCAGAAACTGTATTAAATACCGGGCGATCTAAATGCATTGTACCACCTTTACCGGGAGTAACACCACCTACCACATTAGTGCCATATTCAATCATTTGAGTAGCATGAAACGTTCCTTCGCTGCCTGTAAAACCTTGAACAATTACTTTTGAATTTTTGTTAATTAAAACTGACATATCTTTGAGTTATTAGTTATTTAGAATAAAATTGCGAGGCTAATATAATTGTTTATTTAATACGATGGTTTTTATTTTTTCACAATTTAAAAAGCTTGATTATTTCTTAATCTTTAAAAAATCTTTTACAGTTTCTTCCGCTTTAATAAATGCTTCTTCTAATTTTTCGTTAATAATAAAAACATCAAACAATTCGGCTGTTTTCAATTCTTTTTCAGCTTTAGCTATCCGTCTTACAATACTTTCTGGGCTATCGGTTTGACGCAAACGCAAGCGTTCTTCTAATATTTTTATACTTGGAGGCATTACAAAAACACTTAATGCATTGTGTTTAAATTGGTTTTTTAAATTAAGACCTCCCTCTACATCAATATCAAAAATTACTGCTTTACCCGCTGCCCAAATGGCTTCTACCTCGGTTTTTAAAGTACCATAGTATATTCCTGCATAAACTTCCTCCCATTCTAAAAATTCGTGATTTGTTACTTTTTCTTTAAACTCCTCTGGGCTGAGGTAGTGGTAGTCTTTACCATTTTCTTCAATACCACGTTTTGGGCGGCTTGTTGCAGAAATAGAAAAACCTATATGTTGTGGAAATGTTTTTAACAAATGTTTTACAATGGTAGTTTTACCCGACCCCGAAGGGGCAGAAAATATAATTAGTTTACCATTGTGCATTTTAATAACAATAAATTTACGCAAAAGTAGTGTTTATTTTCAAATTAGTTACAAGGCGCTATACTATAGTCATTAGTCTAATGCTACAAAAATCAATTAACATTGGTACTCTAAAAAAGTATTACTTTTACAGCCACTATGAATATTGGAATGGTTTGTTTCCCCACTTACGGTGGTAGTGGAGTTGTAGCTACTGAATTAGGCAAGGCACTGGCAAAAAAAGGACATAAAGTTCATTTTATGAGTTACAGTCAACCTTTTCGATTAAATTTATTTGACGATAATTTATTTTACCATGAAGTAGCAGTAAACGATTATCCTTTGTTTGACTATCCCCCATACGAAAGCGTATTAGCAAGCAAGATAGTTGATGTAGCTGTGTATGAACAGTTGGATATTTTACATGTGCATTATGCAATTCCACATGCGTCGGTGGCTTATACTGCTCAGCAAATTTTAAAATCGAAAAAAATAAATCTTCCTTATGTAACTACTTTACATGGAACGGATATAACTTTGGTAGGAAGAGATCCCTCATTTGAACCGGTGATTCGATTTTCGTTAAATCATAGTAATGCTATTACATCTGTTTCGGAAAGTTTAAAAAAAGACACCTTAAAAACATTTAAAATTGATAATAAAATTAGTGTCATAACTAACTTTATTAATATAGAAGAGTACGCACAACCATTGGATTATTGCCATAAAAAAAAGTATGCTCCAAATGGCGAAAAAATATTAGTGCATGTAAGTAATTTTAGAAAAGTAAAAAGAGTGGAAGATGTATTACATGTGTTTGATAGAGTAAGAAAGGAAGTACCCACAAAGCTAATTTTGGTGGGCGATGGACCAGAAAGACCTGCCATTGACGCACTTTGTAGACAATTAAATACGTGCAGCGATATTATTAATTTGGGAAAAATTACCGATCCTAAAGAAATACTTGCAATTAGTGATGTTTTTATTTTGCCGTCTGAAACAGAGAGTTTTGGGTTAAGCGCCTTAGAAGCTATGGCTATGAAAGTGCCGGTAATTAGCACAAACAGCGGAGGTTTGCCTGAAGTGAATGCGGAAGGTAAAACAGGCTTTTTAAGCGATGTAGGGGATGTGGACGCTATGGCAAAAAACACCTTAAAACTTTTACAAAACGAAGATTTGCTGAATACCTTTAAAGAAAATGCCTTTAATCATGCTAAAAAATTTGATATAAATGCAATTTTACCTCAGTACGAAAAATTATACAAGCATGTTGTAAAAAACAATTTGTAATTATAAAATTAATTCTGTTTTTGTCCGGTTATTGAATATAATTCTATAATGTTATTTGTGGTTGTTACCCAGTTTTTTCCATTAAAGTAGATAGCATCAAATCCATTATTGGCATTTATTATTTTTTTGGTAAACGCATCAACTAAAAAAAAATGATTATTTACTTTAAAGCAAAAAATATTTTTTGAATCATTTTCAGAATATGTTCTATTATTAAAACGCCTGTTAGGATTTGATTCAAACGTTTTATATATTTTGTTATCTAAAGTAAAAATCGAATCTGTATTTAATCCATAAAAATAATCGACATAGGTATTAGAATTACTAATGCGCTTATTGTATCTTATAGAATCCAAAGTATTATCTGGGCAAAATATTATGTCATCAGCCCATTGCGGCAATATATAACTGTGCGTTTGTGGATCGATAATATTGTATTTTCCGTTAGTGTGAGTATAAAAATACTGACACACTTGGTAATATATTTCCATACCGTTAGCGTCAAAGGTCATTTGGTTAGTTTTAATGCAAAACGTATCTACTTTTGCATTTTTACATGCTATTACATAGTTGGCATAAAATGGTTGTTGACTGTTAAAGTCTAAAAAATTTACGTAGTTTAATTCATTTACTTCTTTGTCTATTATTCCTAATTGCTTACCCTCTTTGCTATAATAATATCTGTTTTCAGATAAATAGCCTAAATAAACGTCCTTAATTAAAAATAGTTGATTATCACTTTTAACAGAATCTTTATTATAAATTATTTCTTCAACCTCATTTTTAACGTACATTACGGAATCGTATATAGGAGGTATAATTGTTTGTCCTTTCCAATTTATTACACCACTTTTACCTTGCAGTTTATAACAAATTAAATTGTTATCTTCTACGTTATAACTTTCTTTTAGTGAAATGTTTGGCTTTGAAATGTAGTTTCCATACAAAGGACCTCTATCTTCATTTTCTCTTCTAATTGTAAAACATAAGTCATCGTATTTTATAGGAATAATTTCCTTTCCATCCGTTGAAATAACACCAGATTTGCCGCCTTTAATTATACTAGAGTAATTAGCCTTCCATACTTTAACATAAAATTCGTTACCGTTAACATCCATATCTTGCATTTCTACAGTATCTGTCCCAAGCAAAATCTGTTTTTTTTCGCCGCCTCTGTTCCATAAATAACCAATTAAGGTTGAGTCTTCAGATGAGCTATAATCTTGATTTAAGTAAGTATAATTACGATAAAGTTTAATAATTTGCGCATCTATGGGTTGAATTAAATTTCCTTTAACATCAGCTATGCCCCATAAACCACCAATGGTATCGGTACTACATTTTTTGCACCCGTTATTTACAAGATAAGATCTTGCGGTTTTCTTTTTGAAAAAATTTATATCTGTACTTTCTATATAATCGTAAATGAAGGGAAAAATGATATTTTCTTTAAAATCTATAATCCCCATTTTTCCGTTTTTTCTAACATAAATTTCAGAGTTAGAAATGTTTAAAATGGTATCATAATTGTTTTTAATTGTATAATTTCCAACCGAATCAACAACGCCCCATTTACCATTTTCTTTAACGGGCAAATATAGTTTTGGAGCATAATAAACTTTGTTTAAGTATTTATATATTCTAACATCAATTGACTCAAATTTAGGGCTAATTAGAATTTTATGTGTATTTGAACTAACCCCCCATTTATTATCTTTTCTAATAAAATAGTCATCAATAAACACTTCATCCCATATTTGAAATGCTTTAATTAAAGTATCATAAATACAGGGTATTATTTGTTTTCCTAAACAATTAATGGTACCATACTTTTTATTCTCTCTAACTACCCAATTACTTGTCGTATCATATTGATTAAAATCAGAAAAATCAACAGCGTTATCGTAAACAAAAATTGCTGTATCAAACGCATTTAAATTTAAAAGACAAAATTTTTCTCCCTTATATAATTTTACAATTGATTTTTTTGCAATAAAAAAGGGTGAATTATATTTATCTACCCATCCAATTTTTTGCATTAAGTTGGTTTGAGGTGAATAAAAACTATTTTTATTATTTATGCTAACTAGATAAATGTTATTTAAATATTCACCCACATAATCAAACTTTTGACTAATAATTTTTTTACCAGATTTATCAATAAATTCGCCAACATCTTTTTTATTATAAGCAATAAAGCAACATGGTTTTTTCTTTAATGAATCTTCATATTGCTCTACAATTTTCTTATAAATTGGTTTGGTAAGCCACAGGCCAGTTTTTTTATCTGCAATGCCATAAAGTTTTGAAACATCTTTTTTTACAATTGGAGTTTGTGCAATTAAAATTTGCGCAGGAATAATAAAAAATAGAATAATGAAAATTCTGTATTTCATTTTATAGTTTATTAATTTTGTTAAGCAATAAAAAATCAACTATTACTAAAGCCGCCATACTTTCTACAATTGGAACAGCTCTTGGCAATACACAAGGATCGTGTCTTCCTTTACTTTCTAAAATTATTTCTTCGCCTAAATTATTTACAGATGGTTGAGGTTTCATAATGGTTGCCACTGGTTTAAAGGCAACATTAAAATAAACAGGCATTCCATTGCTTATACCACCTTGTATGCCACCACTGTTATTGGTTTTTGTTATTAAGGGTTTTACATTTGATGTTTCTGCTTTCAAGTTATTTTTAGGAATAAATACATCATTCAACTCAGACCCTTTTTTATGAATACTATCAAAGCCACTCCCAATTTCAAATCCTTTTACTGCATTTATACTCAGCATGGCATGTGCTAAAACGGCATTCAACTTATCAAAAACAGGTTCACCCAAACCAACTGGAGCATTTTGAATGACACACTGTATAATTCCGCCAACTGTATCACCTTGTTTTTTAATTTCTTCTATGTATGAAATCATTTTTTGTGCAATCTCGATATCAGGACATCTTATAATTGTTGATTCTGTTTTGCTTAAATCAAGTTCATCAAAATTTTTAACCGTTTTTATTTCACCAACTTGTTTTACAAAAGCATTAATGGAGACGTTATGTTGTTGCAAAATTAATTTAGCAATAGCTCCGGCAACAATGCGACAGGCGGTTTCACGGGCACTGCTTCTTCCGCCACCTCTATAGTCACGTATACCATATTTTTTTTCGTAGGTAAAATCGGCGTGGCTTGGGCGATAATTTTCTTTTAAATGAGTGTAATCTTTGCTTTTTGCATCTTCATTTTTAATTATAAATCCAATGGGTGTACCTGTTGTAATCCCTTCAAAAATACCTGATAAAAATTCTATAGTGTCACTTTCTTTTCGTTGTGTGGTAATAGTTGATTGGCCTGGTTTTCGTCTATCCAACTCAAGTTGAATAAAATCAATATCTATTTTTAATCCCGCAGGGCATCCATCAAGTATTCCTCCAATGGCTATGCCATGACTTTCTCCAAAAGTGGTAAGTTTAAATAGGGTTCCAAACGAATTTCCTGCCATAGTTTGTAAAGTTATAATATTGTATCGAAATTAAAACAGTTTCTTAATTTTGTGTAGATATGCAAAAACTTCTTTTAAAAAATATAAAACAGCTAATTTCTGTTTACGAAACAGCTCCAATAAAACTAGCAGGAAAGGAAATGAAAAACTTACCATGTATAAGTAATGCTTGGTTAGCGGCAGAAGATGGTATTATAGTTGATTTTGGAGAAATGGATACTTTTCCTGGAATTACCGATTGGAAGGATTTAGAGGTGATTGATTGTGAGGGTAAATTAGTGATGCCCTGTTTTGCAGATAGCCACACGCATATTGTATATGCCGGTAACCGCGAGCAAGAGTTTGTGGATAGAATAAACGGGTTGACGTATGAAGAAATTGCGAGTAGAGGAGGAGGCATTTTAAATTCGGCAGCTAAACTAAGACAAACTAGTGAAGATGACTTATTTGATCAAAGTAAAGAACGTTTAAAAGAAATTATTAAGCTTGGCACCGGTGCTGTCGAAATAAAAAGCGGCTATGGATTAAGTGCAGACAGCGAATTGAAAATGTTAAGAGTAATTAGGCGGTTAAAAGAATTAAACTGGATTCCTGTTAAGGCCACATTTTTAGGGGCACACGCGGTTCCTTTAGAGTTTAAGGAAAATAAAATAGGGTATATCAACTCAATCATTAACGAAATGCTGCCTGAAATAGCTAAAGAAAAATTAGCGGATTATATAGATGTGTTTTGCGAAAAGAATTATTTTGACTCTGACGAAACAAGGCAGATTTTAGAAGCCGGGAAAAAATACGGGTTAAGTGGAAAAGTTCATGCCGAGCAATTAAGTCATAGTAATGGTATTAAAACAGCCATTGAATGTGGCGCCGTGAGTGTCGACCATTTAGAATTTTGTAGTGATGACGATATTGAGTTATTGAAAAAAAGTAGCACAATGCCAACAATATTGCCTGGCGCCGCCTTCTTTTTAAATTTACCACTTCCACCGGCTCGTAAAATGATAGATTCTGGCTTGCCAATTGCTTTTGCCAGTGATTATAATCCAGGTAGTAGTCCAAGTGGTAATATGAGTTTTATGATGAGTTTGGGTTGCGTTGTCTATAAATTAACTCCAGAGGAAGTAATTAATGCGTCCACAATTAATTCGGCTTACGCAATGAATTTAGCCGATAAGTTGGGAACTATTAGTGTTGGTAAAAAGGCAAATTTAATTATTACAAAAAAAATAAGTAGCTACGGGTTTATTCCTTATTCGTTTGCAAATAATCATATTGAAAATGTAATTATTAATGGAAAAGAATTTAAATAATTTTTTTGCAATTAAACTTTTGTGAATTTTTTAAGTCATAGTGTTAAAGAACTATGACACCTCGTATTTTATTTTTAGCGGACATTAATTCTCCTCATACTCAAAAGTGGGCGACTAGTCTTTCAAACGATGGGTTTGAGATTGGTGTTTTTTCGTTTAACAATTCAGCAACTAATTGGTATTCTAATAATAAAAATATAATTTGTTTGCATAAGACAACCAAAAAAGGTAGCGGAAGGTTGTTTTCAAAATTAAAATATTTGCTTTTATACCCTAAATTAGTGATTTGTGTACTTAAATTTAAGCCTAACGTAATTCATTCGCATTATGCAAGTAGTTATGGGCTTTTAGGGGCTCTAACTTTTTTTAAACCTTTTATTGTTTCGGCTTGGGGGAGTGATGTAATGGAGTTTCCCAAAAAAAGTGTTTTACGGAAATTTATTTTAAAGTTTGTATTATTTAGGGCAAACAAAATTTGTGTTACATCAAATGTTTTAGAAAAGGAAATTAGTAATTACACTAAAAAGCCGGTTTATATTATTCCGTTTGGCATAAACTTGAACGTGTTTTTTGCCTTTAAAGACGTAGGAAAAAATAACGAATTTACATTTGGGTGTGTAAAGTATTTAGAAAAAATATACAATATTGATAAAGTAATTTTAGCATTTAATCTTTTGGTAAAAAAGTACCCTACCGCAAATTTAAAATTGAAAATTGTTGGTAACGGTAGCGAAAAGGAAAATTTGCAAAAATTAATTGAAACACACCATTTAACTCTTAAAGTTGCAATGTTAGGTGAAGTACCTCATTCTCAAGTCCCCTACCATTTAAATACTTTAGATGTTTTGGTTAATGTTTCTGAAATTGAAAGTTTTGGTGTAAGTGTGGCAGAAGCCATGGCTTGCAAAATTCCAGTAATAGTTAGTAATATTGAAGGTTTCAAAGATTTAATACCGAATAAAAATGTTGGATTAATTACAAGTTCCACATCGGTTGAGAGTGTTTTTGATGCTATGGAAAACTATTTTTTAAATGGCGAATTAAGAAATACAGCAGCAAATAATGCTTACCAACACATTAAACAAAAGTTTAATTGGTTTTTAAATTTAAGCCAAATGGAAAAATTGTATTTAGAGTATATGCATTAGTTTTAGTTGTTTGAAAAGGTAGGGTCAATTAAGTTTTAAAGTTTTTTTTAGTTGCTCTTTCCTAATTCAGACAACTTAAACTAGTTTAATTTTTTAATGCTTTATGATATTTAGGACGCATAAATCCGTAAAAACGAATATCTCTATATATTTGGCGGATGTCAACCCAAACTCCAACCGAGTAATATAAACCATTAAAGTTAATGTTAGTAAAAATATCTTCTACAAAACGATAGCCAATAATACCTGAAATACCAATATGTTTAACTGGTTTAATAACTGTTTTTATTCCTGTACCTACAAAGGCAAACCAACCTTTTTTTTGTAGAACAATATGCTCATCATCTTCACTTTTTGTATTTATGTTAAATTTACCAATACCTGTTTCAATAGGAATATCAATTTCAAAAAAACGTTTAGCTACCAACGCATACTGATAAAACGTAGTGAAATAATTTAAACGGGTTGTAATTAGTACATCTTGGTTATCAAAAATTGATTTTACATTAATAGATGATTTATCTTTGATAGTATAAAATCCCAAACCCGTTGTGTGTTTACGATACAAAACCGCTCCTAATTGAAAACCTCGTACGTTTACAGGTACATTAGTAACAACAGAATTTCTATTATCAAAATTTAAATAGGGTCTTATTTTTTGAAAACGATAAAGGTGAGCCGAATCCTTTCTAAATTTACTTGTTATTGAATCTAATTTATTTGGATGTACAGCAATGCTGTCATTTTGAGCTAATCCTGTAAAGACATTAAATATCAGAGTGGTAATAAAAATTAGCTTCCTTATTTTAGTTATCATGCAAGTATCTGACGTCAAAAAAAACAAAAAGTTTATTTACAATATTGTTCGGATAGTTTTAATGCTAATTCGTCGCCCAAACCATCGGCCTTTTTTAAATCATCACAGGCCCCATGCTTATCCTTGCTTGCCATTTTTATGGCAGCACGATTTACATAAGCTGCTGCATAATCAAATTTTAGTTTTATGGCATAGTCTAAATCTTTAAGCGCTTCGGTATTATTTTTATTTCCTCCTTTAGCAACACCTCTGTAACAATAGCTAACTGGGTTTTTAGCATTTAATTTTATAGCTTCGTCTAAATCTGCAATTGCACCTGTGTTATCGTTAGTGTTAATTTTAGCAGCTCCCCTTGCCACTAAGGCTTCTTCTTCTTTTGGGTTGGCATCAATGTAAACACTCCAATCGGTAACTGCTCCTTTAAAATCTTTAACTTCAAACTTGCTTTTTGCTCTTAATTTATAAGCGTTGTAGTCTACCTTTTCAGGTTTCATCAACTTTATGCCTTCACTTAACTCTTTAATTGCATAATTATAATCTTTCATTTTAAAACGAATCTCACCCTTTAAAACATAGGCTTCAATGTAGTTTTTATTTAAATCGATAGCACTTTCGCAAGCACCAATAGCAGTTTTATAACTTTTACCTTTAAACATTAATTGGGCTTGATAGTAATATAGCTCAGCATCGTCAATTTTATCTTCAATGGCAATAATTATGGCTGTATCAATGGCACCTTTACTTTCTTTATATTTATTGTTTAAATAAAAGTTAATACCCTTAAGCTTCAAGGTTTCAAAGTTTTGAGGTAAAATTAACTCAGATTTTATTAAGTCTTTTTCAGCGTCTTTGTACTCTTTTTGTTGAATTTTAATATAAGCCATTTTGTTAAAGGCTTGCCAGTATTCTGGCTTTAATTTTGTAACCTTTTTAAAAATGGGTAATGCCTCTTTATATTTTGCAGAGTCTAATAATTTGCAGGCTTTAACGTACATTTTTTGATATTCCGGCACTGTATCTTTTGGTTGCTCTTCTTGCCCCTTTATACAAAATGAAAGAAAGGTTAAACCAAAAACTAACCACTTGTGTATATTAATTGTCATTAAAGTAGGAATTTTGAATTAAAGTAATAAATTTATACCTTTATACAAATATAAAAAAATTATGCCTGGAGTTGGATTAATAATAATAATAGTTTTGGTAGTACTAATACTACTTTTATCGTTCGTTTCTGTGCAGCAAGGTACGCTGGCAATTACAACCATATTTGGAAAATTTAGCCGAATTTTAAGGCCTGGATTAAACTTTAAAATACCATTTATTGAAAAGGTATTTAAAAAAATATCCGTTCAAAACCGCAGTGCCGAACTGGGATTTCAAGCAGTAACGGTTGATCAGGCAAATGTAAATTTTACAGCAATGTTACTTTATTCGGTTATTAATAGTGATGACGAAACTATTAAAAACGTAGTATTTAAATTTGTTGATGATAAAAATTTTATGCAAGCCTTAGTTCGTTCGGTCGAAGGTTCTGTTCGCGCTTTTGTGGCTACTAAAAAACAAGCAGAAGTGTTAACTACCCGTAGAGAAATTGTAGAGGCGGTTAAAGAACAATTAGATAAAACCCTTGAAGATTGGGGATATCATTTAATAGATTTACAATTAAATGATATTACTTTTGATGAAGAAGTAATGCGCAGTATGGCAAAGGTTGTAGCTAGTAATAACTTAAAGGCAGCAGCAGAAAATGAAGGTCAGGCTTTATTAATTACAAAAACTAAGGCAGCCGAGGCTGAAGGGAATTTTATTAAAATTTCGGCTCAAGCAGAAAAAGATGCCTCCCAATTAAAAGGTCAGGGTATTGCATTATTTAGACAGGAGGTAGCAAAAGGTATGGCAGGTGCTGCAAAAGAAATGGAAGATGCTAATTTGGACTCGTCTCTTATTTTATTTAGTATGTGGACAGAGGCCGTGAAAAATTTTGCACAAGAAGGAAAAGGAAATGTAATATTTTTAGATGGAAGTATAGATGGCATGCAAAAAACAATGAAAGACATGATGGCGATGAATCAATTGTCAACCATCAAAGATATCCCAACCAAAAAGTAAATTATTACGTATATAATATTATAAGCACTAACTGAAAAATAAAATACAATGAAAAAACAATTATCATTTATTACCATAGGAATAACAATGTTATCAACTACATTAAGTTATTCACAGCAAATACAACCATGTGTAACGGTTGATGCAATGAATCAATATTTTGTTGCAAACCCACAGGCAAAAATTGATTATGAGAAAAAGCAGGCAAAGTTTGAGGTTGACTATCAAGCTGCTATGCTTAATAAGGCTCAGAACAAAACTGCTGCTGTTCAATATACTATTCCGGTGGTATTTCATATTTTGCATACCGGAGGTTCAGAAAATATTACTGATGCACAATGCTCAGCTGCTTTAGCACAAGTAAATAGTGATTTTGCAGCAGCGGGAGCTGATTTTAATTCAATTTATGCCGATTTTAAGGCGCTTTATATAAATTCGGATATCAAATTTATGTTGGCTAAAAAAGACCCAAGTGGTAATTGTACTACCGGAATAGAGCATATATATGACACGCGTACGGTTTGGGATCGTAATCCTGCCGGTGCATTTAGCTATTTGTATAATGGTATTACTTGGGATCCTATGAAATACTTAAACATTATAATTGTAAAAGATATTGTAGCTGCTTCAGGACAAAATGGTACCGTAATAGGTTATACATACTTACCAGGCACCTGGGGGACAAGCGCTGTGCAAGATGCAATTGTATACAACTATAGCTTTTTAAGTGGCCTAAATGCACGTTCTTTATCTCATGAAATAGGACATTGGTTAAATTTATCTCATACATTTGGTAATACGAATAATCCAGGAGTAACATGTGGTTCAACTTCTGGTGGAGATGGTGTTTCTGATACGCCTGATACAAAAGGTAATTTTAGTACATGTCCAGCAACAAATACCAATTCAGCAATTTTATGTACTTCAGGAAATTCATCTTATTATCAAAATGTTGAAAATTTCATGGATTATTCAAGCTGCCCAAAAAACTTTACTACAGGCCAAACCACACGTATGAGAACTGCTTTAGCATCTTCTACTTCTGGTAGAAATAATTTATGGTCAACCGGTAACTTAACTTCTACTGATGTTAATGGAACGGGATTATGTGCTCCTGTTTCCAGCTTTCTATCTACAACTGGCTATACTGTTTGTTCTGGTGGCTCATTAACCATGAAAGATTTTTCATATAATGGAACAATTTCAGGCTATACTTGGACTGCAAATAACGGAGCCACACCAGCTTCTCCAAATGCTTCAATTACATCAGTTACATTTCCCACAATTGGAACTGTAACAATTTCACTAACAGTTAATAACATACAAGGTAGTAGTACAAGTACAAAGACAGTTTCTGTTGTGAATGGTGCTGCGGTTATTAATGGCGGTGCAAATATGGAAAGCTTTGAAACTTTAGGCGTAATTCCTTCTACATGGTCAGTAATTGATGCAACTGGTTCCGCTAAATGGGCTCAGACTCCAATTGCTGGAATTGATGGAAATAGTTCTGTTATGTTGGATGGAACACAAAGTGCTGCAGGCGAAACAGATATTTTACAAATGCCTATGATGGATGTTGTAAATAACCCTTCAAGTGTTTTTAGTTTTAAATATGCTTACGCCCGCAAAACTTCTACACAGGCAGACGTTTTAAAACTGCAAGGAAGTAAAGATTGTGGCGGTACTTGGAGCGATATTTATACCTTTAGCGCCGGTACTATGGCCAATGGTTCAGGTGGAATTAATAGTACACCTTGGGCTCCATCTAATACAGAATGGAAAACTTATAACGTTACTTATGATGCTGCCAATTGGTTTAATTTCCAAAATTCAGCTAGTGTTTTAGTGAGATTTACTTTTATTGAAGATCCGGCATCTGGAAATGGTAATAGATTGTTTTTGGATGCAATTAATGTTGTTGACACGGCAGCAGTTGGTATTAATGAATTAACTAAGAGTATTCATTTTAACATGTATCCAAATCCTACAAGTGGTGTTACTACTATTAAATTTAATTTGAATGATGCAGCTGCAATTAAAGTAAATGTTGTAGATCTTTTAGGTAAAGAAGTTTTACCTGTAACAAACAGCATTTACAATGCAGGTGAACAAACAATATCGATTAACAATAATGGTTCATTATCTAAAGGAATATACTTTATAAATTTAACTTTAAATGGGACAAAAATGTCTAAGAAACTAGTTATACAGTAATCTTACAACTATAAATTTTAGTGTAAAAAAGCAGGTAGAAATACCTGCTTTTTTGTTTTAGTTGTTTTGGTAAAAATATATTGCCTTTAAGTATTGATAGATGAAAATGTAAAGTAAAAAGGAACAGATAAGTATTAACTAAGCAAGTGCATTAAAGAGTACTACTTTTCTCCAAAAAATACATTAGGAATGATTTAATTAGATTCGCAGAACATTTACAAATAAATTTTCAAATTTATTCGTTATTTTTTTGCCTTTTGCATGGGATTTTGTCCGTTGCTTTGTCCTCGAGCGGCCGCTGTTTTTGCTTTAAATACATCAAATTTATTTGGTTCTGTTTTTATATTCCAAACATTGTTTTTTTCGTTTATGTCACAAGTTTCTTTGTAAGGATCTAATAATATACTTGCTACTTTTTTAGCCTTTAAAAATGTTTTTGTTACTTCGCTTTCATTTTTTCGCCATACATAAGCATTAATTCGTTCTATTTCACTAGTTCCATCCACATAATTAAACTGAATAATTAAAGGCATTACCAAGCCTCCTTTATTACTAAACTTAATTTCGTAAACAAACTTGCTGTTATATTTTGCAAAAGTAGTGTCATTTAATTCTTCTAAGCCGTCATATTTGTTTTTGGCTTCTTTTGTAATTTCATTTATGGGTTTGTAGTGATAATAAAAATCTCGAAGCGTAGTGTCTATATCTACTAGAGCCTTTAAGCCGGCCTCTTTATTTCTTACTTGAGTAATAAATACAAATTCTTTTTGTTTTGGAAAATTGTAGATAGTATCCATTTTTATTGGAATTTTTGTCCCTTTATTTATGGTATAAGCTTTAACCGTATCAATGCTAATATCTACAGGATCGGTATCAAAAAACCATCCACGCCAAAACCAATCTAAATCCACAGCGCTGGCATCTTCCATTGTTCTAAAAAAATCAGCAGGCTCGGGGTGTTTAAATGCCCAACGGTTACAATATTGTTTAAAAGCAAAATCAAATAGTTCTCTGCCCATAACAGTCTCCCGCAAAATAGTTAAGGCAGTGGCAGGTTTGCCATATGCATTTGCACCAAAATTATTTATGTTTTCGCTGTTTACCATAATTGGTTCTAAATACTGTTTTGGTAAACGCATATAATCCACCATTTTATGCGCCGGTCCGCGTGCTGATGGGTAATTCATATCAAATTCCTGTTCGGTTAAAAATTGCATAAAGGTGTTTAATCCTTCGTCCATCCAGCTCCATTGACGTTCGTCACTGTTAATTATCATAGGAAAAAAGTTATGGCCCACTTCGTGAATAATAACCAAAATCATTCCGTTTTTACTGCCTTCGGTATAAGTGCCGTCTTTTTCAGTTCTTCCAAAATTAAAACAAATCATTGGGTACTCCATACCGTTAGCTGCTTCAATACTCTGTGCAACCGGGTAAGGGTAGGGGATTGTGTATTTTGAATAGGTTTTAATGGTATGCGCCACCACCTTTGTTGAGTATTTACGATATAAACCGTAAGCCTCTTTACCGTAAAAACTCATACACATTATTTTTTTTCCTTCTACATTGGTGGGCATGGCATCCCAAATGTATTTGCGAGAACTGCCCCAAGCAAAATCGCGTACACTATCGGCTTTAAAAATCCATGTTTTTGTTGTTTTGGATGCTGAGCCTGTCGAAGCATTTTGCTCTGCTTTTTTAGCATCTTCTAAAAGCCCTATCTCTATTGGCTCTGTGGCAGTTTGGGCTTTTTGCCAACGGGCTAATTGTGCGGGATTTAATACCTTTGCATAATTTTGACATTCACCTGTTGAACACACCAAATGATCGGAAGGCACTGTCATTTTTACTGTATAATTACCAAATGCCAGAGCAAATTCGCCACGCCCAGTAAATTGTTTGTTTTGCCAACCATGAAAATCGCTATAAACGCACATACGTGGGTACCATTGCGTCATGGTAAACAAGCAATTACCATCTTCCGGAAAAAATTCGTAGCCGCCACGCCCGCCGTATTTAGTACGTTCAATCATTTTATAATGCCATTTTACAATAAATTTTTGCTTGCCTTTTGCCGTTAATGGTTTTGGTAAATCAATACGCATCATGGTTTGGTTAATGGTAAAGTTTAACTTTTTGCCTAATTCATCAGTCACTGCATCAATTTTATCACCCAAACCGGTTAAGTGTTTTTTTTCTAATCCGGCAAGGGCTTGGTCGGTAACAGGTTCGTTAATAGTATTGCCATCAAAGTAATTACTTTCGCTTTTGGGGTCATGTTCATTTTCATCTAACTGTAGCCATAAATAGTTAAGGACATCTGGACTGTTATTAAAGTATGTGACAGTTTCTGTTCCAATTATTGAAAGGTTTTTTTCATCCAGAGTCACATCAATATTATAATCTGCTCTTTGTTGCCAATATTTGCTTCCAGGCGCACCACTTGCTGTTCGGTATTCGTTTGGTGTAGGGAGAATTGTACCTAATTGTTCAAACTTGTTGCCGTGATTAGATTTGGGATTGTTTTGAATGTTTTGGGAACGTAAAAATAACGACCCCATGCTAAGAAAAAATATATAAGTAAAGCATTTTGTACAAGTAGACATATAAGTAGATTTAATGATTTTATAAGAACAGCTTAATATTGAGGCTAAATTAAGTAAAAATAAAACTATTTAAAAAAGTGGTAATTGATATGTCAATAAAAGCACTGTTAAAATACAGGAACGGCTATAAATGATTATTGCCGCAAATTATCAAGAAAATGTAACCAAATATTCTAGAGAATAATACATCTTGTTTTTGTAATTTAGCATATTAAATTATGCGCCCTTTTTCAATTAAAGTATTTTTTTCAATTTGTTTGTTTTTTACATTGCTTTTTTTTAGCGCCTTTAAACATCCATTTTATTTGGGAGTAGCCGATTTAAAATACAATTCTACAGAAAAAAGCATTCAGGGTTCAATAAAGTTATTTACCAATGATTTTGAGAACGCTCTTAAAAAAGATACTAAGCAAACTGTAGATTTAATAAATGCAAAAGATAAAGCGTTAACTAAAAAAATTATTACAGATTATCTTACTAAGTATTTTAACTTAAAACTAAACGGAGAAACTAAAAGCTATACTGTTATTGGTTTTGAGCGAGAGCAGGAAGCTGTGTTTACTTATATAGAATTTAAAAACTGCGAAACTCCTAAAACTATAGAAATAGAAAATTCGTTATTGTACGATTCGTTTAAAGAGCAAATGAACATTGTACATTTTGAATTAAGCGGCACTAAAAAAAGTGTAAAGGTTAATAATCCAGATAAAAAAATCACATTTAATTTTTGATTTCAACAAAACAAACATACACCCAATTTATAAAGCAGGAAGCGAAACGGCTTAATTTTGATTATTGCGGCATTAGCAAAGCTGAGTTTTTAAATGAAGAAGCTCCAAGATTGGAAAAATGGTTGAAAGAGAACAAGCACGGGCAAATGCAGTATATGGAAAATTATTTCGATAAACGTTTAGACCCGACGTTATTGGTGGATGGAGCAAAATCGGTTATTTCTTTATTGTATAATTATTACCCTGCGCAGCTTCAAACTACCGAAGGGCCAAAACTAAGTAAATATGCTTATGGTAAGGATTATCACGAGGTAATTAAAGATAAATTGCACGAATTTTTATACAGTTTAAAACAAAAAATAGGTAACATAAACGGGAGGGCATTTGTAGATAGCGCTCCTGTTATGGACAAAGCTTGGGCGGCAAAAAGCGGTTTAGGGTGGGTAGGTAAGAATAGTAATTTAATTACTAAAGAACATGGTTCGTTTTTTTTTATTGCCGAATTAATTGTGGATTTGGAATTGGAATACGACGGGCCAATAAAAGATTACTGCGGTACCTGCACTCGCTGTATTGACGCTTGCCCAACGGATGCTATTAGTGAGCCTTATGTGGTTGATGGAAGCAAATGTATTAGTTATTTAACTATTGAGTTAAAAGACGAAATTCCGGAATCGTTTAAAGGCAAACTAGATAATTGGGTATTTGGCTGTGACGTTTGTCAAGATGTTTGTCCCTGGAATAGATTTAGTATACCAAATAGAGAGCCGCTATTTAACCCTTCGAATGAATTACTGAATTTTACGGAGGTAGAATGGTATGAATTAACAGAAGAAACGTTTAATGTATTATTTAAACATAGTGCCGTAAAACGCACAAAATACAAGGGATTAAAACGGAATTTAAAATTTATTGGCACCAATAAGAATGAAACTATTTAAAGCAGAAACCTTACAAGTATTTAAAATAAAGGAATTTAGGTTATTTGTATTAACTCGCTTTTTTTTAACCTTGGGTGTTCAAATGCAATTTGCTACGATAAGCCTTCAAATATATTACCAGCATAGTAAAGAAGAATACGTATTGGGAATTCTAGGGCTAACAGAGGCAATTCCGTTTATATTTACTTCTTTTTTTAGTGGTTATGTTTCAGATAATTTCTCCCGAAAGAAAATAATTGTTGTTGCATTGTGTTGCTTATTATCTGGAGCCACTTTTTTGTATTTTAACAGTGAACCGTTTTTTCAACTTCTAAGTAATTTAGGCATGTTTGCTTTATTTGGTGTAGTATTTTTGTTTGGCGTAATTCGTTCGTTTTTGGCTTCTTCCTTAAATCCCTTTATGAGTCAGATAGTTCCAAGAGAACAGTATACAAGTTCTTCCACCTGGAACACAACCGCTTGGCATACCGGAGCAATTATGGGACCTGTGGTTGCGGGCATTATTTTTGGATTTAATAATAAACTCAATTCAAATTTCTGTCATTTAACTGAAGTAATATTATTTGCACTGGCATTGTTTTTTATGCTTAAAATCAAACATAAAGGCCATCCCGAAAGAGGTGAAAAAAAAGAAACAATTATGGAAACGATGAAAGTGGGTTTACATTTTGTATTTAAAAATAAATTAATTTTAAGTGTTTTATCATTAGATTTATTTGCGGTTTTATTTGGTGGAGCAGTGGCTCTAATTCCTGCTTTTACGGATAAAATTTTGCATTTAGGTCCAGAAGCTTATGGATTATTAAGAACGGCACCCGCCATTGGTGCATTGGCTATGTCGGGTATTTTAATTTTTTTTCCTTTGAAGAAAACTGCAGGAAAGGCCTTATTATTCAGTGTTGCCGCCTTTGGGTTATTTACCATTTTATTTGCATTAACTAAAAATTATTGGTTAACCTTTGCTATGTTGTTTTTTACAGGTGCTTTTGATAATGTAAGTGTTATTATTCGTCATAGCATTTTGCAATTACAAACCCCAAATAATATGAGGGGTAGGGTAAGTGCCATAAATAGTGTATTTATTGGCAGTAGTAACGAAATTGGCGCATTTGAAAGTGGTTTTACTGCAAAGTTATTTGGCTTGGTTAATTCAATTATTATTGGAGGTGTTTTAACAATTGGTGTTGTTGGAACAATAAATAAATTAAATCCAAAATTAAAAAGGCTGGATTTATCCAAAATGTAATTAAAACATCCTTGTTAAAAACCATATCAGGAAAAAAGTAATCTACCTTTAAATTACTGTTTCTTTGTAGGAGTGAATATTTTAGCATATATACGTGCCAAACATAACTTATTGTTAAAATTAGGTGTAGTAATTATTAGCGCCCTATTTATTTCTTTTTTATTACCAAAAACAAACGTTATTGGGCATAAAGTAGGCGAGTTTGATGCCATTTGGAGTTATAAAGATTTAGTTGTAGAAAACGATTTTTTCACTTTAAAATCTAAATCCGAAATTGAAAATGAAAAGTTATTAATAGAGAAGGATGCTCCATTAATATTTGAGGAAAGAAATGAAGAAAAAATAGATAAACTGCAGGATTTGGAGACTCTTAAACTAAAAAACACCAAATTTTATTTTGTTTTAAAACCTGTTTTTGATTCGATTTATAAAGTTGGAGTTATTGAAAGTATTGATGATGATTTAGTGAATAAAAAACCATCTTTGCTTCAAAGAGGTAATTACGCAGAGCAAATAGTTTATTTTGATTTTTTTACAATTAAATCAGCCGCTAATTTTATTACTAGTAAAGTAGAAAAAGTTAAAGGTATAAATACAGCTAATATAAATTATTTAAATTATCTAGCTATAACACATTATTTCAATCCTCAAAAAAGCGATTTATATAAAAAAATTAAAACGGATCAGCTTGCGATTTATAAAAATAACTTTAAAAAAGGTGAGACGATAATAAAACACGGGGAGCAATTAACTAATGAAAAACGCTATTTAATAAATAATTTTTTTTATAACCAAAATAAAATTGAATCAGTTAGTAAGATTGCAATAATTGCTAAGGTTTTATTAGTTGGTGTTATTTTACTGGTTCTTCTTGTTTATTTGGCTTTTTTCAGAAAACAAATTTTTGGACAAAATAAACAGGTTATATTTTTATTTTTAATAATTAATATTACTTTTCTTAGTACTTCATTTTTTTATAAATACGGGTTGTTGATTTACTCTTTGCCATTTGCTTTGGTGCCAATTATTGTGAGAGTTTTTTTTGACAGCAGAACGGCTTTGTTTACTCATTTAATGACAATTTTGCTTTGTAGTTTTTTTATGGCAGACAAGTTGGAGTTTATTTTACTACAGCTAATTGCAGGTATAGGAACTTTATTTGCAGTTGCGGAAATGAGAAAAAGGCAACAAATAGTAAATGCTGCATTAATAGTTTTGATATTTTATGTTCTTATTTTTATTTCATATCAATTGGCTTTTGGAACCCCCATTTTAGTCAAAAAAATATCGGCTTATTTACCGTTTCTTATTAGTTCTACATTAGTTTTGTTGGCATATCCACTGATTTTTATTACCGAAAAATCATTTGGTTTTATCTCAGATTTTAAACTGTTAGAATTGTGTGATTTAAATCAACCCTTATTAAGACGATTGTCTCAAGAGGTACCTGGCACTTTTCAACACAGTTTGCAAGTTGCAAATCTTGCTGAGGAAGCCATTTATTACATAGGAGGTAATACTTTGCTGGTAAGAACAGGAGCCATGTATCACGATATTGGTAAGTTATTTAACCCAAAGTTTTTTACGGAAAATCAAGGTAATAGTTATAGCCCACATCAGGAAATGCAGCCCTTAGAAAGTGCAAAAATAATTATTAGTCATGTAATAAAAGGAATAGAATTAGCCAAAAAGAACAAATTACCTGACCAAGTAATTGATTTTATTAGAACCCATCATGGTACTACTAGTGTTGGATACTTCTACAATCTTTACAAAAAAAACAATCCAAATGAAAAATTATTGGAACAAGAATTTAAATATAAGGGGCCAATACCGTTTAGTAAAGAAACTGCTGTACTAATGATGGCAGATGGAGTAGAGGCTGCATCTAGAAGTTTAAAAATGCATGATGCGCTAACTATTAATGATTTGGTTGATTCGATAATCGATTATAAAATTGCGCAAAATCAATTTATGAACTCAGATATTACTTTTAGAGACATAACCACAATAAAAAAAATATTTAAAAAACGATTGATGACTATTTATCATGCAAGAATTGAATACCCAAGCTCTTAAAAACCAATTTTAAAACTAAAAAAATCATATATTTGTAACAACTATGAAGCATATTTTTTTGTTCTTATTTACACTTATCTTATTTTCTTCTTGTAAAGTATTTAAGTCGAGTTTAATGTTAAAAACTCCAAAAAATTATAATTACGATAAACTACTTGATTCTTTAAGTAAACTGGATTATAAAATTGCTCCAAATGATGTGATAATTTTTAAAGTTTTTACAAATGATGGGTTTAAACTTATAGATTTAGCAACTACAACAACTGGGAGTTTTAGAACGGATATTGATGTTGTAGTAGAAAGTGATGGAACTGTAAAAATGCCTTTAGTTGGAAAGTTTTCTATAGAGGGACTTACTATCAGAGAGGCAGAAAGCTTATTTGAAGAAAAGTACTCTAAATATTACGTTAACCCATATGTAACACTTCGTGTTTCTAACAAACGAGTAATTGTTTTTCCGGGTAATAACGGCTTGGCAAGGGTGATTCCACTTACAAATAATTATACTACAATTATGGAGGCAATTGCATCCGCAGGAGGTATACCTGATGATGGTAAAGCTTATAAGGTAAAGTTAATAAGAAATAATGAAGATTCTAAGAAGAAACCGTATGTTTATTTAATGGATCTTTCGAGAATAGAAGGGTTGGCAGATGCTAAAACAAAAGTACAAGCAAATGATATTATATATGTAGAACCCAGATACAGACCTCTAAGTACTTTTAATAAAGAGATTACGCCACTGATAACGCTTATAACAAGTGTGTTAATTTTATATCAGTTTTACCGACTAAGATAAATAAATGCTTAATCCACAAGTAGAAAAAACAAATAATCAATTAAAAGATATTACCGAAAGGTTTAGTGGTAATTTTGATATTGGTGTAATCGCATTTCTATTTAATAAAAGTAAATATCTTATTTTATTGTTTTTTCTAATTTCGTTTTCTGTTGTTTTTCTTTATTTGCGGTATACAACTCCTATTTATGTTAGTAGGGCTGTTTTACAGATTAATGATGGAAATAAAGATCAAATAATAAAGTTTAGCAATACTGACAATTCAAATAATATAATATCAGAGGCTATAGAACAAATTAGATCTAAGGTTTTTTTAAAGCGAGTTGTTGAAAAATTGGATATTAGCGTAAATTATTTTAGTGAGGGCACTTTTAAAAATAATGAGTTGTATCAATCTTCACCATACATTGTTAAAGTGAATTTAAAAAGTAATAATTTGTATGGTCAAAAAATTTATGTTGACTTAAACAAAAATTTAACCAACGGTTTTTTGAAAATAGGAACAAAAACTCTTAAGTTTAATGTAAATAACTGGCTTAAGACAGAGGATTTTGATATAAATATATTTATTAATCCAAATATCGATTTGAAGCAAGTACTTCATGTATTAAATAATAATAATGCTTTGTACTTTACAATTTCAAACGTAGATGAAGTTACAGCAAAACTTCAAAGCCAACTTGAAGTAAAATTATTAAACGATTTGGCAAAAACTATTCAATTAAAAGTAAACGATGTAAACTCTTCAAAAAGTACAGATATTGTAAATGCAATAATTGAAGAATATTTAACTTATGATGTTGAAAGAAAAAGCGAAAGTTCGAGCAATATAATTACTTTCATAAACAATCAATTATCAGTGGTTTATAATGATTTAAAAAACACAGAGGGTGATTTACAAAAATTTAAAAAAGAAAAAAATATAAGTGAAACAGATCAATTATATACTTCTCAACTTATGCGTGTTTCCTCGATTGAAGACCAAATGTTAAAGGTAGAAATGGAGGAAAATATTATTAATGAAATTCAAACAAATATAAATAAAAATAAAAGTATTGAGGTATACCAACTTATTTCCTTAATATCAGGAACAGAATATGAAAATTTAATAAAGGATATAACACAAACCATTCAAAAGTTATTAATCGAAAAGGAGAATTTATTATATCAAGTTACTCCTAATTCTGAAAATATTAAACAAATAAATTATCAAATCGAGAATCAAAAAAAGCTTTTGATTCAAAGCTTAGATGCTGTTCGTTTAAAATATAAATCAAGGTATAAGAGTCTACTCGAAAAATCAACAAGCTATCAAAGTAAATTGAATAAAAGTCCTGAGGATGAAGTTGAATTTTCGCGTTTAAATAGATTGTACTCTATTAGCGAAAAGTATTATACTATGTTGTTGGAACGCAAAACAGAGTTTTCAATATCTAAAGCAGGCTATGTTTCAAAAAATATTATTTTAGAAAAAGCTTTAGGAGTTGGAGCCCAGGTTTCTCCAAGTAAAAAAAATGCAGTTGTAATTGCCTTACTCACTTCATTATTGTTTTCAATAACTCTGGTGTTTGTGAGATACCTTTTTCACGATAAAATTTATTCCTTATCAGATATTGTAAAATTTTCAAGTGGTAACGTTAATTTATTAGGTATTGTTCCTAATTATAAAAGTGAAATACCAATATCTCAACTAATAGTAGATAAAAATCCAAAATCGCTTATTAGTGAGGCATTTAGAACCATACGTGCCAATTTAACGTTTATTGACGGATCGGAAGGACAGAAAATAGTATCTATTACTTCAACAATTAGCGGTGAGGGAAAAACCTTTGTAGCTATCAATGTTGCCGGAATATTAGCATTTACTGGAAAAAAAGTAATAATTATTGACTTAGATATGCGAAAACCAAAGATTCATAAAGGATTTGGTATAACCAATAATATTGGAATGAGCACAATTTTAACGGGCATTACTGAAGTTGATGAATGTATCAACAACAGTCCAATGACAAATTTACAATTTATCACCGCAGGACCAACTCCTCCAAACCCCTCGGAATTAATTTTAACAGAAAGATTAAATGAGGTAATCGCATATCTAAAGAAGAAATACGATTACATAGTTATTGATAATGCACCAATTGGTTTGGTAACAGATGGTATAGCCACAATTCAAAAAGCCGATTATCCAATTTATGTATTTAGAGCAGGATATTCTAAAAAAATATTTACGCAAATATTAGATAAATTAAAAAATGAAAATAATATCAGAAATTTGTCAGTAGTGCTAAACGACGTGGATATTAGTAAAAAAATATATGGTTATAGTTATGGCTACGGCTATGGTTATGGTTATGGGTATGGAAATGGATATTACTCGGAGGAGGCAAGATTTAAGTCAAAAACAAGAAAAAACAAACGATCACAAGATTAAAAAATGGAAATAGAAGAGTCATACTTAAAAGGCCTTTTTGTCATTAAACCAAAAGTGTTTGAAGATCCTAGAGGTTATTTCTTTGAGAGCTATAATCAAAATAGTTTTAAGGAAGCAGGATTAGATTTAAGTTTCGTTCAAGATAATCAATCTTTATCTCAAAAGGGAGTATTAAGAGGTTTACATTTTCAAAACCCACCGCATGCACAAGGCAAATTAGTTAGGGTTATTAATGGCTCCGTATTTGATGTAGCTGTTGATATTCGTAAAAACTCACCTACTTATGGAAAATGGTTTGGTTTAGAACTGACGGAGAAAAATAAATGGATGATGTATATTCCCGAAGGATTTGCACATGGATTTTTAACATTACAAGATAATACAGTATTTTCATACAAGTGTACCAATTTTTATAACAAAGCTTCTGAAGATTGTCTTTTATGGAATGATAATGACATTAATATTAATTGGAATGTTATAAACCCACTATTATCTGAAAAGGATATTCAAGGTAAGTTTTTAAAGGATTTTGAAAGTATGTTTTAAACATGAATATAAATTTTAATTCTATACTTACGTTACTTTTCTTTTCATGCTTCATTTTTTCTCTGTTGGTAAATTACATTTTATTAAGATTCGCTCAAACCTTGGGTATTCGGAATAAAGATTCGCAACAAGTGCGTTGGAACCCAAAAGCCAAACCTTCGGTTGGGGGCATCAGCTTTTATTTAATTTTTTTGTTTACGTTTATTTTTTCAATTCTTTCTCCTCATTCTACTGCAAATTATAATTTGCCAATGATAGGAATATTAATTGCAACAACCTTAGCATTTTTAATGGGTTTAGCAGACGATGCGTTTAACACTCAGCCAATTTTGAAATTTTTAACTCAATTAGTTTGCGCCTTGATTCTTATATTCTCTGGACATGCCATTTCTATATTTCAAAATCAATTAATAAACTATTTTGTTACTATTATTTGGGTTGTTGGTATAATGAATTCAATTAACATGCTAGACAATATGGATGGAATTACATCCATCGTTTCAATGGTAATTTGCTTTTTTATGGTATTGCTTAATATCTCTCTGCAAAACACTACCAGTTATACCACAATTTTAAATTTGGGAATGATTGGTGCATTGTGTGGTTTTTTAGTATTTAATTTTCACCCGTCAAAAATGTTTATGGGCGATACAGGAAGCCAGTTTTTGGGTTTGTTCCTAGCCATTATGGGAATTGATAACTGTTGGAACAATACTTCTGCATTAAACACAAATAACTTTCAAATATTAAATATTGTATTGGTAGGTTTAGTTTTTATTTTACCATTAACCGATACCTTGACAGTAACTATTAATCGTTTACGAGCAGGCGGCTCACCTTTTGTTGGAGGAAAAGATCACACAACGCATAATTTGTTTTTTAAAGGCGTTACTGAAAAGCGTATTGCTATTTTATTCCTTATTATTAATTTAATTTCAATAATTTTTGCTTATAATTTAATTTTGAATTATTCTACTGTTTTATTTTATAGCGCTTTAGCTTTCGCTATTGTGGTATCCTTATCTTTGTATTTGAATACCATTATAAAAAAACGTTGATTTTAGTAATAAATAAAATACTTGCATTTTTAAACAGATATAAAGCCATTTTAACTTCTTTATTTTTTTTCTTATTTGTTTTTATCTATTTTATTTTAAAAATTTACGTTTATCCGCCTTTAAATAATTCAATTTCATATTCTCTAAACAATTTTAATAGCAATAGAATTAATATACCCTTAAATTTAAATTTTTGCGGAGAAAAAATACCAGCTAATAATTTTGAAATTCAACAAAATTTAGAAAAGGAATTTTTTAATAATGCCTATTGGAAATCAAACGCAACTGTCTTATTTAACAAAGCACAAAAATGGTTCCCTTACATAGAGCCTATTTTAAAACAGCAGGGTGTACCAGACGATTTTAAGTATTTAGCGGTTATTGAAAGTCATTTATCAAACATTGTTTCGCCGGCCGGAGCTGCAGGTTTTTGGCAATTGGTTCCAAATTCTGCAAGAGCCTATAATTTAGAAGTGAATCAATACGTGGATGAGCGTTACGATGTCGAAAAATCGACCGTTGCAGCATGTAAACATATAAAAGATGCATATGCAGAGTTTCAAAACTGGACATTAGCTGCTGCCGCCTATAACATGGGTATTGGAGGAGTTAAAAGCGCATTAAAAAAACAGAATGCTTCAGACTATTTTAGCTTGTTATTAAATTCCGAAACTAAAAGTTTTGTTTATCGAATTCTGGCATATAAAACTTTATTTTCTAGCCCAGCACATTTTGGAATAAAAAAAAATAAATGGAATTATTATTCGAAAATCCCAATGCAGCACATTAAAGTAGATTCATCTATTACGAATTTGGCAACCTTCGCAAAAAAGCTAAATTGTAACAAAGCAGTACTTAAATTCTATAATCCATGGCTAATACAGGATGTATTGCATAACCCCGAAAAAAAAGTGTATATTTTTAACATACCAAAAAATTTAAACGCGGATTATTCAGCCTACATAAAGGATTTAATTGGCGAAGATGGAAGTTCTATTTTAGAAACAGAAGTAAGATCAAATGAAGCTTTAAAAACTAACGATACTTTAAATCTGACAAAGAAAATAATTTATCATGTTGTTAAAGAAAATGAAAAACTAATAGACATTTCAGAATTTTATGAAGTTAAAGAAAGTGATTTAAGAAAGTGGAATAATATAAGGAAGAATAAAATGGCGGCAGTTGGGCAAACCTTAACTATTATTTACTTTGTAGATTAACTAATTAGTATTTGGCTCATTTCTAATAAACCTATTAACGGCATTATGACCTAAATAAATTAAAGGAATTAAACATAAAGCTACTAATAATTTAAATAAATAACCCCAGCTGGCATTTCTTAAATATTCATCAAAAGCCCATTTGCCCGGCAATACAAAGGCTATAAATTGTATAACAAATGTGTCTATTAATTGACTCACTACAGTACTTCCTGTGGCGCGTAACCAAATTAATTTACCACCTGTTTTGTTTCTAAATAACCAAAACACATACACATCAACTAACTGTGAGCATAAAAAAGCAACAATGCTCCCAATAATAATCCACTGGCTTTGACCAAACACAGCTTTAAATTGTTCGTTATTTACAGGACTGAACGAAACAGCATTAATATTTAATGCAAATGAAAGTAAAATGAACGTATAAATAATTAAACCTACGGTTATATAGGTTAACTTTCTTACACCTTGTTTCCCGTAATGTTCATTAATAATATCTGTTAATAAAAATACAAAGGGCCATATAATAATACCAATGCTTTGCGTAAATAAACCAAAAAACTGAACTAATTTACCGCCAATTAATTCGGCAACAATGGTATTGGTTACAAAAAAACCGGCTAAAATTATAAATACTAAATCTTTACGTTTTTTAAAGTCCATAAGTTATTTTATAAATATCCATCGCTCCAAAACCACCCGAACGTGAAGATGAGAAATACCCCGAACCTAAATGCAGAATATAAAAAATATCATTGCCGGTTGAATTGATAGGTTGACCTAGGTTTTTAGGACTTGTCCATTTGCCATTTTCAAAATTCGTTTTGTAAACATCGTATCCTCCAAATCCTTCATGGCCTTTGCTCGAAAAGTAAAGCGTTAAGCCGTCATCACTCAAATAGGGAGCGTCTTCATCATAAGGTGTATTTATGGTGGCTCCTAAATTTTCGGGAGCAGTCCATTGTCCTTCTTTAATTTTTGTGGTTTTATAAATATCATACCCCCCTAATCCCTTTTTTGAATCACTTGTAAAGTAGAGCGTATTGCCATCATTGCTTAAAAAAGCATGGCTTTTATAACTATAATTATTAATTGCTTTAGACAATTGTTTTGTGTTTTTTTTCTCTAATTCGTCAATATTGGTCTCATAAATTTGCCCATCACGGTAAACAAATAATTTTTTTCCATCTCCAGTTGTAGAAATTACCGACTCATTATTTTTTCCGTAAATAGATTTTAAATTGGCATTTGATAATGGTGAATATGGTTTAACCTCTTCAATTTTTCCATGATCGTATTTTGCAATAAACATACTTTCGCCATATTTTGCTTCACCAATATTTAAGCTTACTTTTTTATTAATTTTACGTTTTGAAGTATAAATCAGTTCGTTATTTTTATTAAATACAGGTACGTATTCAGGAGCTTCAGTGTTTATTATGTTTCCTAGATTTTCAATAAACATTTTATTAAATTTAATAGTCTTGGTTGAATCATAGTTTTTTAGGGAATAATTGCAATCAATTTTTCGTTTAGCAATGTCGCTTTTAAATTCCTTGTTATCGTCTTCAAAAGCTTTTACATTATCTAGTTTATTTAAAAATAAAATAGCTTTATTAAATTGCCCATTAAATTGATAACATTTTGAAAGCGCATAAATCAAATCAGCTACCGTATCTTTTTTTTGTTTGGCAATTACTTTTTCTAGATAAGGTATTGCAGATGAATAATCTTCAATAGTTTCACTTAATAACAAACCCATTCCTAAATTAGCTCTGTAACTTTCAGGATGTTTTTTTAAAACCTTTGTATAGAGTTTTTTTGCCTGTTTAATATTGTTTTTGTCTACATTTTTTCCTGCACGCCAAATATTAATATTAATTTGTGAAAAGCAGTTAAATTGTATTAGAAATATAAATAGAACTACTAAACTTATTTTTTTTAACATGCTGGTAAAGATAACGAAATTACAGGAAGCAAAATTTTTTAAAAAAACGTTAATTAATTACTAAATACCTTAAATACCGCTCTTCTGTTTTTTTGATGAACAGTATCATCACAATTTTTATTGTCAATGCAATTTGCACTTGGATTTTGTGTGCTTTTGCCAGAAATGAGATTTATTTGTGACGTTTTTATACCTGAATTAATTAAGTATTTTTTAATGCTATTTGCCCTTTGTTTCGAAAGTTCTTTATTATAAACTTCGGTTCCTCGGGTATCTGTGTAACCAATAATTTCAACAGAAAGGCTTGGGAATTTTTTTAATACAGCAATATTTGCTTTTAATATTTCTTCGGCATCATTTCTAACTATACTTTTGTCAAAATCAAAAAGCATTGGATTTACATTAAAACCTAAAGCTATTAACTGTTCACTGTTAAGTTCACCTTTTACTTTTGTTAAGTCAACAGTTGATAAAACGACATTCGCTATGGAAGAATCTACTTTTGTAGTTTCAAATTTATTTTCTATGGTATTACATGAAATAATTGGCGATAAACAAGTATCGCAATAGTAAATGGTTTTTGAAGTAACAGTATAAGTTCCAGCTTGCGAATAATCGTAGGTAAAGTCGTTAGGTAAACCAACTTGATTGGCACCATTTACTTTCCATTCGTATTGTAAGGTTTTATAGTTGTTTGGAGTTTTTAGTACTATTTTGTTTTTAAAATCCAATAAATTATCATCAACAATAGTGGCAACTATTTTTTCGTCTTTTAAGGTAGGGCATTCTTTGTTTATGTTAGATAAGTAATTTATTTTATAAATATCCATATCTCCATGTCCTCCTGGCCTTGCGGATGAAAAATAACCAACTGACCCGCCACCATCCTGAACCATAAAAATGTCGTGAGCCGAAGAATTAATTGGTTGCCCTAAGTTTTCTGGTTTCGTCCATTTGCAATCAACATTGGTGCTTTTATAAATATCGTAATTACCATAGCCTTCATGTCCTTTACTAGCGAAGTACATTGTTTTGCCATCTTCGGTTACAAAGGGTGCATCTTCATCAAAGGGTGTATTAATAGGTTCTCCAACATTTTCGGGTTTACTCCATTCCCCTTCTTTAATTTTGGTTGATTTATAAATATCAATTCCACCAATGCCGCCTTTTGCCTCACTTGTAAAATAAAGCGTGTTCCCATCTTTAGTCAAAAACGCATGATTTTGATAAAAATCAAAGTTGATTGTTTTTAATAAGCGTTTGGGTTTTTTTGATTTACGTTCTTCTGTTTTTATTTCGTAAATTTTATTCTCACGATACACAAATAATTTTTTCCCATCGGGACTCATCGATACTATAGATTCGTGATGTTTTAAAAATCTTGATTTTAAGAATTGATCGGGTAATGTATAGCGACGCATGTCTTTAAATCCAGTATTTGCTATTGATGCAATGTACATGCTTTCAAAATATTTCCCATCCAAATAACTTACACCTTCTCTTTTATCATCTTTTCTACGAGAAGTAAAAATTAACTCATTTTGTAAAGTAAGAACGGGAACATATTCCGGCATATCTGAATTAATAGATTTTCCCGCATTAACAATATACCAATCTTTTGATTCGGGAACGGTTTTATGTGCAACAGCATACTTACAATCTTCTATTCGCTTTTGAATATCTTTTTGAAAATCTAAAGCTTCTTCTTCTTCATAGTCTTCATAATTTTTCAGCTTTTCAAAAAAGCTTATTGCTTTTTCATAATCTCCTTCGTTTTGATAACTTTTGCCTAAGGCAAAAAGTAAATCTCCAACAGGATTTGCTTGCGATTTTGAAAGCGCTTTATTAAGATAAGGTAAGGCGCCCGTATAATCTTCAATCACTTCGGATAATAAAATACCAAAACCTAAATTGGCATTGTAGTTTTCAGGATCTTTTTCAAGAGCTTTTAAATACCACACTTTAGCCTCTTTAATATTACCCTTTTCGGTTTCCTTTTCCGCGTTTCTTAAAAATTTATTTAACGAAGAAAATGAGCACAGGGTTACTAAAATAAAAAAACAGAAAATTATTTTAATTTTTTTCATCATTTTCTTACTAAAGGTAAAAAAATTAAAATACAAAACAAAGTGTTTAATAAAACGTTAAGAATAGCATAACTTAACTGCCCATTTTTTATTAATAAAAAGGTTTCATATCCAAAACTGCTAAATGTGCTTAAACCACCACAAAAGCCAATTATTAGTAAAGGTTTTAAATAGGTGTTGTAAGATGGTTTATTAATAAAAACCCAAACAACGCTTGCAAAAATTAAACAAGCAATCACATTTGAAATTAGAGTAGCAAAGGGTAATGGCGTTTTAGTTTTTTGCAAGAGTAATCCAATACAAAAACGCAATACGGCACCTAAACCACCTCCAATAAAAACATATAAAAAGCTCATTTTAAAGAAACTAAAATACTGATATTTATTTGATTTGAATAATTCATTCTATTGTTTATATTCGTATTCTATAATTTTATTTATGACCGAAATTTTACTTAAAAATAAACTTAGTACTCAAACAAACGTACTTGTAATCACTACAAAATTTGTAAATGAATTTAATTTACCCGAAAAGGTAAGTGATTATATAACAAATGAATTAAAACAAGAGGATAAAAAAACACTTACATACAATTACATTGGTAAGTACATTTCTATTCTAATTGTAGATACAAAAAAGGAACAAAACACATTACTTGAACTGGTTCGTAAGCATGGAGCCTTGGTTGCCGATGGCTTAAATGCCGCAAAACATACCGAAGTTTATATTTACAATCAAACAAAATTAAAGGATCTTTCATTAGCCGCGGCTGAAGGAATTGTGTTAGGTAATTATCAGTTCATAAAACATAAACCGAGTTTACAGAAAAAGGCAAATACTCTAAAAACAGTTATTATTGCTAATTCCGATGTTACAACAACTCAAGTAAATGAATTAAGTATCGTTTGCTCTGCAACACTAAAAGCTCGTGATTTGGTGAATGAACCAGTAAACATTTTAAATGCAATAGACTTAGCTAATGCCTTTAAACAAATGGGTAAAGACGCAGGTTTTAAAGTTGAAGTGCTTAACAAACAAAAAATTACCCAACTTAAAATGGGAGGATTATTGTCGGTAAATGCAGGAAGCGTAGATGAACCAACGTTTACAATAATGGAATACAAGCCAAAGAACGCAAAAAATAAAAAGCCGTATGTATTGGTTGGTAAGGGTGTTGTTTATGATACAGGAGGTTTAAGTCTTAAACCTACACCCAACAGCATGGATTCTATGAAATGCGATATGGCAGGTGCGGCAGCTGTTGGCAGTGCGTTATTTGCAATTGCTAAAGCTAAATTAAATGTTCATGTAATTGCTTTAGTGCCGGCAACTGATAATCGTCCTGGTTTTAATGCTTTTGCTCCTGGAGATATTATTACAATGATGGATGGAAGTACTGTAGAAATGCTGAATTCAGACGCTGAAGGACGAATGATTTTAGCAGATGCTTTACATTATGCAAAACGTTATAATCCTGAGTTAACAATTGATATGGCCACTTTAACGGGTGCCGCTGCCGCTGCTATTGGCACCTTTGGAATGGTAGGGATGGGAACAGCTTCTCAAAAACAGAAGGACAAATTGCATACGAGTGGCTTTAATGTTTACGAAAGGATAGCAGAGTTTCCATTTTGGGAAGAGTATGATGAACTTTTAAAAAGCGATATTGCCGATCAAAAAAATATTGGTGGTCCATATGGAGGTTCAATTACAGCAGGTAAGTTTTTAGTAAAATTTACCAATTACCCTTATTATCACCTAGATATTGCGGGGCCCGCTTTTTTAAATGTTAAAGATAGTTATAGAACAAAAGGTGGCACAGGATATGGAGTAAGATTGTTATTCGATTTTTTTAAAAATGTTTAAGATGCGTTTCTTAGGTTTATTTTTCTTGGTAGTTATACAATTTCAATTTTTTGCGCAAGATGTAAAAAACGGACTTATTGTTGTGCATGTCGACCCTAGCGGTAAATCTGAGTTTAAACAAAAAATATACAATTACCATTTTTTAAATGGCCACTATACGGGCCGTGATGAGTTGATTACTGTAAGTGGTAAAAAAGACGGTAAGGATTATATTAGAACAGATCTAGGAATAAGCATGATTTATAACAACCGGTACCTTATAACTGGCATTGGAAATATTATCGATTTAAAGGATAAAAAAGTGTTATTTGATGGAAGAGCCAATTTAGTGCGTTGTAGCAACGATAGCGCAATATACTATACCAATGATGCTTTTAAAGGGAAATTTTATTCTGTTTATAATTTTAAAACAAACACCTATGGCGAGGTTAAAAACCTTGTATTTAAAGCCAAATTGGGGCAAGATGTAGAATTTGATAAAACTTCAGCGCCATATAAAATAAATTTGTACCCTCAAAACAAACCAAAAGTGGAATTGGTAAAAGACGCTGGCTACGGACAAACAGGTACAACAGATGTGCAAAAACCAGACCCGGCCATGTGGTGGTTAGACAATAGCAATTTTGTATACGCCAATTTTAATTCTACAAATACCGAAGTTACTTTTTATAAAGTAAACGTAGATACAAAAGCCGCCACAGTAGTTGGAAAAGTGCCAATTAAACCGGAAACATCAGCAGCTAAGCTTGAGAAATTTACCAATTTGCAAACCGTTATGTATTTGGGAAGTAAACAAATTTTAATTGATGCCTCAACAAATACCGTAACTGATTTACAGTTTACAAATCCCAGTAATGGTTTTAGTGCCGAGTGCAAAACCAATAGCTATGGACATTTAATAAAATTAAAGGATAAAGAAATTGGCAAACAACATTTTCAATTAAAAAACTTTAAAACGGAAGCTAATATAGCCGCAATAGTAAAAGAGTTAATAATGGGCACAGAAAGTTACCAGCAAGGTTTAGGCGTTTGGAACAATAACAAACAAGCCTTTGAAACCGTTGATGCAGAAGATGTTTTAACATTGGTTGGATTCATAAAGGAGTAATTCTCAATCAAATTTCATCAATTATTGTTATTAACATGAACATTAAAGCCACGCTCGAACAATCACAAAGCAAAGCTAATGTCTTAAAAATTATCGAATACATTGGAGATGATGTTACTCGTTTCAAAGAATTAATAACACTTTTTTTAGGCACAGATTCTTTGCTTATACAACGAGCTGCTTGGCCCCTAAGTTATGTGGTTATTCAAAATCCTAAACTGATAAAACCTTATTTTGGAAAATTTGTAAAAATACTTAACAAAGAAGGGAATCATGCTGCGGTAAACCGTAATTTGTTAAAAATAATGGAAGAAGTTGAAATTCCACAAAAATATCAAAGTCAACTTTTTGATACCTGTATAAAAATAATTACCAATCCTGCTAACGCTATTGCATGTATAGCTTTTGCCATTACAGTTGCTACAAAAATTTGTAAGCCATATAAAGAACTCTCCAACGAGTTTATTATTGTTTTAAAACACCTTCAATCCTACGAGCAAGCTCCGGCAATCTCAGTTCGAATAAAAAAGGCTTACAAAACATTAAAAGCAAATTTGTAACATTAATTTTCTACTTTTGCAACGCTTAAAGTTTGGCAATGCAATTCGAACTCACCACCGATATTTTAGATAGCTTAAAAGATGCGATTGAACAAAAAAATCAATCGTTTTTAAAAGCACAATTGCATGATTTATATGCACAAGATATTGCCATTATTATTAATCAACTTAACATTGAAGAGGCAGCCTACATTTACGAGCTATTAGATGACGATATTGCTCCTGATGTTTTATTAGAATTAGATGACGATACTCGCGAGAAATTATTAGCCACTTTTAGCACTAAGGAAATTGCCGAGCAGTTAGATAACATGGATAGCGATGATGCTGCCGACGTTATCTCAGAACTTCCTGAAAATATACAGGATGAAGTATTATCGCACATTGAAGATATTGAGCAAGCTAGTGATATTGCGGAGTTAATTAATTACGATGAAGGAACGGCGGGCTCTTTAATGGCAAAGGAGTTGGTGAGTGTTTATGCTTTTGAAACCGTTACCCAATGTATTGAAGAAATTCGTAAACAAACCGATAATGTAGATGTGATGTATGCTGTTTACGTGGTAGATCAAAACGAGAGATTGATAGGGATGCTTTCTTTAAAGAAATTAATTATTTCGCATCCATTGGCAAGGGTGGAGGAGATATATGAACCCGATATACAATATGTTCGCACCAATACCACCAGTGAAGAAGTAGCAGAGTTTATGCAAAAGTACGATTTGGTTGTGTTACCCGTAGTTGATCAATTAGGACGACTTATGGGAAGAATTACCATTGACGACGTAGTGGATGTGATAAAGGAAACCGCTGACGAAAACATTCAGCGCATGAGCGGTATTTCAGACGATGTGGATACCAACGATAAATTGTGGGTACTCTCAAAAGCACGTATTCCATGGTTATTGGTGGGTATGTGTGGTGGTATAGTTGGTTCGAGAATTATTGGCAGTTACGAAGAACAAATTAAAATTCACCCAGAAATGGCTTATTTTATACCTTTAATAGGTGCCATGGGTGGAAATGTTGGCGTGCAAAGTAGCGCCATTATTGTTCAAGGTTTGGCGAATAACACCCTTTTAGGCGATAAAATTGCGCCAAAACTCATAAAGGAGTTAGGTGTTGGGTTGATTAACGGAATAATTTGTTCGAGTATTATTTGGATGTATGCCTTTTTAATAGAAGATTGGAAGTTGGCCGCTACAGTAAGTATTGCGCTTTTAACCGTTATTTTATGTGCTTCTTTTTTAGGAACTTTTGTGCCTTTAACCATGAATCGCTTTAAAATTAATCCAGCGTTAGCAACCGGGCCCTTTGTAACCACATTAAACGATATCATTGGCATTACTATTTATTTTTTAACTGGCAGATTACTGTATGCTTTCTTTTAAAGAACAATTATTAATTTATTTTTGAAATTATTTTGAATTAATAAATAAAGTTGTAATTTTGCAGTCCCAAATGAAAATTTGGCCCGTTCGTCTAGGGGTTAGGACACGTCCCTTTCACGGATGAAACACGGGTTCGATTCCCGTACGGGCTACAAACTCCAAAAATAGGAAACTGTTTTTGGGGTTTTTTATTTTGCACAAATTAAAGATGGCTCATTTAAATCATAACACTATTTTATTCTGTATATTTGAATGAATAATCATGAAATCTATCAGTTTATTAAATTGTAAATTAAAATTGTGGATAGCTTTTTTAAGCCTAGCAGTTCAATGCTCTTACTCGCAAAAATATACAGAACCCGATCAGGTAAAGCAATTTAATATTACGGTTAACCACGATGATTACACCGTTAAAACGCAAATGCTTAAAAACAACAAGAGCATTTCTGTAAATAATGAGTTAACCTATATGTGGTATGCCTCGCAAAAAATAATGGAAACCAAAGGCGGTTATGAGGGCAAATTAATACACGGTAAATACACCGCATTTTATTTAAACAACCAATTAAAAGAGCAAGGCAAAGTTAAATATGGACTTAAAAGTAAAGAATGGAAATACTGGTATCCGGACGGAAAATTAAAAGAAGTCATTACTTGGAAAAACGGCTTAAAAAACGGTACCTATTATTTGTATAACGATTACGGGCAATTAATGGCTAAAAGTAATTTTAAAAACGATAAACTAAACGGTAAGTTTTATACTTATGGAAATAATGGAGTAGTGCTTGAAAAGAAAAAATATAAAAACGGAGAGGAAATTGTTCCGGTGCCTAAGGTTGAAAAGGTAAAAAAAGAAAAAGCTCCTAAAGAAAAAAAGGTGAAGGAAGAGAAACCAAAAGAGGAGAAAAAGACAAAAAAAACAAAAGAAGAAAAAACTACGCCGAAGGAAGAAAAGCCTAAGAAGGTAAAAAAAGAAAAAAAATCTGATAAAAAAACAGAGACGCCAAAATCCGATGCAAAAGTAATTACATCATAATTTTTAAAATTATGAGTCATTTTATTTCACTAATCCAATCTCAGTTTAATAAAAAAGTAAAAGGCGGGGCATTATTTATTGCCATTTTAATAAGCATTATTGTAGGTATTTTATTGTGTATGTTTATTTTGCTTGCCAATTATAATCAGCGAAGTGTTACCAACCTTACCCAATCTTCTCAATTGTACTATAATTTAAAAAGTGCTTTTGAAATTGCACAGTCCGATTATTTTACCGAAGAATCGAATAACAAATGGATAAAAAATTCAGTAAACGACGACTCTATTAAAATTAAAAAAATACAATGGGGCGCTTATATTTTAATTAATGCGCAAACCAAAAACCGGCATCATAGCCTTTCCCAAGCCGGATTGTATGGCACTTATATGACAGCTGATAGTGGACTTGTTGTATCTGATAATAGTCGTCCTATTGGATTAAGCGGAAATATTGTTTTTAAAGCTAATTGTTATTTGCCAAAGTCTGGTATTAAACCTGCTTATATTGAGGGGCAGAGCTACATTGGTTCATCTCAAAATAGTGGGTTTATTAAATCTTCTCCCAATTCTATTACCGAAATAAATGAAACGGTTCTAAAAAAAATAAAGGATGAGAAAAATACTTCTGTTTTTAATGATAGCAGTGTTGTTGGGCTTGTTACTAATACCAATCATTCTTTTAATAAAAAAACAATTTTGTGGCAAACACCTTCGGTTAAGCTTTCGAATCTTAACCTTAAAAACAATATAAAAATTATATGTTCTGGTAATATTGAAATTGACAGCTCCTGTCATTTTGATAATATTTTAATTGTGTGTTCTAAAATAAAATTTAAGCAAGGCTTTAAAGGCAGTGTACATGTATTGGCAGAGGATAGTATTATTACCGATAAAAAATGTGAGTTTCAATATCCTTCCTCATTTACACTTTTAGCTGATGAGAGTAGTCAAAATAATTTGCGCAGTATTATTTTAGAAGAAGATTGTATTTTTTTTGGTGGAATAATAGCTATTAATAATAATTCATCTAGCAATTCATCAAAAGTATTTATTAAGCTCAATGCAAAAAGTGAAGTAAATGGCTTTATATATTCTAACAATTATACGCATGTTGAAGGCAAATTAAATGCTACCATTATTACTAATGCTTTGCTTTTAAAAACACCGTCTGCCGTATACGAAAACCATATTTTAGGTTGCGAAATAGATCCAAAAAAATATGCTCCCATATTAGCTATTCCTTTAGTATTTAAAAATAATTCAAAACTCCTGTGTTGCAAAAAGATAAATATTTAAAAGGGAATACTATTATAGAGGTATTAATTGCCCTTGCTATTATTAGCTTTTGCGCTAGCTTGGCCGTTATTATTTATTTAAATATTCAAAAAAGTAGTTTACCCTTTTTTAAAATTAAAGCCGAAGAATTGGCGGTTTATTACGCTGAAGACGCACTAAAAAATAAAACATTTACCGAAGAAACTTTTAAAGCGGAAGAGTTCAGCATTAAAAAAACGGTAGAGATGCACCCTCAATTTCAAGATTGTTATATTGTTCGCGTGATTGTGTTTGACGGAAATAAAAAGAAATTACACGAATTAGAAACTGCAGTATTTAGGCAAAAATAATTTGAACAAACAAGAAAAATATTCAGTAAAAGGCTTTACTCTGGCAGAAGTACTGGTAACATTGGCATTAACGTCCTTGGCAATTACCTTTGCTTATACCACTTTAACTTACGTTCAGAAATTATTTTTTTCTTACAAAACTCAAAATCGATTTATAACGGAGTACGTTAATTTTAAAAATAAAATGCAATATGAATCGCTAAATGCCCATACACTAATTGAAACTTCGGAAAATAAATTCATGGTAAAACGAGATAGTTCGTCGGTAGAGTTAGAGATTTTAGAGAAAGTCATCTTATTAAAAAACGATCAACAGTGCGATACTTTTCATATTGAAGCAAAAAAAATTAAGAAAGAATATGAACTAATGACAAATCCATTTTATAAAAATAAATTATTAAATTTTCTGTCATTTGAAATCGATTACACAAAACAAAAATTTAATTTCTACTTTTATAAAAATTACGACGCATCCATAAAATTAAAATTAGACAAAACAGAATAACTTTTGGCAAGCATAGATTTAGCGAAATATTCAAAAAAAGAAAGCAAAACAGTTTCAAAAAAAGAAAGTGAAGAAGGAAAAGGCATGACCGAACTTTTGAACAGAGAAATATCTTTTTTAGAGAAGAAATTTGGGGCTAAAGAAAAAGAGGGATTTTATACAGAGCTTGGGCTGCTTTTGTCTACAGGCGTTGATATTAAAACAGCTTTCGAAATTATTGAAGAAGATATTCCTAATAAAAAACACAAAGCACTTTTAGAAGAAATTAAAAACGATATTATTAGTGGTAAACGTATTTATGAAGCGGTTGCCAAACACGAAAAAGTATTTAGTAAATACGAAGGACAAAGCATAAAAATAGGGGAGGAGACAGGCAAGTTATCGGAGGTGTTAAAAGAATTGGGGGCTTTTTATGAATCGAGCATTAAATTAAAACGCCAAATTGTGGGTGTATTAACTTACCCGATTGTGGTAATTAGTATGGCCATTTTAACAGTGTATTTTATGCTTTCGTTTGTAGTGCCTATTTTTAGTGATATTTTTACGCAAACAGGTGGTGAGCTTCCAGCTGTCACGCAGTTTTTAATTAAACTCAGTCATAAAAGCGGAACAATATTTGGTGTATTATTTTCAATTATTTTTGCCATCATTCTTATACACAAAACACAAAATAAAAAAGACTGGTACAGACGTTTTACCTCCTCGTTGTTTTTAAAAATACCAGGAATAAATAAATTAATTCAAAAAATATATTTGGCACGTTTTTGTCAAAGTATGAAATTATTGGCAGGCGCTAAAGTAATGATAAACGATGCGTTAGACTTGGTGAAAAATATGATCGAGTATTACCCAATGGAGCAGGCTTTAGAAACCGTAAAAAACGAGGTGGTAAAGGAAGGTAAATTGTTAAACGAAAGTTTAGGAAAGCATAAAATATTTCCAAAAAAATTAGTCGCGTTAATTAAGTTAAGCGAAGAGGTAAATGCCCCCGAACTTATTTTTGATAAATTGCACAAACAATATTCAACCGAAATTGAACATCAGCAGGCAGTGGTAGGTAAATTAATAGAACCAATTTTTATAATCGTATTAGGTTTATTCGTAGGTTTTATATTGGTAGCCATGTATTTACCAATGTTTGAAATGAGTTCTGGTACATTTTAAGTAAAATTCTTATTTTAAACGACCTTGATAAGTTAATTATCTCCGTCCTTATAAAATTTTGTTTGATAAACAAGGTGCTTAAAAAGCGTTGGCAAGTGCGAAAGATTCCACGCACTGGCTGGCTCAAATGTTTTTCTAAACATTTGCCCTGCATCTCGCAAAGCACTTCTATGGTTAGCTTTATGCACCGAAGTTTTATCAACAAAATTTTATGAAGACTTGATTTCTTTTGTAACTTTTCTTTATCAAGAAAGAAAAGTTAGCGAAAAGAAGGCGCTCAAGCTGGCTCAAATGCGGGCAATCAACGAATCAAAAATATATAATAAATGGGACTGAGTTAATTGCTTACTAAACAATTGCCTTGACCAACTTTTTATCAAGAAAAAGTTGGAAAGATAATGCCCTAATTATTATGAGTTTAATGTAAGTATTAAATTAAGATAAGTTTAAATTGTCAAATTAATATTACAAATCATAATTTTTGTTTAATTTTGAATAACAAAATGCAACCTCTAAAAATATATTTTACTAAAATCAATCAACACAAAGTTAAAGGCATGACTTTAATTGAATTGTTATTGGTATTAGCATTAATTGGTATTTTGTTATCAATGGCCGTACCAAAATTAATGCCTTTAATCGGTCGCACCAAGTCGTTAGAAGCACAGATGCAATTAAAGCACGTGTTAAGCTTAGAAAAAAATTATTTTTACATAAATTCAAAATACTCAAACAATCTGGATGACATTGGTTTTGAGCAATCAAAATTAGTAACACAAGATGGCAAAGCGAATTACAAAATAGAAATTGTAGAGGCAAATAATAAAAGTTTTGTTGCCAAAGCTGTTTCGGTTACCGATTTCGACCAAGATGGTCAAATGAATGTTTGGCAAGTAAATGCCGACGAAGAAATAAAAGAAATTACCAAAGATTAATTTTCAAATTTTTAATAGTGGAGTGGTTATTATTTATCCTTTTATCACTCATAAGCTTTGCAATTGCATTTCAAGATTTTAAAACGCGCTTAATCAGTATTTGGTTACTGATAACATTTGCAGCGCTAAATTTTACAGGGTATTTAATCAATCATTCCATTTATCAATTTTTAGAAAATACAGTTTTCTGTTTATGTTACTTTTTATTTAGCTACTTAGTTTTGGTACTTGTTTTTTATGTTAAAACTAAGAGGTTTGAAAAACTACTAAATGATAAAATCGGGTGGGGTGATGTGATTTTATTTATCTCAATTGGCTGTTGCATTGAGCCCATTTATATGATTTATTTTTTTACAGCTTCCTTTATAATAGCAAGTGCAATACATTTACTTTTTTTTAAATCCGCTAAAAGCATTGCTTTGGCTGGATTTGTTGTTTTGTGTTATTTGATGTTTCATTTTTTTTATTTACACAGCTTGTCAACTATTCAGCTTTTATTTAATTGATTAATTAATTCAAATTAGCTGCTTTTTTCGTTTACTCAATCAAGAATCTAACTTTAATTTAAGATTTAAGTAATATTCGAGATATATTCTTATCTCGTTTTATGCTTATTTATCTGTTAATAACTGTAAGGTTATTAACAACGTTGTAATTTCTTTCAAGAATTCTACTTGTTTTTTTATAGCAAAAGCAAGTAGAATTACTTGCTCAAAATCAAGTAATTCTACGTGAATTTAACCAAGTAGTTTGGTTAAAATTGATTTTTTTTTAAATAGTATAAAAACGCCAAAACAGTTAAAAGTCATACTTTTTTTTCTGCCACAAACTCAAAACGCATTCTCACAAACTCAAACTGCACTTCTGCAAAACGGTTCATTTTTTATAATTTATTTAAACTATGTTTGAATCACAAAACACATTATATAAAAAAAGATATTAACATTAACAATTACGAAACATTGACCCCGTTATTAGATTGTATAATTGTTAAAACTTTTAACGTTTAGATTTTATAAATAAAACATAAAAATAAAATATATGAAAAAGCTAATTTTCCTTTTATCTCTGGTGTTTGTAATGGGCACACAACTAAAAGCTCAAACTTGTGGAACATGTAGTGTAAATATTACAAGCACCGATACCCTGAATTATACGGTAAACGCTGGTCAAAACTTTTGTGTGGCAAAAAACGGAAATTTTTCGGGTAATATTATATTAAATGGCGGAACTATTTGCGTAAGTGGTTTTTTTAATCCAAAAAGCATTACAGTAAATTCAGGTACTTTAAATAATTATGGAACGTTATCTATAAACAATTCAATCACTTTAGGAAGTGGTTTAACATTAACTAATAACCCTGGTGCAATCGTCAATATTAATGGATCAATTACTTTAAACTCCGCCACACTTAGTAACAGTGGTATTATTAATGTCGATCAAACCTTAAGTAACTCGGGAACGGTTAACAACACAAGTATTATTAATTGCACTACTGTTTCAGGTTCAGGTACATTAAACGATACAGGTATTATTAATTCAAACTAAAAAATAATATGCCATTATTAAATTATTTAAAAGTATTATTAACTAGCAGTACACTGCTGTTGTTATTATGTTATAATCCGATTTATTCACAAATAAAAGGTGGTGGATCAGGAACAAGTTATAGTTGTACAGGCTGTACAACAATTATTACCACACCAGCATCAACTAATTTTAGTGTAAATGCAGGTCAGGTTGTATGTATTGCATCTGGAGTAACTTACACTGGAAATATTACTTTAAATGGTGGCACGCTTTGTAATCAAGGAACATTAACTCGAGTGGTTTTTAAAAGTGGGAAATTCAATAATCTTGGTAATTATATTACAACTGGAGGTTTAAGTATTGTTGCTAATAATGATTTACAAATAAATTGTTATAATCGTTCAACTTTTTCAGTAACAGGTGGAGTAACAGTTAGATCAATTAACATAGAAGACTCGATAGTAATTAGATTGAATGAAAATTCTTTGTTTACGACCAATACAGCTTTTACAAGTCGTAACACTATTTTAAAAATCTACAATGGTTCAAAAAACGAATGGCCTCAAAGTTATTTTAACGTGGGAACAGATTTAAATATAGGAGATTCAACTGATTTTAAACTAGAGAATTGGAATGATTTTAATGTGGGTAGGAATATAAATCTCACAAATAGTGGAAAAAAATATTTATATAATTTCTTTAGTTATAATTTAGATGCTGGTTCGGGAACAGAGTATTTAAACTTATTTAATGTAAATGGATCTATTAATATTACAGGAATTGCAAATTCTGGAGATAATGTTTTTATTGATAACATTAATCCTTCTTTTAACATTACTAAAAATTTAAATTCATCAATAGCCAATGCAAAAGTAAAAATTAACAATAAATCGTTTACCAATACGATACCATATATAACTAGTTTTTATGTCGGCCAATCCATAACCTTAAATAATGTAAGTGATACTTTAATAAATGCGGGACTTCTTCAAGCTAATTTAATTACTATTTCTAAAGGCACCTTTATTAACAACGCTGATTTTTACAGTTATTCTGATTTTAAGGTAATAAATGATGCAAAGGCCTTAAATAATCAAATTGCTGATAGAAATTTTTTACAATATGTAGGTTATGGTTTGAAAGGTCTTGGATATGTTGGTAGGAATTTAATTGTAAACTCTCAAGGATTATTTGAAAACCATTCTGATCTGAAAGTTTCAAATCAGGCTAAAATAACCACAGGAACCCTTACTAATGATACAACTGCTTTTATAGGCGATTTAATTATTCAAACTTCAAGTGAAGTAATGAATACTGGTACTTTATCCGCAGGTAATGTACAAGTATCTAATTCTACGTTTTCAAATACAAAAGAAGTACAAACAGGTAGCGATATCAAGGCTTTAACAAATTCTACTGTTACAAATAGTGGAACAATGCTTGCAAATGGAAATATTCAAGTAAGCAATAGTGCAACATTTGCGAATTCAAACACAGCAAGTGCTGGTAACGATGTTTTAGTACAAAGTGATGCTAATGCAACTAACAATGGTACTTTAACTGCAAGTAGAAACGTAAAAATTACAGGGGCAACTTTAATCAATAATAACTATGTTTTAGCAACTAATAAATTAGATGTTTCTAATGGAACTGCAGTATATAACAACAATGGTTATACCGAAATTCAAGATAGTTTAGATAACAGCGGTACTATCAATCTTGCAGATAGCAGTTTAATATATACTAACAATTACTCTAATTTAGGTGCTAATGCATTTATATCAGGCCCCACTTCAGTAATTGATACTGCTTCTTATGCTAAACTTATTATTAGTGGTGCTTCAAATAATACTGGCTATATAAATGGAAGGGTTATTGTTTTTGATCAAACTTTGGTGGGAACCACAAATAATAATGGCTTTGGTTTTGATAATATTACGAATAGTTCTCGAATAGCCAATACAGTTATTTTTATTGAAGAATCCGTTGGGCCATCAAATCCAGTTGCCATAAATTGTAACCCTTTAGGTGGGTTTTATTCTGTTATACCTTTTTCAACTCCTAATTCAGCAATTTGTCTTGGCGGTTCTGTTTTGTTGTCAGCAAATTTATACTTGGTTACTTTTATAGGTCTTTTAGGACCTTATTATTCTGAATTGACTGCACCTTCTGTTTTATATTCATGGCAACCGGGTAATTTATCAGGACAAAATGTTTCGGTAATTGTTTCAGGTACACAAACATATGCTGTAACTTCAAATTATGGAGGATGTATTGCCACTAACCAAATAAGTATTAATGCTAGTAATCTTTCAGCAAATGCAGGTCCGGACCAATTTATTACATCCTTCCCAACAACGGCAATAGGTATTGGAGCCAGCCCTACTGCGATTGGCGGAACTGCCCCATACAATTATATCTGGACAACTAGCCCAACAGGAATAACATTAACTAACAATACAATTTCAAACCCACAAATCAATTCCATCACTTCAAGTTTTGGTTCTTCTATTGTCTACAATGTTAATGTTGTTGTAACCGATGCTAATGGTTGCACAGCCACTGATAATTTAAATGTATACGATATTAGTTTGGTCTCAAATTCAAAACATTACGCTATTCTTAATAAAAAACTAGATGCTGGTTATTATAACTCCATAAATAATGGAACAACAAATAATTTCTATTTCATGTTTGATGAAGAGTATTTTTCCCCTTCAAGTACAAATTTGACTTACAAAATTTTTAATGATGATGGGTTAATACAAACATCAACACCAAGTTTAGTAGAAGCGATTGGAGATAATAGATTTGCTTTAAATGTTTCGAGTTTAACAACAGGCAAATATTACAAAATACATGTTTACAATCAAAAAAATGAGGTTTGGGAAGGAAGAGTTAAAATAAATTAATTATGAATAAAAAAATAATCGGAACTTATATAGTACTATCATTTACGGGTATATGTATACTAACCTACTTTCAAATAATAAATAATAAAAAAATAGGATATGTAACAACGCTAAAAGTTTTTGAAGAATTTAAGGAGAAAAAAGAATTAGAAACAAAATACCAAAAAATTCAGATTGTAAAGCAGACGTATTTAGACAGTTTGAAGTTAAATATACAATCATTAGAAAATGGAGATTTTAAAAAAAACGAAGAAAAAATAAATGAATTAAAAAAAATATACCTTTTAAAGGAAAATCAGTTTAATCAAGAAAACGAAGTTTTATATAAAGATTATACCGACCAAATATGGAAACAGCTTAATCAATATATTGAGGATTATGGTAAAGAAAAAAAATATGATTTTTTGTTAGGAGCAACCGGCCAAGGAAATATAATGTATGCAAGCGATAAAGAAGATTTAACAAAAGAAATAATAGAGTACGTAAACAATAAATACGATGGTAAAATTAATAAGTAGTTATATTATTGTAGTGGTAATCTTATTCCAATCTTGCTCATTAAAAAAAGCAAATAAGGAAGAGTATGAATATACTGGGACATCCTATTCGAAAAATATTGGTAAATATTCTTTCAAACTTACACCGTTCGATTCTAAAAAGTTAATAGCTTTAAATTATAAGGATGAATTAGAAAGAATATCAAATGCTGAAAAGGATTCAATTCAAAAAGAGTATGATAACTATTTGTGTTTTGTGCTTGAAATTACTATTGATGGTTATACAGGTGACATTGTAGATTTTGAAGAACAAAATATGGAGTCGGATTATAACAAAAGACTCAACTATTTTTTAACTGAGATGCAGAATGATTTAATTTTAAAGGATTCCAAAGGCATTGATACTCCCTGCAACATCTATTACTTTCAACGCTTAAGCGAATTAGCTAAAACAAACAAGTTCATTGTTGGTTTTAGTAAACCTTCAAGTAATGAAATTACATTTCAATATAAAAACAGTTTACTAAAATGCGGAACCATCAATTTTAGTTTCAATAAAAATAATATTTAGACTTAATAAGATTATGACAAAATTTTTCTTAAAAAATAAAGTAAGCAGACCAATTAGTTTTACACTGTTGTTGCTTTTTATTACAGAAATTATTTTTCCAACGGCAAGTATGGCGCTTACAAGCGGTCCTTCTCAACCAGAAGTGCAATCGTTTGAACCTATTTCCACTTCCGATATGGTGGATGTATTTTCTGGAGATTTTAAATACAATATTCCTTTAATGGATGTGGAAGGGTACCCTATTAATATGTCTTATGCATCGGGTATTTCAACCGATCAAGAAGCGAGTTGGGTAGGTTTAGGCTGGAATTTAAATGTGGGGTCTGTAAACCGATCTATGAGAGGGATTCCGGATGATTTTAAAGGCGATGTTATTAAAAAAGAAAGTAACATGAAACCAAATAGATCATATGGTATAAATGCAAGTGTTGACTTTGAGTTGTTTGGTAAAGAAAGTAATAAACCTTCTGGTCATAAAAAAGGTAACGCATTTAAGTTAAACAACCCTGCTACGGTTGGTATTGGTTTAGATTATAATAATTACACAGGGTTTGGCGTAAGTTTAAATGTTGGTATTGGTATCTCCGCAGGAGTTGGAGGCAAAGGCAAATTAGACGCTGGTTTAGGTTTGCACTCGAGTGCAAAGGACGGTTTAGATATTTCACCAAATTTAAGTTTTGGAAGTAGGGTAGCAAAAGAGGATGATAATGATAAGTCTTTATCCAATGTGACATCTTCTAGTATTAAATCAAGCGGAACATTTAATACACGCGCTGGTCTAAAGAGTTTAAGTTTTTCAGCTAATAAAACAAGGTCAGTCGAAAAAACAGTTACAAGTGTTAACGTAAATCCTTACGCTGCTTTTAATGGCGGCAATGTATTAAACATTACAAAAAGTGTGAGTACAATTGCGTCGAAAGGAAGAAACGCGGCCGGCTCAATTAACTTTGGATTACAATCATACGTGCCTAATTACTCTATGCCAATGATAAGCAATAATGTGGCACTGAGTGTAAAGTTTGGCGCATCTATTTTTGGTGCTGATGCAAATGTAACATTAGGTGGCTATTTTGCTTCTCAAAAATTGGCTGAAACCTCGAAAGATATTCAATCCTACGGATATATGTATTCTGAATTTGGTCAAAATAACGAAGACGCCATGATGGACTTTAACCGGGAAAAAGACGGGTCTTTTAGCAGAACTACTAAAAATTTACCCTTAACCAACTTTACCTACGACGTATATAATGTAACGGGTCATGGTATAGGTGGCGCATATCGTCCTTTTAGAAGTGATGTGGGACACGTATTTGATAATACGTCTGGATCAAGATCTGATAGTTACTCATTAGGTGCTGAATTAGGTGGTGGAAACTTATTTAAAGCAGGTGTAAATATTAGTGTAGTTGATGTGAAATCAACCAGTGGCAAATGGAAAGACGATAACGAAGCACTTGATTATTTTAAATTTAAAGGGAATACACCCAATAATGATTACGAACCTTATTATTTTAAACAAGTTGGCGAAATGGGTTCAAATCCAACAAACGTTCAATTGTACAACAGTTTAAAAGGACAAGATGCTTATGGTGTGCTAATCCAACAAGGGGGCACTAATACCGCTAACAATTTAAATTCAAATTTACCATACATAAAATCTAAAAAAAATATTGAGCGTTATAACTACGATCCAACAAGCATTGTCCTCAATCCCGCTAATAATTCTCTGGCAGCTCGTCAAAAACGCAATCAACCATTTGTAACATTAAATACCAAAGAAGCAAAAAGTTTTGGCTTACAAAAAGATTTATATTCTACCACAGGTGTTACAAATATTGACAATGTAAATCCAATGAAGGTGAATGCAAGTGCACCAGATCATCACATTGCCGAGATTAGTGTCATTAACTCAGATGGCTCGAGATATTACTATGGCTTACCAACATACAACTTAAAATCAAAAGAAGTAAGTTTTACCATTGCTGAACCGAATGATTTAGCCTCAGGTTTAGTACAATATAATGCTACCGATGCTTCCAAAGACAATACTAGAGGGATTGATAATGTATTTAACATGACAGAAACACCCGCTTATGCCTATTCTCACTTATTAACGGCGGTTGTTTCGGCAGATTATGTGGATTTAAATAATAATGGACCCGATGATCAAGATAATGGTACTTACACAAAATTTCATTATGCCAAATCAATTGGACCAAGTAGAAGCGGATTTCCTCCCGATGAAATATTTAAATGGCGTATGCCTGTTTCGCATTGTGCTAATTATGCCAATTACAATGAAAACTCTAAATCAAATGTGAATGATAACAGTGCAAATTACACTTATGGCGAAAAAGAAATTTGGTATTTAGATGAAGTGGAGACTAAAAATTATATTGCCAAATTTGTATTATCAGAGAGGAAAGATAGCTATGGAGCGCTTGAGGACGGAACTAGAGATGCGACTGGTCCTAGATCAAAAAAAATAGATCAAATTATTTTATATTCTAAACCAGAATACAAAGCCAATGGATCAAATGCCATACCCATTAAAACAGTTAACTTTGAATATTCGTATGAATTATGTAAAAATGCAAACTCTTGCGGTAGCTCAGGAGGAACAACCGCTCAATTAGCTAACAACAGTGGCAATCAAACTAAAGTTGGTAACGAAACCGAAACTATTGTTAACGCAGGCGGAAAATTAACTTTAAAAAGAGTTTATTTCACTTATGGAAAATCTACCCGGGCTAGATTTAACCAATATCAATTTACGTATGATATTGCTCATAATTACAATTATCATAACAAAGCATATGACCGCTGGGGGAATTATAAACCTGTTGGCTCCAACATAGATTATAGTTATGGCGCACCAGTTACAAATGCAGAATTCCCTTATTCCGAACAAGATAAATCTAACGCTGATAATTATGCTGCAGCTTGGTCGCTCAGTAAAATTGCTTTACCATCTGGTGGCGAAATAAATATCGAATACGAAGCCGATGATTACGCCTTTGTACAAAATATGCCAGCGGCTCAAATGTTTAATGTTATTGGAGCCACTTCATCTGTACCAACCGCTGGTGGCTCTTACGCCAATAGCTTATTCAGTGGCACAGCCTTTACAGGGTATACCAATTCTAATTATTTGGTCATTGATTTAAAAACGAGTCCAACAAGTCCTATAGATTCAACTTATGAATTTTTAAGGTACTACCTTAAGGACATTAATGATGGAAACAAACAACTCTACTTTAAATTCTTAGTTAACTTAACAGATAATGCTACTCCAACTATTGACCATAAAAGTAATTTTTATGAATACGTTTCAGGATATGCTGATATTGAAGTAGATAATGATACTAAATTACCCATAGCCGATTTAATAAAAACTTCTGGTGGTGCTCTTACAGGTAAAGCGTGGATTAAAATAAAAGGTGTCAAGATTAAACGTTCAGGCACTTCTCCAACTATTAACCCAATAGCTTTGGCAGCCGCTCAATTTGGACGAATTAATTATGGCTCGGTAGTTTGGGATGGTGCCGGTTTCGCTCCACCTGAGGATGTGGAAGAAGCTTTAAAGCAAATGGCCGTTTCAGCTAAAGGTGCCTTAAAAACCTTGGTAACCGGTTTTAAAAATCCTAACAAAGCAATACTTGACAAAGGGTATTGCAGCACCTTTATACCAGCAAAATCTATGGTAAGATTATACACACCTTTTGGTAAAAAATTGGGTGGCGGTAGTCGTGTAAAAGAATTGTCCATAAAAGATAATTGGGATGTAATGACTGCTGTTGGTGCCAATCCAGGACAGGATTACAGTACGTATGGCCAAGAGTACAGTTACGCGGCTATGGATGAGTATGGCAGAGAAATTAGTTCAGGAGTTGCCAGTTATGAGCCAATGATTGGTAGCGAGGAAAATTCGTTAAAGCAACCCTTCTATTTGGGTAAAAATAAATGGGCAGTTTTAGCTCCCGATGACCGATATTATGTAGAAGGGCCTTTTGGGGAGTCATTCTATCCTTCGCCAAACGTAGGTTATTCAAAAGTAAAAGTAAAAAGTATAATACCTCCTAATGCACCTAATGTTGCCAAAAACGGGTATAAAGTGTACGAGTTTTATACAGCAAAAGATTATCCTACTATTTGTAAGCATACACCAATTATGCCGAAGCAGTATCGCAGTCCTTTAAAAACATTAATTAAAATATCGAGTAAAGATTTGGTGTCAGCTTCACAAGGCTATGTTATTATTACCAATGATATGCATGGCAAACCGAAAGCAGAATTAGATTATGCACAAGGGAAATCAACTCCTGAAAAAGAAACACGCTTTTATTACAAATCAAAAAATGGCTATCAAGAACCTGGTCAACGCGGTATCTCCTCCGACGCATCCTATGCTGCCAATGAGTTAGATAATAATTGCGTAGTAATCAATAAAAATGGTATTGCCAGCTCTGCCGTAATAGGCATGGATTTTGATGCCGTGGCAGATTTTAGAGAATCGCAAACCGAAACCAATATGGTTAGTTCGCAAAACAATGCTTCCACATTTATTGTAGGGTTAATTCCGGCGGTAGTGCCAACCATATGGCCGTCTACGCAATACGAATTATCGCGCTTCCGCTCCAGTGTGTTAACAAAGGTGGTAAACAAGTACGGTATTTTAGAAAAAACAACCATACGTATTGATAAATCAACAACTACCTCCGAAAGCTTAGCTTACGACGAAGAAACCGGCCAATCGATTATTACAAAAACCTTAAACGATTTTAACGACCCTATTTATAATGTTAAATACCCGGCACACTGGGGTTATAATTTAATGGGTGGAGCTTACAGTACGGTTGGAATGAGTTTTAATTTTTCTGGTTTCGTAAACGGATTGACGATTGGAGGAGGGATAACTAATATTGGTGATTATTTAAGTTTAGGGGATGAATTGGCATTAATTACATCATCAACGAATCAACGTGCTTGGGTTTGTGATAGAATTGGCTCTCAGCAAATATCGATTATTGATCAAAATGGCAATCCTATTAATATAACAGGTGCCGTAACCGTAAAAGTGTTACGTTCAGCCAAACGCAATCTATTAACAAGCAATATGCAGGCATTAACCTGCCTAAACAATCCTTTGCCGGCAACTTTACCGGGGGCATTAAATATTAGTGCTTCTTCAAAAATTTTAGAGGCTACCGGTACTTTATTTTCCGATCAATGGCAATTGCCAATTGGTAATTCGCAAAGCGATAATTGTGCATGTATTCTACCACAAACGACTTTAGATTTAATTAGTTTAATTAAAAATTTGTTTAATACTAAAAATAATGGTATAGATTTATTTAATGGTTCAAATTTAAGTACTTTATATCCTTCTTGCACTTTACCAGTTCCGAACACCAGTTATTATACAAATGCTTTTTTAAATGGAGGCATTGTTACTCCTGTGCTCAATTCTTCGCAAGTGAATTTAAATTATAACACATCTAATGCAACTTATTTATACAGACATTCTGGTTATAATAGTTCATTAGGTGTTGGTTTTGATTGTTACGCATATAAATTTTTAAGTGCAGGGTTTAATTCTCCAAATTTATCCCCCGATTATAACAATTATGGATTGACCGAAAATCTTTTAAATTATTTTCCATACATACCAGTATGTAATTGGAATGTGGGAGGTGTAAATCATATGTCTAGAGTGTTATGGATTGGACCCGGTTATACAGGATCTTCCCCTTTTAATTCGGCTAATCAATTAGTTGGTTTACTAGGAGATGAATGTTACGGACAATATGAAAATTCTTGTGTTATAATTTTAGATTTCGGCCCAACACCTGTTAATTGGACACCTACGTTAAGAGGCTATTTCGAAGGGTTAGCACAATCCGAAAATGCTAACGTTGTAGATCTTGTTCCAAATGTTAACCAAAGCAGTTGCCAAGGCAGTGAGGTTGCTTGCGATTTTGTAATAAAAAATGCCGGCGGCACCATATTATACTCGGCCCCTATTAAAATTAAATCCCCTTGCCTTTCTGGAGCATTAACCTCCGAGTGTAGCCAAGGCGGCATACCATACGTTAAGTGCGGCAAATTAGTAGATGATAAGGTAAACCCATACTTTGAGGGCATTAAAGGCAATTGGCGCAGTAAATCGGCCTATAGCTATTTAACGGATAGGGTTCAAAACGTTTCATCGGCGGCTAATGGCTTAAATACCGATACACGTAACGATGGATACTTTACTACTTATGCTTCATTATATTCGCCTGCTGGCAGTAATTTAGATTGGACGTTTAGCACAGGCTCTTCAGCTGGCAACAACAAATGGGTAAATACTGTTGAAACCACAAAATACAATCAGTTTGGCACCGAAATTGAAACCAAAGATGCCTTAGGCAGATACTCTTCGGCACTTTACGGCTATAACGAAAGTTACCCTATTGCTACGGCTGCAAACGCCCAGTTGCAAGAAATTGCGTTTGATGGTTTTGAAGATTATCAATTCTACCCATCTGTTTGTAAAAAAGAACATCACTTCGATTTTTACTCCAATCTAGCAAACCTCTCGGCTAACACGGCACATACTGGTAAGTACAGTATTAATGTTCCGGCAGGGCAAACACTGTCACAAACAAAACAAGTAGTGGCCAATACACCTTTTGTATTTAGTTCAACTCCTTCTTGTGCATACACTTTAAAACCTTTCGATTTTATTTATCCGTTTACCCCTTATTCAGGTACCGATTATGTAATGTCGTATTGGGTAAAAGAAAATTATACAGGTAACAAGCCTTTAGATTATACTACCAATCAGGTCACCGTTACCCAAGGTTCAACAGGTGGCGCTTTTGTTACTAAAAATTTAAAACGCTCGGCAATTATCGATGGTTGGCAACGTGTAGAATATGTTTACACTATTCCAAGTGTTTATGCGGGTCCAATTGCGGTTAATTTAAAAAGTACAGGTGCCAACGCTGTTTATTTCGATGATATTCGTATGCACCCTGTAAAGAGTAGTATAAAAACCTATGTCTATCATCCGGTAACCCTAAAATATGTGGCCGAATTAGATGCTAATAATTTTGCTACGTTTTACGAATATGACGATCAAGGTAATTTAATTCGTGTAAAAAAAGAAACAGAGCGTGGGATAATGACCATTAAAGAATCTAAAACACATTATTATAAACCCTAAGTATGTTTAAACAAAAAAAATATTTTACTATTTGTTTGATTGTGTTAACCTCTTTAGTAAGGGCCATCACCAACCCTATACTTATTCAGGCACAGGCAGATTTTAAAAAGGTGAATGCCAGTTATGCTAAATTGGAGAGTTATAGTATAGATACGTATTATACAGTGTATACCGAACATAACACACAAGAGAGATTAGAGTCAAAAAACGGTAAATACGTGAAGTATAAAAGCAATTCGTATACTATGGTAGATGATATTCAAACCTATACCATTAACGATAAAATTATTTCTATAAATAAAGGAGATAAATTAATTAGCGTTGGCGATAACACACCAAGTGATACAGATCCTTTAGGGACAAATTCAGATTCTTTATTAACCATGTGTTCGGATATAAAGGTGGAAACGATTAACGCACATGAAAAAAAATACACCCTGCTGTTTGACAACGCTGAAAATAGCGAATATAATAAAGTAGAAATTTCTATAAACACACTTGAAAACAGATATACCAAATTGGTATTATTTTACAACATGGAGATAAATTTAAAATCTGATTTTTATGCGGATGCAAAACAACCACGATTAGAAATTATGTATAAAAATTTTAAGCTATTAACCGCTGATCCACAAATTTTTAACGATGCACTTTACATTGTAAATGATAATGAAAAATTAAAACCTGCCCCTAAGTATTATAACTATAGGTTAGTTGACTTAAGAAATAAAACACGAATTAAAAAAAATAAGTAATATGCAAAACTTGTTATTCATATTTTCAACACTCAAACATCAAAGTAAATTTTTAATGTTTGCAATCGTATTATTTTTTAATATGAGCGTTAAAGCGGCTCGCGAAAAAGGCTCCAACAGATTAAATTTATCATCCTACAGTGCAAGCAACAACATGTTGTTTTTGCAGGATGATAAATATACTCAGGTAAGTGCTAACGCTGCAACACCTTCGAGCATTGGTTTTTTTGACCATACCTATAAAAACAAATTAATTTTTGGTATTGACAGGACAGTAACTTCTTTGGGGACAATTTCATCCTTATTAACTAATAATATTTATAGAGCCGAAATAGATGTAACCGTTAGCTATAATGCTTATTTACCGGGTAGTTTAGCCTTAACCGGAATATCTGTTGTTAAAACATTAACTGTTAATTTTAGCGGCTTCAACGCTCACACAAATGCAAGTGCACCAACAGGCGAAGTAGACTTAGATGAATTGGTTTATGACAGAGGTTACCAATCATTGGTAATCATTACGGCGGTGCGTGTTTACAATTCGTATTCGTCAACAACACCAATAGTTACATCAAACTTACCTAACAATTTATTTGTAGAATTGCAATACGATGCCGAAAGATATTACGATTTAAATACATCTTTTTCTACACCCTACGTTAATACTGCCGATTTTACAGTTCAATATTTATCCGGTACAACAACCGGCAATGAGATAGTTTTGAATTGGCACAGAATTTCAGGTGCAGAAGAATACGATATCGAATGGTTATGGTTAGATGAATATGCTTATAGTAATGGTCCAGGAACAGGCAATACCTTTTGGGCGATTGACCATTCAATAGATTTTAAAAACAATTCAAACAGAGTGCGCACAAGTCAAAATACGTATTCCATAAGTAATGTATACGAGAGCGGGCATTTATTTTTTAGAATTCGTGGTGTTGGTAAGGCAAAAACACCTTTTGTATTAACAGCCTTGGGTAATCCTCTGTTGTCAGAAATATATACAAACTGGACCTGGCCTGATTATTCGACTATCAGTTCAAATATAGAATCTACATCCGGCGTTGGAGGAGGAATAGCAGGTTTTGCAACCGACCCTTATTATATCGATTTACGCCCTTATGCCCACGAGAGCAATAAAAATTGGGTGTACACTGCAACCTATGCAGAAGAAGGTAAAAAGAAAGAAGTGGTAAGTTATTTTGATGGTGCGCAATACAACCGCCAAACAGTTACTAAAAACAATTCCGATAATTTTGCCATAGTAGCCGAGAAGTATTACGACCATATTGGGCGTGCGGCAATAAATGCTTTACCAACCCCGGTTAATAATTCCACCATCAAATTCTACCAACAAACCATTGGTACCGAAACTGCTTTTAACTTTAATAATGATGCTTCACCTAAGGCTTATACAAAAGATTTATTTGCCCCAAGCACTGGAGGCGGCTGTGCTGTTGATGCCCCGGGTTTTAATAAATTATATGGTACCGGTCAATACTATTCAACCAACAACCCCTTCCAAAGCTTAAATTATAACAATGGCTTTACGCCCAATAGCGAAAATGTAGCTGCAAATAATGAAACATTTCCTTTTAGCCAAACCGAATTTGTGCCAGATATGACGGGTAAAATATCCAAGCAAAGTGGGGTAGGTGAAGCCTTTAAAATAAATAATTCCGCGGTTCCTAAACACGATACGCGCTATTTATACGGTTCGGTAACACAAGAAGAACTGGATAGATTGTTTGGTTCAGAGGCTGGTTATGCCAACCATTACACAAAAAATGTTGTGGTTGATGCTAATGGTCAGGTGTCCATAAGCTATTTAAACCAAGAAGGTAAAGTGGTAGCTACTGCATTAAGCGGTACAAAGCCTGGCAATCTAGATCCTCTATATGCGGCTGATGGCACCACAAATTTATCAACGGTGTCTACCCCAATTGACGTTGATTTATTAAATAAATTAAACACCAACGATACCAATACACCAAAAGACAATAACGAAATTGATGGAGACGCTTTGGTATTTAGCGAAAAAATTATTGTTACCAGTCCACAAACGTATTTATTCAATTATTCTGCGTTAGGGTCATGTTTTCAATCATGCGGTGGTGGCGATCCTACAAGTTCCGGTTCTGTATACAGGGGCGTTGGAGGCTCAATTCCTGAAAATCCTACCGAAGCACCTGCATTGTGTTACGATTGCGTGTATGATTTAGAGTTTGATATTGTAGATGCTTGCGGTAATCGCCCATCTACGTTTGCTCCAATTATCTATACTCTTGGTAAAGTGGTTAACACGTCGGGTACAATCACAAATCCTAATCCTGTTTTAGATGGAACAGGTGGTAACAATAATGTTAACTTTTCATTTTCGCAAATTGTTTCAGCGGGCAATACATCTTTAGCGGTAAATTTTACTGATATTGGCGAGTACACAATACTTAAAAAACTAACCGTAAATCAAAAAGCATTAGATTATTATTTAAACGATTATTTAGCAAAATGTCCTAAATCTCCTACTCAATTTGATGCCGACGAGTCAGGTAATTTAAATATTTCGGGTTGTGAACTGGATTGTAAAGAATGTGTTGAAAAATTGGGAGGGCAAATTGCTTTTACAGCTCTTTTAATTTCTCAAAACCCTGGCATGTTGCAAGCTGAAGCCGATGCCCAATACAATGCCTTGGTAAAAGAATGTAACGAGCCTTGCCAGTACGATAGTTATTGTGAAGTTGCCAAACAAGCTATGTTGTTTGATATGTCACCAAGCGGTCAATATGCTGAGTTCAATGGAAGCGGTGTAACCTTTGATGCAGCGCCTTATCCTGTTTCGGTGTTTAATGCAGGTAGTAAATTACCAAGAGTTACTGCACCCGGCGGAGGTCCTGCCCCATGGCAACGCCCTGTTTATTATTTAAACCAAACAATTTTAGATTATGTAGACGAAAACGGCAACCCCGATAAAGTTACCGTGCAATTAGTTTCACCGGGTGTTTATAATCCTCCTGTAACGGCATTTGGCTCTCCTGTTAATGTCCCTGGAACCAATCAATATTTAGTAAGTCCAAAATACTTAGCAAATGCCTACGATTTTGTAATGCGTTTTAAACCTAGTTGGGCAAAATCATTATTAATTTACCATCCTGAATATGCCTATATTGATTGGTGCATGAAAAATAGCCAGCCTGTAGTTGGATTATCTAACATTGCAGTAAGTATGAATAAATACAATGCAGCTGGTACTGCAGTTATTGGAACTGATAATTATTCAATACCGCCAAGCAGTGATAACTACGATTCATTATTGGTGGCTATTGATGATATTGATGATTTAGATCCTGGTTCAATTGGTATTATTAACCCTATGATATACGACCCTTACTGGCATGCAAATGGTAATGGTAAATATTATGTTGCTACTTCAGCGGGTAATTTTCCTATTCCATTGCCAAATCCTGCACAATATATTGCATCTCCGGGTACTATTATGCAATTACAAAACACTACTTATGGTCCGGGTTTTGCAACTCCAGTCGATTTTTCCGCTTTTGCACCTACTTTCATGTATTTTAATGAAAGTAAATATAAAACAGCCAATAATCGTTTTTTTAATTACAAAGGTTCCGGATTAAACCTCTTTCAATATGCTGCCTTAATATCTACCGATTTGATGCAACAGGCTAATACTCCCATTACCGGTGCTACGGGATTATTAGCTCAATTAGAGACCCTCAATTATTATCCCGGTGGAAGTATACCTTCTGGTTTTTCTCCTAATTATATTTTTAATATTAAAAAACCTGGTTCTTCCCCAACTGATGATTCATACAAACGTAAAGCTTGGGATAATTTTAAAACCCTGTATTTACAAATGAAACGTGAAATGCAAGACGAAGCGGCACAATCGTATGTAATGAACGGACCTTTACGAGGATGTAACGATTGTATTGGTAACGCTAATTTTGATGAAAACAAAGTGGAATATACCACCTATGGCAACTTAATGTCTTTATTTGCCGCATCTGGTGCAGGTTATTCAAGTTTCCCTTTTCCTAGCTGGCTTTTTACTTCCTACTTATATTCTTTAAAAAATTGGTATAATTATATTGATAATACGTTAACCCCATACAATAAAGATCAAATGTGTGGACTTGCTACTAAAGAATTATTTAAAAACAAAACCAAGCGCTATTACCGAACCACTGATGCACTTGCCTTGGCCGGAACAAGCGAGGATAATACCGATGCAGCCATTTTTGCGCAAACAGGTATGTGTCCTATTGCCTACGATTTTCAAAATTTATTAAACGCTTTAGTTAGTAGCAATATACTTTATATCCCGGTTAATTCCAACTTAAGTTTAAATGTACCGCAATTTACTCAGAAATTATACAAGGAAATATATGGCTCAATTCCTTCTCCTTATTTAATTCCGGTTTATAAAAAGAATAGTATTGCAACAAATGTATTAAATGGACAATTTAATATGCTTTCTACTCCTGTTACTCAGGGTTTAAGTTTAGTTTTACCTCCCACCATTCCTTCCGGTTTTGTTTCTGCATCGCCAATAGATTGGGCTAATTACGACCCAACGCTTGGCACGCCAACATATACCATTAGCCAATTTACCGATTTACAACCGTCAGGTGCTGGGGGTGCTTTTAATGTAAATGCTGTTGTGTCGTTTTATGATGTTAGTGGAAATTTAACCAATAAAACTTTGCCTTTAACAGGTTCTTCTCCATTTAATTTAGCGGGCTGCGCATTTACACCGCCATGTAAAGCCAACGGCACAGGCAAAGCTTTAAGTGCGCTGTTAAATTCTTTTTCAAGTAATTACCGTTTTCCGGCACCAAGCAATGCTACTAATTATTTAACGGGGCTAATTTACGAAACTTCGGTTAACACCCCTTACAGCTACGTATTTACCAATAGCTTTAAACCCTTGTTAGAAACACCTGGCAATTCTAATAACAATTGGCAATGGAGTTATAACAATAGTGGCACTAACGAAATTATTGTTGAAGATGGCACTACGGTTAACAAACGTTTAAAAATTGTTTTTACCTTCCCTACAGGTTATAACGAAGCGTGTATACAAACGTTTAAAAATTTTGCTCCAAGTATTACTGCTTTGGGCGAGTTTAATATTGATGCCGAAGTATCAAGTGCTGTTTCGGTGGGTGGATGTGCTATGGGCACAACTAGCATACCGGGCAAATTATTTATAGGCACTTATAGCAGCGGCGCCTGGGTTTACTCGCCTTTAAAGGTAGGCGATTGCTCTTTTGATTTGGCTACTTGCAACACCAGCGAACATTTGGCAAAAAACGATGTGGAGGCATGGGCTACTACTAATAACTCGGGTTTTGCAAGTATGTTAACATCGGCTACTGCCATTGATATTTCTAACAACACATTTTTTACACCCTTATTACGCAGTTATTTAAACAGCGCAGTCACCAGCAATAGCAGTGGTGCACCCTTACAAAATTATTACTACTGGTTGCCTGATGCCACGGCTACCAATGCCAATAATATTGAAGGTTGGATTGTCGTGAACCAATCTACTTCCTTACCAACAACAGCTCCTGCGGGCTCGTGTAAAATTAAAATAACTAAAGTTAATCCTACTGGCAGTGCAAACAGCATTACCACTATTTTAGGCAGTGCATTTAATACTGCCATAAAATTATATGGTGTTGTAAATAGCGGAAATCTGTTTAATTTTAAAATGGCCTCTATATTAGGTACAAGCGACTCGTTACAAGTAACTACTTGCTTTCCAATGAAAGAATGTATTAAATGTGCAGCCACAACAGCGGCATATACTGCTAATAGCACTTTTGTTATAGAAGGGTTTAAATATTCGGATCAAACTCCAAACTATTCGTTAACAAATAGTGCAATGGGTAATTTTAATTGGATTGTTATGCCATCTGCTGACCCACACATTCCTGGATATAGCGCCAATGATCCATGGGATTGCTACAATTTAAGCTTAGGGGGAAATGGTGGTAATATCACGTATGTACCAGGTAAAGTTGCCTTTCATAGTCCAGGTTATGGTGTAAATTATTCAACCATTGCACCTTCATGCATTCCCGATGGTCAAACAACAAGTCTACCAGCGCCCTCTCTTGTTTTTATTCCTGGACCAAACAATCCTTTGGTGCCAATACCAAATATTAATATCACCAGCGGTGTATGCAACGGAGGTTTATATAACAGTACAATCGCCTCTTTTTTCCCTACATCTAATCACATTACAACCTTTATTAAAAATTTTCAGGTACCTGTATCAGGCTCTTACTACATAAATTATCCTACAATGCGCTTAAGAGCTTGTTATTATAGATTTTATCTTGACAATGTCATGGTTCATTCCGGTACTTATTTAGAAACTGGTACGATTGCTTGTTTTGATTACCCTACTTATTCAGGTAATAGTGCAGTTTATTCGCATGCTGCAAATTTAGTTGCAGGGCAAACGTATCAAATTAAAATAGAAATTGAGCACATGGCTAATTATGCAGGGGTAATGTGTGAAATGAGACCAATCACCGCCACCCTAATAAACGTATCACCATCTTGCGCCAACATCCCCTGGCCAACCGATACTATGCCTACTACCAATTACGAGGAGCCTTGTGCCCCGTATTTGCAAGATATTGTGGATAATACCGCCGATGAAAAATTTGATTCATACATTGATTCAACCAAAAACATATTTATTCGTAAATACAAAGAGCATTGCATGAGCAGCGTTATAGAAAACCTGGCCATGAAATACAATAATACCGATTATCACTACACCTTGTATTATTACGACCAAGCAGGCGATTTAGCACGCACGGTTCCGCCGCAGGGCGTTAAACCAATTAACCTCACCGCTATATATGCCGGCGCACAAACCAATGGGCAGGCCATTAAGCAGGATAGAGACCAGTATGGTGTGAGCGGCTATCCTAAAAAAGTTTATACCAAGCATCAGTTTTTAACTACCTATACTTACAATTCGCTTCATCAACTTGTAAAACAAGAAACCCCCGATGCCGGTATTAGTAAATTTTATTACGATAACCTGGGGCGTTTGGTGGCTTCGCAAAATGCTGAACAAAAATTCCAAAGCACCAGCAGTTCTAACCAAAAATACAGTTATACCAAGTACGATTACTTGGGCCGTATAAGTATGGTGGGTACACTAGGTACTTATATGTTAGAAACGTCGCCCGATATTCCTGTAGGTTTTGGTTTGCGCGACCTGTTATCGGATCCTAATTATCCGTTTAATATGTTTATTTCGGGTGGTAGTCATAAGGAAGTAACACAAACCTTTTATGGCGATGACCCAAGTTTTACGCCAATTATTAATGCCGCTAACTTTAGTAATGGCTATCAGGATAATTTACGAAGCCGCGTAGCCTCGGTAAGTATTGAGAATGTGTACGATGGTAACAACGCCACATACCAACACGCCACGCATTACAGTTACGATGTGCACGGTAACGTTAAAGAATTAATAAACGATAATCCAAACATGGGTCGTTTTACCAATCAGCGCTACAAACGTGTGCAATACAATTACGATTTAATAAGCGGCAAAGTAAATGCTGTAGTTTACCAACGTGGCAAACGCGATATGTATGTTCACAGTTATTTGTACGATGCCGATAACCGTATAACAAACGTTTACACTAGCCGCGATAGTATTACCTGGGATCAGGATGCCAAGTACTATTATTACCTGCATGGTCCTTTAGCCCGTACCGAGTTAGGCCATCATAAAGTGCAGGGTTTGGATTACGCCTACACCTTACAAGGTTGGATAAAAGGAGTAAACAGCGAAGCTTTGGTTGCAGGCAATGATATGGGTAAAGATGGTTACAGCACACTGGCTGCGGCTTCAAACGCCTATAATTTAAACCGCTACAATGGAGCTGACGCGTTTGGTTATGGTATTAGTTATTACGATGTAGCCAGTTCGTATAATGATTATACACCTGTTAACAGTGCGAATACCACACCTGCCTCTTATTTTTTAAGTACAGCTAACCTTAGTGCGGTGCCTAATTTATTTAACGGCAATATTAAAGGCTTAAGCGCCTCGTACCTTAACCCAAGTCCAATTGGGGTAACGGTGCCGGGCATTGGAGCAACCATAAATAAATACGAACCTTACTCGTTTTTGCGTGGCTTTAATTACGATCAGCTAAACCGCATTACCAATGCTGAGGTTATTGGCAGAAATGTAAGCGGCAACAATTGGGTAAATGCAGGTACTACTACCAGCGAGTTTAACGAAACTTTTAAATACGACCAAAACGGCAATATTACATCGCTTAATCGTAAATCGAATGCAGGAGCTATGGATAATTTAACCTACTATTATTACGATGCACTAAACACCCCATATAACCCACAAACAACTATACCTGCCAATGCACCAACCAATAAATTGGCCTATGTAGTTGATGGCAACGGAGCAAGCACTATGGGCGATATTGGCACACAAGCAGCAAGCAATTATAGCTACGATAAAATTGGAAACTTGGTGGCAGATGCCTCTGAAAATATCAGCTCTATTGCGTGGACCGTGTATGGTAAAATACAAAGCATAACACGTAGTTCAACTGCTAAACCTAATATTTATTACAATTACGATGCACAAGGCAATCGTATTAGTAAAAAAGTTTTGAATGCAGACGGTTCGTTTACTGAAACATTTTATGTGCGCGATGCGCAAGGCAATACTTTGGCAACATACGAGAACGATGGAGCTTACAACACCAGCTTAGCTATGGTAGAAAATTTACGTTTAAAAGAACAGGATATTTATGGTAGCAGCCGATTAGGCTTACTAAACAGTAACGATTTGTTAGGAAACCTAGTAAACAATACCAACCAGGTAATTACTGCCAGCCAGACTTTGGTAAACAAACGCAGTTTAGGGGCAAAAGTCTACGAACTAAGCAACCATTTAGGTAACGTTATAGCAGTTGTAAGCGACAGAAAATTACCAGTTGATGCAAATACTGACAATATAATTGATAATTTTGTACCCGACGTTCTTTCAGCTACCGATTACTATGCCTTTGGTGCTCAAATGCCGGGTAGAAATTATACAAGCTCAAGTTACCGATATGGTTTTAATGGTAAAGAAAAGGATAATGAAATGAAGGGTGATGGGAATAGCTACGACTTTGATGCGAGAATATATGACCCTCGTTTGGGG